>CAVXMG010000014.1:0-268131 GCA_963762735.1 uncultured Actinomycetes bacterium | reverse complement strand
TATACACATAAGCGACGTGGAGCCCATCGTCCGCGCGCTGCCGTTCTGCCAATTCGGCCGCGTAGAGGGCGTCATCGGGACCGCGGACCGAATACACCAGCCGGAACGGTGAATGGGTCCCCGTGGCCGCGCGGGCGCGGATCATCGCCATCAGCGGCACCACGCCGCTGCCGCCCGCCACCAGCAGGACCGGCGCGGGGGCGGGCTCCCAGACGAACCACCCGCCGATCGGCCCGCGCAGTTCCAGCAGGTCACCGGCGGCAAGCACGTCCGCGAGGTAGGGGGACACCTCGCCGTCGGCCAGCCGTTGCACGGTGAGTTCGACCTGGTCACCGTCTGGTGCCGAGGCGATCGAGTAGGACCGCTGGGCCGAGTAGCCGTCCTCGGCGGTCAGCCGCACATCCACGTGCTGGCCGGCTCGGTGGCCGGGCCATCCAGGGATCTTCAGGGCGATCGTGCGGGCGGTGGCCGTCTCGTCGCGGACCGAGGCGACGGTGCTGGCCCGCCAGGTCAGTCGCCCCAGTACCGCTGCTCCTGCCATGGGTCTCCGTAGTTGTGATAGCCGAGGGTCTCCCAGAACCCGGGTTCGTCCTTGGTCAGCAGGTCAATGCCCGTTACCCACTTGGCCGATTTCCACAGGTACAGGTGCGGCACCAGGAGCCTGGCGGGACCGCCGTGTTCAGCCGCGAGCGCCTTGCCGTCATATTCGAAGGCGATCCAGGCCTGGTCCCCGAGCAGATCCTGCACCGGCAGGTTGGTCGTGTAGCCGCCGTAAGAACGTGCGAGCGCGAATCCGGCACTGGTCTGCACCCCGGCCAGCAGCGTGTCCACCGACACGCCCCGCCACGGTGTCCGGAGCTTGGACCACTTGGTCACGCAGTGCAGATCGACGGTGATCTGCTCGCTCGGCAGCGCGCGGAATGCGGCCCAGTCCCAGGCGTGAACCCGCCCGGTCTCTGTGGTGACGCGAAACTCCCACTTGGCCAGGTCCACCCGGGGTGTCGGCCCCGCAGAAAGCACCGGGAAGTCGGTGACCAGGTACTGCCCCGGTGGAAGCTTCTCTGCGCCGGGCCGTCTGCGGCCGGTGAACCCAGGCGACACGATTCCCATACCCGCCAGCCTTGCACGGCGCGCGACCGGTCGCCAGCGCAGATCACCCGGTGCGGCCTGGCCGGCTGGCCGGGCTGCCGGAGCTATCCGTTGCCCAGTTGCCGGTAAAGCTCGATGCACGCATCCGTTCCGCGGAACAGGTTCGGCAGGTACAGGCGCTCGTTTGGCGCATGGATCGCATCGTCGGGCAGGCCGAACCCCAGCAGCGCGACGTCGATCGAACGGGCCGCCGCGAGGGTGCTGACGAACGGGATGGAACCACCCGATGGCAGCATCGCGGGCTCCTGGCCGAACACGTTGCGGCAAGCCGACCGGACCGCGCGCAGCACCGGGGCACGCGGATCCAGGGTGTAGGCAGGGCAACCGCTCCTGATGCGCAGCCTGCCGTGCATCCCGGGCGGTATTCGTGCCCGAACATGCCGCCGCAGTAGTTCAGCGATCTTTCCGGGCTCCTGGCCAGCCGCCAGCCGGACGTTGAGGTCGGCGGTGGCCCTCGCGGGAATCACCGTGCGGCCCTCGCCTGACGTGCACAGGTCGGTGACCACCACGGCGGGCCGCCGGGTGACGCGCTCGAACGCCGAGAACCCAGGCTCGCCGTGGCCGAGCGCCGCGCCCGCCGGGGCGAGCATCGCCGAATCCGGCGGGCCCGCCCGGGCCAGGTGCTGCCGTTCCTTCTCGGCCATGGGGCGCACCTGGTCGTAGAAACCTGCGACGCGAGACCCGCCCGGCCTTGTCGTGCAGGCTCGCGACCAGGGCGGCCAGCACCTCCGCTGGATTGGTGACAGCCCCGCCGAACGCCCCCGCGTGCAGATCCCGCCGCGGCCCGGAAACTTCGAGGCTCGTTCCCAGCATCCCGCGGAGCCCGGTGATCAGCACCGGGGCGCCGGGCGCGAGCATCCACGTGTCGGATACCAGCGCAACGTCGGCGGCCAGCGGGCGCCACCCGGCGGCTACCGCCGCCACCAGGGTCGGGCTGCCGATCTCCTCCTCGCCGTCCAGAACAAGCCGCAGGTTCACCGGCAGCCGCGCCGAGGTGGCAAGCCACGCCTCGATGGCCGCGAGGTGGGCCATGAACTGGCCCTTGTCGTCGCTAGCGCCGCGGGCGTACAGATGCGGGCCATTCCGTACCGGCCGGAACGGATCGGTGGCCCAGGCCGTCAGCGGCGCTACCGGCTGGACGTCGTAGTGGCCATAGACCAGGACGGTGGGCCCTCCTCGCGCGCCATTCCAGGCGGCGGTGACCACCGGGGCCACCTGACCGCGCCAGACCTGGACGTCGGTGAGCCCGATGCGGCGCAGGCCGCGGGCCAGCCAGGCCGCACACGCGCTCATATCCGGGGAATGCCGGGGCTCGGCGCTCACCGTCGGGAAGCGCAGCAGGGTGAGGAGACGTCGCAGGGTCGATGCCCGGCGGGACTGCGCGTACCGGAGGGCAGCGGTGACCTCATCCATGGCGGCCGGGACCGGCACCGGTCAGCCGGGGGGCGATGCCATCTTCGTCACGGCCGGGTGCCGTTCGCCGCCGGGACCCTGCCCCGCGCGGCCGGAGCCCTGCCCCGTGTGCCGCCGGTGCGCGCGACCGGCGGCAGCGGCCTGCGCGGCAGCGGCGGCCGGGCGACCCGCTCGCCGCCGCCGACGGGCAGGTTGGACCTGTCCCACGGCATGACGCGGCGATCCTCCTGGCGGACCGCGACCCCCATCGACTGAGCGCTGGTGAGCCACTCCTCGGCGTACTCGGCGATCTCCAGGAGCAGCGTCTCGAACTGCGTCCGCTGCGTCTGCAGCACGTGTGGCTGGGCAAGCCAGCGGAACAGTTCGCGGCCCGCGATCGCCATCCGCTGCCGTGGCGAGGTGACCAGGCGCTCGCCGAAGTACTGGGCGAGGATGATTTCGATGACGTCCCATGCGGTGTCGGCGCCGAAGATCCGCTTGATGTCGTCGGACCCCAGGATGCGGTACGCCTCATCCAGCAACTGCATGACCTCGACGCGGAGCACGTTGACGTGGCCGTACGAGGTGAACTTCAGGTTGTTCCGCAGGTCCAGGCCGGCCCGGCGGACCACGGCGATGCTGCCGAAGCTGGGGTCGTAGGCGCGCTCCCGCATCACGTCGGAGATCCGCTTGTCCCGCCAGAACAGCGCCACCTGGTTGGCGAAATGGCCGAACAGCGGGTGGAAGTCGCTGTTCGCGCGCGATCCGCTCGGCACCGGCGTGCGTCCGTAGCCGAAAGCGCGCCGGTAGGCGGCCAGCCGGTCCCGTCCGGTGTAGCGCAGCACCTCGCGCCGGTCGAACTGGTACAGCGCGTAGGCGCCGGAACCGCTGGACAGGTACACCGCGCCCGCACGGAACAGTTCCTGCAGCTTGCGCACGGCCCGGAAAACGCCGATCTTCTCGTGCTGGTAGATGTAGTACAGGTCGCCCATGGCCACCAGGCGCTCGGACGAAACGGTCTCGTCGTACGGGCGTGATGGCCTGGGGGATCCTGGTCTTGCCCAGGGCGTCGGAGGCTTCCGGGCCGACGCCGACCAGTTGCGCGAGCCCCTTGTCCGGCGGCGGCGGTATCGCCATGTCCGCGTCCACGGCCTTTTGCAGCAGGTCGTCGATCTGCTTGACCAGGACGTCTGCCAGTTGCGGGTCGGACACCAGCCGCGACGACAGGCGGTCCGCGACCGTCTCCTCCAGTGCCGCGACCCGGTCGAGGAACGCCTGGTATTCCTGTTCCGTCGCCATCGTGGATCTCCTCCGTCAGGAAGCTGACTTTCGCGGGTCAGATCGGGAACTCTTTCGCGGGTCAGATCGGGAACTGGTTGCTGTGCGTTCCGTCCTCGTTGGTGACCGCCACCAGCCAGGTCACCCCGGCGCTGTGCTGCACCGTCGCGGGGTTGCGGAAGGTCGTCGTGATGAGATTCGGGCCCACCTGGATGCTCCATGTGTGAAGCTCGGGAAGGTCTTCCCGGTCCTGGGCGATCAGGACCGCCGAGGCACGCTGCCGGAAGTTGGCGCCGTGGATCTTAACCGTGATCGACGCCGGCTTCCCTGGCAGGTCCGCGAGCGACACCTCTGTGTCGGTGTCGGGAAGGAAGACCGCCGCCTTCTCGATCACTGGCGGCGCGTCGCTCCGCACCGCGCCGGCCAGTTGCGTCGCCTCGTTGAGCTGGGCGACGAGCACCTGCAGGGCGCGGTCCACGCGGGGGGTCCGCATGCCATGCGGCAGCCCGGAATCATGGCGGGCGGCGTGCCGGGTCGCCCGGACCAGGTCACGGAGCTTGCGCAGCACCGGCGCAAAGGCGAACACCCCATCCTTCCCGGCGTCCTGGATGATGCGCGGGCCCTCGTCCCGGGTGGCCCGCTCCACCCAGTCGAGCAGGTCGGACAGCAGCAGCGTCTTTTCGCTGGGGAAATTCAGCTCGATTACCTGCCGCTGCGCCGCGTCCACGAACACCGAGTCCAGGGCGAAGGTGAGATCGGCGACCGACTCGCAGACTGCCTCCAGGCTGCGGGACAGCCAGATCAGAACCGTCCCGAAGGAGGCCCTCGGGTCCAGGGGGGTGAGCAGGCCGCGGTCCCTGCTCCAGCTCGCCTGGAGCGACAGCACCTGTTCGACGACGATGCGGAAGTTGGTGACGATGCGTTCCTCGTCGACAGTGTCGATCTCGTCGACGGTCAGGCCGAACCGGTCCCGCAGGGTGCCCAGGTTACCCTGCACCACATCCGGATTCAGGTTTCGCGCCCCGGCCCTTTCGCCCGTCAGCAGTTGGAAGAACTGGTCCACCCGCTGGATCCGGGGACCGCCCGGCAGCGCGAGCTCGCTCACGAGATCCTGAAGCTCGGCGGTGACGACGGTCCGTATCGCCTCGAGGTCCTGGGGCGGGAACAGCGCAGGGTTGAGGGGCGTCAAACCGGCCAGCAGCGGCAGTATCTGGTCGAGGGCGCTCTTGGCCCGCGCGTAGATGCTCGCCTGGGCGCCGGTCAGCGCGCCCATGTCCGCCTGCACGGAGTATCCGCGCTGCTGCCAGGCCCACTCGGTGTGACCTTCCACCTCGCGAAGCTGGAACGCTCCGTTCAGTGCCGCCTGGAAGCCCGCGACGTCGCCGCTCGGCCGCCAGCCGAGCACGTCACGGATCACCTGGTCGACGGCCTGCCCGTAGCCTGCTCCGGCCGTGCCGCCGCCGAACCCTCCGGCAACGGGTGCCGGAGCCCCGGTCGTGCTGACTTCCTCGGTCAGCACCGGGTACGCGGCAAGGTCGGTGAAAGCCTCACGCACCGCGGTGCCGTCGCCATGGCCGCCGGTGGCGCTGGCAGGACCGACGGTAGGGCCATTGGCCCCCCCGTTTCCCGGTTGATTGGTGCCGGCTTCATTGAGCGCCAGCCGCAGCAGTCGCGGTACGGCATCCGTGGACACCAGATCCACGGTGGCCCAGGAGTTCACCGTGACCACCTGGCGCTGTACGGTCTCGCCATCCTCCTTGAGGAGGTTCACCACGAACATGCCGGGGGACTCGCTCTTCCACGAGTAAGCGCCCTGATCATCGGCCACGACCGTGTCAAGGACCTTCATCTGCTGGTTCCGGATCTCCACAATGGCATAGGGGAGTGGATTTCCCTGACTATCCTGAACGTGTCCCTTGATGCCGTGCTCATCTGATTTCAACGTGAATCTCTTTGCCCTCTTTGTTTTGCCGGCCTGCACCGTGACGACCTGTTCGGAAGGATCGGCGATGAGGGTCTGGCCGTCGTAATCCACGGCTGACTGGCCCAGCATTATGATCCACGTGCCGACCCTGAGGCCGGTCAGCTTGTACCGTCCAGCCGAATCGGTATCAACGTCCGTTACCAGGCCATTCGAGCTGGCCACGAGCTTAATATCCGGAACGGGATTCTTATCGGAATCGACAACGCGACCGCGTATTTCTCCGGTGTCATACTTGAACCGGAAGTACGGGGACAGGTCGATGTCGTCGCCGGCTGCCAGCCCGACCGACACCTCATCTGTGTCATCGGCCAAGGTGACCGAGCTGCCCTTGTACTGCGCCGGAGCGACGATCCGGAGGGTGACCCAGCCAGGCTCCAGATCGCTGAAAACGCACGCTTGCGAGCCTTGGTTGACCTGCCGCAATGGCACCTCTTGATCGTCCCGGCTGAGCTCGAAGGTGACCCCTGGGATGGCATTTGCCGGGCCACCCGGGTCCAATTCGGGCCTGACCGTGATGCGAGCCCGCATGGGGCGGTACTCGACCACGATGGGTTCCTGTGGCTGCTGGGTTCGCGTGATGAAGCTGGACTGCAGCGGTATGAGGTTCGCAATCTCCTGCGGCCCGACCTGCACGTCATCGGCTGGCCAGGTCGCATAGACATTGCCGTCAGCCCGGCTCAGGAAGGATTTGGCGTTCCCGCCCGAGCCTTTCAGTTCCACCTTCGCGCCGGGGATCCCGATCCGCTTGCCCGTGTCGTCGTAACGGCACAGCAGCAGCGGAAGAAGCCATTGATTTTTCTTCGGGATCAGGACGACGTCCGCCACACTGTCACCAGCTCCGACGCTGACGTCACCGGCGACCGTCCAGCCCTTGAAGTACTTGCCGCGTACGGCGACTTTATAGTCGGTACTGGCTGCGAACCCGTCCTTGGCGGTGACGCCAGAACCGTCGGTAGCGTCCAGGTCGATGGCCGGGCCGGCTGCCGGGGTGAGCTTGAGCGTCACGCCCTGCGGCTTGGCCCAGGTGGGGTCCAGCTTGCCCTTGAATTTCTGGTTCGGGGAGAGGAAGACCGTGATCGTGAGCTTAGGCATTGGTGAGGCTGTCCCTTCCATCTCCAGATCAGCGTCCGTCGCCGGACACGAAGCTTCGGTCGGTGATGTCGGCGAGTTCCTGCCAGTAGCCGAGCAGCGCGGGCTGCACATCCGTCCAGAGGGCGAGCTGGCAGGCCTGGATACAGCGGCTGATTTCCCGTACCCACGCACGCACTTCGCGGCCGTGCTCCCGGCCGAGCACCGCAAGGTCGTTAAGCAACTCGGGTGCCGCAAGCTGCCGGACCAGCACCGCGCCCAGCAAGCTGACGTGGTGCTGACAGTGGGCGATCTCCTGCGGGGTGACCGCGTGCGGCGGGGCGATGTCCGCCGTCTGCTCCAGGTCTAGCGCCGCCGCTGCCTGCTCCGCCTCGGCGGTGGCGTCAAGCGCAGCATCGTGCACGACCATGACCAGGTGCGCCTGGCAGTTGCTTGGCTGGTCTTCGACAGCGGTCAATACCAGCTCCCGCACGAGTTCGCGGAGCCGCCGGGCGGAGGCTTGCACCTCGGTCAGTGCGGACTGGACGGTCACTGTCATCGCCTTGCCAGTTCGGTGTAGAAGTTCTTGGTGATGACGCCGGGGCGGGCCAGCTTGTGGTCGAGCGCGAACCGGGCGGAACCGATCAGGAAGCGGGCCGGGATGATGCCGGGGTCGGTGCCGGCCGCGAGCCGCTCTGCGGCCTCGAGCGTCATCTGATGTTCCTTGGCACCGAACTTGATGGTGTTGGCCAGGCTGCGCTTGCCGAGCGGGGCGAACTCGCGGAAGCAAAGGGCATCCACGACGGCGGGATAGGCGCGGGCGAACGTATCCACCAGGGCTCTGGGCAATGTCCCGGCCCGCGGGTCCGGGTAGATCTTCGACCACAGCGACTCGTAGCGTTCCGCCTCCTGCGCGAACCCGAGCCTGCGCAGCAGCTCGGTCGAGAGGTACACGCGGAACCATGGCGTGGGATGGGGGCCGCGCGGGTTGTAGGCGACAACTGCCCGGGGGGCCCGGCCGACCACGTCAAGCAGCGAGCCGACGACCGCGGGGCCGCCGAGCAGCACGGCGCTCAGGTCGGCGAAGATCTCCCGGTTCCAGCGGACCCACACCTGGACCACCGCGGGCGGGCAGTCCTCCTCCAGCAGGCGCCTGCCCAGGGCCACCGGTACCGCCTTGTTCAGCCCAAGGTCGCTTTGCAGGTTGTGGCTGACCTCGTGCAGCACCGCACCGAGAGTCCACGGGTTGACCAGCCGGTGATAGGGCAGCTGGACCAGCGGGAAGGGGTTGAGCTGGCGGCCCAGGCGCCGCAGCGGGATCCCGCGCCGGAACGTCGCGGGCGAGAAACCAGTTCGCGCATAACAGAACGGCGGGGGAGCAGGCAGCGGCTTCGGCTCGCCGACCCCCAGATAGGCCGCCTGGTAACAGGACAGCGCGATGCGGTCGCAGGACAGCAGCCAGTCCGCGAACATCGACTGCCGCTGCCCGAACAACTCGAAGTAGAAGTCCCAGATCCGCTCGATGGCCCGCACCCAGTCGTGCGCCCGTTCCTTGGCGATGACCAGCGCCTGGAGCCGGGCGGTGCTTGGCTGTGCGACCGCCTTGGCCGCGTTGCCGCGCACCTGCTCGCTTACCACGAGGAGTTCCTGCCGGAGCCGCGCCAACAGCGCGTTGACCGCTTGCAGGTGCCCCTCGCTGGGCGCCGCCGGGCCGGTGCCGAACTCCGTGGCCCGGAAGGGCCGCAGCGCGGCGGCGTGCCGCGTGACGCTGATTCCCTGCGAGCGGATCCATGGCGTTCTGATCTCGCCGGTACTGCGCCGGACCAAGGGGGCCTGCGCCCGGGCGGTACCCGGGTCGGTGCGAGGCAGGGAAGCTGCCCCGGTAGACGTGGCCATCGTGATCGCGCGCCCGCTAGTAACGGTAGGCGCCCGGTGGCGGCTGGCTGCCCCGCCAGGCCGGCACCGGAACCCAGGCGATGGAAAGGCCCGCCGGAAGGCGCCGCTGGCGCGGGTAACCGCGACCGCGGGCCCGCTGTGCGGGGGCCCGCCGGACCGTGACCCCGGCCTGCCCCGGCACCCCGTACCTGACCGGCGTCTGGGCCCTGGCCGGCGTGCCGTACCTGACCGGCGTGCCGTACCTGACCGGTGTCCCGTACCTGACCGGTGTCCGTACCTGACCGGCGTCCCGTACCTGACCGGCGTGCCGTACCTGACCGGCGCGGGAACACCGTAGCTGGCCGGCCGAGGGGCAAGCGCCCGCACTGCGGCCGCGCTTCCGGTTGGAGCACCCCGCCACCACTGGCCGGTGCGGGTGGCGTGGTGATAGTTGCGGTCCAGTGCCCGGGCGTGACGGACCACGCGGTGGCGCGTCCGGGGATCGCGCAGGACGGCTGCGGTCTGCCCGGCCAGGGTCCGGATCGCCCGGCGGGGCGTGATGGGACGGCCGTGGGCAACCTGCCGCGCCAGACTGCGGGTGGTACGCGCGGCGATGGTCGGAATCGTCCGGACCAGCGGCCGGGTGGCCGGCTTGCCGCGCAGCGTGTGCGTCATCTTGGAGAGGCCGCGAACGAGTTGCGGGGTGGCCCGTGCGACGTGCGGTGCCGCCGCCTTGACCAGCCCTGCCGCGAGGGGAACGAGGGCCCCGACGAATGCCTCAGCCTCGGCTTCGGTCTCCGCCTCCGCGGCGGCGTGGCCGAGGTGCTCCATCATCGCGTCCGGGTACACCCGGCGCAGCGGGTTGGCCATCGCCTCTGTCCTCGAACTCGCCCTCCCATTCGTCCTCGAACTCGAGTTCGTCCTCGTACTCGTCTTCGCCCTCGTACTCGTCCTCGAACTCGCCCTCGCCGAGCAGTCCGCTGATGACGCCGCCGAGGTCGAACTCCTCGCCCTCGTACTCGTCTTCGAGTTCGTCCTCGAACTCACCAAGTGCGCTGTGTTGCACAGTGCTCGCGGTCATGACGTCCTGTCCTTCCTTGCCTGGCGGGCGTCAGCGGTAGCTGTTGGCGCGACGGCGGTGCGGATGCCGGTGCGGGCGCCGGGCGTAGCCGCGCGGCGATGCCGCGGTGCGGCGCACCGTGCCTAGCTGCCCGTGCGTTGCGCTGGAGCGCGGCGGCAGTGCGCCGGGGGCTGCCGAGCACTCCACGTGTCCGGCGGCTCATCACCTGAGCGGCCACGCGGCGGTTGACCGGGCGGCCGGCTGAGGCGCGCCTGGCCAGGTCGCGTGCCGTGCCCCTGACGATGGACGGCACCGCGGCGACGGCAGGCCGCGTTCCGCGCCGCCGCCGCAGGATGCGGGTGAGCACGCAGGACGCGCGTACCAGGTGGGGCAGCAGGCGGCGCAGCTCAGCGCGGTCCCGGGCGGACAGCACGGTCACGGTAGCCGCGCCGATCATGGCCTCGGCCTCGGCCTCGGACTCGGCCCCGGCGGCGATTGCGGCCATCATCTCCGCCATCGCCTCGGCCTGGCTCATCGAGTGAGATGCCTCGCCCTCGTACTCGTACTCGCCCTCGCCGAGGAGCCCGCTGATGACGCCGCCGAGGTCGAACTCCTCGCCTTCTTCCTCGCCCTCGTACTCGTCTTCGAACTCGGACTCGAGCTCGTATTCGCCCTCGCCGAGCGCACTCACCGCCTTGCTGGCCAGCGCGCCGCCAAGTGGCCCGCCGAAAGCGGTGCCCACCATGGGGGCGGCGATCCTGGCTACCTGCTTGAGCAGTGGCGCGTTCTTCCGGACGAAGCGGGCGATGTTGCCGAAGAACTCCTCCGACTCGTCCTCGTACTCGTACTCGCCCTCGCCGAGGAGCCCGCCGATGACGCCGCCGAGGTCGAATTCCTCGCCTTCTTCCTCGCCCTCGTACTCCTCTTCGAACTCGCCCTCGCCGAGGAGCCCGCTGAGGACGCCGCCGAGGTCGAACTCCTCGCCCTCGGACTCGCCCTCCAGCTCTGCTTCGTCCTCGAACTCGGACTCAAACTCGGACTCAAACTCGGTCTCGCGTAGTGGCATGGCTGCTCCCCTCGCGGGTTCGGACAGTTGCCACCATGCGCGCCGGAACGGCCCCGGCACCAGTCACATATGTGGGCGAGCGCAGTTAGGCGAGCCAGGGCGAGCGTCGCTCGAATGTGCTACGTGCCTATCTGCGGAAGGCTTGCTAGACAGTCAATTGGTGAGGAGCCGAGTATTGCTCAGTGCTCTCAACTGCATCGATCGCACCATCGGCGCCATCCTGCCCCAACGCCGTAACGCAGTCGGTAATCCGGACGTATTTCCTGCCTTAGCTAACGCCTCCTGACTAGTAAATAGGGAAGGTGGCAGCCGTCACTCCCAGGGGAGGAGGCTCGGCGGTAGTGAACCCAGTTGAAGGCGGGCAGGCGCCGCCTGAGGTCCTGTCCAGCGAGATCGAGGCAGCCCTGCGGTCGCTGGCCGGCAAGCTCCACGCCCTGATGCACGAGCCCGGGCAGCACGGCACCGGTGGCCTTGAGGGCGACGCTGTCCTGCTCGACGTGGAAATCGGCGAAGTACGGCTGCTTGCGCTGAGGCAAGGGCAGCCATCTCCGATGTCGCTGCTCAGCCCGCGCGAACAAGAGATCGCCCGGATGGTGGCCCAGGGCTACGCGAACAAGACGATCGCTTCGGTCCTCGAGATCAGTTCGTGGACGGTGGCCTCGCACCTGCGCCGGATCTTCGTGAAGCTGCAGATCTCTTCACGCGCCGCCATGGCGACATGCCTGCTTGGTACCGAGTTCAATAGGTTGCCCACGTTGCTCGACAATGTCATTGACGAGGACATCGCCGCCAATGCTCGGTCATCGCAGGAAACAGGCCTGCATCCGGTACCCGTCGGCGGCTCCCGATCACGTGATTAGGGCGCGCCAGGGCAGCGCGCTCGCGGGCCGGTCATGGCGATGGGGTCATGTCGAAGTACTTCGGGTTGGCGACGGCGAGCTTGGCGGCGACCCGGTCGGCCAGTGTGGATTCGGGCGGGATCGCGCCGAGCTCAAGCTCCCGGGCCACGATGCCCAGGATGTTGGCCGCGACCCGGGCGTGGAAGGCGAGCTGTCCGGTGGCGGCCGGCATGACCTGGCCGGTGAGGAATTCCCGGACGGCCTCGAGCAGTTCGCTCGCCGTGGGCCGCCCGTGCGGTGCCGGGGCTGGCTGCGCAGCGCCGGTGACGCGCGGACGGCGGGCAGCGGCCCGCGCGGCGGCATCCGGCGCGAGCAGCAGCAGCAGGTCCCACTCCTGCTCGCAGACCCGCCGCCCGACCGCCGCCAGCTCGACGGACCGGTGCGCGCCGGACAGGTGCGCCTGGGCCTGCTCCAGGCAGATGACTCCCCAGCGCAGCGTGCCGAATATCTCCCACCAGCGCAGTTCGTCCGTGGTGATGCCGGCCCCTCCCGCGGCCTGGTAGGCGGCCAGCAGTTCTTCGCGGCTGCCCAGCCCGGCGGCTGTCGCGCCGGCGCCGAAGCGCCAGGCCTTGACGCAGAACCAGCCGAGGTCCTCGGCTGGGTTGCCCGCGTGGACCAGTTCCCAGTCGATGACCGCGAGCAGTGCGTCCGGGCCGATGATCAGGTTGCCGAGCCGCAGGTCGCCGTGGACGATCACCGGCTCGCGGGCCGGCGGCCGGTCGGACTCCAGCGTGCGCATGGCCAGCTCGAAGACCGGGCTGGCCTGCTCGAACGTGGCAAGCCGCGCCCGGAGGCTGGCAACCGGATCCGGTGCGGGCAGATAGCCGGGGACCCCGAGCGCGTGCAGGCCCGCGGCGAACTCGCCGACCTGGCGCACCAGCACCTTCCGCGCCTGGCGGTAGGCGGCGTCGCGCAGGATCCGGCGGGCGATCGTCTCGCCAGCGACGCGGCGCATGACCAGGCCGGCCGTGCCCCACATGCCGGGCTCCTCGGTGCTGAGCAGTACCTCTGGCACGGCGAGCCCGGACGCGCGGGCCGCTGCGATGACCCGGGCTTCCCGGCTCATCGCTCCCGGCTCGCTTGGGCGCCCCGGCGGGTCACGGCGCAGCACCAGTTCGGTGCGGGATCCGCCGGCCCTTACCGCATCGAAGGCCCAGGTCTCCCTGGACGCACCGCCGGACAGCCGGGTCAGGTTCTCGATGGTGACCGGGCCGAGAGCGTCGCGCAGCGCGGCGGCAAGCGTCGCGTTCGTCCATCAGTCCGCGGCCACGCCCTTGGGCGCACGCTGGTGCATGTAACCGAACATGTACCCGGCCACCCGGCGCATCTGAATCTCCTCGGTGCCTTCGGTGATCCGGTAGCGGCGATGGTGGCGGTAGATGTGCTCGAACGGCTTGTGCCTGGAGTAGCCGAGCCCGCCGTGTACCTGCATCGCCCGGTCCGCGGCCTCGCAGCACAGCCGGTTCGCCCAGTAGTTGCACATGGACACCTTGTCGGAGGCGGAGAAGGGGCCGTGGGTGTCCATCAGCCAGGCGGTCTTGTGGATCAGCGCGCGCAGCATCTCGCACTGGGTCTGGAGTTCCACCAGCGGGAACTGGATCGCCTGGTTGGCGGCCAGCGGTTTGCCGAACGGCTTTCGCTCACGCGCGTAAGCGACCGATTCGTTGACGCAGTACTGGGCGGCCCCGAGGCTGGAAGCGGCCTGCCGGATCCGGTTCTCGTTGAAGAAGTGCTGCACCACCTGCAGTCCGCGGCCCTCGCCGCCGAAGACCGCGCCGTCAGGTACCCGGACGTCCCGCAGCGTGATGTGGGCGTGATCGGTCGGCATGTTGAACGTCCAGAGATACTCCTCGACCGTGAAACCCGGCGAGTCCACCGGGGTGAGGAACGCGGTGATCCCGTCCGCGTCGCCGGGATTGCCGCTGGTGCGGGCGAAGACGAGGTCATGCGAGGCGGCGTGCACGCCGGTGTTCCACGTCTTCTCCCCGTTGATCAGCCAGCCCCCGCCCGCCTCCCGCCCGCCTCCCCATTCCGCCTTCACTCGCCTGGCGGTGGTCTCCATGTAGGTCGCGTCCGAGCCGTGCGCGGGCTCGGTGATCCCGAACGCGAATCCCTTCCGCCCTGCGGCCAGTTCCTCGGTCCACTCCGCGCGCTGCTCCGGCGTTCCGTAGTGCAGCATCAGCAGCAGGCCGACGTTGTTGCCGACGATCGCGTGCTCGTTCTGCAGATCGCAATGCAGGCCAAGGCCCTTGCTCGCCAGGTGCTCGCGGATCACCGCCATGCCCAGGTTGGTGCCGTTCCTGCCGCCGTACTCGGCGGGAAAGGCGTACCGGTAATGCCCGGCGGCATCCGCCCGGCGCACCGCCTCGGCCAGCAGCGCCTCCCATTCCCGGCTGGGCAGGCCGCCGCGGTCCCAGTCCGTGCGGGCGTCTTCGCGCCGATGGTCGAAGAACCGGGCGTTGTCGCCCTGCCGCTCCAGCGGGCGGATCTCGGTGTCGATGAACTCGTCCAGTTCCGTGAGGTAGGCGGCTAGATCGGCCGGGATATCGAAGTTCACGTCTGCCCTACCCTTCGCCAGGCCCCCGCACAGGGCAAACTACGCCAAGCGCGCAGGTTCACATCCATATCTGCTCCGAAGCAACGCGGCCCGCGCGGTTACCCGGCCTTGGGGCGAGCGCGGAGGTGGGCGCGTTCGCCTTGCCTGCCGAACAGGCTGAGGAGTTCGACGGCTTCGCCGCCGACACTGCCGAACCAGTGCGGCAGGCGGGTGTCGAACTGGTGGCACGCGCTGGGTTCCTGGCCGACCTCGGCCTGGAACCCACGGCCCACCCGGGCGGTGTGGGCGAGTACATCGCCGCCGATGCGACCGGGCTGACCGCGGTGCCCGGGGTGTGGGTCGCGGGCAATGTTACCGACCCGTTTGCCCAGGTCGGCGGGGCCGCCGCAGCGGGAGCCTTCGCCGCGGCAGCGATCAACCTGGACCTGGTCACCGAAGAGGCACAGGAGGCAGCCGCGGCCTGCTCAGAGCCGTCTTCGGCTGAGGCGCGCGCGCAGTGACCGCCGGCGGCGCCGCCGGCTCTTTCGCGGCTTCATCGGGCCGCAGTTCGTAGTACACGGTCTGCCGCCCCGTCACCCGGCGGGCCAGGTGGCTGAGGAAACCGCGCCAGGCCCGCTGCTCGCGGGCCAGCCGGTCGGCGGCCTGGCTGGCTTCCTCACCGGCCAGCAGCCGCGCCGTCGCGCCGGCCCTCGGCCCGAAGCTGGCCATGCCCAGCGCGGTGCATGCCACCACCTGGACCCAGTCGGTGCGCCGGAGACGCTTCGACGTGCCCGACGCGTCCCATGCCCCGAAGTAGGCACGGTCACCGTCGACCACCGCCCGCACCGGGACGGCCATCGGCGTCCCGTCCTGCTTGAACGTGGTGAGCAGCAGATACTTGGCCGGCGCAAGAGAGCCGAACCTGTCCCCTTCGGCGGCCTGGTGTCCGGAATTGTCTGTCGTGGACGGGCGGGATGACACGTCTCCTCCTCCTGGATCGCCGGATACGGCCAGCCAAGGCGGCGGGCGTGGAGGACGGTTTCCGATGAGGTGCAGAACGGATGGAGAACTGGCCTGGCTCACCCGGCCGGCGCCGCGGCCGCGGCGGCGTGCTCGGCGTCGTAGGCGTAGATCCAGTCGTTGTGGCTGAGCGGGTCCTCGCCCGCGAACTCCGCGTCCCTGGCCAGTTGCTCCGGCCCGTCGGGCAGATGATGGTGCGGGATCCGGCCCCGGCTGGCCTCCTGCACCTGGGTGGCCCGCGGCAACCGCACCTGCTCATAGCGAGCCAGCGCGGCGGGCGGATCCCACGGCCCGGTGGCGAGGCAGACGGCCAGGGCGGCCGCGTCCTCGATGGCCTGCCCCGCTCCCTGGGCGTAGAACGGCAGCATCGGATGCGCGGCATCACCCAGCAGGGCGATCCTGCCTTTCACCCACCGCGGCAGCGGCGCGCGGTCCAGCACCGACCAGCGCCCGATGTGGTCGGCCGCCGCGATCAGCTGTCTCACCCGCGGGTCCCAGCCAGCGAACTCGGCAGCCAGATCCGCTACCTGGCCCACCGCCGACCAGGACTCCACCTCGCCTGAGCTGGCCGGGCTGAACGCCACGATGTTCACCAGCCGCCCTGCGCTGACCGGGTAGTGCACCAGGTGATGGCGGTGGCCGAGCCACAGCGTCTGCACCGGCCGCCGCGCAATCGCTGGGGCGGCTCCGGCCGGGACCAGCGACCGCCAGGCACACAGGCCGGACTCACGCGGCAGGCTCGTGGTGGTGACGTGTCCCCGCAGCATTGAATGGATCCCGTCGGCAGCGATCACCACGTCGGCGCGGACCGGGCTGCCGGAGCCGAACGTCAGCGAGACCCCGTCGGCGTCCTGGGTCACGCCCGTGCAGCGGCGCCCGAGCTTGATCGCCTCATCAGGGACAGCCGAGCGCAGCACCTCCAGCAGGTCGGTCCGGTGCATCGTCCAGGTGTGCTCCCCGTATCGGCGGGTGCACACCTCCCCGAGCTGCTGGGCGAACAGCACCGAGCCGTCGGCCCAGCGCCGGAACTCCCATCCGCTCTCCAGCACGACACCGGCCCGTTCCAGCCCGAACCGCGACGGCAGCCGGCGCAGTAGCCGGGCCGCGTTCGGCGCTACCACCAGGCCCGCTCCCAGGTCGCCGAGCGCCGATGCCTGTTCGTAGACGGTTGCGGCCAGCCCGGCTCGGCGCAGGAACGCGGCGGCGGCCAGACCACCGATACCCGCGCCGACCACCGCGATGCCGGTCAGAGTGGCTCCCCTGGAGAGGGAGAGCCGGCCAGCCACCTGGCGCCCTCACCGTAGAGTCGCGCGACGGCCTCGCCGGTCAGCCCTGGCAGCCCGGTTTTCACCGTGAACCCGTTCTTGGCCTGGAGGTAGCCCAGGTGCCGGTAGCCGACAGGGAACCTGGCAAGCAACCCGGGATCCAGGCTGAGCGTGGCCGCCGGGTCCACGACATCGAGGCGGTCCTTCTCATAGATCGGCTGGCGGCGAACGATCTTCCACTGCCCCTCGTGCTTGGCGCAGAAGTCGTAGAAGCGGCCCATGCACACCACGTCGACCGCGACGCCGTCGATCTCAGCCCGCTGGTTGATCGTCATCTTGGTCTGCGCGATCGCCCGGTCCCCGGCAACGTCTGCCGTATGACCTCCCAGGAAGTGCAGGATGCTGACGCCGAGGTCGAACCCCTGGCGGCTGGCCGCGATGAAGTCCTGCGCGGGCCCCTGGAACCAGGTAGCGGTCATCCAGCCCTCGGTGGGGTGCCACACCGTGGCGAACCGTTCCCAGTCACCGGCGTCCCGCCACAGCGCCCAGTTCTCCACGAGCTCGCGGATCGCGAACCTGTCCGCATCGACGGCCGGCATGCAGGTTCCCCTTTCGCGGCCGGGACCGTGACTCCATGGGCGGGGTGGCGGGGTCGAGGCTAGTAGAGCCCATCCAACAGGCTTCTAGGAGTTGAGGTAGGCGAGAACGGCGAGAACGCGGCGATTGTCGCTTTCCGAGGGTGGCAGGTCAAGCTTGGCGAAGATAGATGTGCAGTGCTTGCTGACGGCTTTTTCCGAGACGAACAGGCGCTGTGCGATCGCGTTGTTGGAGCGCCCTTCTGCCATCAGCGTGAGGACGTCTCGCTCCCGCTTGGTCAGCCGGGCAAGTGGCGCGTTGCTGGAATGCCGGACCAGGAGCGCCGCGACGACCTCCGGATCCATGACCGTCCCGCCCCCGGCCACCGTGTGGAGCACGTCAACGAACTGGCTGTCGGTGAACACCCGGTCCTTGAGCAGGTAACCGACCCCGCCGGCCCGGTCGGCCAGCAACTCACGGGCGTACAACTGCTCGACGTACTGGGACAGCACCAGGACCGGCAGCCCCGGCACCTGCCTCCTGGCCTCCAGGGCCGCACGCAGTCCCTCGTCGGTGAAAGTCGGCGGGAGCCGTACGTCGACGATCGCCACGTCCGGCCGCTCGCCGATCAGAGCCTCCACCAGCGCTGGCCCGTCGCCGACTGCTGCGACGATGTCACATCCGTGCGCTTGCAGCAGCCGGGCGATGCCCTCCCTCAGGAGAAAAAGGTCTTCGGCGATGACAACGCGCACGGCACCTCGATCACGATGATGGTGGGCCCGTCCGGCGGGCTGCTCACAGCAAGGATGCCGTCGAATGTACTCATCCGGCGCTCCACGCCGACCAGTCCCGTGCCGTGTGCCGGGTCGGCGCCGCCCCGGCCGTCGTCGGTCACCTCGATCCGCAGCATCCCGGCGCGGTGCTCGATCAGGATGTGCACGTGGCTGGCGTCGGCATGCTTGATGGCGTTGGCGAGTGCCTCGGCCACCGCGAAGTAGGCGGCCGATTCCAGCGGTGCCGCAAGCCGGCCAGGCAACTGGACGTCTGCCTCCGCCGGTACCGGTGAACCCAGGGCCAGCGCCCGGACGGCGTCTCCAAGGCCCCGGTCGGCGAGCACCGGCGGGTGGATGCCCCGCACCAGGGCCCGCAGTTCGGCCAATGCCAGCGCCGAGTTCTCCCGGGACTCGGTGACTAGCGCGAGGGCGGCATCCGGGTTGCTGGTGAAAAGCTGCTCTGCCGCGCGCAGGTTGATGCCGAGCGCGACAAGGCGCGCCTGAGCCCCATCGTGCAGGTCCCGCTCGACCCGGCGCAGTTCGGCGGCCGCGCTGTCCACCGCCGCGACGCGGGTCTCGGCCAGCCGGGCTACCCGGTTGGCCAGTGCGGCGTTGCGCTGCACCAGGCCTGCGTGCACCCCGATCGTGCGCGGCACCAGCCACACGCCGAAACCAAGCACCAGCGCGCTGAGCATCACGTCCAGGACCACCCCGGCACCGCTGCCGACGGTGAGAACGCTGGACACCGGATTCATGCCGACCAGGCCCGAGCCACGGAAGAACGGATTCCCGGTCTGATGATAGAACGCCAGCGCTATCCACCCGGTGAGCACGGTGAGGTAGATCCCCAGGCAGACCACTCCCGCTGCGGCAATGTCCGCGGCCACCACAGGGGCCAGCAGCGCAGAGGCTCCCGCGACCGCCGCCGCGGCGCCCCACGGGATGGCCCGGCCGAAAATGGTGATCACCAGGAGCACGACCGGAACGAGCAGCATGGCCCAGCCGGTATCCCGGAGCATGCGCGGCAGCGGCAGTGAGATCAGGGCCCGGTTCATGCGGCCTATCGTGGTTCACCCGCGCGGGCCTGCACAATGGGCGTGTTCCCCGCCCGCTGGTAGGTGGTCCTCCCGGCCCGCGGGGTAGGTAAACGCCCACCATGGATTCGGGGCGGGAGGCGCCATGGCGAACGTGGTGGTCACCGGCGGGGCCGGGTTCCTCGGTTCCCGCCTTGCCCGGGAGTTGCTGGCCGCGGGCTCGTTGCGGTGGCCGGCGGCGGGGCCCGGCCGTTGTCCGGGGTGACGCTTGTCGACCAGTCGCCGCCGCCCGCTGATCTGGCCGCCGACGAGCGGGTGGCCGTGGTCCGCGGCGACCTCAGCGAACTGCTTGACGCTGCCCGCACCGGGCCGGCGCACGCTGGCCGGGGCGGATGTGATCTTCCATCTCGCGGCCGCGGTCAGCGGGGAATGCGAAGCCGACTTCGACCTCGGCCTGCGGGCGAACCTGCGCGCCACCGAGTTGCTGCTCGCCTCGTGCCGCGCGCTCGGGACGAACCCGGTCGTGGTGTTCTCCAGTTCCCTGGCCGTGTTCGGCGCCTCTGGCGACCATCCGCTCCCTGCGGTGGTGGACGACCACACCCTGCCGAATCCGCAGTCCAGTTACGGCGTGCAGAAGGTCATCGGGGAGCAGTTGCTGGCCGACTACACCCGCAAGGGATTCCTGCGCGGGCGGGCCGTTCGCCTGGCAACGGTCAGCGTGCGGCCCGGCCGGCCCAATGCGGCCGCGTCGGGTTTCCTTTCCGGCATCATCCGCGAGCCGCTCGCCGGTCACCGCGCCGCCTGCCCGGTGGAGGCGGCGACCGAGGTCGCGCTCATCTCGCCGGGGCGGGCCATCGAGGGGCTGCTGTGCGCCGCGGCCTCGTCGGAGGAGTCCTGGGGCGGCCGCAGTGCGGTCACCCTGCCGGCCCTCACCGTGACCGTCGCGGACATGGTCGCCGCGCTGGAACGGGCTGCCGGGCCCGAGGTGAGCGCGCTGATCGACTGGGTTCCCGATCCGGCCGTGGCCAGGCTCGTGACGAGCTGGCCCGCCCGGATCCGCGCCGACCGGGCGGAACGGCTTGGCCTGACCCAGGACCCGGATTTCGGCTCGATCGTCGGCAGGTACCTTGCCGAGTCCCGAGACTGACGGGAACGGAGGCGAAGATGGCAACCACTGGCGTGGCCGTGGTGACCGGGGCGGGCTCTGGCCTTGGCCGGTGCATCGCCCAGGCGTTGCTGGCGGCCGGATGGCAGGTCGCGGCGGCCGGGCGGCGCGAGCACGCGCTGCGGGAGACGCTGGCCTCCGCCGCGGGGCCGGCCGGAGCCGGGCTGGCCGTTCCCACCGATGTCACCGTGCCCGAATCGGTCGCCGCGCTCTTCGGGGCCGTGCACGAGCGCTGGCAGCGGGTTGACCTCCTGGTCAACAACGCCGGCATGTTCGGCCCGGGCGGCGCGGTCGACGAGATCTCCTGGCCGCAGTGGCGGCAAGCCGTGGACACGAACCTGACCGGCGCCTACCTGTGCGCCCACCATGCGGTCAGGCTGATGAAAACCCAGGCTCCCCGCGGCGGCCGGATCATCAACAACGGCTCGATATCCGCGCACGTCCCCCGCCCGAACAGCGTCGCCTACACCGCCACCAAGCACGCGATCACCGGCCTGACCAAGTCCATCTCCCTGGACGGCCGGAGCTTCGACATCGCGTGCGGGCAGATCGACATCGGCAACGCCGCCACGGACATGACCGCGCAGATGAGCCACGGCATGCCGCAGGCCAACGGTTCGCTGGCCCCCGAGCCCACCTTCGACGCCAAGCACGTCGCCGCTGCCGTGCTCTACATGGCGAGCCTGCCCCTGGACGCCAACGTGCAGTTCCTGACCATCACCGCCACGAAGATGCCGTTCATCGGCCGGGGATGACACGCCAGGAGCGGCGACTCACTTCACCGTGTCCATCAGGGCAAGCTCAGCCCAGACGACCTTGCGGTCGTGGCCGGTGCGCTCCCACCCCCAGCGATCGCTGAGAGCCGCGACAACGGTCAGCCCGCGCCCGCATTCGTCGTCGGCGTCCGCCTCGCGGGGTTCCAGGTCGAGCGGACTGTGGTCCCACACCTCGATGACGAGGGACTTCCCGGTGAGCAACAGCCGCAGGGACACCGGGGGGCGCTCGGAGAGCAATGTCGATGCGTCAATGGCGTTCGTGATCAACTCGGACACGATCATCTCGGCGTCGCCGGCCAGGCCGCGCAGTCCCCACTCGCGCAGGACGTGGACGACATGAAGCCGGGCGCAGGGAACCGCCGTGGGCAGCGGGGCGAACTCCAGGGCGCTGCTGGTCTGCGTGGCGGTACCGCTGGTCATGGAAGTCCTTTGCTGGGAGCCGTTCACCTACTCCCACAGGGTGTCGTCGCAGGTCTACGCTGTGTAGAGGATCACCAGACAAGCCGGGCCAATGCCCATGCCGAAGCGCCCGCGCCGATGCCATGCCGAGGGAGCGCCGATGCCGCGCGACAACGACCAGGACGGAACCCCGCAGGGTGTCTTCGGCGCGGAACTGCGCTACTACCGGGAACGGGCCGGGCTGTCACAGACCGAGTTAGCCGCGCTGGTGAACGTCAGCCACGACGTGATCAGCAAGATCGAGACCGGCGAGCGCCCTCCCGCGAAGGACTTCCCCGAACGGCTGGACGCGGTGCCGGAACTGGACTCGCGCGGCGGCCTGACGCGGCTATGGGGCAACCTCCGCAAGGGCCTGCGCCACCGGGCCATTCCCGGGTGGTTCCAGCCGTGGACTCACTTTGAGGCCCAAGCCGCCACGCTGCGGTCCTATGAGCCGCTGCTGGTTCCGGGACTGCTGCAGACCGAGGACTACGCGCGGGCGATCCTCGCCGCCCGCCCCGGCGGCAAGCAGGATGACCTGGACGACCAGGTAGCCGCGCGGATCGGATCGGCAGGCCATCCTGGACGCGGGCCGATCCGCCGCAGCTTTGGTGCGTCGTGGATGAGGGGGTGCTGCACCGCTGCATCGGCGGTCCCAAGGTCATGCACGATCAGCTAGAACACCTGGCGGACCTTGCCGGGAACCCGCAGACCACGATCCAGGTCATCCCGGCGTCGGCGGGCGCTCACGGCGGACTGCTGGGCGGCTTCGTCATCGCTGACCTGGACGGCTCGCCCGGTATGGTGTACCTGGAGACCGCAGCCGAGGGGCAGATCGCCGACAGCCCCGCGATCGTGGCTCATGCGATGCTCCGCTTCGATGCCCTCCGATCCGAAGCCCTGCCCCGGGCAGCATCCCGCGACCTGATCATGAAAGTAGCTGAGGACAGATGGACCTGACCCGCGCCGAGTGGCGCAAGACCATCGCGCAGCGGCGACAACGGCGGTGACTGCGTCGAGGTCGCTCGCAACCTCCCCAACGTCGTCGCCGTCCGCGACTCCAAAAACTCGCACGGCCCAGCCCTGACCGTTGAGTCCGCCGGGTGGCGGGCTTTCATCGCTGACGTGAAGGCCGGCCGGCACGACCTGACAGCGCTCGGGTAACCACAACCGCGCGCCGGGGCCTGATCGCGAGTCCTCCGATCAGCCAGGGCCGGCCGCTCGTCACGCCTGCGTGGTCATACCCAGGTATCGGTTCCGCCCTGGGCCGGGCCGGACTGCCAGCGTGGTATGACCGCAGATTCGGCTCCCTGGTGTGACGACCCGGCCGCGCGCCGCAGGCAGCCTTGAGCTGTGGTGCTTAGCGCGTATCGCGCTGTATCCGGCACCTGCTCCGGGAGGCGCGTCATGAATATCGGGATCAACGGTCTGAACCGGCGGGTCGGCCGCACCACGGCGGTGGCGGGGGTGCTGGAGCTGCGCGCGGTGTCGAAGGTGCACGGGACCGGGGCCGCCGAGGTGCACGCGCTGCGGGGGGTCAGCTTGTCGGTCAGCGGCGGTGAGCTGGTGGCGGTCATGGGGCCCAGCGGGTCGGGCAAGAGCACGCTGCTTACCATCGCGGGCAGCCTGGAGGAGCCGACCAGCGGCCAGGTGCTGGTGGCCGGGATCGACCTGTCGGGTGCCTCGCTCAACGACCAGGCGAAGCTGCGCCGCCGCCTGATCGGTTATGTCTTCCAGGACTTCAACCTGCTCGCGGGGCTCACCGCGGTCGAGAATGTCACGCTCCCCCTGGAACTGGACGGCGTCGGGGCGAAGACTGCCCGCCCGGCGGGGATGAAGGCCCTGGCGGAGCTGGGCGTTGCTGACCGGGCTGACCGTTTCCCCGATGAGCTGTCCGGCGGGGAGTGCCAGCGGGTGGCCATCGCCCGCGCGGTGATCGGTGACCGCCAGGTCTTGCTCGCCGACGAGCCGACCGGGGCCCTGGACTCGGTGAACGGCGAGGCGGTGATGCGCCTGCTGCGCGCCGCCTGCCAGCGAGGGGTGGCCGGGCTGGTCGTGACGCATGACCCACAGCTGGCTGCCCGCGCCGACCGGGTGGTATTCCTGCGTGACGGGCGGATCGTCGATCAGACCCTGACGCCGGCGGGCCCCGGGTCGCCGCTCACCACAGGCCCGCGGCCATGACCGCCGTTGCGCCAGGCCGGCCGGCGTTGCCGGGGACGGCCGGGGGCGGCGTGGCTGCCCGCCGGGCTGTGACCCGGTGGGCGTTTCGGCTGCTGCGCCGCGAGTGGCGGCAGCAGCTCCTGGTCCTGGCGCTGCTGGCCCTCACCGTCGCGGCGGCTGCCTTCAGCGAGGCGGCCGCCTACAACGTGGCGTCCCTTCCCGGCCCGCAGTTCGGCTCCGCGAACCACCTGCTGCAGTTCGCTGGATCCGACCCGAAGGCCCTGAAGGCGGATATCGCGGCGGCACGGAAGGCGTTCGGGACCATTCAGGTGATCGGCCGCCGGTTCGTGCCGATCCCGGGTTCGGCCCAGACCATCGAGTACCGGGCAGAAAACCCGCACGGGCCCTACAGCGGCCCGGCGCTCGCCCTGACGCAGGGCCGCTACCCCACCGGCACTGGCCAAGTCGCCGTCACCAGCGGGATAGCGCAGACCCTCCAGCTGCACATCGGGTCCGCCCTGTCCCTCGACGGACATCACCGCGCCGTGGCCGGAATCGTCGAGAACCCCAGCGACCTGAACGACCAGTTCGCCCTTGTCCCGCCCGCGTCGGCAAGCCGCCCTCAGACGGTGACGGTGCTGCTGGACACCAGCCCGGCCCGCTTCGGCGCTTTCCGCGCCTCGTTCCGCGGCCCGCTGGTGTGGCAGGCGCGGGGCCCCAGCACCCAGGCGAAAACCGCGGCGGTCGCGCTCGCGCTGGTCACGGTCCTGCTGCTGCTGGTCTCCCTGGTCGCCGCTGCTGGCTTCGCTGCTATTGCCGCCCGCCGCCAACGCCAGCTGGGCATGCTCGCCGCGATCGGGGCGACACGCAAGCAGTTGCGGATGGTGATGGTCGCGGGCGGGGCCATAGTCGGTGCCATCGCCGCCGCAGCCGGAACCGTCTTCGGGCTGGCGCTGTGGCTCGTGGCCGCCCCGCACCTGCAGACGTTCGCCGGTCACCGGATCGACCCGTTCGCCATTCCCTGGAACCTGGTCGCCCTGAGCATGGTGCTGGCGGTCGCGACGGCGACCGGCTCGGCGTGGTGGCCAGCCCGCGCCGTCGCCCGCCTCCCGGTCACCCTGGCTCTGTCGGCCCGGCCGCCGCGGCCCAGGCCCGCCCACCGCCCAGCCCTGCTGGCCGGGCTGCTGATCGTGATAGGCGTCGGCTGCCTGGCCCTGGCCAATCAAGCCCGCCCGCCGCTGATCATCGCTGGAGCCCTGGCGATGGCCCTGGGGATCTTGTTCATCAGCCCGCTGGCCATCCAGGCACTGGGCGCGGCCGCCAGGCGGGCGCCGGTCGCGGTACGGCTGGCGCTGCGCGACCTCGCGCGTCACCAGGCCCGCTCCGCCGCGGCCCTGGCCGCGATCAGCCTGGCCCTCGGGATCACCGCGGCGATCATCATCAGCTCCGCCGCCGACAAGGCCGCTGCGAACGCGGGCAACCTGCCAGACACCCAGATCGCGGTCTGGATCGGCCAGCCAGAGGCAGCGGACTCGCGCGTGCCGATCCGCACCCCCGCCCAGCTGGGTGTCCTGGCCGCCGCGGTGCACCAGATCGCCGGATCACTGCACCACGCCGCCGTGATCAGCCTCGACATGCCCGTCAACCCGGCCGACAAGCCACAGCCTGGCAGCCAGGGCAGCCAGGCGGCACAGCCGGTCGCTGAGCTGGACGCCCCGCAGAACCCCGCCGCCACCGGCCGCGGGGGAACCTACAGCGCGATCCCCCTCTATGTCGCCACGCCAGCCGTGCTCCGCTACCTCAAGATCAGCCCGGCCACGATCAACCCCGCCGCCAACATCCTCACCGTCCAGCGGGGGCAGCTCGCGCTCGGCACCAACACCACCTTCGCGACCGCCACGCACGTGCAGCCGATCCAGGCCCCCGGCTACACCTCCGCGCCCACCTCGCTCATGACCCTGAGCGGCCTGCACCGGCAGCACTGGACGCAGATACAGTCCGGCTGGCTCGTCGAATCCAGCCAGCCCTTGACAGCCGCGCAACTCGCGGCCGCACGGGAGGTCGCAGCCACCGCAGGCCTTACCGTCGAGGCCAGGAACACCCAGGCATCGCTAGCCACCATCAGCGCCGCGGCGATAGCCGCCGGAGCGCTGCTCGCCCTCGGCGTGCTGGCGATGACCGTCGGGCTGATCCGCACCGAGGCCGCAAGCGACCTGCGCATCCTCACCGCCACCGGGGCAACCAGCACCACCCGGCGCACCCTCACCGCCACCACCGCCGGCACGCTCGCCCTGTCCGGCGCGCTGACCGGCGCCGTCGGCGCCTACCTCGCGCTAGCAGCCGGACACCGCAGCGACCTGGGTGTCCTAAGCCACGCCCCCGTCCTCTACCTGACCGCCACCATCCTCGGCATTCCCGCCGCCGCTGCCCTCAGCGGCTGGCTCCTCGCCGGGCGCCAGCCACCAGCCCTCGCCCGCCGCGTACTCGAATGACCCACCGCGGAAGGACGCTAGAAAGCCTGGGTCACGCGGTGAATCCCCGGGATCCGCGGATCGCTGGCGCTGTCGATGACATCCGCCCTGCCGCCCTTGGCCACGGCGTTGAAGAAGATCGAGCCGAGCGAGAGCTTGCCGGCCGTGGCCAGGGTGACGAGGTAGTCGCAGTATGCGTTCCACCAGGGCAGCGTCATCGGGGTGAAGATGAGGTCCCCAGCCGACCAGTCCCACTCGGCCACGCCAGCGGGTATGCCGGCGGCATCGGCCAGCCCGATGAGGGTGTCAAGGCGCGACCCGCCGCGGAACGACGTGGCATAAAAATCCATCCACAGCTCGTCCGGCGCAGGATTGGACGGGAAATAGGCCGCCGCGCGCGGCAGTGCCTTGAAACCGCAGCCACAGTTATAGGCACAGACCACGCCCGCGTCCTTGACGACAGGCGCATAGTAGCTCCAGTACGCAAACCATTCGGGTGCGGTCTTGAATGCCTTGTCGTTGCTTTCCGAATAGAGCACCACCCGGTAGGGGATGCCCGAGCTGTTCATCATGGTCAGCCACTTGGCGAGCAGGGCCTGCTCGGATGGCACCATGCTCCGGGACGGCTCGATGGAGACAAGGAACTCACAGCCCGCCGCGGCCAGTTGTGTCATCTTCAGCGGCGGGTGCGGCGGGAACTCGCCGTGCCCCATGTAGACCTTCTGGATCGTCGTGGCCATCGGCAACCCGACAAAACCGTCAAAGGTGTTAGCGGCGTCGAGGTAGTTCTTGCCTCCGTAGCTGGCCAGGTCCACTGTGGCGCCAACCGCAGGCGTGGTGGCGGCGCTGCGCCTTGACGGGAGGCTCGTGCGCCTTGCCGGGATGGTCGCTGACGCTGGCAGGGCGGTTATGGCAGCGATGCCTGCCGCGCCACCGAGAAATTCGCGCCGGGATGGGCCTTGCAATGGCTCCCTCTCCCCTCCGGGTCGTCATGGGTGCTTCGATTGCCGCTAGCTCTGGCTCACGGCGAACACCTGGGTGTTGAGGTTGACGTTCTCGTATTGCCCCACGGCGTTGCACAGCCCACTGGCGGCGCACGACACTGACTGGGCGGAAGCCTGCCCGCCGCCGTTGAGGGACCCGGTGCCGGGAACTTCCTCAGCGCTGCCCCAGGTCCCGGCCGACTGGTCGGCCACGAAGGCCTGCTGCGCGCCAGCGGAGTCGGTGTAGGACCCACTGGCGCTGCAGTCGCCTGGCGCGCCGCACGACACCGAGCCGGCCACGGCGCCGGGGGCATGCTGGTCCAGGGCGGCGCTGCCGGGGATCTCCTCGGCACTGCCCCAGGTCCCGCCCGACTCGCTCACCACGAAAGCCTGGGTGTCGAAGGAGGCGTCCAGGTAGAACCCGCCGGCGCTGCAGTTACCCGCCGAGGGGCACGACACCGCGTTGATCTGGGCGAGCCCGTGCTTGTTGAGAGCCGCGCTTCCCGGGACCACTCGTGCCTTTCCCCAGGTTCCGCCGGTCTCGTCGATGACGAACGCCTGGGTGACCGGGGCGGCGGTGGTGTACGAGCCGCCGGCGCTGCAGTTGCCCGCCGACGGGCAGGACACCGAGTTGACCGTGGCGAACCCGCCGCCGTTGAGGGCCGCGGTGCCGGGGACCTCCGCCGCCTTCCCCCAGGTGCCACCGGTCTCGTTGACCACGAAGGCCTGAACGGTGGCGATGCCATCGACGGTCTTGGATGCGTACTGCCCGCCGGCGCTGCAGTCCCCGGCCGCGCCACACGACAGCGAATCGATCCTGGCGGCCCCGCCCGCATTGAGGGCACCGCTGCCGGGGACCTCCTTCGGCGTTGCCCCAGGTTCCGCCGGTTTCCGTGACGACGAGCGCCTGCTCGTGGCCGGAGGCGTCGCTGTAGTACCCGCCGGCGCTGCAGTCGCCCGGCGCGGCGCACGACACCGACAGGATCACCGCGCCGGGGCCGCCGGCGTTGAGTGCGGCAGACCCGGGGACCTCCTCGGCGTTGCCCCAGGTTCCGCCGGTTTCGGTGACGACGAGCGCCTGCTGGTGGCCGGAGGAGGCGTCGGTGTAGTACCCGCCGGCGCTGCAGTCGCCCGGCGCGGGGCACGACACCGAATTGATCTTCGCGTTTCCCCCGGTGTTGAGGGCCGCGGTACCGGGCACCTCTTCCGCTCTCCGCCAGATGTTCGCGGTCTTGTTGACCACGAAGGCCTGGACGATCGGGGCGGTGCTGGAGAAGCCGGAGGTGTAGGACCCGCCGGCGCCGCAGTTGGTGGAACTGGCACACGACACGGTGCCGATCGAGGCCTGCCCGCCATGGTTGAGGCGGTTGCTGCCCGGGATCTCTGCCGCCGTGCCCCAGGTGCCGCCTTGCGCCGCCGCGCTAGCGGCGGCGGTCGCGACGGTCCCGGTCGCGGCGCCAGCGCCGGTCAGGCACGCCGTGCCGAGCACGGCCGCGGCGGTCATCATGACAGGGCGCCATCTCATGGATTCACCTTCTCCGATCTCCGCCTGGTCGGCCGGGAAACTCCCGGATTTGTGATACCAGTGCAAGAAATAGAGAGCTTTACCGGCGGCGGCTATTGACTCAACCGCGGCAGCGCCCGGGACCGCGGCAGCGCCCCGGACGGCGGCGCGCTGCCGTGACCTGGCAGTGCAGGCGGCGGTTCGACGTCCGTGAGCAGGTTCTTGTGCCAGACGAGCACCCTGGTCGCGCCGACGCGGTAGACGTGCTCGGGCGCGCCGAAGACCCTGCGGATCGCGGTGGCGGGCGCGGCCTGCACCATGAACGTCGCGTCATGCAGTCGCGCGTCATAGCCGGACGCCTGCGACTCCCACCGGACCGGGTAGCAGCGCCCGCCGCGGAACGTCACCACGACCATATGGACCCGGTTGCCCGCATCCAGGGTCAGGGCGTTGCCGGTCCCGTAGCCGCCCAGGCCGTAGTGCAGGTGGTGAGCCAGCAGCCAGTGGACCAGGTGCACGTCCCGCGACGGCGCGGCCGGTGCCGACATGGCAGCCGCGAGGCTCAGCACATAGCCGGCGAGGACGGCGGCCGCCACCGGGGCCAGCCTGCCCGACAGCAGCGGCCTGCCCGCCATCCGTCCGGCGAGTGCCGCGGACAGCGGCAGCACCGCGCTGAAGTCCCTGGCCGAGTACAGCAGGTCGCCCGGGGTGAAGAAGACGTACGCAAGCAAATTGATCAGCACCGCAGCCACGAGCAACTGGTCGACGAGGCCCAGCCGGCGCAGCCGCCACAGCGCTGCGCCGACTCCCCATACCGCCAGGCCAAGCCCGGCCAGGTGCAGCAGTCCCAGGCCGTAGCCGAGCGCTGCGTGGCTCCCGGTGGTCACGCCGAACAGCAGCGCCAGCCCGTGGGGGAGGAGCTTGACATGTGTGAGCACCCGCGGCCATGACACCAGCCGGGCCCTGACCGGCCAGGCCGTGAATCCACCGTCGGCCCTGATGATGGCGAGGATTACGGTGGAGAGCACCACGGCGGCGACGCTGGCCCCGATGAGCGAGAGTTCCTGCCAGCGGGACCGCAGCGGCAGGCGGCGGGCCACGCAGTAACCGGCGCGCCACCCGCAGATCACCAGCATCGGCAGCACCGCCGTGACCACCAGGATCCGGTCCGCCACCAGCCCGCCGGTCAGCACGATCCCGGTCAGCACCGGCACCCACCAGCGGGGCGGTGCCAGGTCAAGCAGCAGCAGCACGGCAAGCACGGGCACGGCGGAGCCGAAGTGATCGGGCGAGAGCATGAGCACCTGCACCCCGGCCACCTGCGGAGCCACCATGATGCCCGCGGCCAGCAGCATCCGGGCTGCCCCGTCCCAGCCGGCCGCCCGCCCCTTGGCCAGCCACGCCGCACCGGCTACCAGCAGCGTGTACGTGAGCGCGGCCGACACGTGCACCACGGCCGGGGTGAGGCCGCGCACGGTCTCGACGAGGATGTACTCGGGCAGTTCGGTCACGTAGAACGAGACGTCCGACAGCCACCAGCCCCGCAGCAGCCAGTTCCCGTGCAGCATGCTCCACGCCTGCAGGGCGTTGCCCGCGCCGTCGGAGGTGACCGGCACCTTCCCGGAGACTGTGACGTAACACAGGAAGAGGCCGGCCGCCACGAGCGTCAGCGCGGCGGCCGTCAGAACCCGTCCCACGGGGTCCTGCCGGGCGGCGGGCGCCGGGGCCGGCGCCGCGGGCACGGCCGTGCCAGGCTGGCCCGGCGCGGTGTGGGCAGGCACGGGTAAACCCGCGGGACCAGGGGTGCCGCCATGATCTGGCGTCGTCATCGTTTGTCCGGGCCTCTCCGTCAACCCACGCTATCGGGCGCGTCCGCGCCCAACGGGCAAACGCCTTTCGCCGCCGCGCAGTGCCCGGTTCCGCGCGCGCGCTGTCGTCAGTGGACCCGGCGCGGAGGTCCCACCACCTCGATACCGTAACGCTCGGCGACCGGGCCGGGCACCTCGGGGCCGGGACCGCGGGATTCGCCGGTGGCGTGCCGGAAGGCGCCCGGCGCAGCGGTCGGGCCGGCTCCATTGCCACCAAGGCCCTTTGAACATGCAATACGCGTGCCCAAGCGGGCATATTTACCGGCCGGGTTGATGCGTTTCGTTATTACCGGCTGAGCGGGCCAGGCCGTAGTGCTTGAGGCTGGCCGCCATATCGGCGATGCCGTCGGCGAGGTCGGTAACGTCGTCGATGGCGGCGCTGGCTGGGTCTTCGTCGGAGATCTCGCCGAATTCCCTTGCCGCGTACGGGCCGAGGCCGCGGGTCACGAACCTGATGTTCTCCACCTTCATCTGCGCAACCCTGTCGCGCACGACGTCAGGTGTCGGGCCGAGGTCGCCGTCGCCGAACACTGCGACAACGCGGTCACCGGTGAAGCCGTCCAGCACCTCATGGCACCGGACCAGCGCGGGGAGCAGGTTCGTACCGCCATGGATGCAGGCGCGGTCGAGCACTGCTGTCGCCGCGAGTCCGTCGGACGTGGGTTCGGCTAGGTCGGCCACGCCCGTGTCCCAGAGGATGACACCAACTTTGTAATGTGCGGCGATCGCCTCTGCGACGAACTGCCGCGCGCCGCGCACCGCCTCGGCGAGTGGCGTGCCCGTCATCGAACCGCTCACGTCGATGCACAGCACTACGGTCCCGCCGAAACGGTCCTGCAGGGCGCTGAGATGCGAGCCCGTGGGGATCTGGGTTAGCCCGGGGGAGGTAAACGAGCGGCGTATCCAGTTGGACATAACGAGAACGCTCCGGTCAGCCGTGGAGGGCCGGTCAGCGGGTGAGGCCGTAGTGCTTGAGGCTGGTCGCCATGTCGGCGATGCTGTCGGCGAGGTCGGTAACGTCGTCGATGGCGGCGCTGGATGGGTCTTCGTCGGAGATCTCGCCGAATTCCCTTGCTGCGTAGGGGCCGAGGCCGCGGGTCACGAACCTGATGTTCTCCGCTTTCATCTGCGCGACCTTGATAAGCACCTGCTGTTTCGGTGTAAGGTCGCCGTCGCCGAACAGCGCGACGACTCGGTCACCGGTGAACCTGTCCAGTATCTGATGACAATGCGTCAGGGCAACGAACAGGTCGTTCCCACCCCATGCGGAGTTCACCGGCGCGAGCAGGGCCAGCGCGGGCTTGCCGTCAGTGGTCGGCTCGCTGACGGCCTCCACCCGGTGGTTCCAGAGCATGACACCGACGTTGTAGTGTGCGGCGACGGCCTCGGTCACGAACTCTCTGGCCCCCCGGACCGCTTCCAGGATCGGCTCGCCGTGCATGGAGCCGCTCATATCGATGCACAGCATCACGGTCCCGCCAAAGCGGCCTTGCAGGGCGCCCATGTGCGGCCCTGGCGGGATCTGTGTCAGCCCGGGTGCGCTGAATGAGCGCCGTATCCAGTTGCTCATCGATTACCCCCGCACCGTGGTCAGCCCGACGAGCCTGGTCAGCCGCTCGGTCTCCGCCCTGTCGACGACGCCTTCGACATAGGCCTCGAGCCGTAGCTCGCGACCGGATCGCGGCTCGTGGGCGACAACGGTCAGGCGGCCGTCGACCGCGATCGACATGGTGATCCTGATCAGCGAACCCGCTGGCAGGTCGCCAATCCCGGTCAGCTCGCCGTCGAGGACGCGGCGATTGTGCCCGACTTCCGGCGAAGGAGCCGGTCCTGCCTGCTCGTACACCTGGACCCGGACCGACTGCTGGTTCTCCAGGATGGTGCCGAACCGTTCCTCGGTCCGCTGGACGGGTAGCGGAGTGTTGGCCGCCACCAGGTGCTCGACAAAGCTGCGCTGCCCCGCAGGGTCGAAGCTGTCCTCGACCAGAATGCCGACGCCGCGGGGTGTCACCGGAACCACCTGGCCAGTGCGGTCGGTGCTGCCACCTGTCTCGCGGCGGATCGCGGTGAGCGCGGTCAGCTGCGGTGTTCCGGCGAGGTGGTGGGCCCGGAGCGCGGCCCCCTTGGCCACGGCCAGGTCCGGGTCGGTGAGCCGTGGTGTCTTGCCGAGCATCGAGGTCAGCCGCTGCGACAGCATCGGGATCCGGCTGGACCCGCCGACCATGATCACGTCGTCGATCCCGCGGCAGCCCTCCAGCTTCGCCGTGCCGAGCACCCGCTCGATGATCTCCGCCGTGGTACCGAACAGGTCGCCGCAGGCGGCGTCCAGGTCCGCGCGGGTGATCGTCACCGACGTGCGGCCGGTGGCGTGCGCACGACCACCTGCCGGGAGGTCCGCATGCTCAGGTCCTTCTTCGCCGCCTCGACGTCGAGCACCAGTTCGCCGAGCATCTTCCTGTCGTCGGTGACCTGGTCCAGCTCGTCCGTGGAGAGCTGGTCCCCGAGCCGTTCGAGGATCACGTCGAGGAGGCGCTGATCGACGTCGGCGCCGCCGAGCGCGGAGTGCCCGTCGGTGGCCAGCACCCGCACCGCTCCGCGGGAGATCTGCAGCACGGTCGTGTCGAACGTGCCACCGCCGAGGTCGTAGACGAGAACCGTCCGGTCGCCGCCGGAGGTCAGGCCGTAATGGGCCGCCGCCGCGACCGGCTCGTCGAGCAACTCAAGCACGTCGATCCCGGCGATGACACCGGCCTGGTAGGTCGCCTCACGCTCGGCAAGGCCGAAGTACGCCGGGACCGTGATGACAGCGCGCACCGTGCTGGCTGAGCCGGGCGAATTCCGCCCCGGGGACCGTGACAGTCCGGGGGATGCAGCTGAGCCGGTGGCAGCGGCGATGAGCTGCCGCAAGATGAGCGCGGATACCGACTCCGGTGTGTGCTGCTGGCCACGGATCTGCAGCGGGAACTCGGTGCCCATGACCCGCTTGATCAGCTGCACCCCGTTCTCCGGGTCGAAAGCGGTTGCCTGCGCGGCTTCCTCGCCGACTACAGCGGTGCCGTCCGGCTCGAAGTAGACGACAGACGGCGTGATGTCACCGCCATTGGCGTTCGGCAGGATCACGACCGTGCCGTCGTCGCCGACCGAGGCCACGACCGAGTTCGTGGTCCCCAGGTCGATCCCGACACTGACCACTGCTCATCCGGAGATCCTGTCCAGATGCAGCTCATGGCTGACCGGGCTCGCGAGGCGGTGCAGTGCGGAGAACGGCCCGTAACCTGCCAGGCCGAGCCCGAACGACAGCAGGAGGAATACGGTGATCGCGGCGGTGACCAGGCGGTAGGTGACGACGTGCGGCGGCGTCCGCCGGGGCGTTTTCGACGCTGCGGTCATGACCGTGCCTCCGCGGGCTCGCTGGGGATCTGGCGTGAGCGGCCGGATGAGCCGTCCTGGCCGGAACGTCCGGAGCCCTCGCGAGCGTCGGCTGGCTCGGCCGGCAGCCGGCTGCCATGCGACGTCAGCAGCCAGCGCAGCGGGGCGCCCGGGTCGTCTCGGTCTGCCGGGCGGCACGTTCTGCGACGCCACCGTGAAGAACATGGCATCCGCGAATTCGCGGCGCGCCGACATGACGAGGTTGTGCACGCCGCAGTCCCACAGCCACTGCGCGATGGCAGCGGAGCCGGTGGGCAGCGCCATGCCGGCCTCCCGCAGCAGGTCGGCCTTTGACACGACGACGGCGAGCCGCTGCGCGCTGGCGGGAATCCCGCTGTCCCGCAGCCGGGACACGACCTCGTCGTAGGTGAGTTCCGGGTCGCCCGGCGGCATGCGCGAGACTCATCGCCTTGGCGCCCCGCTGGTCAAGCTGTTCCCTGATGGCGCCGACCGAGAACGGATCCAGGACGTACACCAATGCCTGGCCGTCGTCGAGGAACCGGAGCGCATCCGGCCGCCGCGCGTTCCTGAAATGCTCGCCAGCGGCATCGAACAGGTGCACCAGCTCCGACCGGCGTCCCGCGGCTAGCCGGCAGTTGAGCGTGACCTGGGCGTTGGTCGAGGTCTTGACCGTCTCCCGGCCGGACTGGATAACGCCGAGACCGAACTTCGCCAGCTCTCGCGAAGCTTCGTCGGGGAAGCTGACGTCCTGCCCGGCCCGCTGCGCGGTCTGCCTGAGGCTGTTGAGCGAGGCGTACAGGAATCGGGTCTTGCCGGCGGAGATGTCCCCGAACACCGGAACCCGGATGTCGCGTACCGCGCCCGCGCCTTCCGGCAACGGCTCGCCGCAGCGCTGGCACAACGGGGTGACCCGCCATGCCGCGCGCGAGGCTCTCGTGGGCAGGTGCGTGCCGCACTCGCAGCGGCGCATCAGCAGGCCGAGCCGGCCCGGGCGGACATCGTGGTGCGCACGCCGGCATGTGGGGCACTGGTAGGCAGGCCATGGGGTCACATGGAAGCACCGCATGCAGGCGCCCTGGGTAAGAAGCTTGCCGCGGCGCCAGTGCTCCGCCGTGCGCAGGAGTGCCGCGGCCGGGACGAGGAACGCCAGGCTCGCACCAGCGCAGACGATGTTCACCAGTGCGTACACGAGGTAGCAGAACCAGCTCGCCAGGCTTGTGATCAGCAGGAGCGAGATGATGGCGGCCGGGACCGGGAACGCCACCCACCAGCCGGGGGCTCGTGGAAGAACGCCTTGGCCGGCCCGCGCCACATCGCAGCGGTCAGGTAGGCCAGGTTCGCCTTGGTCCGGTCCAGGTCCGCCCGCGACTGCCGGAACGGGTAGAACGGCCAGGCCAGGTCGGGCGGGAACTCGCCCGGGCCGACGGGATGTGCTTTCACCTGCTCGCCTTGGTCGGTGGCTGGCGGGACTAGGTCGGGCTTGCCCGCAAGCGCCCGGGCGAGCGCGATCGCGAAGAGCACCACGCCGAGCGTGAGGGCACCGGCGATAACGCCCGCGATGAGATAGGCGACGTGATAATTGCTCATCGGTGGCCACCATCCCTCTTAGTCCACAAGTGGGACCGCGCGGGCGGTTCCTCCTGGGTGAAGACCGAGTCCCACGCCGCATACGCCTCGGGCCAGAGCCCGTGCTTCACGTCGCCGTACCACCTGTCACGGTCCGGGGCAGGGAGGCTGTTCGCGTAGCCGCCGGCCACGGCAAGCAGGTGCTGCGTCACCCGCTGCGGTAGCTTTCCGTACTCCAGGCACCGGACGCACCAGAGCCCGTCGCGGACCAGGTCCCTGGTGCCGAGCGTGGCCGCCCACCGGTCCACAAGCTGCCGGGCGAGCGGCGGCTTGAGCGAGGCCAGGGTGACGGGCGCCAGGTACGGATGCCGGCTCTTCAGGCAGGCGGCCAGCACGTCGTCCAGCCGAGCGCGGAGGACAGCGGAGCTTGGCTGGAGCAGCAGGTCGATGGTGTCGTAGTAGTACTTCTGGTCGGTCAGCAGCCTGTCCTCGACCGCCCGGTGGGTAAAGGCCCGCACGTACCTGTCGGCCTCCAGCACCTTGGCCAGCGGGCCCGAAGTCGGCGCCTTGCCTCTCTGGTCCAGGCTGGCCAGCAACTCGAGCAGGCCTCGCGACGGCTTCGCCGACATCCGCGTGAGCTGCTCGGCCGCGCGTTCTGCAATCGCCGGATCGACCCGGAGCACATCGGGCAGGTCGGTGAGCACGGTGACGGCCACGTCGCCGTCGACCGCGTTCCACTGGATGAGCGCCCGCTGTAGCCCGGCCGCTGCGGTCGCCGCGGCTGGCCCCGGCGCCTGGGCGAGGCGGGTGATGTCGGCGAGCAGTTGGCGCAGCCGCGGCACCCGGTCCGCCCGGTCCCGGCCGGCGATCAGCGATGCCTGGATGTGGCAGTCGAGCGGGTCGCCGAGGTCGGCGCGGTCAGTAAGGTAGCGGTTCAGCCGCTGGAGAGGGCCGGTCACATTTGCCATGCCGCGGGTGGCCCGGTAGCGGAGCTCATCGTGCGCACAGTCGAGCATTTCGGCGCGTAGCGCCCATCCCTCTGGGTGGTAGCTGCCGCGGTCGTCGATCCACCCGCTTACGAAGTCGCGTAGCCGCTGCTGGAGCGGTGGCGCGAGCTCCGGCGTGATCGCGTGCCGTCGGGCCAGGCAGAGGAGCAGGTCGGCCTGCTGGTCGGACCCGAGCAGGATGGCCGAGGAGAGTTCGCTCTCCGCGTCCCGGTGGGCGCTGACGTCGAGGGGCACTGCGGAAAGCAGGCCGGCAGGCGGCACGCTCCGTCCATCGCGAATCTCGGCGAGTTCGGCGGTAATCAGCGCGATGCGCACGGTCGCCGGGTCGTATGCCAGGCGCTTGTCCGCCACCGCAGCGTCGATCCAGCGCAGCGGCTCGGCGGGCGGGGCGGACTCGAGGATGATGGCCACGACCGCCGGCCCGTGCTCGTCGAGCAACTCTGGGCCGGCGGCCATCAGCCACCTGTACAGCGCTGCCCACTCCGGACGGGGATCATCCGGCTTCGTCAGCGCCCATGCGGTGAGCACGGCGTCCCGCCCGCCGCCGAGCACACCGGCGAGTTCGACGGCATCAACGACATCGTAAGGATCTGCCTCCGCGGTGAAGCGGCCGGCGAAGAACGCCGCCCGCTCGCTGGTGTCCGCCTCGTCGGCCGCGCCGGTCCGGGCATCAAGGACGAACCTTTGGCCGGACAGTCCCGGCGCGATCTTCGGGAACAGGTCAGCGGGTGCGGCGACGATACGGTGCTGGGCTTCGAGCGGAGCCGAGCTGAACACCTTGAACGAGATGCCGAGCGCCTCCCGCGACGGCAGCAGCAGCGTGACGGCGGCGATCCAGTTCATGGCCTCGTCCGGGTCGTCGGCCACGATCACCGCGCGCTTGCCGTCTGGGTCCTCGAGCACGCTGAGCAGCCTGGCGAGCACCGGTCCGCGATCTGGTGCCGCGCGCGCCCAGTCCGCGACGGCCGCTATCGTCAGTGGCCCCGGCTCCAGGCCGGCGGCGTCGAATTGCGGGCAGTCCGTGCTGTCCCACGGCTCGGCCCGCCACAGGCCCGAGCGCCAGAGCTGGGCCGGCCGGACCGGCCCGTACAGATCCGCGTCCCTGGTCAGCAGACAGTCGGCGAGGTGATTGCCGTCACGGCCACCGGTGGCCACCTTGCCCACGTACCGGCTCTGTGCCGTCCCGTGCCCTTCGCCGCTCACGTGGGCGAACCCCAGCGGGAACTCCTCGACCGGCCGCCGCTGGTTGAGCCATGGCAGCTGCACGTCGTACAGCAGCCAGCCGACGGCGAGCTTCGACTGCGCGGGGTCCACGCCGGACGACTGGGCCTGTACCTGGAAGCCCCCGCCCGCACCGCGCCCGGTGCCCGGCTTGCAGTCGGTGTACAGCAGGCGGTCGAAGAGCTCGGCGGTCATGCCGACCGCACCGTCCCCGATTTGGACAGCAGCCAGAGCACGGGATCCTCGACCCGGTGCGGCCGCACCCCGCCGGCAGCCACTGTCCTGGTCTCGTAGTTTGGCTCGGCGCCCAGCGCGGATACACCGAAGTAGCGGAAGTCGGTGTAGTTCAGCCGCATGTGGGTGTCGATGTCCTGCGCGTTCCAGTCGTGCAGCAGGGCCAGCATGTGCTCGTGCACGGCCTGGCCGTCCCCGTTGTCGTAGGCGGGCACCGCGGGCGTGGCCGACATGAGCGGGTTGCCGCGGTCCAGCGCGGGGAAGAACGCGTCGATCTTCGTGAACACCACCGCAACCGGCATGGGGATCTTCCTCCTCTTCTTGATGTTGTGCTCGACCCTGAGCATCTCGGTGATGTTGCTCACCACGTCGAGCGGCGCGTCGTCGTCGACCTTGATCGCCGCGTCCGGCAGGTTGAGCCTGGCCCGTGCGCCGGGCAGGGCGAACGGGTCGAGCACCACGATCAGGCCGTCGCAGACCGACAGGTACTGCAGGGTCAACGCGGTCGAGACGTCGTTCAGGTCCTCACCCGCGGTGTCGACGAACGACAGCAGCGTGGACCTGACCGAGGTGCGCCCCATCCGGGACGTCTCCTGCTGCCAGCGCAGCAGGAGCGGCGCGGCGTGCCCGCGTTGCGCCAGTGCGATGGTGGTGGGCGGCAGTACGCGATCCTTGTACAGCGGGGCCTCGCGGTTGGCCTGGTAGTCGCTCAGCCCCTGGTGGCCGTCGGGGTTGTCGGTGGCCAGCCTGATGCCAGCGTCGTATCGCTTCCCGACGATGTCCTTGCAGCCGCTTGACCAGGACGGTCATCAGGACGGTCTTGCCGCTGCCCTTCGATCCGACCAGGCCGATCATCGGGCTCTTGGACTCCGCGAAGTCGGACGGCAGCGCGGTGTGGCACTCCGGGCAGGCCCGCAGGTTCGTCCTGCCGCCGCAGTCGGGGCACCGCGCGGGCCCGCTCACCTTTTCCGGCGGCGCGGAACGTCGAGTACGTCTCCCGGGTGCTCTTGGTCAGCTGCTTCCGCATCTTGTCGACCTCCTTCTTGCACTCGGCGTTCCCGCGGCCGAGGCACTGGTACCACAGGCGCGAGGGATCGATCCGGTGGAAGCAGAACGGGCAGACGCGGTCGTGGCCACTATGACTCCTTAAGGCTGGTGATGGGGGGGTCGATGAGCCTGGCCTGCCCGGCGATCGACGAAGCACCGGACCCAGCGCGTCTTGCGCGGGACGGAGGCCCTGGCTCCTCCGGAACCCCTGGCTGCAACGTCAGGGTGGTGTCGAGGACGGTCTCGCCGTCGGAGGGGCTAGTGGGCAGCACCCGGCCAGGTGACGCCACCATCCGCACCCGGACGCCGGCGCACGCCTGGTCGGCGGTGAACACCACCTTCTTGGTGCGGGTGCGCAGCAGCCCCGCCGACGGGATGAGACTGGACACCTGGTACCGGATCGCGCTCTCCGCGACGTGGCCTACCCGGGCAGAGGCCGGCGGCGAGGTGAAGGACACCTTGCCGACCGTGATCACGGCGCGCACCTCGATCTCGCACGGCCCGCGGCCGAGCGGGACCTTGAAGCCGCCCGCCGACCGGTACTGCCCGCGGTCGACCTGCACGACGTCTTCCTCGCCGTCGACCCGCCAGCTCACCTCGGCGACCTGCGCGCTCGGCGGCCATTCCCAGGACACGGTGGCGTAGTCGGCGAACGGCGTGGCCGACAGATGACGCACCGGGTCGGTCACGGCGACCGTCGCGGGCTTGCCCATGACGATCCCCGTCCCGCCGATCGAGAACGGCACCAGGCGATGCACCCCGGGCGGCAGTTCGGTCTCGAAACCGACCTCGCGCCCTGCGGAGATCAGGGTGCCGGTCACCTCCGTGCCGACGCCTGCCATGTCCTCGGCCGACACCGCGGTCCCGAACGGAAGTGCGGGTTCCCGGTCGGCCCGCACGATCCTGACGTCCGAGTTGTCCACCGGGAGCCAGGTGACCCGCACCCGGATCGCGCCGTCCGTGCCGACGGGGCGGCCGCGGAGTGAGGAGATCGGCCGGGCTTCCGCCCGGGGCGTGGCGCTGATGTGCTCGGGTACCGCCAGCAGCGCGGCCCCGTCCGGCCCGGTGTAGACGGCGGTCACCTCGAAATGCTGCTGCTGCCCCTCGGTCAGCCCGTTGACCTGGCAGCCGCCGCCGGTGACCCGCACCGGCGCCGGGGGCGCACCCGGCGCGGTCCTGGTCACCCGGACCTGGGCGTCCGGGTGTGCCGACCAGTGCAGCGCCACCGTGGCCGGGCCGACCTCGGCCTTGAGCTGGGACACCGGGGGCAGCAGCGTGACCGACACGGCCGCGGGGCGCGAGTCCGGCCGGCCGTCGCCGATGGCGAAGACCGCGTACTGGACAGGCCGTGCCACCAGGGCGCGCGGATCGGTGCACGTGTCGCCGCGGTCGCGGTACACCGGCTCGCCTTCGGACGGCGCGGTGAGCGGGCCCGGCTGCGCGGTCCGGCGGACCACATAGACCGTGTCCGGGTCGTGGCCGGGCGCGGGGCGCCAGGACAGCCGGACCGCATGACCGTCACCGCCGGCGCGCAGGTCAACGGGCGGTGGCAGCGGGACCGTCGCGAGTACGCCGTCGGCGTCCTCGGCGCTGATCAGCGCCGCCTCCTTGAGCAGCGTCTCGGCGCGCGCCTCGTCGGGCACCGTGAGCGCCCCCTTGGCCGCCGCGATCAGCTCGTCGAGCCGCCGCTGTGCCGCCTCCACCAGTTGCAGCGCGTCGATGCGCTCGCCCTCGGAGGGCAGTCTCCCCGCCGCGGCCCTGGCCTCCTTGAGCTGTCCGGCGGCGAGCAGGTCAGGTACCCGGTGCGGCCCGGTGCTGGCGCCCGCGCCCTGCTCAGCCACCAGGACCGCGATGACCGCGGCGTCGCCCGCCTCCAGCCCGGCCTCGCGCAGCTTCGCCGCCGCGATGTCCGCCGACACTGACGCGGAATCCCTGGCGATCGTCACCATGTGGTACAGCGCGACCTCGTCGCAGGTTCACGCCGTCCCCGACCGCATGGCGCAGGATGGTCAGTGCGGCGCGCCGCGCGTCATCGGTCGCCGAGTTGCCGCGCTTGTCGGCCTCCGCGCTCTGCGCCTTCACGGCCACGGCGTCCAGCCGCTTGTGCCGGTCGGCGAGGCACTCGTACCTGTCGACCAGCCGGAACGTCCCCGAGCCCGGGTGCACCAGCTCGGGCACCGACGGCACCGCGCACTCCGACATGCTCTTGAGCAATGCCTCGAAGTTGCCGATCGGCTCGGTCGCGGGCAGGGTCACGCCGGCGATGACGGTCAGCCCGGCCTGCGCTGCGGCCCGGTTTGCCTGCGCCGTGTGATGCCGAGCTTGACGGCGAACTGGCCGAGCATCCCCGCCGGGACGACGCCCAGCGTGCTGTAGCGCCGCCGCAATTCGTCGGCCATGACCGCTGACCGACGCCTCGGCGGTCTTCTGCTGGTCGGCCTGCCGCTCCTGCCACCAGGCGCGCGTCTCCATCTTGGCGCCGTGCTCGGCCCGCAGCCGTTCGTCCTCGGCCCGGCACAGCTTGGCCACCTGGGCCAAGATGGCCTTGCCGGTGTAGACCTTGTTCCAGTAGGCGCGCACGGCCTTGACCTGTGCGGCGATCTCCGCGTCCGTAGCCGGGAGCGTGATCGCGTACCGGCCATCAGGTCGCCGGGGGCGCCGCGGGCGCCACGGTGCTTCTTGAGGAACTTTCGCGGTACTCCGCCTCGTCGAAGGCCATGTCCGCCCTACGAGGTGCTGATGGACAGGCCGCGGTGGATCTCTATCGCCTCGTCCACCTGCTCCTGGGAAAGGACGCTGATCCGCACGTTCATCTCCAGGTCCTTGCCGCTGGTGGGCTCGATGGCGTGCAGCTGGACGATGCCCTCCGCGTCGACCCCGATCTCGATGTTGACCGGCGACCCGGCGGGCAGCGCATACTCGCGCAGGCCCTCGATCAGGCCCGCGTTGTCGACCCGGTGGTTGGCCGCCAGGTCCGGGCTGGGGAGGTCGCCGCCTGCTCCCAGATCTCGATCTCGATCGCGGGCTGGCTGGCCATCACGGTGTTGGCGACCAATGTCCGGGGTTCATCGACGGGCAGCTGCGTCTGCGCGTCGATGAGGTGCTCGATATAGGACGCGGCATCGGGGTCGTCTTCCCAGCTCGGCTTGGTGGTGTCGAGCAGTTTGACGCCGACGGCCTTGGGCAGCACGTTGACCACCGTGCGCTGGGCGAGGCCGCGGACCTTCTCCTCGTCGATGCCGGTCCGGCTGGCCACCTCCTCCACGGCCGCGTCGGTCCGGTGCCCGCTGTAGCCCAGCCCCGCGCCGCGCGCCGGCTGTCCACCCCGGTGGCGTCCGAGCCGGCCTTGGTGCCGCTGCTGGCCTCGACGAACCGGACGGTCTGGCCGGCCGCGTACAGGGCCGCGCCCTTGGCGACCGCGAGGTCGGGGTCGGACAGCCGGGGCTCCCAGCTGAATTCCTGCTTGAGCCGCTCGGCGACCGCCGGCATCCAACAGGACCCGCCGACCAGCAGCAGCTCGCTGATCTGGCCACGGATGCCCGGGTACCGTTCCTCGGCCTCGTCCAGCGTCCGGCTGGTGATGCGGATCGTCTCCTCGAGCAGTTCCGCGGTCATCTCCTCGAACTGCTTGCGGGTCACCGCGAACTTGGCGGAGGTCCCGCTGTAGCGGCGGATGACCTGCTTGCTCTCGGCCTTGGACAGGTCCTTCTTGACCTGCTCGGTGAGGGTGCGGATCGCCTGCAGTTCCGCCTCGTCGTCGCGGACCGACTCATCGCCCCACTGCCCGATCAGCTGGTCCACGATGTGGTCGAAGAGCTTCTCGTCCCAGTCGGCGCCGCCGAGCCGGGAGTTGCCGCCCACGGCGAGCACCTCGACCGAGTTCTCCGTCAGCTTGATCAGGCTGACGTCGAAGGTCCCGCCGCCCAGGTCGTAGACCATGAACGTGGTGCCATCCGCGCTCCCGCTGACCCCGTAGTGCAGCGCCGCGGCAACCGGTTCCGGGACGATCCCGATGACCTCCAGGCCCGCGATCTCGCCGGCCTGCTTGGTAGCGTCCTTCTCCAGCAGCCCGAAATACGCCGGCACCGTGACCACGACCTCGTTCACCGGCAGGTGGGTGGCAGTCTCCGCGTCCTTGGCCAGCGCGCCGAGGATCAGCGCGGAGATGGACGGCGGCGTGTACTCCTTGCCGAAGAACTCCCGGCGCCACTGTTTGTCGCCCATCTCCCGCTTGATCAGCGACACGACCTGGTCCGGGTACACCCCGGCCGACTCCTTGGCCACCTTGCCGACGACGATGTTCTCCGGCGTCTCGAAGTACACCACCGACGGGGTGGTGTCCTGGCCTTCGCTGTTGCGGGTGACCGCGGCACGGCCGGTCTCGTCGATGTAGCCGACCACCGAGTAGGTGGTGCCGAGGTCGATGCCGTAGATGCCGTGCTGGGCTTCGTTCACTGCTCCTGCTCTCCTTTTGCGACCGCGAACACGGTGACCTCGGCCGGCGCGATCGGGCCGTTCGCTTCGATGTCCAGGTAGCCGTCGCGCTGGATCCCGGCGATGTGCCCGGCCAGCGCCGGGTCGGCCGTCGGCTCGCCGCTGACCCGGCGGTGCATCCGCGGGTTGAAGGCGTCGCCATTGTCGGGCGCGTACGTGACGACGCCGTTGCTCTCCAGCGTGAGCTCGATGGTTTCGGCATACGACCGCAGCAGGTCAGCGGCCCGGTCCGCATCGAAGTCCGCGGGCAGCGTCGCGGCCTGCTTCAGCAGGTCGTCACGGAGTCGGCAAAGCTCGGTGAGCACCGGACGGAGCAGGCCCCGGCGTTCTCCCCGCCGCAGCAGGTCCAGTTCGGACCGCAGGTGATCGATGACGCCTTCTCGCTGCTCCGCGCGTGTGTGATACCGGTCTGCAGAGTCGGCGATCTCGCGCATGCTGGCGGCGATCTCGCCCAGCACTGCTCCGGCTTCCGGCGCGGCCGCACCTGCCGCCGGTCCAGATACCCCCGTTTCTGGGGCGCAGACGACACCTGGGCCGGTCGGCGATTCGCTCTCGGCCGCGGTAGCCCGCGCAGTCGCTTCGTCAGCGCGCTCGGCCCCGGCCTTCGCCTGTCCGGCACCAGTCTCGGGAGAAGTGCCGCCGGTCTCGCCATTTGCATCCTGGCTGGCGGTGTTTTCAAGATCGTAAACCGGTGCCACCTTTGTCTCTCCTCCGGGCACATCGGATGAACCGGATGGTTAAGCTAGCTCCCCATTTATTGAGGGTGCGACTTTCGGGCAGCCCAAACCCTGCCCCACCCTCGTTTCCCCGTTGCCTCCCCTAGCTCGCCGCTTCTGTCTTTTACGCTGGAAGATCGGGCGCTGGCAAGTGTTATTGGAGATTTGTAGTAAAACTCGGACAATCGGAAATCTCCCGGGCGGGGAAGGTGCTGCTCAGCGGCCATGATCGGGTGATTTGTGGAAAACTCGCGGCGGTTGGCAGCGGCCTGCGGTGCGAAAAGCGGGAACCCATCCGGTATAACTTCACCCATATGAGGTCGCACTGTCGCCGGCGCCGGCGCCGGTCGCTCGGTCACAATGCCAGGCGTGACCTGACCGGCGCTATGCCGCGGCACGAGGTCGGCGGCCAAGCTGAAAAGCGAGGTGTGCGATGGTACTTGGAATCGACTTGGGCACCACCCACTCCTGCGTCGCCTACATCGATGAGACGGGCAAACCTGCCATTGCCAGGAGCGCGATTGGCGAGGACACGACACCTTCGGCTGTGTTCTTCGAGTCGCCGGGCAATGTGGTGGTCGGCCGCGCTGCGAAGAACGAGGCGCTGGTCGCGCCCGAACTGGTCGCCCAACTGGTCAAGCGCGACATGGGCACGGGCGCCGAGTACAAGTTCCACGGAGAACGGCACACCCCGGAGACGGTGTCCGCGCTGATCTTGCGCGAACTGGCCCGCTCTGCTCAGGAACAGGCGGGCAGGCAGTTCGGGGATGTCGTGATCGGTGTGCCGGCGTACTTCGGGATCGCGGAGCGCGAGGCGACCCGGCGGGCCGGTCAGCTCGCCGGTTTGAACGTGCTTGACGTGCTCGCGGAGCCAGTGGCAGCAGCGATGCATTACCGGTCGCTCGCTGATGGTCCCGAGATCAGCGGTTTGCGGCGCATCTTGGTATATGACCTGGGCGGTGGGACATTCGACACCACGGTGATCCGGCTTGACGGGGACGGCATCACGGTCGCTTGTACCGACGGCGATCCCCGCTTGGGGGGCACCGACTGGGATCAGATCATCGCCACGTACCTGATCGGCCGGATCACCGAAGAGCACCCGGGGGTCCATCCGGAAGCGGATCCGCAGTTCATGCAGGACGTGCTGATCTCTGCGGAGCGTCTGAAAAGGGAGCTGAGCCTCGCCCAGTCCCGGCGGCAGATCATGCGCTTCGGTGGCGCGGTGACGCAAGTGGAGCTCACCCGGGCAAAGGTTGAGGATCTCACCGCTGAACTGCTTGAGCGGACTGTGCGGGTGACCGAGCGGGCCATCGCAGCCGCGCGCAGCAAGGGCGTTACGAGTTTCGACGAGGTCCTATTGGTGGGCGGCATGTCCCGCTTCCCCGCGGTTGCGCGGGTACTGAAGGAGCGCTTTGGGTTCGACACACATCAGCACGAGCCCGATCTGGCGGTAGCGAAGGGGGCCGCGTTGTTTGCCTTGCTGCGGACGGTCCGCCCGGACGCAGGGCGACGGGCCAATTCGCCGGAGGCAGTCGCGGCTGAGCTGGGAATCAGTGCCCCTGCGGTACGCCGACTCGCCGCCACGCGGGTGGCCACGGCCGTACCGCGCGCGTTCGGCGTCAGGGGAATCGACGGGCGAGATCCGCTTGCCTTGACCGATCCGATCAGGGCACGCCAGATCGTCGTGCACCTGCTGACCGCCAACACCACGCTACCGGCCGACACGGGGCCCTATACCTTCCAAACCGCGATCGATAACCAGCGGCTAGTGGGCATCGAGGTATGGGAACAAGCCGCTCCGGTGGAGTCTGAGGACCTCGCGGAGAACCGGAAGGTCGGCGAGGGACTGCTCAGGAACCTGCCACCTCGGCTGCCCGCAGGCACGTCCATCGAGGTGACGTTCTTCATGTCCGAAACAGGGCTGCTGACGGTGCACGCGACCGAGCCGGATTCTGGTGCCGTCCTTCATTTCGACTTGCAGATCGGCCACTTGGACAAGGCCGGCATGGAGAAAGCGCGGGAATCGGTCGCGCACTACCAGGTGAGCGGCTAGGCGGGTAGCCGGCCGGGGAACTCCCGCTGCGGGCACCGCACGTGGCCCGCACAGATGACGCGGAAGAACACCGCCGAATTAATCGGTCCGGGCGGAAGTCACCTCAATGAAGCTGACGGCGTTGCCTTCGGCGTCGGTGAACGTGGCCTTCCGGCCGGCATCCCCGATGATCTCGACCGGCCCGCCGGTGATATCCCTGGCTGCGATGTCCGCAACGGCCTGGTCCAGATCCGCGACGCATAGCGTCACCAGGGCATGCCCGGCGCGTTTCTCGTCTCGCACCACGTACAGCCACGCCGCGTCGGCGAGCCGCCACATCACCTCGTTGTCGTTGGGGACGATGTCCGCGGGCCGGCCGAACAGCCGGGCGTACCAGGCCACCGCTGCGTCGAGATCGGCCACCGTGACCGCGGCGAAAAGCACTTCGACGTCCGTCATGCGCCTCCTGTCGCTCGGCACCGTATTATCCAACGACGGCGGGCCGCACGACGGCGAGTGGCGGCAGGCAACGACGGCGGGCCGCGCCAGCCAGCGGCCCGCCGATCGAAGCCCCTACGATCCTGTTAGCCCCCGGCCGGCGGGTGCCACAGGGCGAAGCTGTCCGAGCCCTGGACACCGGCGATCCCGAAGTTGCCGGCGACGTAGATCCCGTTGGGCGCGGCATCCACGGCGTTGGCGTAGGTGGCGGAGCAGTCGTCACTGACACAGGACAGGCCGCTGCCGAGTGCCGACCAGCCGGGGGTCGTCAGGTTCCATTGGGCTACGCCGGTGGCGGCGACTCCGCCGGCGGTGCTGAACTGGCCGCCGGCGTAGAGGACGTTTCCGGCGGTGGCCAGGGAACCCACCGAGTCACCGTTGTTGTCGTTGCCTACGCCGGTACCCAGCTTGCTCCACTTGGTTTTGGTCTGATCAAGGACGGTGAGGCCGAGGCTGGCGATGTTCATCGCGGCCACCTGGTTCGGCGAGGCTCCGGTGATCCCCGCATGGTCGAAGTAGCCACCGACGTAGAGGGTCGTGCCTGCCAGCAGCAGGGAGTTGACGTCGCCGGGGGTGGCGGTGGCGCCACTGCCCACGGTGACCCCGCAGCCGAACGGGTAGAACCAGGTGCCGGGATCCTGGGTGTCCCACATGATCAGGCCGTTGATGTCGTAGCCGGAGGCCGTCTCACAGGGGGCCGTGCCGGTCGAGGTGCCGTTGTCGCAGGGGCTGTTCACGACACAGTCGAAGATGTCGCCGCCGAGGAAGACCTCCTGCCCGTCGAAGGCGATCGAGGTCACGTCGCCGCCGCCGAACAGCGGGCCGAGGGCCGACCAGCCGGCCTTGTTGGTGAACACCGTCCCCAGCTTCCACCGGGCGACCGGTGCCCCCGTGCTGGCACCGCCGGCCTTGCTGAACCCGCCGCCGGCGTACACGTAGCCGCCATTGATGGCGAGGCTCTCCACCGGGGAGTCGGTGCCGCCGCCGACCGCGTGCCAGGTCCCGCCGCTGTACACGGCGATATTGCTGGCCGGGACGCCGTTGACCGAACTGAAGTCACCGCCGATGAAGACCTGGCTGTTGTTGACGGCGATGGCGAAGACCATCGGGCCGGTCGCCCCACTGCCGCCAGCGATGCCCGACCCGAGGGACTGCCACGTCGTGCCGTTCCACAGCGAGATGCCGTTGGTCTGCACGGACCCGGTCTGGTTGAACCAGCCGCCCAGATACTCCCCGGCCGGTCCGTGCGCCAGCGCGATGCCGAATCCCCGGCCGTTCTCCCCGTAGGTCACGCCCTGGCCCAGGGCGGTCCACGTGCTGCCGGTGAGCAGGCCGATGTTGTCGAGGTACAGGCCGCTGACCAGCGGGCCGCCGGTGTCGAACGCACCACCGACGTAGGTCCCCGACGCCGGGCCAGCCGCGAAGCTGTTCACGGTGGCGGTCGCCTGTGCCATCGGCAGCACCGTCCACGCCGGGGTGCCCAGGTTGAACGAGGCAAGGCCGCCCTTGGTGGCAACGGCACCGGGCTGGAGGTGGTCGAAGTTGCCGCCGACGTAGAGCGTCGACCCGGAAACGAGCAGCGCGAACACCTGCCCCTCCGCCCCACTGGCGGCCGTACCGATGGTGACTCCGGACTTGGCGCCGTCCAGGGCGGACCACGCCGAGCCGGACCAGACGGCAAGGGAGTTGACGGCGACCGAGCCGGCCTTGGTGAAGTCGCCGCCGACGATCAGGCTGCTGCCGTTGAGGGCCAGCGCGAACACACCGCCCTCGAAGCCGGCCACCACGCCGGAACCCAGCGCGCTCCAGGCCGAGGAGCCGGTGTTCCAGCTGGCCACGTTGTTGGCGGCCACGGTGCCCGCGTGGTCGAAGGTGCCGCCGGCGTACAGGGTGGTGCCGGACAGGGCCAGCGAGGTCACGTCGCCGGCCTGGACCGGGCTGCACGCCGTGCAGGAGTACAGGCCCTTTCCGAGGGCGCTCCACGCCGAGCCGTTCCACAGGGCGATGCTGTTGGCGGCCACCGTGCCGGCCTTGCCGAACTCACCGGCGGCGAACACGCTGGTGCCGGACACCGCGAACGCGTCCACCCGGACCACGCAGAAGCTGCACGTGCTGCCCGCGGCGATTCCTGCCCCCAGGGCGCTCCACGTGCTGGTCTGGGTGTTCCAGGCGGCCACGTCGTGGACCGTCACCGCGGTCGCGCCGTTGTGCGCGGTGGTGAAGATCCCGCCGACATACAGGGTGGTCCCGCTCACGGCGAGCGCGTCCACCTCGGGGGATTCGCCGCTCGGCGCGCCGCTGACCCCGCCGGAGAGGTTCTGCCAGGCCTGGCCGTCCCATTCGGCGACGTAACTGTGCGGCGCGTCACCGGCAAACGTGAAGATGCCGCCGACGTAGACATCGCTGCCGTCCACGGCGATCGCGTTGACCTGGGCGATCTCCACGCCGTTCTGGACGCCAGGAAGCCCGAACCGGTCGTCCCAGTTGGTGTCGCCGGCCGCAGCAGTGCCGGCGCGCACGAAGTGGGGTGCTCCGTGGCGCCCCAGCACCATCCGGTACCCCTTGGGGCTGAAGCTCCCCGCCACGCCGGTGCGGAGCGTCCCGTCGGCTCGCAGGATCGAGGCGACGCTACGGTGCGGCAGTCGCGGCGATGCCACCGCGTGGTGCCCGCTTCGCGTACCGCCCGGTGCCGAGGCCGCGGACGCCCCGGCGGGTGCGGCGACGAGCCAGGCCGCGGCGAGGATCGCGCCGAGGACGACTACGGCGTCTTTCGCGGCGAACCTGGTGCGCCTGACCAGGGCGCCGACCGGGGCCGTCCGGGGCACATCGCGCCCGGCCTCCCTCGCCTCCTGACGGTGGTGAACCGCACGCTGAAACCTGCTTCGAAAAGTCATGGCCGCCTCACTTCGTCACACTCCGTGTGCACAGGACAGAACGGCCACAGCCTCGCAGGGGCGTGAGCTGGCCCACATCAGCCGGATTACTTACCTGTATCGGTGGAAAATGATTACACAGCCTTGACCTTCGCGACCCAGAGTCCGGCCAGCTGCCGATGGGCCGGGCTGCGGCGGCGCCTACCGGTGGCACCTACCGGCGAGGGCTCCGGCGTGTTATTCCAGCGGCTGGCGCGAGATGGCCGGGGGCTGGCGGCCCGCGAGCAGCCATCCAGCCACGGCCGCCGCCATGGGCAGGCCGGCCAGGATGAGCAGCACATCGGCCCAGGGCACGTGTGCGAACGTGCCGCCGAGGTTGGTCGGCGCCCAGGCCACGATCGCGGCGAAGGCCACCGCCGAGCCGAGCACGGCTCCGAGGAGCGCGAGCGCGCCCGCGGTCGCGCTGGTGATCGCGCGGCGGGTACGCCGTGACGCGCCGACGGCGGCCAGCGTCCGCAGATCACCGGCGCTCTCACTGCGGATCAGGCCCACCGACATGGCGAGCACGCCGAGCGCGATCAGCATCCCGGCGGCGGTCGCCCCGTTGGTGATCTGGGAGAGCCCGAGCTCACCGGACTTGGTCTCCAGCGTCCCGCCGGCCGCCGCGACCGCCGAACGCGCCGAGCTGATCTGGACCGCGGTCAGCGGCTTGGGGGCCTGCACCAGCCATCCGTTGAGCAGCATCGTCGCGTGCAGGGCCCGGACGGCGTGCATGGTGAGGACCGTGTTCGGCGCCGAAGTCCCGCTGGGCAGTGAACCGAAGGTCTGCATAACCGGACCGCTGATGGCCGCCGCCGGGCACGTGTAGCCGCTGACCGCGGGCGAAAGAACAACTCGTCAGCTGCATGTCCGGCTCGGAGGCCAGGCCTGGGCGCATGGTGAGGATGTCGGTGCTGGCGCCGATCTGGTTCTGCTTGATCCCGTACCCGGCCAGCAGCGCCGGAGTCGCCACGTACACGGTGCCGCTGAAATTGTTCAAGGTGCCAGCCTGCACCAGCGTGGCAGAAGTCCCTGACCCCGGGCCCGGGTGGGCGGGTGCCGCGGTGTACAGGGGAAGCGCCCCCTGGGCGCGCAACTGGGACGCGAGCGTCGTCACCTCCGCGTGCAGCGCCCGCACGCCAGTTTGCGGCTGGGTCTGTGCTGCCGGCCCCTGAGGGCCCCCGGCAGGCCCGCCGTTCGCCCCGCCACCGTGTGCGCTGGTGTAGACGATGAGCTGGCTGGAGGTCAGGTTCTCCCCGGTCCAGTCCAGCGCCATGGAAAACCGGAAGCTCGCGCCCAGGGTGATCAGCATGGCCAGGAACACCGCGAAGCTCACCGCCGCCAGCGCGGCGCCAGAGCGCGCCCGGTAACGCGCCAGGTCACGCAGCGCGATGCGCACCGCCACCGGCGACCGCGGCCCAGCCGCCTCGCCCAGGACACTCACGCAGATACCCGCCAGCAGGCACATCCCGGCCGACGTGGCGATCAAGCCGATCAGCCGGGAGCCTGGGCCACCAGCGCCCGTACCGCCGGACAACAGCAGCAGGACCAGCCCGGCGGCGAGCGTGGTCAGGCCCGCCCTCGCGGACCGGTGCACGGTCTTCGCCCGCGGCGGGTGGCCAGATAGCGCGGCGATCACCGGAACCCGTGCGACCGTGCGCGCTGGCTGGCGTGCGGCCAGCATGGCGGTGATCACCGCGAGCGCCATCCCGGTGATGATCACTCCCCAGGGCAGCGCCAGCGGGTCGATCACGTGGCCCGTGGCCGCCTGCAGGTGCGGAACATACGCCAGCCAGGCACCGAAGCCGGCGACCGATCCGGCGGCCACGGCCGCCGTGCCGACGGCGGCGCCGTTGGCGATCATGACGAGCTGGATGTTGCGGCCGGTCGCGCCGAGAGAGCTGAGCATGGCCAGGGCGCGCAGCCGCCGCTGCGCCATCACCGTGAATCCGGCGACCGCGACCAGGCCGATGAACACCAGGCCCAGCACGGACGCCGCGAGCGCGATCACCGCCGGGCTGATGCCCGACCCACCCGTGCCCGGATAGGACACGACTGCCGCGGACGGCAGGCCCGCGGATACCGCCCCGTGGGGCGTCCAGCAGGATCGACACCTGCGTGGGATCGGCTACCCGCCCGGGCTCGACCAGCGCGAACTCATCCAGCAGGTTGCCCGGATTCTGCACGATCCCGGTCACCCGGTAGGACCGTCCCGCCAGACGCACCACGCCATCCCTGCGCACCCCGTACAGGTCCGCAACAGCGCCGGTCAGCGCCACCTGCCCGGGCGCGGCCGGGTACCGCCCCGAGACCAGGGCCAGCATCGGCGAACCGAACGCAGCGCGCGGATCCTCCGCCCGGAGCTGCACGTCCTGCCCGGTCCCGGTGCTCAGGTTCTCGTTCTCGATGACATCAACCGTGCGGTACCGCTGCCTGATGGCCGCGATACCGGCAGCAAGACGCGGATCGGAACCCGGCAGCGTGATCATCGCCGTAGCGGTACCGAACGTCGCCTCGCCCGGCTGGCCCGGAGCAGCCGCTGCCACCGCAGAGCCCATAACCATCGCGGCCACCGCCAGGGTGAGCAAGCCGAACACCAGCAACTGCTGGCGCCAATCCCGGCGGAACAGCCGCACTCCCCAGCGGATCACCGCCATGCGAGCCGACGCACCCCCGTCACGGGCCCAAACCCACCGCAGCAGGTACAGCATGCTCATCGCCGTCGTGCATCTCCCATCCATCAGCTCCTCAATGGCCAGGCTGGCGTGCGGCAAAGTGCCTGCCGGCGAGCCGTCGTGCCGCGATCATCCCACCCAGCAGCCCGATAACGTCCCGGCCGTTCCCGCAAACAACACCGCGAAGCCAATGCGGGCCCTGGCCGACCGGCCGGGGTGACCTACCCAGCCGCTGCCCCGCCGGGCACCGTGCAGATCGACCCGGATGGGGGATGTGGGCCTGCCTCCGCCAATATTGTCGCTATCGGCATGCGCGGCATGAATTGGTTGAATGATCCGATTCACGTTGCTAATCTGAGGCGCCAGTGGGGGGGCAATATGAGAACTGCGCCAGGCGACACCTCGAAGAGCTGGGATGCGTTCTACGCACACTGGGTCAAACCGGTGGTGCACTTCGGCACGCCCACGCTGGTCGTTTTTGCCGTTCTGATGGCGGTGGCCGTGATAGCGACGCCGCTGCTGGTGGCGGCGGACACGCCCGGCGTCAGATCGGGAAGCAAGCGGGCCGGATGGGCCCTGCGCGACGCGTACTGGCTGGGCGTCTTGTGCCTGCTGTTCTCGGCCATCGAGGCCACGATCGTATTTCCGCTGAGCCGCAATGTCCGCTGGGCGCGGCATGCGCCCTGGACGGCCGGGGTCTCGATTGGCCTGATCACGGCAGCCGTCATCGTCGGCTTCAGCCTGATCGTGGTCGTCGGGAAGCCACGGCCGGAAAACCGCAGCGTTCTTCAGTGGGGGATTGCCGGCCTCTGTTTAGTCGCGGCGATACTTATCGCCGGGGTGTTCGCCGAGATAGGGCCCAGCCATTGGCCCTCCGCCTGGCTGAGCGGAAAGCTTGCCGCGGTGATCTACGCGCTGGTTCTCGCGGCCCTCGGCGTTGGCATTGTCGGCCGCACCCGTGGCATCGGGATGGGCCTGCTCATTCAGGGGCACGACAAGACCGGTGCCGACGATGCCGGGCTTGGCGCATTCGTCCGGGCCCGCCTGTACTCGCTCGGATCCCAGCAGCCGAAGGGGATTCTGGTCACCCAGCAGACCGATACCAGCACGCTGCCTTCCGGAGCGCTGGGGCTGATCCCCGCGGGGACCCTGGCCAAGCTGGCGGCGCTGTTCGTGTCGCTGTTCACCCCGCCGACCCCGTGGCGCGTCGACGTAACGGAACAGGCTGACGGCAGCGTCGTCGTAGCCGTCCGGCGCAACAGGCAGGTGGCCGACGCGGCGGTCATCCGGCCAAACTCGCTGGAGTTGCCGTCCACGCAGGCCAACGGCGGCGAGCGCGGCCGCCGTCGCGGGGGACAGCACCCCTGCGGCCGGCCCGGATGTGCTCGCCGGTGACCCGGGCGGCGCAGGCGGTGACTGGACAACGGAACTGCGCACCGCGGCGGCGACCTTCACCCTGCTCGCCCTGTCCAAGCGCTACGACCATCTGAACGCCGGGCTGTGCGGCGCAACCGACTGGCGCAGCGTGGCGCTGCAAGTGATCGCGGCCGACCCGGCAAGCCAGTTGAGCGCGAAGGACAAGCATGCGGTGCTCGTCCATGCCGTGGCCGACGACCGCGGGAACAAAGCGGCCGAGCTTGCGCTGCTCAACGATTGCTATCGCACCGCCAGCAGTTCGTCCGACCTCAGCGACTTCGCCGCCAAGCTGGAAGAACTGCTGAAGAAACTGCCGGACAACGAAGGCGCGCTGCCGCTGAGCCTGCGCAGCCGCTTCGTAACTGGTCAGGTATGTAATCGCGGGCTCAAATCATCTGGCGCTTGATCTTGGAGACGCTGGCCATAGTTACCCGGGGCCCGACGATGTTCCCGGATCGTTGCACCATGCGCTCAGCCGCGTCAGGTATCCGGGGGCAAAGCCGGCGGTCACCTGCAGGCGGTGGCCGGCTCCGGGGAATACGAGGGTCTGCTGGTGCCGGCCGGTGCGGGCGGCCGTGTATTCGTATCGCTCGACGCTGGTGCGGACGGGCACCAGCGGATCATTTTCCCCGAGGATGGCCAGGGTCGGGGTCTTCAGGCGAGTGAGGTCGTGGGAGGGGTCGTAATCGGCCCAGGCGGTCAGCTGCGCCCAGGTGGTGCTGTCAAGGGTGAAGCCGCCCGCGTTCAGCAACGGATACCAGGGTTCGTGCTGGTAGGCGGCGATGATCTGCTGTCCGTGCTGAGGGGTGTGGCCGGCCCGCGCGGCCGTGGCTAGCTGGCGCAGCAGCGCTGCCGCCGCGCCTGGCTCGGCACCGGCCTTGGTGAGGGCGAACACCTCCGATTCGGCGAACGATACCGCCGGGCAGGAATTGAGAATCAGATGCCGCGGCGTGCCCAGTCGCGCGCACAGCCGCAGCGCAACCCACCCGCCTTCGCTGTGGCCCAGGACCCCCACCGCATCGGCGGCGACCCGGGGATGGGCCTGCAGCGCGGCGACGGCAGCGGCGGCGTCATGCGCCAGGTCGTCGACCGTCGCCGCGGCCCAGGTACCGGTGGACTTGCCTGCGCCGCGCTTGTCGTAGGCCAGTACCGCCACGCCGGTGCCTGCCAGGTGCGCCCGCAGCGCGTCGAAGAACCCGTCGTTATGCCGGTCTGAAGGCCCCGAGCCGCCAACTAGCACCACGCCGGGACAGGCACCAGCTGCGCCAGGACAGGTGATGGACCCGCTCAGGCGCACCCCGAAACCTGAGAACGCGATCTCCTTGGTGTCCACCTGGCTAGCCTCTCACCGCGGTCACCTCAGCCAGCTACCTGGCGGGGATCCCGGACGCCATGGGCTTCAGCCGGGTTGCATGATCAGGCGGCGGCCGGCATCCAGGGCCGTCCTTCGGTGAGCATGACGAGCGCGGTGAAGAAGCCGAGATCATGCTTGGCGGCGGTGGAGAGGTAGCTGCGGATCGCGCAGAACTGGCAGGCGCCGGCCAGTGTGCGCAGGCAGCCGGATACTTTCTGCTTCAGCTTGGCCATCCGGATGTCGCGCTCAGATCCGTTGTTATCAGGCGGCGCCCGGAAGTCCGTCGTGAACCGCAGATAGTCCTCCCGGCGGTCGCGCAGCCGGCGGGCCAGCGCGTGGTGCTTTTTCATCAGCGCCCCGGAGCGGGCGGCGGTCCGGCTGGCCCCGATCAAGGCGGCGGAGCGGTATAGGCGGACCTGGGCGGCCAGCGCATCCGGGTCCACGGCGTCGCGGCCCTGGCTGACTCGCCTCGCGGACCAGCTGCTGCATCGCGGTGAGCGCCTCGGCGGCCTGGGCGGCCCAGCACCACTGGCCGGCGGGCGCGGCATCAGTGACGGCCTGCAGCTCGCGCAGCGCGTGCGCACAGCACAGCTGGTGATCAGGAGCCCCATAGGTGTCATACGGCGCCCAGGCGTCATGGACGGCGACCCCGGCGAATGCGGGAAGGATGCCCATCGCCTCCATCGCCTGCCTGCCGCGCTTGGGGTGCACCATGAGCAGGGTGTACTTGCCGCTGCGGGCGCAGTGCACCCAGTGCAGCCGGCCGTCCACGCGGAACCCGGTCTCGTCGAACCCGGCCACCTCGGCCGCAGCGATGCCCTCCCGCACCCGCTCCAGGAAGTCGATCGAGCCTCCCGGCAGCGCGGGCGGTGATCCCGGCGACCGTGCCGGACGACAGCGGGATGCCGAACAGCTCAGCCAGCGCCTGCGCGGTGCGCTGCTTGGACAAGAACTGCCCGGCGTACAGGTAGACGATGATCGCGGCGATCCGCGGCCCGTACTGCACCGGCCCCTCTGCGCCCTCCGGTGCCGCGGCCTTGGTGCGGTCCCCGCAACAGCATTCCCGCTCGATCATCTGATGCTCGGTCACCGTGACCGCCACTTCCGGCAGGTCGAAGACCTGGCGGCGCTCCACTCCGGTGACCGGCCGGCCCGCCAGGCCCGCCCCGCACCGGCCGCAGCAGCCGGGCTCATGGAGCAGCTCCCGGTCCGGCCGGGCCACCTGCGCCAGCGTGCTGCCCTCATGCCCGTCCTGCCCGCCCGGCTTGCGGCCGGATCTTCTTCCGCAGCGACCGCCGCGGCGGCGGCTTGTCCAGCCCCTCGCAGGACGGTGGCCTGGATGAGTTCCGCGGCGTCTGCCTCAGCCGCGCCTCGAGTTCAGCGATCCGCTCCCGTGCCTGCGCCAGCTCCTCAAGCGCCCGCGTAGCGCGGCCTGCGACCCGGCCAGCTCCGCGCGCAGCGAGGCCACCAGCGCGGCCAGCACCTCATCATCGGAACCACCGCCATCGCCAGGCACACCGGGACGCTACTACCACCCAAGACCGCGTACCCCGCGATCCTGCATCATGATCGTCTCAGCCGAGCACCGGCACCGTAACGTCGCGGTCAAATGCACCTGACCAGTTACGCCGCTTCAACATGATTGTCGCCTATGTCAACTACGCCGCCTCATTGACGCCGGCGCAGCTGGGTCAGGCAGACACCCAGCGTGCGGCGGACTGCGCTCTACGGAAGGCGAAGAAGCAGGCGAAATTCCTCCTCAGATTCTGGTCGCAGGATGAGAACCAGAACAAGTTTCCGGCGCTCTACCAGTCCATGTATGCCGCGGTGAACTTCGCTGCCGAGGCCATCGGGGTGGAGAGCTACCGTTCACTCCATGAGCGGTTCAGCATTCATGGTGTGCTGAACGACAGCGAACTCCAGTCCCGGGTGAACATGACCCTGCTGGCGCGATACGAACACGCCTGTGTCCTCACCAGGGGGCGCCAGAAGCGAGGCGCCGGCAAAGCAGAAGAGTACGGCGAGGCCGTGGCGGAGCTCGCGATCGCGGTGGCCGATCCCGCCATCCTGATGATGGCGCGCACCGATCCATCGCTGGCCGAACTCCATGACGTCGACCAGGTGAGACAGGCTTGCGCCGCCCGGAACGGGGCCCGGCGGCAGCGGGAGGACGCCGCCGCGAACGCGTTCGAAGTTGCGGCCCGCTTCAAGGATCTGGTGGGGGAGCCCGTCCCGGCGGACTTCCTGTCGCTGTCCCCGTTCGCCGCCTACCGCGACGCGCTCGCGCTGCGCGGCATCCACGACGCTGCCCAGCTTCGGCGAATGCCCGGCCGCGAGCTTCGCGCGGAACTGAGCATCACGCGCGGCGAGGTGGCCAGGTGGCGAGAGGTAACCAGCCTGCACCGGATGGCCGGCGCTTACCCGGCGGCGGGCGGGAACGGGAACCGGGCGACACAAGCGGTGTTCCTGCTTCTTCTGGCGGACCTCGACTCCGTCTCGGCGGTGCGCAGCGCGCTCAAGTCGCCTGAGCAACTACGAACGAACCTGCGCGGCCTCGCCCAAGGCTGGGCCGTGGTCGCGCCGGGCGAAGATGAGATCGATGCCTGGGGGAGGCATCTGGACGTACCGCAGCGCTGACAGGATTGGCACATGCTGCTGCGGATCTTCACCGAACCTCAGCAGGGTGCCGACTACGCAACCCTGCTGTCTGTCGCCCGGGCCGCCGAAGAACTCGGCTTCGACGCGTTCTTCCGCTCCGACCACTACCTGACCATGGCCGGGTCCGGCCTGCCCGGCCCCACCGACGCCTGGATCACCCTTGCGGGCCTGGCCGTCCAGACCTCGCGGATCCGGCTGGGCACGCTGATGACCCCGGTCACGTTCCGCCTCCCCGGGCCGCTGGCGATTGCCGTGGCGCAGGTGGACCAGATGAGCGGCGGCCGGGCCGAACTCGGGCTCGGCACCGGCTGGTTCGATGCCGAACACACCGCCTACGGGATACCGTTCCCGCCGCTGGCCGAGCGGTTCGCCCGCCTCGAAGAACAACTGAAGATCGTCACCGGGCTGTGGGAAACCGCCGAGGGTGAGGAGTTCTCGTTCAGCGGCACGCACTACTCGCTGTCCGGCTCACCTGCGCTGCCCAAGCCGGCCCAGCGGCCGCGCCCGCCGGTCCTGATCGGCGGCGCCGGGCAGCGCCGGACGCCGCGGCTGGCGGCGAGCTTCGCCGACGAGTACAACATCCCGTTCGCCAGCGTCGCCGACAGCACGGCAGCCTTCGACCGGGTGCGCCAGGCCTGCCAGGAGGCGGGCCGTGATCCGGGATCGCTGGTGTACTCGGCAGCGCAGACCGTGTGCTGTGGCCGGGACGAGGCCGAACTGGCCCGCCGGGCGCAGGCGACCGGCCAGCAGCTGGCGGGCCTCAGGCAGACCGGCCTGGCAGGCTCGCCCGCCGAGATCGTGGACAAGCTGGGCCAGTTCGCGGACGCTGGCGCGTCGCGGGCCTACCTCCAGGTCCTCGACCTGCACGACCTCGACCATCTGGAGCTGATAGCGGCCGAGGTCATGCCCCAGGTCCGGTGACTCGCAGACAGGTTGGTCACTGCGCGCCGCCGGTGCGCTCCGGCGCGGCCCCGGCTTCCCCGGCGGTGTAGCGCCGCTCGGCCGCGCGTACCTCGGGCAGGCCGATGAAGTCGACGAACTCGCCGAAGCCGGGCAGGCCGCCGAGCGCGGCGGCGGGGGTGCCGGCCTGCGAGATCTCCTGGAGTATCCGGCGCATCGCGGCGGTCGCCGCGAGCAGCGTGCTGATCGGGAAGATGACGATCCGGTAGCCCAGTTCCTGCAGGCGGGCCAGGCTGATCGGCGGGGTCTTGCCGCCCTCGGCCCAGTTGAAGAGCAGCGGCACGCCGGGAAAGGCGCGGGCGGCCTCGGCGGCCTCGGCCTCACTGGTCAGCGCCTCGATGAACAGCACGTCCGCGCCTGCCTGCAGGTAGCGCCGGGCGCGCGCCATGGCCTGCTCGAAGCCCTCCACGGCCCGTGCGTCGGTCCTGGCGATGATGACGAAGTCGGGGTCGGCCCTGGCCTCTGTCGCCGCCTGGATCTTGGCGGCCATCTCCTCCGCCGGGATGACGAGCTTGCCGTCCATGTGCCCGCACTTCTTGGGAGCGACCTGGTCCTCGATATGGATTCCGGCTGCCCCGGCCGCCTCATAGGCCCCGACGGTGCGGATCACGTTGATCGGGTTTCCGTACCCGGTGTCGGCGTCGGCGATCAGCGGGATGTCCACGCAGGCCGCGATCCGCGCGGCGTTGCCGGCCATCTCGGTCATCGTCAGCAATCCGACGTCCGGCCGCCCGAGCAGCGCCGCCGAGGTGCCGAACCCGGTCATATACACCGCAGGGAACCCGGCCTCCTCCACCAGCCGGGCGGCCAGCGGATCGAACGCGCCCGGCGCCACGATCGTCCGCCCGGATGCCAGCAGGGCCCGCAGCCTGGCGGGCCCGCCAGGGCGGCGGGTGAGCCGGGCGGTCATCGCACCCACGGCGGGCCCGCATCAGCATCCACGCCCCGCCACCTCCTCCCGCGCCGCAGTAGCCAGCCCCGATCCTACGGGCTCGCAACCCGGGCAAGTGTGAGTGAAGTCACACATTCAGGACATACGCAACTAGAGACACGTGTGTCCCAGGCCGGTAAAAGCTAGGCAAGGCACATGGGGCGTGGTCCCGGCCGAGGACGGCAACGGGCACCTGACGCTGTACTGCATGGAAAGCCCGGAGTGCTGGTTCGAGGACTTCGGCCCGGCGCGGCTGTCCGGCGGCGCGGCTTCGGTGCGGATCGACCCCGAGTTCGCCCAGACCGTTCACACCGGCGAATACCACGTGTTCGTCCAGGCAGAGGGCAATTGCCGCGGCCTATTCGTGCGGGACAAGACCGCCACGGGGTTCGTAGTGCAAGAACTCGAGGGTGGCGCGAACAGCACGTCCTTTTCCTACCGGATCGTGGCACGGCGCAAGGACGTGTCCGCACCGCGGCTGCGCCGGGTGACGCTGCCGGACGCGGCGGCGCACAAAGCCAGCTAGCTGATCCCGGCGAGCGAGCGTGCCTCGCCGTGGTCACGGCAGGCGTGCAACTCGACGATCCGGCCATCCCGTACCGTGACGACGTCATAGGTCCGGTCGTCGCCCTGCCTGCCGCGGTGCTGGTCGAGTCCTGGCGTGCGCATCACCAGGATCACCTGGTCACCGGCGGCGACGACCTCTTCAAGCTCGGACCGCAGCCCCAGCGCGGTCTGCCAGCGCAGTGCCCTCTCCAGTTCCTCGCGGCCGCGGCAGACCTGCGGCGGCAGATCTGCCAGGCCAGGATCGAGGTAGGTCCATTGCAGGCCTGGGTCCACGAACTCCATCATGCGCGCGAAGTCGCCCCGGTCGTAGGCCAGGAATGCCTCGCGGACAATCCACTCGTTCTCGTTACACATCCGCAGCGCCTCACCATGCGCTAGCCAACCGTTAGTGTCCAAAGGGTTTGGCCGGTCCGCAGGCCGGCCAGTATCGCGTCCAATCTGACACCACTCTGGCACCAGTCACGCCCGGGCGCGACCCCGCCCGGCCGAATAATCCCCGGTCAATTTTTTCCGGCCATTCCGGCTGGCCTAACTGCCCTTCGGTCCCACCCCAGGCCAACCGGAGCCTAGCGGCCGTTGCAGGTGAACAGCAGGGCGACCGGCCGCCCGGCGGCACCGAATTCGCCAGCGAACTCCCGCTTCAGCTGGTGCGCCAAGGCTTCTGGATCGGCTACTGGCCTACCCGGCCGTCGATGCGTTCCCGCAGCAGGTCGGCGTGGCCCATGTGCCTGGCGTACTCCTCGATCATGTGCACGAGCACCTCGCGCAGGCTGATGATGCCCTCGCCGGTAGGTGCCGGTCACTTCCAGGTCCGGCGCCTCGTCGACGAACCGCTCGGCGAACTGCACCTCCTCACGCCAGGCGGCCCAGGCGGCTTCCACCGCCTGCGGGTCGGCCACGGCCTCGTCGAACGCGGCGTCCCTGTCGTCGTCGCGCCGGAACAGCCAGCCGGCGTCCTGGCCGGCCAGCACGCGGCGGAACCAGTTGCGCTCCACGTCGGTGAGATGGCGGACCAGGCCGAGCAGCGACAGGTTCGACGGCGGCACCGACCGGCAGGCCATCCCCGCGGCGTCCAGGCCCGAGCACTTCAGTTCCAGGGTGAGGCGGTAGGCCCGCAGGTAGCCGGTCAGGGTGGCCCGCTCGTCGCCGAGGCCGTCGTCGCTGCGCGGATCCTCCTCGGGGCGGACGAACATGTCCTGCCAGCCGAACGTGCGGGTGATCCCGGCATCGGCCGCCGTGCCGTCGCGGCCCTCTCCCGGGGCAGGGTCACTGGCCATGCCGCCCACTCTCGGCGATCCGCGGTGCTGGCACAAGTCGTTTGCGGGGCTGGCGCCAGCTTCCGGCCACCTTGAGCGGGGCTTATGCTCAGGCAGCGGCGCCGCGCCCGGCGGGGCGGGCGCCGAAGAAGGTACCTGCCGACCGATCGGAACGTAACTCGCATGACCATGCCCGGCACCACTGCCATCCCTGATCGCGCCCGTGTCGTCGTCGTCGGTGGCGGTGTCATCGGCACCTCGGTCGCCTACCACCTCGCGCACCTGGGGGTGCCCGACGTGGTGCTGCTTGAGCGGGACCGGCTGACCTCGGGCACCACATGGCACGCGGCGGGGCTGATGGCCACCTTCGGCTCGACCTCACAGACCTCGACCGAGCTGCGGATGTACACCAGGGACCTGTACGCCCGGCTGGAGGCGGAGACCGGGCAGGCGACCGGGCTCAAGCAGGTGGGCCTGATCGAACTGGCCATCGAGCCGGGCCGGCTGGAGGAGTACCGGCGGGTGGCCGCGTTCAACCGGCTGTGCGGCGTCGAGGTGCACGAGATCTCCGCGGCCGAGGTCGCGGGCCTGTTCCCGCTCGCGCGGGTCGATGACGTGCTGGCCGGCTTCTATATCCCGGCCGACGGCCGGGTGAACCCGGTCGACGTGACGATGGCGCTGGCCAGGGGCGCCCGGATGCACGGCGCGCGGATCTGTGAGGGCGTGCCGGTGACCGGGTTCTCCCAGCGCCACGGCGCGGTGACCGGCGTGCGCACGCCCCAGGGCGACGTCGAGGCCGAGTACGTGGTCAACTGCGCCGGGATGTGGGCCCGCCAGCTCGGCGAACTGGCCGGGGTGAGCATCCCGCTGCAGGCGGCCGAGCACTACTACCTGCTGACCGAGCCGATCGAGGGGGTGGACGGCGGCTGGCCGGTGCTGGAAGACCCGGCCAACTACGGCTACTACAGGGAAGAGGGCGGCGGGCTGATGCTCGGCCTGTTCGAGCCGGTCTGCGCGCCGTGGAACGTCGGCGGCGTCCCCGACGGCTTCTCCTTCGGCGAACTGCCCCCGGACTGGGACCGGATGGCCCCGTACCTGGAGCGCGCCATGTTCCGGGTCCCGGTGGCCGAGCACGCCGGCATCAAGAAGTTCTTCTGCGGCCCGGAGAGCTTCACGCCCGACCTGATGCCGATCGTCGGCGAGGCACCGGAGCTGAAGAACTACTTCGTCGCCGCCGGGCTGAACTCGATCGGGATCCTGACCGGCGGGGGGATCGGCCGGGTGGTCGCGCACTGGATCGCCGAGGGCCGGCCCGACGTCGACGTGACCGGCATCAACATCGACCGGCTGCACCGTTACCAGGCCAACCCGGAGTACCGGGCGACCCGCACGGTGGAGTCGCTCGGCCTGGTCTACGCGACCCACTACCCGGGCCGGTCCCCGCGGACCGCGCGCGGCGCGAAGGTGTCCCCGGTCCACCAACGGCTGGTCGCGCAGCGCGCCTACTTCAAGGACGTCAGCGGCTGGGAGGGCGCCGACTGGTACGCCCCGGACGGTGCCGAGCCGGAGCCCGGCGAGCTGTCCTGGGGGCGGCCGGACTGGTTCGGCTACTGGGAGGCCGAGCATCACGCCGCCCGCACCGGGGCGATCCTGATGGACATGGCCTTCATGGCCAAGTTCGACGTGCGCGGCCGCGACGCCGGGCAGATCCTGGACCAGGTCTCCGCCAACAGGGTGAACGGCAAGCCCGGCCGGATCACCTACACCCAGTGGCTCAACCCGGCCGGCACGCTGGAGGCCGACCTCACCGTGACCAAGCTTGCCGAGGACCGGTTCTGGGTGGTCGCCTCCGACACCGCGCACCGGCACGCGGAGACCTGGCTGCGCCGGCACCTCGGCGACGCCCATGCCTTCGTGACCGACGTGACGTCCGGCTATGCGCAGATCAACATCCAGGGCCCGCGGTCACGCGAGGTGCTGGCCGCCGTCACCTCCGCGGACATGTCCAACGAGGCGTTCCCGTTCCGCGCCGCCGCCGAGATCGACATCGGGTTCGCCCGGGTGCTCTGCATCCGCATCACCTACCTGGGCGAACTCGGTTATGAGCTGTACATCCCGGCCGAGCAGGCGGTGCACGTCTACGACCGGCTGGTGGACGCCGGGCGCGCGGCCGGCCTGCGGCACGCCGGGCTCAAGGCGCTCGGCAGCCTGCGGATGGAGAAGGGCTACCGGGACTACGGTCACGACATCGACAACACCGACACCGTGCTGGAAGCCGGGCTCGGCTTCGCGGTGGCGCTGGACAAGCCGGGCGGCTTCATCGGCCGGGAGGCGGTGCTCGCCCAGAAGGAGCGCGGGCCGCTGCGCCGGCGCCTGGTCCAGGTGCTGCTGAAGGACCCCGCGCCGCTGCTTTTCCACGCCGAGGTGGTGCACCGCGACGGCAGGCCCGCCGGGTACATCAGGTCCGCGTCCTACGGGTTCACCCTCGGTGGCGCCGTCGGGCTGGCGATGATCGACGCCGAGGAGCCGATCGACCAGGCGTACCTGGACGCCGGCGAATGGACGGTGCAGATCGGTGCCGCGGCCTACCCGGCCGTCGCCTCGCTGCGCCCCATGTACGACCCGGCGAACGAGCGCATCCGCATCTGAGCCGCCCGTGCCCGGGTCCCTGGCACGGCCGCGCCCTCATGAGCGAGAGGTGCAGCCGTTGCGCGGGAATGCTGCGGAACGGCTGCACGTCTCTTCAAGGACCGGGGCGCTACCCGAGGCGGACCACCTGGCCGCCGGTGGGGCACAGTTGCGGGCCCATTCCCGTGGCCGGGGCGGCGCTGCAGTTGGAGACGTAGATCGCGCCGTCGGCCCCCGCAGCGAAGCCGGAGGGGAAGAACAGCTTGCCAACGCCGAGGCGCGTGCGGTGGCCGTCCTGGCTGATGCGGACCACGTCCCCGGCCGGGTTCTGGGTTTGCAGGCCGCCGGTCTGGAACCCGGTGGCGTAGAACGCGCCATCGCTGCCGAAACCGCAGCCCTGCACGGTGGTCAGGCCACGAGCCCAGACCGTGGCGTGATGAGAGGTGACCCGCCAGATGCGTGCGTGCCCTGGGCTGTAGAAGCCGCCAGCCAGCTCGCCGACGTAGAGCGCCCCGTCCGGGCCGCGCGCGACGCACGTTGCCACCGTGTCACCTTGGAAGTTTGCCGGCAAGGAAAGGAAGTGGAGAACGCGCGCTTTCCCATTCCACTTGACCCGCACCAGGGCGTTGGCGCCCGCGTCTGCCACGTACCGGCTCCCGTGCGAGAAGAGCACGGCGTTGGGGTTGGCGTCGGGCCAGTCCTTAGGGCCGGGGTCGAGGTGGCGCTTGGTCCACGCCCAGTCCTGGTCTCCGACGTTGGACACGGTCTTCACCCAACGGCCTGGCTTGACCAGCCACAACCGGCCAAGCTGCGCCAGGGCCTTGTTGCGTACGTTGTCCGGGATCACGCCTTTCGGCGGAACCACGTGGGTGTTCTCTCCGAACAGGCCATAGAAGGTGCCGCGGGGCGGAGACCGACACGGGGCCCTCCGCCGCGACACCCCCGGCGCCGGAGGCGGAGATCAGGCCGGTGACGAGCCGCTTGACCTGCCCCTTGGTGATCAGGTCGAACGATCCGGTCAGCCCCGGGCAGATCTCGCCTTCGGGGCCGCCGCCGAAGCAGGTCTTACCGCCGCGCCCGGCCTCGGCGAGATAGAGCCCGCCGCCGGGTGCGGGGGAGAGTCCCCGGGGGTTGTTGAGATGGTCGGCGACCACCGTGAACGTACCGTCATGGCCGCGGGCTTGTGCCCCGGCCGTGGGCGCCGCCATCACCCCCAGGGCGGCCACTACCCCCACGGCTGTGGAGATCCCGATCGCGATGCGTGTTCTGCTCATGCGTGTGCCTCCCGTGACATGAGATTTGCATTTGGCGCGCACAGAAATAGCTAGGACATGGCGATGCCATTTGATTGCGGGGCCCGCGCTACTGCGCTTGGCCAGTCTTAGCCATATCCCCCAGGTTTTCCCGATATTACTATCCCTTTACCCTGCCGTCCAGGCTCCTCAATGTAAAATTCATGGAGTAATGTCAAAATGACTCTGCGTGCGACCATGCACAACCGTTTGCGATGCCGATCTAAGCGTGCCGTAAAGGTATTGTCGCATGTCACATGGCATCTGAGTATGAATACGTTTTTTGGGGGTACAAAATTGCGACTGGACGATGCTGGCTATGCGTGCGACGTTGAGCCTTAGCCGTAGAGGGCGATAATGGTGCCATTGCAAATCAGCCCAGATTGTCGCCCGTAGCGACGTCGCAGGGTTATGTGCCACGGAACAGTCAAGCGCCGATCCGGGTCCGCGGAGGTGAGGTCGCCCCTTACTTCATGACACCCCCTTACGGGTCTCAACCTCACGTTCACGCGGCCGGGCGCGGGTCCGCGCGTGCCCCCGCAACCCCTGTTGCGTGGCGCCCGGATTGTTTACAATATTGTGAACGATCTGGCGGCGAAATCAGGAGGACGGCGCATGCCCGGAGATCAGAGCGCCCAGCAGCACTCCGCCGCCGGCACGGCGTGGCCTCCCGGGCGGCCGCCGTTCCGCGCCGACCACGTCGGCAGCCTGCTGCGCCCGCCGGAACTGCTGCGGGCCCGCGACGACTTCGCGGCAGGCCGCCTCAGCGCCGATCAACTGCGGCAGACCGAGGACGCCGCCATCCGCGAGGTCGTCCGCAGGCAGGAGGAGGTAGGGCTGCGCGCGGCGACCGACGGTGAGCTGCGCCGCGAGTCCTGGCACATGGACTTCATCTACCAGCTCGGCGGCATCGAGAAGGTGCTGGACGACACGATCAGGGTGGCGTTCCACAACGAGCAGAAGAGCTACGAATGGGCCCCGCCGTCCGCGCACGTCGTCGCACCGCTCACGCTCGAGCACACGATCTTCGGCGAGGCGTTCTCGTTCCTGCGCGACACCGTCACCACCGCGCTGCCCAAGCTCACCATCCCCTCGCTGAGCATGGTCCACTACCGGGGCGGCCGCTCGGCCATCGACGAGTCGGTCTACCCGGACCTGGACCAGTTCTGGGCCGACCTGGCCGCGGCCTACGCCGAGGAGGTGCGGCGGCTGTATGACCTCGGCTGCCGTTACCTGCAGTTCGACGACACCAGCCTGGCGTACATGAACGACCCGGCGCAGCGCCAGCACGTCGCCGAGATCGGCGGGGACCCCGAGCACCAGCACGAGCGCTACATCGAGAACATCAACCGCGCGCTGGCCGGCCGGCCCGCCGACCTGGCGGTCACCACCCACATGTGCCGGGGCAACAACCAGAGCATGTGGGCGGCCGAGGGCGGTTACGAGTTCGTGGCCGAGGCGCTGTTCAACGAGCTCGCCGTGGACGGGTTCTTCTGTGAGTGGGACGACGAGCGCTCGGGCGGCTTCGAGCCGCTGCGGTTCGTGCCCAAGGGCAAGCGGGTCGTTCTCGGGCTTGTCACCACCAAGCGCGGCGAGCTGGAGAGCAAGGACCAGCTCAAGCGGCGGATCGAGGACGCGGCCAGGTTCGTCGACGCCGACCAGCTCTGCCTGTCCCCGCAATGCGGCTTCTCCTCGACCAAGGAGGGCAACGACCTCACCCAGCAGCAGCAGTGGGACAAGCTCCGGCTGATCGTCGAGACCGCGCAGGAGGTCTGGGGCACGTGGTGACGCAGAACGGGCCGGTCCTGGTGGTCAGCGCCCACGCCGGCGACTTCGTCTGGCGCGCGGGCGGCGCGATCGCGCTGGCCGCTTCCCGCGGCGCGGCGGTGACCGTGCTCTGCCTCAGCTACGGCGAGCGGGGCGAGTCCGCACGGGCGTGGCGCGACGGCAAGAAGCTCGACGAGATCAAGGCGCTGCGGCGCGACGAGGCGGCCAGCGCGGCCGGCGTGCTCGGCGCCGGGATCGAGTTCCTGGACGCCGGCGACTACCCGCTGCGCGAGTCCGCCGAGCTGGTCGATGAGATCGTGCGCTGCTTCCGGCGGGTCGAGCCGTCGGTGGTGCTGACCCACGCGCTGGCGGACCCCTACAACCCCGACCATCCGGCGGCCGCCCGGATGGCGCTGCAGGCGCGGGTGCTGGCTCAGGCCATCGGCTATGACGCCCCCGGGGACCCGCTCGGCGCGCCACCGGTGTTCCTGTTCGAACCGCACCAGCCGGAGCAGTGCGACTTCAAGCCGCAGGTGCTGCTTGACATCACCGAGGTGTTCGCGGTGAAGCGCCGGGCGATGGAATGCCTGGCGGCCCAGCAGCACATGTGGGACTACTACACCGACCTGGCCAAGCGCCGCGGGGTACAGCTGCGGCGCAACGCCGGCCCCAACCTGGGCCTGGCGCACGACACCAGTGGCAGAGGCATACATGCGCGTCTACCCGCAGGTCACCGGGACACTGCAATGAGGAACGTGGTGGTCACCAAGCTCGGTGCCGGGTACGTGGACTATCAGAGCTACCAGGAAGCGCCCCGGTGACCAGGGACGGCGGGGCGCGGGTCCCTGGCGGATCCCCGCAGCCGGGGGCGTGCGGTGCATGCTGATGCGCGGCGGTACCTCCAAGGGGCTGTACTTTCTGGCCAGCGACCTGCCCGCGGACCCGGGGGAGCGGGATGCGCTGCTGCTCGCGGTGATGGGCAGCGGCCACCCGATGCAGGTCGACGGGGTAGGCGGCGCTCATTCGCTGGCTTCCAAGGTCGCGGTGGTGTCGCCGGCGCAGCGCGACGACGCCGACATCGACTACCTGTTCCTTCAGCTCGGGGTGGACGAGCCGACGATCACCGACCGGCAGAACTGCGGCAACATCCTCGCCGGGATCGGCCCGTTCGCGGTCGAGCGCGGCCTGATCGGCGCGGGCAGCCAGGAAACCACGGCCCGCATCCACATGGTCAACTCGGGCGCGGTGGTCACCGCCACGTTCGCCACCCCCGGGGGCAGCGTGCGCTATGCCGGGGACACCGCCATCGCGGGCGTGCCCGGCACCGCTTCGCCGGTCCTGCTGCGGTTCGCCGGCACCGCCGGCTCGGCCACCGGCAGCCTGCTGCCCACCGGCAGCGTGCGCGACGTCATCGACGGCGTCGAGGTCACCTGCGTGGACAACGGCATGCCGGTGGTGGTGGCGCGGGCCAGCGATTTCGGGCTCACCGGCGCCGAGTCAGCGCAGCACCTGGCCGGGAACGAGGAGGTGGCCCGCCGCGTCCAGGCGCTGCGGCTGGCCGCAGGCAAGCTGATGGGCCTCGGCGACGTCGCCAGCCTGTCGGTGCCCAAGACCACCCTGGTCAGCGCACCGTGCGACGGCGGCACGATCGGCACCCGCACGTTTATCCCGGTCCGGCCGCACACCTCGATCGGGGTGCTCGGCGCGGTGACCGTGGCCACCGCCCTGCTGCTCCCCGGCGCGGCCGGCGCCGAGCTTGCCAGGCTCCCCGCGTCCGGGCATGTGATCGACATCGAGCACCCGAGCGGGCACCTGGCGGTGGAGGTCGAGCTGGACACGGCGCAGGACCCGCCGCGGGTGCTGCGGGCGGGCGTGGTCCGCACCGCCCGCAAGCTGTTCGACGGGACCGTCTACCCCTCCACGATCGCCCAATAGGAGGCGAGCGATGCCGCTGCTGCACGACGTGGCTCATCTCGGTCATGCCGAGCTGCTCACCCCCGAGCCGGACAAGAGCCTGTGGTTCTTCACCCAGGTGCTCGGCCTCACCGAGAACGGCACCAGCGGCGACTCGGTCTACCTGCGCACCTGGGACGACTACGAGCACCACAGCCTGAAGCTGACCGCGTCGCACACCTCCGGCCTGGGCCGCACCGGGCTGCGCGCCAGCAGCGAGGACGCGCTGCACCGGCGGGTGGCGCAGATCGAGAAGGCGGGCCTCGGCATCGGCTGGCAGTCCGGCGACGCCGGGATCGGGCCGACCTACCTGTTCCGCGACCCGGACGGCCACGAGTTCGAGCTGTACTGGGAGTCCGACTGGTACCAGCCCGAGGGCGAGCTGAAGCCCGCGCTGAAGAACCAGGCGCAGGCCAACCCCGGCCGCGGCGTGCCGGTCCGGCGGCTCGACCACGTCAACTTCCTGGCCGCGCAGACAAAGCCGAACGGGGACTTCGTGTCCGGGGCACTCGGCGGCCGGGTCACCGAGCAGATCGTGCTCGACGACGGCACCATCTCCGCGCAGTGGCTGCACTTCGCGCAGAAGTCCTACGACCTCGTCTACACCAACGACTGGACGGGGACGAACGGCCGGCTGCACCATATCGCGTTCGCCACCGACACCCGCGAGGACATCCTCCGCGCTGCCGACCTGTGCCTGGACCGCGACGTTTTCATCGAAACCAGGCCCGCACAAGCACGCCATACAGCAGACGTTCTTCCTTTACGTCTACGAGCCGGGCGGGAACCGGATCGAGCTGTGCAACCCCTGCGCGAGGCTGATCTTCGCGCCGGACTGGGCCCCGATCAGCTGGTCCGAGGCGGAACGCGCGAAGGGACAGGCCTGGGGCCTTGCCACCATCCCGTCATTCCACACCCACGGGACCCCGCCGGTGCCGTGATGGAAGAGACACACGACGTGCCCGCCGACGCCAGGCGCACGGTCGCCGGGGCGCTCCGTGCGGCGATCCTCCGGGGCGAGTTCGTGCCCAGGCAGCGGCTGGTCGAGGCCGACCTGTGCGAGCGCTTCGGCGCGTCGAGGTTCATCGTGCGGGCCGTGCTGCAGGACCTGTCCGCGCAGGGCCTGGTGGAGTTCCAGCGGAACCGGGGCGCGCGGGTGCGCGAGATATCGCTGGCCGAGGCGATCGAGATCACCGAGGTGCGCAAGGTGCTTGAAGGCCTCGAAGCGGCCCGCGCCGCGGAACGGATCACCGCCGCCGAGGCCGCCGTATTGCAAAGAATCGTCGCCGACATGCACGCGGCTGTGTCCCGGGCCGAGTTGCTGCGCTACAGCGAACTGAACGCGCGGCTGCACGCGACGGTCAGGGACATCGCCGCGCACGAGACGTCGGCCAGGCTGCTCCGCCAGTTGCGTGACCAGACCGTCCGGCACCAGTTCTCGCTGTCCCTGGTGCCGGGCCGGCCAGCCGTCTCGCTGCCGCAGCACGAGGCGATCGTCGCGGCGGTGACGGCACGGGACCCGGCCGCCGCCGAGCGGGCGATGCACGACCATCTGCAGAGCGTGATCGAGGCGCTGCAGGCCCTGCCCGTGGCGGCGCTGCGATGAGCGGCGGCCCGCCGGTGGTTGCCGTGCTCGGCCTCGGCGAGGCGGGTTCGGCGATCGCGGCCGACCTGGTCGCCGCCGGCGCCGTGGTGCGGGGGTTCGACCCGCGCGTCCGGCCCGGGCCCGGCGTCACCGCGTGCGCCGGCGATGCCGACGCCTGCCGGGGTGCGGCGGTGGTGGTGTCGCTGACCTGCGCGCACGAGGCCGAGGAAGCCCTCGTGGCGGCCCTGCCCGGCATTAGCCCCGGGGCCATCTACGCCGACCTGAACACCGCGTCGGCGCAGGCGAAGGTGCGACTGGCCGGCCTGGCGGAGGGAGGCGGGGCCGCCTTCGCCGACGTCGCGCTGATGTCGCCGGTGCCCGGCAACGGGCTGCGCACCCCCATGCTCGCCTCCGGCCCGGCGGCCGCGGAGTTCGCCCGCATCTTCGGCGGGCTCGGCGCGAGCGTGGACGTACTGCCCGGCCCGCCCGGCACGGCGGCCGCGCGGAAGCTGGTGCGAAGCGTCTTCTACAAGGGCCTCGCCGCGGCGGTCACCGAGGCGCTGCGCGCGGCCAGGGCCGCGGGGTGCGAGGAGTGGCTGCGGGACAACATCCGCAGCGAACTGGCGGGCGCCTCGGCCAGCACGCTCGACCGGCTGGAGCAGGGCAGCGTGCGGCATGCGCTGCGGCGCATCGACGAGATGGCCGCGGCGGGGGAGCAGTTGCGCCGGCTGGGCGTGCCGCCGCGGGTGGCCAGCGCCAGTGAGCAGTGGCTGCGGCAACTGGCGGAGGAGCAGGCAGGCCGGCTGGAGTGACCGGGACCGCGGCGCTACGCTCCCCCTAGAACCCCGGCGCCCACCCGCGCGGTGATCCCTTCCCACCATCCGGGCCCGGGCTTGGCGGTCTCGATCCACCAGGTCGCGCCTGCCGCCTGGTACGGCGCGGCCAGGCCGGGCACTGCCGCGGGCTCGGGGGCCACCTCGGCCCAGACCGCGACGTCGAACCCGTCCGCCGTGCCGCGCGCGGTGGCCACCTGTGCCCGCACGTCGGCGATGTCCTGCGCCGACGGCCGGATCAGCGACCGCTGCGCGAACCGGATGGGGACGACGCCGTCCCATCGTGCCGCGCGGGCGATCGGCCGGGTGGCGGGCAGGACCCCGCCCACCCAGATCGGCACCCGCGGGCGCTGGACCGGTACCGGGGTGAACCGCACCGGGTCCACGGTGTAGTGCTGGCCCGCGTAGCTGAACGGCTCGCCGCTCCACAGTCCGGCCAGCACGGCCAGGCCCTCGTCGAGCATGTCGGCGCGGACCCGGTCCCCGGCAGGCTCGTGGAAGATGCCGAAGTCGCCGTAAGCCGGTGAGCCGATCCCGACGCCGAGGATCACCCGCCCGCCGCTCAGCCGGTCCAGGCTCGTGATCTGCCGCGCCAGCTGCCACGGCCGGCGCCGCGGCACCGGCGTGATCATGGTGCCGAGCTTGATCCGGGAGGTACGGGCGGCGACCACGGCCAGCACTAGCCAGGGATCGATGATCGGCGGCCCGTCGCCGGTGTTGGAGAACACGATGTGGTCCCACAGGAAGAACCCGTCGAACCCGGCCTGCTCGGCCGCGACGCCGAGTTCGATCAGCCCGTCGGGCTCGTCGCCAAAGTTGGGCACCGCAACACCGCGGAGCAAGCCTTCCGTCACCCGCACCCTCCTCCAGCCACGAGACTGCAGCCCTCCCAGCCAGGCTGCGGCCCTCTTGCCTGGGAGCCCGCAGCCCTCCCAGCCAGGCCGCGGCCCTCTTGCCTGGGAGCCCGCAGCCCTCCCAGCCAGGCTGCGGCCCTCCTCCCGAGGAGGCCACAGCCCTCCTCCAGCCAGGAGGCTTGTGCTAGCTTGGTCGACAATCGACAATACACCTGATTGATCTGGTGTTGACGGACTGCGCAACAGCATCCGCGGCGGCTCCCCGGCCCGCGGTCATCCCAAGGAGGCAGCATTGGGAGAGGGCCGTTTCGCCGGCCAGGTGGCCATCGTCAGCGGCGGCTCCCATGGCATCGGCCGGGCCATCGCCGCAGGCTTCGCTGGCGAGGGCGGGCAGGTGGTGATCGCCGATCTGGCGCCACCGGATTATTTCGCGGGCGACCCGCAGGTCGCCGGCATCACCGGGGACATCGCCCAGCCCGGGTTCGCCGCGCAGGTTCTCGATACGGCGGTCAGCCGGTTCGGGAAGGCGGACGTCCTCGTCAACGACGCCGCGGCCTACCCGGACGGGACGCTGCTCGACATGCCAGCGGCGGCCTGGGAGCGCGTCTTCGCGGTGAACGTCACCGGCACCTTCATGCTGACCCAGGCGTTCGCCAGGCACTGCGCCGCACGCGGGGCCACCGGAGCCGCCGTGGTCAGCATCTCCACCGGCTCCGCGCGCAACCCGCGCCCGGGCGGCGCCGCCTACAGCGCGTCCAAGGCCGCGGTAGAGATCATGAGCAGGGTTTTCGCGATGGAGCTTGGCCCGCTCGGCATCAGGGTGAACGTGGTCGCGCCCGGCTACATCGACGTGCGGGAGTGGAGTGACGCCCACCCGGACCGGGCGCCCGACGACCTGCGCGCCGCCCTGGTCCGCTCGATCCCGCTCGGCCAGGCCGGTGACCCACGGGACATCGCCAATGCGGTCCTGTTTCTCGCCTCGGCACAGGCGGGCCACATCACCGGCACGGTGATCGAGGTCGACGGCGGCTCGAACGCCGGGCGGTTCGCCCTGCACGACCATGTGAGCGACGGGGCCAGCGGTGCCCGCGGATAGCCTGGCCGGCGAAGCCTTCGCCCCGGCCGCCGCCGACCCGCCCATCATCGAGACGGTCGAGGTCACCAAGCACTTCGCCACCGGCCACGGCGGCCCGGGCGGGCGGCGCGCCAGCCTCAAGGCGGTCGACGGGATCTCCCTCGCCATCAACCGCGGCGAGACGCTCGCGCTGGTCGGGGAGACCGGGTCAGGTAAGACCACGTTCGGGCGCTTGGTACTCGGCCTGTACCGGCCGACGTCAGGCGACATCCGCTACCGGGGCACCAGCATCCTCGACCGCCGCAGCGAGGCGGCGCGCTCGGTGCGGCGCCAGGTACAGGGGGTGTTCCAGGACCCCTACTCCTCGCTCAACCCGACGATGACTGTGGGCCAGTCCCTCGCCGAAGTGCTCAAGGTGCACCACGTGGTGGACCGGGCCCGCCGGGCGGACCGGGTGGCCGAACTGCTCAGCACGGTCGGGCTGTCGCCGGCCCAGGCGGGCCGCCGCCCGGTCGCGTTCAGCGGCGGCGAGCGCCAGCGGGTCGGGATCGCCCGGGCGCTTGCGGTGCAGCCGGAGGTGATCATCGCGGACGAGCCGCTGTCCGCGCTTGACCTCTCGATCCAGGCCCAGGTGCTCAACCTGATGATCCGGCTGCAGGACGAGCGTGGCCTGACCTACCTGTTCGTCACCCACGACCTGGATGTGGCCAGGCACATCAGCCAGCGCACCGCGGTCCTGTACCTGGGCCGGGTCATCGAGGAGGCGCCCACCGCGGACATCTTCACCGAGCCGCTGCACCCCTACACCCAGGCGCTGGTCCGCGCGGCGCCCCGGCTGACCACCAAGCGGAAAGCTGCCAAGCCGGCGCTGGGCGGCGAGCTGCCGAACGCCATCGACCGGCCGCCCGGCTGCCATTTCCATCCTCGCTGCCCCATGGTCATGCCACGGTGCCGGGAGGAGGAGCCGGTACTGACCGTGCTGCCCGGTGGCCGCACCGTCGCCTGCCACCTGCACGGCCCGGCCGCCGTGCCAGAGCCGGGGCCATCGGCCAGCTAGCCACCGGGGCACCGTCGGCCGGCCGGGCGGGTCGGCCAACCGGGCGTGGCTCGGCCCGCGAGAAACCTCGGCGGTGAGCCGAACCGCGTCGCCGCTTGTTGCTACTTACTCTCCAAGGGAAGCCTCTGGGGAGGTCTCATATGAACGATCCGCACCGGGATACCGGCGCACCGATCTTCACCGCCAGTCGGGACGGTGCCTGCGACGACGTTCAGTTGCTGCACAGGATCGATCAGGGCGACGAGGACGCGATGGCCGCGTTCTACCGCGAGCACGGCCGGGTCGTGCTCGGGCAAGTTCTGCTGGTGGCCGGTGATCGCCGGCTTGCCGAGGAGATCTTGCAGGACACGATGCTCGCCGTCTGGCGCGGCGCGGGATCCTTCCGTGGCGAGTCGTCGGTGCGGTCCTGGGTGATCGCCATCGCCCGGCGAGCCGCCCGCCCGGACTAGTACTGCGGAAAGCCGGTCAGATAGTGGCTGCGGAGTTCGGCACGCAACCGGTCCAGGTCACCTTCCTCCACCGCCTCGACAATGGGCCGGTGCCGGTGGACGGCTTCGGAGAGATCAATGCCCTGGCGTTCTATCTCGGCCCGCATCAGCGCGCCCATCTGGCTGTTGAGTATGCCCCAGAGGTCTTTCAGCCGGCGCCGCGCGGAAAGGTCTATGAGCAATTCATGAAACCGGGTGTCGCCTTCCACCAGGGCATCCATGTCGTCGGTGACCGCGGCGGCGGACATGCGCTGCATCGCCACCCGCAGGGCGCGGGCAAGTTCCTTGCGGCCGGGCCCGAAACCGGCCTGTACGCTGCCGTCCTCCAAGACGTACCTGGCGTAGCAGACATCCTCCGCATCGGCGGGTGACATCCGGGTCACCACGCTGTAACGGCGCGGGACGATCGCGATCAGGCCCTCCGCGTGCAGACTGCGCATCGCATCGCGGATGGTGCCCCGGCTCACCCCGAATTCGGCCGCCAGATTCGCCTCGACCAAGCGGGTTTCCGCGGGCAGTTCATTGTTCAGGATCCTGCGCCGGAGAGCCTTGCCCACTGCCTCCGGGAGAGAGACGTGCTCAAGCGTTTCCGCCACCGGGCCCTCCCACATAGCGCTCGTCGTCCGTCACTGTAGCCCGAGTCCCGATTCGGTCAAACCACGGTGACTAGTGACGTCTGCCACCGCCGAGAGCGCGGTGGCCGGGCCGGTGAGGATCGGGGTGATGCCGGGCCCATGCCCGGGCAGTGGGCTGGTGCCGTGCACCACCACGCCGACGGTCAGCCACCCCTTCCGGTAGCCCATGTTGTGCCTGGCATCAAGTCCGGTGACGGCCACCAGGTCGCCGAGCAGCAGCCCGGCGGCGCCGGGCGGCGGGCCGTCCCCGGCGGTGGGCCCGTCGGGCCCCGCGCGAAGCTGCAGATCAAGGTCCCATGCGGCGGCGGGCCTGCCGATGCCATTGCCAGCCAGCTTGCTGGGCAGAATCGCCCGCACGCCCACGGTCATCGGACCTTCGCCATGCCACGCGATAGGCAGTGTGCCAAGCAGTCCCGGCCCGGCGTTCATCACCGCGACCCCGGGCGGCACGTCCGGGTGCTGCCAGCCCTGGCCGCAGGCCCGCACCGTCACCTGGTCACCGGGCCGCATCCGGGCCAGGTCCTCCTGGCGGAATCCGGCGATCAGCCGCCCGCCCTCGCCGCGCTTGCCGATGACCGCGCCCCGCGCGCCAGCGGCCCGGCCGGTGCGCACCTCCGCCGGGTTGCCGATGCACGCGTAACTGACCAGGGCATGCCGGGCGGCCTGGTCTGGATGCATCAGGCAGGCGCCGGGAGCGACGTGGTCACCGGCCAGCGCGGACACCGGGTCGCCCAGTCGCACGCCGAGAACCAGCCCGCCGTCCCCGGCCGGGAGGTAGGGGCGCCCGTCGGCGTCCACCCGGTACGGGGTGTCACCGAGCGCGGGATGCTCGACGACCCCGAGCATGTTGACGGCGACCGCGTTCAGCCCGCCGCCCGGGGCTGCGAGGCCCGCGCTCACCGGCCCGCCTCGACGTCGCCGTGCAGCCAGGCGGCCAGGTTCGCGTCCTGGTCGTCCACCAGCGCGAACGCATCCTCCGGCCCGCTCATCAGCGAACTGGGGCCCGGCCCGTGGCCGAACAGCATGCACTGGCCGGTCGAGATGACCCCGATCGTGAGGTAACCAGGCCGGTAGCCGCGGCCGAACCTGTGGTCGGTGTCGGCGACCGCCACGATGTCGCCGATGCGCAGCCCCTCCAGGCCCAGGGACAGGTCCTCGCCGAGGCCCGCGTACGCGCCCATCAGGTCGGTGTTGGCATACTCCGAGACCATGCCCGCCCCCGCACCTACCGCTTCGGCCGGGATCCGGGCCGCCACGTGCACCTCGAGCCGGCCGTCCGGCCGCGTCCCGCCGGGCATCCGGGCCAGCAGCCCGGGGTCGCAGTTCTTGACCACGATGGCTGGGTGGCCGGGCAGCGCGAGTCCTTGCCCTACCGCGGTCACGGTCACCGCGTCGCCCGTGGTCACCTGCTCCGCCACCGGCGCGGCGAAGTCCACCAGCACGTAGGCGTGCTGGCCGATGACGTGGCCCACGGCCCCGGCGGCCGGCCCGGACTCGATACGGACCGCATTGCCGACGCAGGTCAGGAACTGCAGCGCCATGTTTGCCCCGGAGTCGCGATGCCGCACAGAGGCCCCCGGCTCGAGGTGGTCGGAGGCGTAACCCGTCGCCGGGTCGCCGCAGTGCACGCCGAGCGTCATCCCGCCCATGCCCGGCAGGGCGAAGGCCTGGCCGTCCGGCCCGGTCCGGTAGACGTGCCGGTCGCCAAGCGGCGGCCAGACCTCACCGGTCAGGATCTGGCGCACGAGCCGCTCGGCGTTGCTGGTCACGTTCACTGAGCGCCCAGCGGGAAGCTGGTCCACGCCCTGGTGCGGTACGACGCCTCGAACGCGTTGATGGTCTCCTGCACCAGCGCGCCCTGGGCGAAGTCGCCCTGGCTTGGCCGGTCGTTGTCGCAGATCTCGTCGAGGAAGTCGGCCACCAGGTTGGAGTAGAAGAGGTATTCCCAGGGCTCGCCGGAGTGGCCGCCGGGCGGGAAGAACCTGTCCGGGATCTCCGCGTCGGTGAACTCGACCGCGTCGCCGCGCGCCGTCTTGATCGTCTGGCAGCAGCCGAACTCGTCCACCAGGCGCACGATGATGGCGCCGGCCGAGCCGTAGATGCGCGCCTCGATGCCGGGGTAGTTGCCGACGGTGACGTAAGACGACTGGATGGAGGCGAGCGCGCCGGAGGAGAACTCGGCGATCCACATGTCCCCGTCGTCGATGTTGGCCCTGCTCATCCTGCCGGTGTCGCGGATCATCCGCTTCGGCACGAAGTTGCGCATGGTGCCGACTACCGAGGCCAGCGGTGCGCCGACCCACCAGTGCATGATGTCGATGATCGGCGCGCCGTAGCCCTCGATCGAGGACACGGCGATCTGGCCGGGGTCGGCCTGCGGGTCCACCTGCCGCAGCGGCGTCGCCGGGTCGAGCCACTGGCTGTTCTGCTCGAAGCCGTTGAAGATGAACGGCTCGCCGACGAAGCCAGAGTCGATGAGTTCCCTGGCGTACCGGATCGCCGGGGCGTAGCGGAACGTGAAACCGAGCTTGGTCCGCAGCCCGCGCTCGGCGGCGAGGGCCGCCGCCTGGCGGGTCTTGCGGTAGTCGTTGTGCACCGGCTTCTCGCATAGCACGTGCTTGCCGGCGTTCAGCGCATCCCAGGACACCTGGAAGTGCGGCCGGTTGCCGGTGACCACGTCGATCACGTCGATGTCCGGGTCGTCGAGCAGTTCGGTGTAGTCCGCCGTCACCCGCGGCACGCCGAATTCGCTGGCCGCCGTGGCAAGCGCCGCCGGGTCGACGTCGGCGAGCGCGACGACCTCGGCCCGCGGGTCTCGCTGCCAGCCAGGGATATGGGCCCGCTGGGCCCAGCTTCCCGTGCCGACCACGGCGACCCGCACCTTGCTAGTCCGGGGGGTCGACCCCCCGGAACCCCCCGATGGGCCAAGGCCCCGTTCCTCCGTCACGGGGCCTTGGCCCTCGTCTGCGGTCATGTTCGGTTCCTCGCTTTCCCTTCGCGGCGGGGGTGGCGGATCAGTAACCGGCCACTCGGTCGTAGGTGTTGCGCAGCGGCCGCCCGGCCAGCCAGCGCTGCAAGTTGTCGATGAACAGGTCGGTGAGCAGGGCATTCTCGGCGGCCACCGTGGCGGCCGAGTGCGGTGAGACGATCACATTCGGCATGTCCCACAGCGGCGAGTCGGCCGGTAGCGGCTCGGTGGCGAACACGTCGAGGCACGCGCCGCGCAGGTGCCCGGCCCGCAGCGCGCTCACCAGCGCCTCCTCGTCGACGACGGCGCCACGGGAGATGTTCACCAGTACCGAGCCCTGACGCATCAGCGCCAGCTCAGCGGGGCCGATCAGCCCGCGCGTCTGCTCGGTCAGCGGGCAGGCCAGCACCAGCGCGTCCACCTCAGGCAGCACCTGGTGCAACTGGTCAGAGGCGACATACGAGGCCACCCCGGGCACGTCGTAGCGGTGCCCAGGCCGCCCGGCCCCGTACACCTCCACCCCGGCCGCGGCCAGCAGCCGGGCCACCGCCCGGCCCGCGCCGCCGAGGCCGACCAGTAGCGCGCGGCTGCCGGCCACCTGGCTGCCCGCGTACCGCTGCCAGTGCCGCGCCGCCTTTGCTTCGGCGAGGGCCGGCATGCCCTTGGCGAAATACAGCAGGCCGAGCAGCGCGAACTCGGCCAGCGGAGCGCCGTGCACCCCGGCCGCCGTGGTGAAGACCAGCCCGGTCCCGGCCAGCCCGGTCCGGTCAAGGAACCCGCCGATCCCGGCGCTGGTCGCCTGCACCCAGCGCAGCCGCGGGCAGTTGGCCACCATGTCCGCGGGCGCCTGCCAGTCGAAGTCGAAGCTCACGTCGGCCTGCCGCCGCAGGGCGGCCCAGGCGCCGAGCCCGGCCGCGGAAAGCTCGCGGGCCACCCCGGTGTGGTCCGCCGGATAGCGCGGCACCGGTAGCAGGCCAGGCTCGTAGAGCACGGACATGCGGGAATCGGCCGCCTCGATGCGGGCCACGTGCCGTGGCTCCAGCGGAGAGGCGATCAGGACGCGCAACTGATCATCTGCCATCGAGTTTCCGCAGGTTCAAGGTCGATTGTCGACTGTCAGCGACTATCGCTGGCATGACCGGTGCTCGTCAAGGCCGCGAGATGGCGGGCGGCCGAGCCGGGCCGCGCCGGGCTCGTTGCCGCGTTCGGGCCGCTGACTTTGCCACACTGTGACGGTTACCAGGCGGGGCGGATTTATTCCAGTCATGTTTCGGATGCCCCCGTACCCGTTGACGCCTTGGCCGCTCGTTCCTACAGTAGTGCCACTTGTCGACAATCGACGAAATGAGGCGGAGATGATCCGAGGCTTCCGGTCCCGCCTGCTGAGCGCCGGCGTGGTCGCGCTCGCACTCACCGCAACTGCCTGCGGCGGCAGCAGTTCAAGCAGCGGTGGTTCCAACGGCACCCAGGGCTCCGGCACGCTGAGCACGCTGGTGATGGCCAACGCTGTCAAGGTCGACACCCTCGACCCCGAAGCCAACTCGGTGAACGAGTCGATCTGGCTGGACCAGAACCTCTACAGCCGCCTGCTCCAGCCGAACGCGACCGGTACCGGGCTGCTCCCTGACCTCGCCACGTCCTGGACGATCTCGAACAAGGGGCTCACCTACACCTTCCACCTGCGGCCCGGTGCCGAGTTCTCCAACGGCATGCCGGTCACCGCCAACGACGTCGTCTACTCGATCCAGCGGTCCCGCGCGTACAAGGGTGGCTGGGGCTTCCTGCTGACCCCGGTCAAGACCATCACCGCCCCTGACGCGCACACCGTGGTGATCACGCTGTCCCAGCCGCACGCGCCGCTGCTGGCCGACCTCGCCATGTACGCCTACTCCGTGGTGCCGGAGAAGCTGGTCAAGGCCCAGGGCGCGGCGTTCTTCACGCACCCGGTCGGCAGCGGGCCGTTCATGGTCACCTCATACAACCCCGACACCGAGGTCGACCTGGCCCGCAACCCGCACTTCTACGGCATCACGCCCAAGATCTCCAAGGTCAAGATCCTCATCATCCCCAACGACAACACCCGGGTGCTCGAGCTGGAGAGCAAGAAGGTCGACATCATCGAGAACCCGCCGGGGAACCTGGTCAGCGAGATCGACAAGACGCCGGGCCTGAACGTGCAGCTCTTCCCGTCCACCCGGGTGGACTTCATCCAGCTGGACGAGCACTACGCCCCGTTCAAGAAGGTGGCGGTCCGGCAGGCCCTGAACTACGCGATCAACCGGAACGCGATCGTCAAGCTCGCCTACCAGGGCCACGCGGTCCCGGGCGCCTCGTTCATGCCCTACCGGATGGAGTTCTACAACACCGCCATCAAGCCGTACCCGTATAACCCGGCCAAGGCGAAGCAGTTGCTGGCCCAGGCGGGCTACCCGCACGGCTTCACCACCTTCCTGATCACCGTCAGCGGCGACGTGGCCGGGCAGGCCGAGGCCGTGGTGATCAAGTCGGAACTGGCCGCGGTCGGCATCACGGTGAACATCCAGTCCTACGAGCTGACCACCGCCTACAGCAAGGAGGACGGCGGTCACTCGCAGATGGGCGAGCGGTACTGGACCAACGACATCATCGACCCGGACGAGGTGGCCACGTTCGGCGCGGACTGCCAGGGCGGCGCCAACGCGTTCAGCAGCTACTGGTGCGACACCCCGACCATCAACGCCGTCAACCAGGCCCGCAGCGAGCTGAACAGCACCGTCCGCCAGCAGCTCTACAACCAGGTCCAGCAGGCCGTCTACACCCAGTCGCCGTTCATGGTGGTGGACTACAGCCCGTACCGCTACGGGGTGGGCGACTGGGTGCACGGGTTCCACGCGACCCCGCTCGGCAACTACGACCTGTCCCTGGAGACGCTCACCGTGAGTTCGCACTAGCAGCGCGGGAAGACAGGCAGCTCGTGAGCCGGTTCGGGTCGCTGCCCCGGCGCCTGGTGCACGTGGTCATCGTCCTGTTCGGCATCACCCTGGTGACGTTCTTCCTGCTCCGGCTCATCCCGGGTGACCCGGCGCTGGCGATCCTCGGCAGCAGCTACACCCACGCCCGGGCCCAGGCCATCGACTCTGGCCTGGGCCTGGACCGGCCCATCTGGTCGCAGTACGCGCTGTTCATGAACCGCCTGTTCCACGGCAGCCTTGGATTCTCGTTCTTCTACCACGAGCCGGCCACCACGGTGATCCTGAACCACATCCCGCCGACCCTGTTCCTTGTCGCCTACAGCGCCGTGCTGGCCGCGCTGATCTCGCTGCCCATCGGGTTCTTCGCCGGGCTGCACAGGGGCCGGGCGGTCGACCAGGCGTCGCGGGTCTTCTTCACGCTCAGCTTCGCCATGCCCGCGTTCTGGCTCGGCATCATCCTCATCCTGATCTTCAGCGTGCACCTGCCGGTGTTCCCGATCAGCGGCTTCGGCTCCGGCCCGATCGGCCACCTCTACTACCTGTTCCTGCCCGCGCTCACGATTGCCCTGGGCTTCTCCACCGTGCTGGTCCGCAGCCTGCGGGCGGCGACCATCACGACGCTGCGCGCCGAGTTCGTGGACACCGCCCAGATGAAGGGCATCGCGTGGGTCCAGGTGCTGCGGCGGCACGTGTTCCGCAACGCGGTGCTCGCGGTCGTCGCCGTGTACGGCGTCAACCTCGCCTACCTGATCAGCGGCACGGTCCTGGTGGAGAACGTCTTCTCGCTGCCCGGACTGGGCACGCTGCTTGTCAACTCGGTCACCGACCGCGACTACCCGGTGGTGCAGGGGGTGACGCTGGTGTTCGCGGTGCTCATCGTCGGTATCAACCTGCTTACCGATCTGGTCCAGGCCGCGCTGGATCCCAGGGTCGCCCAGGAGATCGGGACATGAGCGCGGGATGGGCGGCCAGCCCCTCGGAACTGCTGATGAAGGCCGCGACCCGCGCCTCGGCGCGGCGCCGCAGCGCGGTGCGCCGGCGGCTCACGCTGATCGCGGGCCTGGCCCTGCTGGTCCTCGCGATAGCCGCGATCACGCTCGCGCCGATCCTGGTCAGCCAGTCGCCCAACACCATCGACGCGCTCAACCCGCTCGCCCCGCCGCTGACCCCCGGCCACCTGCTCGGCACCGACCAGTTCGGCCGGGACGTGCTGTCCCGGATCCTGTACGGCGGCCGCATCGACCTCGCGATCGCGTTCGGCGCGACCAGCGTCACCCTGGTCAGCGGCACCATCATCGGGCTGGTGGCCGGCTACCTGGGCGGCCGGTGGGACAGCGTGCTGATGCGGATCGTGGATCTCTTCTTCGCCTTCCCGTTCCTGGTCCTGGTCATCGCGATCATCGCCATGCTCGGGCCGAGCATCTTCAACATGTTCGTGGCGATCTGGATCACCAGCTGGGTCGCCTACGCCCGGATCATGCGCGCCCAGACCGTGGTCGCCAAGCGGCAGCAGTACGTGCTGGCCGCCCGCGCCCTCGGGTACGGGCGGCTGCGCGTCATGTTCCGGCACATCCTGCCCAACTTCGCGTCCGCGGTGATCGTCTTCTCGATGGTGGACGCGATCGGCAACATCATCCTCGCGGCCTCGCTCGGGTTCCTCGGGCTCGGGGCGCAGCCGCCCTCCCCGGAGTGGGGGACGATGATCTCCGACGGCCAGAACTACATCCTGTCCGCCTGGTGGCTGGCCACCTTCCCGGGACTGGCGATCGTGTTCGTGGGCATCGCGTTCAGCCTGATCGGCGACGGTCTCGCCGACCTGCTGCGGCCAGGTGACCGGTGATGGCGCCGCTGCTCACGGTCCGGGACCTGCACAGCTACCTGGCCACCGACCAGGGGGTGGTGCGCGCGGTGGACGGGGTGTCGTTCACCGTCGGCGAGGCGGAGATCCTCGGCATCGTGGGCGAAAGCGGCTCAGGCAAGTCGGTCACCTGCCGGACGATCGTCGGCCTGATGCCATCCGGCATGACCCACATCAGCGGTGAGGTGATCTATCACCCGCACGGCGACCGGAACATAGTCAGTGCCCGCCAGTCCGAGCTGCAGTCGCTGCGCGGCAGCCAGCTGGCGATGATCTTCCAGGATCCGATGACCGCACTGAACCCCGTGGTCAACGTGGGCGATCAAGTCATTGAGGCCGTTCAGGCGCATGCGAAGCTGCCTGCGGGCGAGGCCCGCTCGCGCGCGGCCAGCCTGCTGCGGCGGGTGGGCATCCCGGCACCGGAGCAGCGGATGCGCGACTACCCCTTCCAGTTCAGCGGGGGCATGCTGCAGCGGGCGCTGATCGCGATCGCGCTGGCCTCCTCGCCCCGGCTGCTGCTCGCCGACGAGCCCACCACCTCGCTCGATGTCATCATCCAGGACCAGATCCTGAGCCTGCTGCTTGACCTGCAGCAGGACACCGGCATGAGCATGATCCTGGTCAGCCACGACCTCGCGGTGATCAGTGAGGTGTGCGACCGGATCCTCGTCATGTACGCGGGACAGGTGGTGGAGGAGGGGCCAGCCGCCGACGTCATCACCGCGCCCCGGCATCCCTACACCCGGGCCCTGCTCGACGCGGTGCCGCAGGGCGAGCAGCGCGGCGAGTTGCGGAGCATCACCGGATCCCCGCCGAGCCTCATCGACGTGCCGGGCGGATGCCGGTTCGCCCCGCGGTGCCCGCTCGCGACGCAGGAGTGCCTGTCCTGGGAGACCGAGCTCATCGAGATCAGCGGGCCCGGGCGACTGGCCCGCTGCCTGCACCACGACGAGGTGGAAAGGTCACCGGAATGGCAGGCAAGCGACTCGGCATAGGCGTGATCGGGGCGGGCCGCTGGGCCGGCTGGGCGCACCTGCCCGGCTGGGCCAGGGACGAACGCTGCCGGATCGTCGGCGTATGCGACATCGATCCCGACCGGGCCGCGGCCGCGGCCAGGACCTACGGCGCGGACGTGGCCACCGGTGATTACACCGACCTGCTCAAGCGCGACGACATCGACATCATCGACGTGGTCACCAGGGACAGCGAGCACTTCGAGATCAACTGCGCCGCCGTAGCGGCGGGCAAGCACGTGCTGAGCGAGAAGCCCGTCGCCCACGACCATCACGACGTCGCCCTGGTGGCGGCGATGGCGGCCGAGCGCGGCCTGAAGACCAAGGTGGGCTTCACGTTCAGGTACAGCCCGGCGGTCCGCTACATGAAGGACATGATCGCCCGGGGCGACCTGGGCACGCCGTTCATCTTCAACGCCTACGAGCAGAACTCGCAGTGGCTGCGCCCGCAGACGCCGCTGCGCGGCAGGGAGCGTGCAGGCTCCGACCGGATCCAGGTGGCCTCGCTGGAGGGGTACGGCGCCCCGGTCATCGACATCGGCCACTGGTTCATGGAATCCGACCTCACCGCGGTGGTCGGCGTCATGCGCAACTTCGTCCCCGAGCGGATCGCCGCCAGTACCGGGGCCATGGCCCGGTTCAACATCGACGACGGGGACATCTTCATCGGCGAGTTCGCCAGCGGCGCCATCTGTTCCGTGCAGAGCAGCTTCGTCACCGTGGGGAACTACCCGGGCATCGAGGTCCGCGTCTACGGCAGCGAGGGCGCCGCCATCGCCAGGCTGGTCGAGGAACGCGGCATCTGCGAGACGCTGCACGTCGCCTCGCCCGACGACGTGGAGTTCCGCGAGATCGAGATCCCGGCGGGCTACTACCCTCCGGGCGGGAACCCGCGGGAGTCGTGGCGGACCCTCTACTACGCCAACCTCACCGCGAACTTCGCCAGTGAGGTGCTCGGCGAACTCCCAGGGAACGAGGGCAACTTCGACGACGGACTGTGGGTGCAGCAGGTGATCAACGCCGTGGAACTCTCCCACCACGAGCGGCGCTGGGTGAGCCTGCCGCTCGAGGGCGAAGCGCCCGCGACGGAGGCGGTGACGTGAGCGCGCACCCGGTGCGGTGGGGGATCCTTGGCACGGCCAACATCGCCCGCGCCCAGTTCCTGCCCGGGCTCCGCGAGGCAGGCGGCGCAGCCACGGCCGTGGCCGGCCGGGACGCCGGCCGGGCCGGGCAGTACGCCAGGGACAACGGCATCGGCCGTGCCGTCTGCGGGTACCAGAACCTGATCGACGACCCGGGCATCGACGCCCTCTACATCCCGCTGCCCAACTCCCTGCACGCCGAGTGGACGCTGCGCGCGCTGACCGCGGGCAAGCCGGTGCTGTGCGAGAAGCCGCTCTGCGGGAACCTCGGCGACACCGTCCGGGTTCTCGACGCCGCACGGCAGACCGGCACGCTGCTCTGGGAGGCGTTCGTCTTCCCGTTCCACCGCCAGATCGCCCAGGTCCGGGACCTGGTGGCCGACGGGGCGATCGGCGAGTTGATGGAGATCAAATCCAACTTCCATTTCCAGCTCAGCAACGCGGGCAACATCAGGTACTCACGGGAACTGGAGGGCGGCGCGCTCAACGACGTCGGCTGCTACCCGGTCCGGCTCGCCGCCGAGTTCTTCGGCTACTCAGCACGAGGCCGCCTGGGCCGGCGCGACCTGGGGCGGCGACGGCGTCGACGTGGACACCTGGGGCGTGCTCGAATACCCGGGCGGGCGGCGGCTGCACCTGTCCTGCGGGCTTGGCCGTAGTTACGACACCTACAGCAGCCTGGAAGGCACCGCCGGCCGGATCGTGCTGAGCAACCCGTTCCACCCCGGCCCGGCGGACACCTACCGGGTCATCGCGGCGCGGGCCGAGCCCGTCAGCCGCCCCGCCACGACGGGGGAGGCCTCCTTCACCGCCGCGATCCGGCACATCAACGCGGTGCTGGCCGGCGAGGACGAGCCCCGGCTGCTGGCGGTCGACACCGCCCTGCCCACCGCCCAGGCCCTGCACGACCTGACCCTGTCCTTCACCGCCCGGGCGGCCGTGCCCGAGGGCTAGGTCTTGCTGACGACGAACGCCTGGGTGTTGAAAGAGCTGTCTGTGTACGCTCCGCCGGCGCTGCAATGCCCGGCAGATGCGCACGACACCGAGTAGATCTCGGCGGCCCCGCCTGCGTTCAGGGCCGCGGTGCCGGGGACCTGCTTCGCCTTACCCCAGCTACCGCTGGTTTCCCCGACGACGAACGCCTGGGTGTTACCGGATCCGTCGTCGTAAGCTCCGCCACCGTTGCAGTTGCCCGCCGACGCGCACGACACCGAGGTGACCTGAGCGGATCCGCCCGCGTTCAGGACTGCGGTGCCGGGAACCTGTTGCGCTTTCCCCCAGACGCCGTTTGTCTCGCTGACGACAAACGCCTGAAAGTGAACAGAGCCGTCCAGGTAGGCCCCGCCGGCGCTGCAGTAGCCGACCGATGCGCACGACACCGAGGTGACCTGAGCGGATCCGCCCGCGTTCAGGACCGCGGTGCCGGGAACCTCCTTGGCCTTGCCCCAGGTGCCGCTGGTCTCGCCAACGAGGAACGCCTGGGTGTGACCGGAGCCGTCGGTGTATTCACCGCCGGCGCTGCAGTTGCCCGCCGACCCACACGACACCGAGGTGACCTGGGCGGCCCCGCCCGCGTTCAGGACCGCTGTGCCGGGGACCTGCTTCGCCTTGCTCCAAACGCCGTTCGTCTCTCCGGCGACAAACGCCTGGCGGCGGCTGGAGCCGTCTTGATACCAGCCGCCGACGCTGCAGTTGCCCGCCGATGCGCACGAGACCGAGGTGACCTGGGCGTTGCCCGTCGTGTTGAGGGCCGCGGTGCCGGGGATCTCCATCGCGGTGCCCCAGGTACCGTTCGTTTGCTCAACGACAAACACCTGATAACTGTTGCAGCAGGGGCCGGTCGAGTACTGTCCGCCGGCGCTGCAGTTGCCTGCCGGTGCACAGGACACCGAGGTCACCTGCGCCGACCCGCCCGTGTTGAGCGTGGCCGTGCCGGGAACCTCTATCGCGCTGCCCCAGGAGCCGTTCACCTCGTTGGCCAAGAACGCCTGGCCACGGCGAGAGCCGTCTTCGTACCAGCCGCCGGCGGCGCAGTTGCCCGCCGATGCACACGACACCGAGCTGACCCGAGCGCTTCCAGCCTGGTTGAGGGCCGCGGTGCCGGGGACCTCCTTCGCGGTATGCCACGTTCCGTTCACCTCGTTGGCCACGAACGCCTGCATGTCGGAGCTGTCTTCGTAGAATCCACCCGCGGCGCAGTTGCCCCCCGAGCCGCACGAGACCGAGAGGACCTGGGCATTACCGCCCGTGTTGAGCGCCCCCGCGCCCGGAACCTCCTCGGCAGTGCTCCATGTGCCTCCCGAGGTCGCACCCGCTGGATGCGTTCCGGCGGCAGCCACGCCAGCACCAGTCAGCACCGCCGAACAGGTAGTGACTATCGCGACCGCGGAGACCACCGCGGCGAACTGCCGCCTCACCGATCAGACCTGCAGGTCTGTAACACATCCGCCACCATGGCACCTCCCGGTGTCAGCACCCTAGAGGCAAGGCAACAGAACAGTCCAGATACTTGCCTTTCATGTGGTTGGCATAGGCGAGCCGGGCGACGTAGTCGAGATGGTATTCGCCGGGGACCGGAATGGCGGTGCGCGGCAGTGGCCGCAGCGTGGTCACCCAGGCGGTGAAGTGGGGCCAGCCGGGCCGGGGGGCCTGCCCTAGCGCTGGGCTGGGCGCGCCGCTAGCGGCGGAAGATCATCTTGATGCTCTCGCCGACGATGCGGGCGCCGACGGCGGTCGCGGCGCCACCGATCACGCCCCTCGTGATGGTCTCCTGGTGATCGGCGCCGAACTTCCTTGCCCCCGCGATCACCGGGTCCGCCGCCGCGTGGAAGCCCGCATCAAAGGAGCCCGAGCCGCTGGCGGCATCGTAGGAGCCCTTGGCGATCCCGGCAGCTATGGCGACCGGAGCCGCGGCCACGGCGATGGCGCCCGCCCAGAACTCATTCGTCTGCTCCACCGCTGACTCCTTCCCCAGGGCCTGCCGGAGGCGGACCATCTACGCCGAATTATAAATCCGCGCGCAAGGCGTTTCGTTCCCGTGACGGGCCCGGTTCTAGCATCGTGCTATGACTGCGTACGGGGACCTTGACCAGGCCAGGATCCGGGAGTTGCACATACGGGAGGTGGCGCGGTTCTGGGAGGCACGGCCCCGGTCGCGGGCCATGATCGCCCGCGCCCGCGAGCACATGCCCAACGGCGTGCCGATGGTCTGGATGGCCTTCCACAACGACCAGCTTGTCTACATCGACCACGGCGAGGGCCCCGGGTTCACCGACATTGACGGGTTCGGTTACGTCGACTTCAACGCCTCCGACATGGCGATGTTCTGCGGGCATGCGAACCCGGCCATCGTGGCCGCGGTCGCGGCGCGGGCAGCGCGGTCCACCCAGTTCCTGATGCCCACCGAGGAGTCGGTGGTGGTGGCCGAGGAACTCGCCCGCCGCTACCCGGTCGGGCAGTGGCAGTTCACCCTGTCCGCCACCCAGGCCAACACCGAGGCGATCCGGCTGGCGCGCAGCGCCACCGGCCGCGAGGTGATCGTGCTGTTCCAGGGGCACTACCACGGCCACTTCGAGGAGGGCCTGGTGGACCTCGACGGGGAGCAGGTCGCCGCGCTGGAGCGCGGCCTGTCCAAGGGCGTCACCGGCCGGGTCCGAATTGCCCAGTTCAACGACCCCGGCACGGTGCGGGCCGCGCTGGAGCCGGGAGACGTCGCCCTGGTGCTGACCGAGCCCGCGATGAGCAACAACATCCACCTGCTGCTGCCCGAGCCCGGCTGGCACGCCGCGCTGCGCGAGGAGACCCGCCGGCACGGCACGCTGCTGGCGCTCGACGAGACCCACACCCACGTCGTCGGCCCCGGTGGCGCCACCGGGATGTGGCACCTTGACCCCGACATCGTCACGATCGGCAAGGCGGTGGCCGGCGGGCTGCCGATGGGCGCCTACGGGGTCACCGCCGAACTGGGCGAGCAACTGGATGTGAAGCACCACGTCGCCACGGGCGGCACCCTGTTCGGCAACCCGCTGTCGGCGGCGGCCGCCGTGGCGGCGCTGACCGAGGTGCTGGTCCCCGGCGCCTACGCGCACACCTCGGCCCTGGGCGGCGACCTCGCCGACGGGATCGAGGCGGCGATCCGCGCGGCCGGCCTGCCGTGGACCGCGATCCGGCTGGGGCCGCGCAGCGGGCAGTGGTACGGGCCCAGGCCCCGCACCGGCGCCGACGCCTACGCGCTCACCGACGAAATGCTCACCCGGCTGATCCGGATCTGGCTGGCCAACCGCGGCATCTGGGAAGCCCTGCCAGGCGCGGGCCCCACCGCCTGCGTCCCGGCGACCCGCGCGGACGTGGACCGCTACGTCAACGCGTACGCCGAACTGCTGGCCGAGCTGCGCTGACTTTACGCGCCGCGCCGGCCGAGCAGGCCGCGGCGCTTATCCGCGTGCATGGGGCGCTGAGTTTCATTCTGCTGAACGCCGGCCGGGGTCGGCCGGGCACCCATGAGCTGCGCGGGACAATTCAGGCGATCCCGGAAACGGCCGCGCTACGCTGCCACAGGCCGGCCCGTCAAGCTGCAGGAGATCGCGATGGCCATCACGCCCCCGACAAACGAGGATCTTGCTGGGATCGCGGGCCGGTACCGGCTCGGCCTGGGCCCCGGCGATATCGAGTCAGTTCCGGGAGATCATCACCGGCGCGCTGGCGTCCTATGACGCCGTCGAGCGGCTGTACGAGGCGAGCCGGCCCGAGCCGCCGGACCGGCCCTACCGGTGGCCGGCCGCGGCCGAGAACGAACTGGGCGCCTGGTATGTGACCACCGAGCTGACGACGGCCTCCGGCGGCCCGCTGGCCGGGCGCCGGGTCGCGATCAAGGACAACATCGAGGTGGCCGGCCTGCCCATGATGAACGGGTCCGCCACGGTTGAGGGGTTCGTTCCGCGGCGGGACGCCACCGTGGTGACCCGGCTGCTCGACGCGGGAGCGACGATCACCGGCAAGGCGGTGTGCGAGGACCTGTGCTTCTCCGGGGGCAGTCACACCTCGCGGACCGGCCCGGTGCTGAACCCATGGGACCGGGGCAGGTCGGCGGGCGGGTCCTCAAGCGGCAGCGCCGCGCTGGTCGCCGCCGGCCACGCCGACATGGCCCTCGGCGGCGACCAGGGCGGCTCGGTCCGGATTCCCAGCGCCTACTGCGGCACCGTGGGGCACAAGCCGACGCACGGCCTGGTGCCCTACACCGGCGCGTTCCCGATCGAGAACACCCTCGACCACCTGGGCCCGATCGCGCGCACCGTGCACGACGCGGCGCTCATGCTCGGCGTGCTCGCCGGCCGGGACGGGCTCGACCCGCGCCAGCGGGCGGAGCAGCTGCCGGGGGACTTCCTCACCGGCCTGGAGGCGGGCGCCGCCGGGCTCCGTATCGCCGTGGTGGCGGAGGGATTCGGCATTCCCGGCCTGTCGCAGCCCGGGGTCGACGGATGCGTCCGCGACGCCATCCGCACCCTGGAGACGGCCGGTGCCAGCGTCAGGGAGATCAGCCTCCCGTGGCACCGCGACGGGCTGCACGTGTGGAGCGTCATCGCCACCGACGGGGCGACCAACCAGATGATCGACGGCAACGGGTACGGGATGAACACCCCCGGCCTGTATGACCCCGAGTTGATCGGCCACTACGCCCAGGGCCGCAGGGAGCACGGCGCGCAGATGTCGGAGTCGCTGAAGCTGACCATGCTGTGCGGCCGCTACGCCATCGACCGCGGTGACGGCCGGCATTACGCGATGGCCAGGAACCTTGCCCTGGAACTGGCCGCCGCCTACGACGCGGCCCTGGCCGACGCGGACGTCCTGGTGCTGCCGACGCTGCCGATCGTGGCCTCACCGCTGCCAGCGCCCGGCGCCAGCCGCGAGGAGAAGCTCGCCCGGTCGCTGGAGATGATCGCCAACACGGCGCCGTTCGACGTCACCGGTCATCCCGCCACGTCCGTGCCAGCCGGGCTTTCCGACGGGCTGCCGGCCGGCTTGATGATCGTCGGCCGCCACCTCGCGGACGGCACCTGCCTGCGCGTGGCACGGGCGTTCGAGAACGCGGTCGGCGGCTTCCCCGTGCCGCCCGGCTACTGAGCGGCCGGGCCGGTCACAGGAAGTTGTTGGGCCAGATCATCGTCCGCCACATGTGCGCGACGGGGGAGCCGTCGAACCCAAGCCCCTCCGCGGGCTGGCGGAAGTTGCGGCCGATCACGTCCTCGAACTCGCTGAAGTCCACGACGGCGTCCGGGTCGAAAGAGTAGATGTCGTTGATCGTGATCAGCCGCGATGTCATGTACCAGCAGTGCTTGCGGGCCGCCTCGGCCTCACGGCAGAGGTATGCCGGCGGGCGGTAGTCCGGGCCGAAGTACTCGATGTACGCGTGCGGATAGGTGTATCCCACCGACTCGTCCGCGAAGTAGCGCAGCGCCTCGTGCTTCTGGATGGCCCACGCCACCTCCGCATCGACGTAAGGGGCGACCATCTGCGCGCCCCAGTAGCCGTGGTTGGCCGAGATCAGCCCGGCGACGGCGATGTCGTGCAGCAGGCACGCCATGACCACCTTTTCGTCGAGCCCGTGCTCCCGCGCCAGCGTGGCGCTCTGCAGCATGTGGTTGGTGCCGGTCCTGCTGAGGCGCAGTGCGAAGAAGTCCTTCAGTGCCGGGCGCTCGGGCATCGCGGGCAGCGCAGGGTTGTCGCCCATCATGACCAGGGCATCTGGGCCTCGCGCCTGCGCCATCAGGGTGCCCTGGCAGCCGCTCAGCGGGGTGCCCATGGTCGCCACGGCCGGCGGGACGATGATGCGGCGCCTGCGGTCGACCGCGTCGTCCAGTGGCTCGCGGATCCAGTTCGCCAGCCCCGCCTCGCGAACCGAGGCAGGCAGTTCGGCGGGAGGCACCTGCGCCGAGGGCGGCGGTGCCGTCGCGGGCTCTGCCATGCGACCACGTCCTTCCGGGTGCGCCTGCCACCTGGCCGCGATGGGCTGCGGGCGGCGTGGCGCGACTGCCCTTTCTGCCGACTCTAAGCATCCAGGGCGGATCCGCGCACCGTGGCCGGCCTGGAAATCCGCCAGCGGTGCGGCGTACCGTCGGGGAACGGGGGGCCCGCCAGGCGAAGGAGGCCGCGGATGACGCTGAAGATCCTGCCCCATGGCCGGCTGCAGGAGTGGGTCGCCGAGGAACGGGGCTACTTCACGGCCGAAGGCCTGGAGTACACCTTCCTGCCCGAGGGTGACTACGGCATCCATGCCACCCGCCGCGACGGCGGCGGGGAGATCAAGACCGGCGCGTTCGAGACCTTCGGGGCCGGGCGCGACGGCGCCGACGTGAGCTGCGCGTGCCACTGGGCCACGAACGTCGCCGCGAGCGGTGGGGCCGGCCACCTGGTGACCAGCGCGTACTCGGTGGCACCGTGCGCCATCATGGTGCCGCCGGAGTCGTCGATCCGCCGTCCGGAAGACCTTGCCGGGGTGCCGGTGGGAGTCGGGTACCACTCAGGGAGCCACTTCGCCACCCTGCAGGCCCTTGAAGCCGTGCTTGACCCCGGCCAGGTCAGCCTCACCTTTCAGGGCCCGCCCAACGAGCGGCTGGACGCTCTGCTGGAACGGCAGGTCCCGGCCGGCACGATGTGGGGGGTGCCGCTCTACGTCGCCGAGGCCTTCGGGTTCCGCAAGGTCCTCGACGCTACGTTCATGATCGGGTTCCTGGTCAGCCGGAGCGACGTCAGCAAGGCCGACATCGACAAGTACCTCGCGGCCCTGCGGCGGGCGCAGCAGGAGATCGACCTGCGTCCAGAGGCGTACAAGCACTACCACCTGCGGGCCGTGCCGGAGAAATACCGGGACCAGGTGGACGTGCGGGCCTTCGGCACCGGCGAGCGGATCGTGTTCCTGCCCTACACCAGGGAGGTCTTCGCCGCAACCAGGGAGTGGGCCCAGGACCGCGACCTCTTCTCTGACATGCCGCCGTCGCTGGCCAGCTACGACGAGGCCGCCCTGGCCTAGCTGGCTGTAGGTCTTGTCAAGCTGGTTGAGGCGCATGCGGGCTGGCCTCGTGCCTGCGCCCGGCACCACGAAGCCCGGGAAAGTGCCGGACCCCTGCGGCCCGCGATCCCAGGGGGGAACACCGAGAGGCAGGCAGAGCATGGCACGCGGCATCCAGGCCGGCGACAAGGCCCCTGACTTCACCCTCCCATCGCAATCAGGTGAACCGGTCCGGCTGCACGACCGGCTCGGCGAACGGGTGGTCGTCTTGTACTTCTATCCCAAAGACGACACCCCCGGATGCACCGCCGAGGCATGCGCCTTCCGCGACAGCCACGAGGTCTTCACCGGTGCCGGTGCCGAGGTGATCGGGATCAGTTCCGACTCCGTGGACAGGCACGCCGCCTTCGCCGGAGGCACGAGCTGCCGTTCACCCTGCTCAGCGACCAAGGCGGTCACGTCCGCAAGAACTACGGGGTACCGGCGGTGCTCGGCCTGCTACCCGGCCGGGTCACCTATGTCATCGACCGCGAGGGCACGGTCCGGCACGTCTTCAATGCCATGACTCACATCGGCCAGCACATCAACAGTGCGCTGGAAGTGGTCCGGCAATTGCAGGCCGAACAGGCAGCCTGACGCTCCACCCACTCGGAGAGCGGCATGACCGGACGTGTCGGCGCACGGCGGCGATGGATGTTTATGCAAGCGGTCGGCCCGATCATCGGTCGAGGCGGAGATCGGAGGACCGCCGACATGCGGAGGCCTACTTCCCGGGCGCGCGAATACCCGCCTAATTGAGATCGAGGCGGATGTTGCGGGTTTGCCGTAGCGTCCGAGAGGCCCAGCGGGCTGGCTCCCTAACCGCCTGCCGGCCGCATCCGCAGTCGCGGTCTGGCTTAATAACGAGGTGCCAGCCTGCCGGGTTTCGCCGTGGCGTGGCTCGAAAGAGGAACGAGCGCAAGCACCGTAATTAGGCATGCCCGCCGCGGTCCTGCATCCCTGGATCGAGGACTGGAGCGTGCTGATGACGGCAGTGATGATCGGGGTGGATCCGCACAAGGGGTCACACACCGCGGTGGCTATCGGTGCGGCGGAGGAGCCGCTGGGCGATCTGCGGGTCGGTGCTTCGGCCGGCCAGGCGCAGCGGCTGGTGACCTGGGCGGCGAAGTGGCCGGAGCGGACCTGGGCGGTCGAGGGCGCCGGCGGCCTGGGCCACCTGCTGGCCCAGCAGCTCGTCGCGGCTGGCGAGCTGGTGCTGGACGTGCAGCCGAAGCTGGGCGCCCGGGTGCGGCTGCTGGCCACCGGCGCCAGCAACAAGAACGACCCGAACGATGCCTACTCGGTGGCGGTCGCGGCGCTGCGCTCCAGGACCCGGCGGCAGGTGAGGGCTGAGGATCACGAAGCGGTGCTGCGGGTGTGGTCCCGGCGGCACCGGGACCTGGGCCGGGCCAAGAACCAGGCCGCGTGCCGCCTGCACGCCGTGCTCTGCGAACTGGTGCCCGGCGGCGTGCCCGACGAGATCACCGCAGCTCAGGCCACCCGCATCCTAGAGCACGTCACGCCTTCGGGCGTCGCCGGGCAGGCCCGCACCGGCCTTGCCGCCGACCTCCTGGCGGACATGCGGCGGCTGGATGAGCAGATGCGCGAGTCGAAGAAGAAGCTCGCGGCCGCGGTGCGTGCGTCGGGCACCAGCCTGACCGATCTGTTCGGCGTCGGCCCGTTCGTCGCCGCCACTGTGATCGGCGACGTCGCTGACGTGTCCCGGTTCGCCACCAGGGACCGCTTCGCCGCCTACAACGGCACCGCCCCGGTCGAAGTGTCCTCCGGGAACCGCAAAATCTACCGCCTGTCACTGCGCGGGAACCGGCGCGTCAACCACGCCATCCACATGACCGCGATCACCCAGATCCGCCACGCCCACAGCGACGGCCGCGCCTACTACGACAAGAAAATCGCCGAGGGCAAGACCCACAAAGAGGCGCTCCGGTCCCTCAAGCGCCGGATCAGCGACGCCATCTACGCCCGGCTCCGCGCCGATGCCCGCCACGCCGCCACCAGCGCCAACGAGGGCCCGGGAGGGCAACCGGGGAACGACTCTGACTCCAGCACGGCCGGCTCACACCCCGAACGCCAGCTCTTCGGACCAGCCACTCCCGGGCCCAGCTCCAGCCTACGGCCCGCCACCCCAGCCAGCCGAACCACGCCGCCGGAACCCGGATCGAAGAAAATCCGCCGCAGACCTTGACAGCGCTCTCAAAGAGGTCTCGATATGTACGCGGGGTGGATGCGTAGTGCTGGTTGCGAGGCATCGATGTCGTGGACGTAGGTCGCGGCGACCATCGACCGGGCCCGGGGATCATGAGCACACCGTAAGCCGCCTGCTATGACGGACGCTTGCAACTTCCAGCATCCGCCAGGAGCGAGGGCCCGCTCCTTCATCGCATCACGGCAGCTTGTCCAGCAGGTCAGGCGGCTGGCCGGAAGGCGGTTGCCCCAGCGGCGCTGCTGAGGCTGAAGATGATCGCGCCGGTGCCGCTGATTGCTGCGGCGATGCCCCAGGCGATCGCGGGGGCCGGCGATCCTGGTTCAGGGATGCCCGTGGTCAACGCTGCGATAAGCAGCAGGGCGGCGATGCCGACGGCGGTGCCCAACTGGGCGGCGGTGTTGATGATTCCCGAAGCGGTGCCTCGCGCGGCGACCGGGACGCTGGTGCCTAGCCGGGTCGCGGCGACCGAGGACAGGCCGATACCTGCACCGCCGACCGCGACGCATACCGGCAGCGCCCATGTGCTGCTGGCCGCCGGGATGAGCGCGGCGTCACAGACGGCGATGATCGCCAGACCGGCACTGACCAGACGCTGCGGTGGCCACCGCGCCAGGGCGGGAGCGGCAAGTGCGGAGCCGCCGATGACGGCCAGGCTGAACGGCAACAGCATCAGCCCGGCTACCAGCGGGCTGTGCCCTCGGGTGTTTTGCAGGTACAGGGTCGCCAACGTGAGGGCCGAGCTGGTCGTCAGCGTGTTCAGCAGGGCACCGGCCGCGCCCTGCCGCAATGGCCGCAAACCAAGCACTGCTTTGGGCAACAGCGGCGCCGCGGAACGCCGGTCAACGACGATGAACAGGCCCGCCAGGACAACCGCCACCGCCAGCAGCGCGGCACCCAGCGCTGCCCGGCCGGGCTGCGGCAGCAGCGTCGCCGCGACGACGAACGCCATCACAGCGCCGGTGAAGGCGCTGACGCTGGGCACGCTCAGCCGCACCGACCGGTCACCAGCCCGATCCGGTGGCACCGCCCGCCCGATGGCCACGGCCAGCAGCACAGCCAGCGGAAGGTAGGCCCAGAACACCGCCCGCCAGCCGGCCAGATAGGTCACCACGCCGCCGACGACAAACCCGCTCGCGCCTGCGGCAGCCCCCGACGCGCTCCAGGCCGCGATGGCCCGCTCCCGCTGAGGCCCCTCTGAGGTGATCGTGGTCAGCAGCCGCAACGCCGACGGCACCGACAGCGCCGCAGCGCCACCTTGCAGACACCTCGCCGCCGTCAGCACCACCGCCGACCCGGCGGTCGCCCCCACGACAGCAGCCACGATGAACAACGCCAAGCCGGTAAGAATGATGCGCCTGTGACCAAAACGGTCCCCCAGCCGCGCGCCGAGCATCAGCAACCCGCCGAAGAACATGGCATAGCCCGTAGAGATCAAGCTGGCCGCATCCGCCGACGCCCGCAGATCCGCCAGCATCGCCGGCAGCGCCGTCACCATGACGGTCACCCCGAGAACATCAACGAACTGCACCAGGCACAGCGACACCACACCCAGCCACACGCTCCCACCCCTGCGGCCGTCCACCCCAGCAAGGTGCAGGTCACCAACCGGGCCACCGGCGTCAGCCATGCCCCGTGCACTACCCCGGCATCGAAGACATAGCCACCACCGGCGGCACGGCCCGGTCATGCCGATAAGACGGTCAAAAGCGGCACTCACAGTCGCTCATGGAACCTACGCCAAGTCGATGACCTGCGTAAGCGCTGCTCGGGCACGGTCTAGTCGCAGCCTTCCAAGCTGATCATCTCGCGGACGGCCGGGTATCGATCCTGCGCCGCGCCGTGTTCCCAGCCACTGACGGCACCAACGCGGATGAGGAGCGCGAGATGGGCAAGATTGCAGGTGCCAGCGAGCCCGCCAGCGAACTGGAACGTCTGATCGCGGAGCTGTCGGGGTCTGGACTGCTGGTCTTCGTCTTCGGCGTCGGCTGGTGGACCGCGCACCTCACCGGAGCCACGGCACCGGTGTTCCGCGGACCGGCCGACCGGCGCTGGTGGCACGTCGACCTCGGTGACGACACGGCGAAATGGACGATGGACGTGCGGGTCGATGAGATCACCGGCGTCCGGTTCGTGCGCGAGCCCTACCCGTTCCCCTCGTTCCCCCGGCGGGAGGTCTTGACCGTGCGATTCCTCGGACCAGGCCGGGAGACGGTGCTCAACTGTTACGTACACGACCTGTATGACGGCCAGCAGATGCGCCCAGAGAAGCTGGAGGCCTGGCGGTCGCTGCGCGAGCGGTACGGCGATCGCGACGAGTCCAGGGTCGATCGAGGTACCCTCCTGGCCCCGGCTGCCTGAACCATCGAGGTCACCGGCGCACACGGGTGAGGAGCAGCAATGCCGATGCACTCGATCGGACGGACGCCGGTCGCCTCGAACGCGTCGGCGCTGATCAGCTGAAGCACTGCGCAACCCGCCGCTCTGCGTGCGGGCAGACACTGGCGGCGAATCACGGTCAGCCACGGGCACACCGATCTGACACGGGGCTGCGGTTGCCCGGGCTAGCCAGAGCCCCAGGTCCAGGTGTCCCCAGCACACCGTTACCACGGCCGCCGAACAGGACCACGTTGCCAGTGGCCGCGTCGTAGGCCATCGACGCGTCAAACCGGGCAGGCGGGCTGGTCGCGGGAGCCTGCTGAGTCCAGTTCAAGACCGGGGAGGAACTTGCCAGGGCGGCCGGCCCCGCCCGGCGAACCGGGTGCGGGCCGCAGCGGTGATCTATCTGCTGATCCGGATCCGGTCCATGAAGCCACCGTCCCCACACGATGCGGCGAGCGCGATCCGCCCGCTCCCGCGCCATCGCGGGGTTCACCGGTAAGACGCGGCAAGAGCGCCGCGGGTTGACCTGCCCGGTCGGCTTCCCCAATCCACTAGCAGGCCGGGGCCTGGCCTAAGGCCACCGGGAAGGCCGCACGCCAGGGGCGCGGCCAGATCGTCCATGCCGGGAGCCACCCGAGCGAACGACTTCACGCGTCAGCCGAACGAGTGCGGGCAAGCGGCTGGCAATCATGCCAGGTGGCGAACCGATCCGGACAGCATTGAACGCCCGACAAGCAGCTACGGATCAGATGTGAGCCACGTGTAGAGGTGGTACAGGCTTGGCTTGTCCAGGACGTGGCCGCCGGGCAGTTCCCGGGCTTCTGCCTCAGGTATGTGCTGGAGGAGCCAGTCAGTGTGAGCCCGAGGGCACAGGGCATCATCTGGCCCGTACCAGATAGACACGGGCGCCTGGATGCTGCCGATATCGGAGTTCCACGGCCGGGTGAACGCGATGACGTCGTCAACGCACCCGTCGATCCCGCCGGTGTAGGCGGCTTTGGTGCGGAACAGATGACCGGGTGATCGCGCCTGCGCGGCGAGCACGGCGCGGTCCGATTCTGCCAGGGCATAGTCATCAGCGACGGGCAGGGCGCCGTGTTCGGCCGCCGCCACGGCGGCGTGAGCGAGCTGCTCGGCCAGCGGCCGGTAGGCAGCTTCCCCGGCCCGGGCGCGAGTGAATTCCTCGACGTTAAGCGCCGACATGCCATCCAGCCAGTCCAGCCCGTCAGCATCGAACGGCGCGGGGCTCACCACGCTGGCGCAGCGCGCGATCCGGTCACCCAGGCACGCGGCACAGGCCAGCGCGTGCGGGCCACCGCCCGAAGCCCCCCACACGGCGAAGCGGTCCCAGCCAAGATGATCGACCAGGACGGCCAGGTCGTCGGCGGCTGCCGCGACGCAGCGGCCCGGCAGCCGGTCGATGCGCCATAGCCCGGCCGGTCTGCCACCAGCAGACGAATTCCCAGCTCATCAACTGGCACCAGCCGATCCGGAGAGAGGAACATCGTGCCGGGCGTCCCGTAGAAAAACAGGACCGGTGTCCCGTCCTCGCGGCCATACAGGCAGTAAGACAGATCCCTCCCGTCCGGAAGGCGAAGGACCCGCGGATCGTGCCCGTCCGGCGCAACCCCAGCCCGGCTATGACTCACCGTGTCTATGACCAACCGCTCTCATCGAGTGTGCTGGCTGTAGTGAGAGGCTCCCAGCCGCGGGCGGGTCCGAGTGCCTCTACTCAGCTCAGGCTCTACTGGTGCGACCGCTGCTCCGCTTCAGCCGCGGCCGCCGCCGCTCGGGCCTTCTCTGCCTCGGCTTCCTTGGCAGCCACGTCACGCTGCGCGGCGGCCTTGTCCTGCTGGGCCTCGCCTTCTTGTTTCAACGACTCGTCCCCGGTTACAGCCCCGGCCGCTTCCTTGGCCCGGCCCTTCACATCTTCCACGACGCCTTCGACGCCTGCTTTAGGCCCAGACTCATTGGCCACGATGATCTCCCCTTGTTTCCCATGGGGCAGTCTTCGCCCCGCCTTCAGTTACCGCCCGCTACCCCGCGATCGCAGGCACAAACGCCGCCGGCCAGGCCCAGGCGACGCGGCGCTGAGCCGTCATGGTTTGTCAGGCCGTCGGCTCTGCCGGTGCTGGCGGCCTGCCGCGCATGCACAAGCGACTAATCCGAAAATCGGTGCCCAGGTGGGCGCGCGGCAGCACCCGGCGGAGCGGTAGCGGAGCCGGGTCCTGTTGGGGCGCTGGTCAGGCGGCTGGTTCGAGGGTGACTTTGTAGCCGAGGGCTTCGAGTTGGTGGATGTGGGCGCGTTTGCGGCGTTCGGGGTTGATGCGCTGGTCGAAGAAGCCTGGTCCGAGGTCGGTGTAGCGGGCCTGCGGGTCGGAGAGCAGGTGCCAGATGATGATCAGGATGGAGCGGCCGACGGCGACGATGGCTTTCTTTTTGCCGCGGCGGCGGGCGATGCGGCGGTAGCGCTCGCCGAGGAAGGTATCGGTCCTGGCCGCTCCCACTGCGGCCTCGCCGAGGACCCGGGCCAGGTAGGAGTTGCCGTGCCCGGTGGAGCCGCGGCCCTTCTTTTTCCCGGCGGATTCCTTGACGCCGGGGGCGAACTTCGCCCACGACGCCAGGTGATCCGCGGTGGGGAAGCGGGTCATGTCGGTGCCTATTTCGGCGATGATGACGGCCGCGGCGACTGGCCCGATGCCGGGGATCTCATCCAGCCGCTCCACCGCCTGCCCGAAAGGGGCAATCATCGCCTCGATCCGGGCGTCCAGCTCGGCGATGTCAGCGCTGAGCGCGTCGACGCGGCCGAGCATCTTGCCCAGCAGAAACGCATGGTGACCGGTGAAGTGCCCGGTGAACGCCTCCTCCAGCGCGCTGATCTTGCCGCGCATCCGGGTCCGGGCCAGCTGTGCCAGCGCCTTCGGGTCCCGTTCCCCCGCGATCAGCGCGGCCATCATCGCCCGGCCCGAGACCCCGAAGATGTCGCTGGCCACCACCGACAGCTTGATCTGCGCGTCCTCCAGCAGCTTCTCCGCCCGCTGCTTTTCGGCGGTCCGCACCCCGACCAGGTCGATCCGGTAACGGGTGACATCCCGCAGCCGCCGGATCTGCGGCGGCGGGACGAAGCTGGGCCGGATCATCTGCCGCTCGGCGACCTTGCACAGCCACACCGCATCCAGCCTGACTGGGCCTTGTTTCGCCACCGCTTTGGTGACCGCGACCGCCTACGAGTGACCGCCTCGCGGCAGAAGAGGGGGGCGCGGGTGCCGAGCGAGGGCCATAACTGTCGTTGCGGCGCACTGCTGTGCCTGCATTGTCCGGGATATCTGGGTTACATTTCTTTGAGCTGAGCGGCCAAGAAAACGGCCAGCCTCGTGCAGGGGATGAACCGCGAGCAATCGGTGTAGTTATGTGATATGGAGTAAATAGAGTAAAGACTGGCCGCTTTCCGCGCGTGCTGCGCGCCTTGCGGAGCGCCGACACGTGCTTTCCGCTTGACCTGCTTACCTTGCGCATAAGAAAATCATCCATGCTTCATGGGCAAGGACATCGAGAGAGCTTGCTGGGTTGGCCGTCTATTAGCGGCATAGCGGTACTTGTCACTATAATCTTCTTGTCGGCCTTCTCGGTGACCGCGGTAACTCCGGCGGCAGCCGCTACCGCTCCGACGTGGGTCCAGCTGACACCCGCGACGAGTCCCCCGGCCCGCTCCGTCGCCGCGGCGGCCTATGACCCGGCCACCTCCCAGTTCGTCCTGTTCGGCGGGCTAAGCGGCCAGGAAGAACCGCTCGGGGATACCTGGACCTGGGACGGCACCACCTGGACCCAGCAGACACCCGCGGCGAGCCCGCCGGCCCGCTGGACAGCAGCGATGGCCTATGACCCGGCCACCTCCCAGCTCGTCCTGTTCGGCGGCCTTGGCCAAGGTGGGCCGCTGGGGGATACCTGGACCTGGGATGGCACCACCTGGACCCAGCAGACACCCGCGATGAGTCCCCCGGTCCAGGCTGGAGCCTCGATGGCATACGACCCGGCCACCTCCCAGCTCGTCCTGTTCGGCGGCGGTGGCCAAAGTGGGCCGCCTGGGGACACCTGGATCTGGGATGGCACCACCTGGACCCAGCTAGCGCCGGCGGCAAGCCCTCCGCCACGGCAAGCCCAGGTCATGGCCTATGACCCGGCCACCTCCCAGCTCGTCCTGTTCGGCGGCAGCGGCCTAGGCGGGGCGCTGGGCGACACCTGGATCTGGGATGGCACCACCTGGACCCAGCAGACACCCCCGGGGAGTCCCTCGTTCCGTGATACGTCCTCGATGGCCTATGACCCGGCCACCTCCCAGCTCGTGCTGTTCGGCGGATATCACGAGGGTTCGCCGCAGGACGACACCTGGACCTGGGATGGCACCACCTGGACCCAGCAAGCGCCCACGGTAAGCCCGTCACCGCGAGACGGGGCGGCCGTGGCCTACGACCCGGCCACCTCCCAGCTCGTCCTGTTCGGCGGCGCGCAATACGCCCAGTGGCAGGACGACACGTGGATCTACGAGACGGGACGGCAAGCCCAGTCGATCACCTTCACAAGTACCCCGCCGTCGCACACCCGCTACACCGGGGCAAACGACCAGACCTACACCGCCACCGCCACCGCGACATCCGGGCTGCCCGTGACGCTGTCGGTCGATTCCTCCTCCACCTCCGGCTGTGCCATCTCCGGTGGCACCGTGTCCTACGGCAGTGGCGCCGGAACCTGCACCATCGACGCCAGCCAGCAGGGAAACAGCACCTATCTTCCCGCAGCGCAGGTTACGCAGCGCTTCACCGTCAGTCCGGCCCCGCTGTCCATCACCGCCTCCTCCGCGGCGACGACCTACGGCGGCACCGTTCCAGCCATCACCCCCAGCTATACCGGCTTTGTCGGCAATGACGGCCCTTCCAGCCTTTCCGCCCCGCCGTCCTGCTCGACGACAGCCACCCCGGCAAGCCCAGCCGGAACGTACCGCTCGGCCTGCACTGGCGCGGCAGATCCCAACTACGCCATCAGCTACGTCCCCGGCACCGTCATGGTGGACAAAGCCACCACCACTGCCACGCTCACCGCGCATCGGAATCCCTCGGCACGCAGGCCCCCAATCACGCTGACCGCGACAGCGACTCCCACAGCAAGCACGCAAACCCCGGCCGGGCAGGTGGACTTCTACGCCGGAACCCCGGCTCACCACCATCGGCTCCTGGGAACCGCGCCCCTCACCACCTCAGGCACCGCGGTCTTTACCGCCACCGGGCTGGACTGCGGCCGCCAGCAGCTCTATGCCGTGTACCTCGGCAGCACCAATGACCTCGGCAGCACCTCCGCCACAATCCGTAGCCCTGGCTGCGAGAGGTAAACACAAGTCACCAATGGCAACACCCGCCAAGGGCCCCAGGACCCGACCGAGCCCGGGACCACCCACAGCCGTCTCACCTGCCCCGAACACGGCACCAAAATGGCCCCTATTCGCGGTATGCGCGTGCTTTGGGGCTGTGGTCAATTTGCATGACAGGCTTGAGCCTTCAGGTGGTGGCGTGCCCTCTCTGCCAGACCGTCACAGCTGGCCGCGCCTGGCCGGGCATTCTGGAGGCATGCAGAGTGTGTATGAGGCTGCGGGCGGCAGTGCGGGCCTGCTCCGCCTGGCCGAGGCGTGGCACTCCCGGGTGATGGCCGATGAGATCGTCAGCCATGCGTTCAGCCACGGATTCCATCCGCAGCACAGCGAGCGGCTCGCCGCGTACTGGGCCGAGGCCCTTGGCGGCCCTGCCACCTACTCCGCCACCTACGGGGACCAGACCTCGGTCGTGCGGATCCACAGCGGCAACGGCCCGCACGAGGAGATGGACCGCCGTGCAATCGCCTGTTTCGACCAGGCGATACACGACGTTGGCCTAGATGCGGCCAGGCCACTGCGGCAGGTGCTGCACGACTACTTCGCCTGGGCCACCACGACAACCCTGGCGCGTTACCACGAGTCGGCTGACGAGGTCCCCGAGGGCATGAGCATTCCGCGGTGGTCATGGGATGGACTGCAGCACTAATCCCAGCCCACTCGCATCCACCCCCCCTGAAACCACTTCCCCCGAGGGGAGCAGAGCCGTCAATCGCGCCGGGGCGCAAGAAGACCTGCTGCACCATAGGCGGCAGACGCGGACATTCTCCGTACGCAGTGGCGATGCATAAACATACGGTGTGACCTGCTGACGGCAGCGCCGTAGTCCGAGACACTGTACGGGGGGTGCGGTCAGGAGTTCAGATCTCAAGCCCTTACATTGTAATCAGCGAGATTGGGCTGCGCATGCAGGCCAGGAAATGTCTCGTGGTTTGCCAGTCCGGGCTCACGCGAGGTCGGGGTTTAAATCTCTCTATATAGTTATAGTTAATCGCCAAGCGCTTCTGCTGTGCTCGCCGACAAGTCTCGAGTAGCCAAGATCATCGTGTCCTGACTTCGGCAGTGTTGCGAGCCTTGACGACCTGCTCGTCGATCCCCGCAGCGTGTTGCACACGAGCATATCTCAATTCCGGGTACCTGGGGGCAGCGTCCATCCGCAGCAGGTTGAGAGCTGGGACTGAACTACGCTAAGGTCTGCCGGGCGCACTCCGGACATGGCCAAAATAGGTTGAAGCTTGCGCGAATTATTCACTAGACATTTGCTTACCGGGGCGATCGGAGGGCTAACGACTGATGGAATGCTGGACGGGTGCGCAGCAAACTGCTTGGTCCAGAAATAGCTCTCGTAGGGCGCGATGGGAAGGGACAGTACTGCCTCACCGGCGTTGGCTGGAAGGCCGGAATTATCGTAGAGCAGCCCCATGGCCACCCTGTAGATGTAGATGTGCGGATCCGCCAGACGCGTTGCTGGCAGGCCTAGTGTGATATCGAATCGGTCTGCCGCATCCGGGGCAACTTGCTGAGCCGTAGGAATGTCTACCCTCGCGCCAGGAGACGGATTTTTCGGCAAGGAAGCTCGGTAGGTGCCGGTCGACACCAGAGCACCCGCCGAGAAACAGGTCGGCAAAGCAGCGAATTGCTGCACCGTGACTCGTACGGCCCTTACGATGGCAAGCTGATTACCCGTGTTACGAATCTCGAAATCAATCTTCACTGGCCTCGCCGGAATTCCGATCCGAAAAGGCACAAACTGGGCAGTCACGCTGTCGACCTCAACATTCGGCGCGGCTCCATGGGCGCCAGCATGCGACACAGCCCCCGTGACCAGATTGACGAGGACGCCGGTAATCACGGCAGTGACCAACGCCCCGGCCCAGACTGCAGGCTTTTTATACCAGCGCCCCCCGGAGGGGTTATCTTCCTTCCCGGAAGAAGTCTTGCCCTTGCTGTCGTCAGATGGTGCCGGCATGAACGCCTCCCCGCCACGGCGCACATCGGCAATGGTGAACAGCGCCGAAGTGCGCGCCAATCGTCCCCGGGCTCACTATAGACGCGTCTTTGCTGGAAGTCGATGCCAGCGAACGGCACCATATCCTCGTAGGGCAGCACCGGGGAGGATGGGAGCGCCCCAGTTCGCTGATGCCGGTTCTGGGGTGTCGCTGCGGACACCGCCGCCCGCGATGCGAGCTCTTGGCGGCGAGGTCGTTGGGGCAGGTCAGCGATCGATGAGAGCCTGATACAGTCGCTCACCGTCCATCGCGTAGCCGTATCTGACTGCTGTAGGACATCCGCGCTTCGAGCCGGAGCCCCGCGCAGACACTGTCGGCTCGAGCACGAACGTAGACCTCTGGGGCAGCATGAGCGCGCGCACAGCCGCGGAGCATGAAGAAATCGAGACGGTTAAGATTGGTGAGGCTCCCAGTTCTCGCCGATTTCGGCATCAAGGTCCCGGATCCCCAGCCACGGCCACAGGATCGGGTGAGCCAGCAGGCTCCGCGCCAATATGTAAGTCGTCCGGCACTGGGATGTAGTGCGAGTGCCGCGGCGCTGTCGGTGGCCGCGCTCGACGCACGAGGACAGGTAGCAGTGCAGGTCAGATTCGGTGCGCACGGGAGAGGCCGGTGAACCGGGCCAGGTAGGCGACCACGGCCAGCCGCGGCTGGTCAGTGAACGGCGCTGGATCATCGGCGGGGGCGGACGCCAGGTCGGTGAAGGTCATCATGCCCAGACAATGCGTCTGTCTCCGGGCCGGGACGAAGCTCGCCAACCTGCCAGGCGCGGCAAATGAGGGCGTTCGCGTCCAGCACTAGTGACGCATAAGCATACGGTCCGGCCGCCTGCGTGGTCGGCCGCCGTGGAGGGATCATTGTTTTCGAACCTAGCTGAAAGTGTCTATAACCCAACTTTCCCTCGCCAGTCTTACCTTTCTTCAAAGCTTGAACTCCTGAGTAATCCAGTCATCGCCGTATAGAGTGGCTGCGAGCGGTTGCCTAGCACTACTGCCGCGATGCTTGTGGTGTTCTCTTCTGAGAGGGCTGGAAGATACCTGATGTTAGGGCAAAGTGCTCTAGGCGCGATCTTCTGGGGATTCCTAGGCGCTGGTGCCACAGAGAGCTGGGAACTCTATCGAGCAATCCATCGGGTCAAAGACTTTCCATGGAAAGTTCCAGACGAAGTTCCGTTTAGGCCTTTTTGTATAGCATTTATGATACGGCTGACTATTGGGGCAATTGTTGCGACGTGCTTCGTCGAATCCGGACAAGCCGGCCTTCCTATGGGAGCACTATCCATAGGTATCGCTTCACCAAAGTTGCTTGAGCAGTTGGCGCGCAACTTCCTAGCTCGGAGCACTGGCATGGCACCCGAAGATCCACAGCCGCCTCCAACACTTGCACAGTCTCATCCTAAACTTCCACATTCTCCCCTAGCTCCGCAGCCAGCCACGGAGGCGAGCGATGCATCCTGAATCCTTCTCCAGACAGCTACTTCTAGCACTCGGTCGTGCTACCCCCGCCTTCCGTCCAGCCCACGGGAGCAGTTCTGGAACTTGGATCCGGGAACAAACCCTTCCGCTTTCGGCGACAGCAGGCTGCAGCACGGCCACGGCCGACCAAACAGTGTTGCATGCTGACCGCCGAACCTCTATCGCCACGCAGGGCATCCCCGAGCAAACTCGCAGACTAGCCGATTCTTCCCAGCTACTTAGTGAGCGGCCACACAGACCTTCAACGGCACCGAGAGGTAACAAGCGCCCAATCGCACTCGCAATCTTGTCGGTGTTCGCCGCCTTCGCCATCGGCATAGGTAGCCTCGTTAAATATTCGGCTATCCCCAAAGTCCACGCACCCAACGTCTTGGGCGCCGCCCACCTAACGTCGCTCACCTGGGCACACAAGACGGGGGGTATCGGCCTGTCGAGCCCCGCGGTAGCGGACGATACTGTTTACGTCGGTGGCATCAATGGAAGACTTTACGCCCTCGACGCGCACAATGGGCGTAGCCGTTGGACATACCTGACTGGCGGACCCATCCTGTCCCGGCCTGCAGTCGTGAATGGGGCCGTGTACGTCGGCAGCGGCGATGGCAAGGTGTATGCATTCAACGCAGCGACAGGGCACCTGCGCTGGGCCCTAAAGACAGGCGGCTGGGACAGTCCCAGCCCGGCCGTGAATGGCAGCACTGTTTACGTCGGCGGAGACAATGGAAAGGTCTATGCCCTTCATGCAGCCACAGGACGCATCCGATGGACCTACATGACCGGCGGACCCATCCCTTCACGCCCGGCAGTCGCGAACGGGACTGTGTACATCGGCAGCGCCGACGGCAAGCTCTATGCACTTGCTACAGCCACAGGACGCATCCGATGGACCTACACGACCGGCGGACCCATCCTGTCCCGCCCGGCAGTCGCGAACGGGACTGTGTACATCGGCAGCGCCGACGGCAAGCTCTTTGCGCTTAACGCAGCCACAGGACGCATCCGGTGGACGGTGAAAACAGGGAGTTGGGATACCTCCAGCCCTGCAGTGGCTGACGGCTTCCTGTATATAGGCAGCGAGGATGGAAGGATCTACGCGCTCAACGAATCCACGGGGCGCACTCGCTGGAGCTATCTAACACGTGCGCCTATCATCTCCAGTCCGGCAGTGGCGCAAGGCATCGTATACGTCGGCAGTGACGATGGCCGGGTCTATGCCCTTAACGCCGTTACTGGAAGCATCCGGTGGGCTTACATGACCCACGCACCCGTTCGCTCCAGCCCTGCGGTGGCGCGAGGCACCGTGTATGTAAGCAGTGGCAATCTTGGGCTCTATGCCTTGAAGACTGCGTCCAGCTCATCTCGTCGCAGGGTGTCAGCGAAGCATTTGCGGTGACGGCACATCAATTTTCATGCCCGCTGAATGGCCTTCATATTATCGCGTAGCTATCCGCAGCCCGGTTTAGTTTGCATCAAGGCCGTTGACTAATGCAATCATGCAATCATTTCTTTCATTTCTCGTTGTTGGTAAGTAAACTGGATTTCCTATTAAGTAGCCTAACTGGCCTAGAGAGCCGTAGGCTTGCCGTCAGCCATCCGCTGAGCATCAAAGATGACCATGCCATGCATAATTGGACGTTCAGCACCCCGAACATCCGCCGCAGGCACCTGCCCCGAACGAGTGCCGAGTCGGCGATCCGTACGCTCTATAGCGCACGACGACGCTGAATTGCGGATCGTCACAGTCGCCGGTCGGTACCCTCAGAGCGCGAGTAGCCATGCGAATGACCACATGAACATGCGCTCATCCAACGCGCGCTATTCGGCATGAGGGCGAGATCGAGTCGGCAACGATCTTTGGTCGCGATGACCTGAGTGCCTCACTTTCTGGCTACCGTGACAATTTCTCTGTGTAACGAGATCCTCACCGAAGAACGGGCCTGACTAGCACTGCACCGTTCGCCGGGCCAGGTCCCCGCAAGGTGAGGCCCTAGTATCGAGCCGATGCGGCGTGAATCTTCCACCATGGTGGTCCTGGTCGGGGATGTTGGCGAGGGGCTGCTTGCCGAGCTCGGCCGGTCAGGGAACGTCTCGGTCGCGCGGGCTCCGGCTGCCGGCCCGCCAGGCGGAGCGGAGCCGGTGCAGGCGCGGCCGGCCTGGCAGGCGGGCGCACTGGCGATGCGGGAGGCGGCCGGGCGGCAATCGGCCTATGTGATCGTGCCCGACGACCCGCTGGCCGACGTGGCGGCCGCCTGGCGGGCGATGTGGGACGTGGCCAGCGGGCCCGGCGCCGCGGTCAGCTTCGAGGAGCATGCCGCGGAAGCGCTGGCCGCATGGCGGGACAAGCGATTCGAACTACCCGACTACTACCTGGTGGTGGCTGCCGTGCAGGCCGAAGGCATCGGCCCGGACCTGTATCTCGGCCCGCTGCGGGCGGCCCGGCCGCGCCGGGTCGCGGTCGCAGTGGCCGGAGACGGCCCGGGCCGGGCCGGACGCGTGCTGGATGCGCTGCGCTCGCTGGAGCATGGGCCGTGGTGGCCGCCCCTGGACGAGCTGATCGATGCGGCCCGCCGGTTCTATGCCGGCGGCCTCGCCGAGACGCAAGCGGCACCGGCCGCCGCGGGCCGCTGACCGCCGCCGCGTCAGCGCAGGCCGGCTCGCTCCACCTGTGCTTGGCAGAACGGGCATGCCATCCGGTCGGCCCCCGCCGGAAGGGTCATGACGGCGCCGCACGACGCGCAGGGGATCTCGGCGCTGCCCAGGTCCATCTTGCGGCCGCAGCCCTCGCAGATGATGGCCGTGGCACCGGGAAGCGCGCTGAACTCCGCGCCGCAGCCGCCGCAGTGGCGCGGCTGGCCGTCCTCCGCCTCGACCGGTACGTACTCGTTCGCCAGGCCGGCCCGGTCAAGCAACTGCGTGGCCGTCTCCGCCGGCAGCATGCCCAGCCAGCCCTGGCAAAAGCCCGACCAGCCAAGCTTGCCGGTCAGGTGCTCGGCATGGTCCGGGTCGAGTTCCGCGAGCCCGGCGGACCGGTAGAGCACCTGACTGGCCTCGATCTGCCGCTCCAGCGTGTCCACCATGGGCCAGAACGAATCGGATGACACGGTCGGGGACATCATGTTCCCGCTGTAGCGCAGGCCCATCACCCGCTGCTGCATCTCGGCTTCCAGGGCCTGCGACGCCGGGTCGAAGGCCCGCGCCGTGGCGGCCCCTGCCATGTAGCCGACATAGGCGTCCCGGTAGCTGCGGTCGTTCCTGGCCCGGTGCGAGACGGCCATCGGAACTCCGGTCACGTACGCCTCGAAGACCCGCTTCTGCAGGTCACGGTAGGTATCACGGTCACCGGCGGCGGCAGCCTCCCGCGCGGCGGCCTGGGTGCTGTTCACCGTGGCGGCGTAGGCCGGATCGGGTGCGGTATCCCCCTCGCACGCCCGGCGCAGGTCGTAGTCGATGAGCGAAGCACAGTAGTCGCAGTACACATAGGCGGTGACCGTCGGCAGCTTCTTCGGTGCGCCGCACACCACACAGGTGCAGCGCTTGACGAACCCCGGCTGCGGCGGTGCCAGGATCGTCAGGACCTGGCGGACCCAGGTCATGGACCCTGCCTGGGCCGCTGGCCCGGTCCGCGGGCCCTGCTGTGGCGCCGTGGCATGTTGCAGCGCGGCGGCCTGCTGCATGGCCTGAGCCTGGAACTGCATGGCCTGGGCCTGCATCTGCTTGGCCTGCTCCTGCCACTGCCGGGCGACCGCCATCCGGTCGGCGGTCGGCCCGCCCTCGGCAGGCTCCTCGGACTTCCGCTTGAACAGGCCCATGACCGCCTCGCCCCTGACGTCCCCAACTCGGCAGATCGAGTATGCACCGGCCCGGACCGGGATGACAGGCCCTGGCGGCCTGGCAGCGGCTCGTGCGGTGCCTGGCAGCGGCCTGGCAGCGGCCTGGCAGCGCACGGTGCGGGCCCTGTCAGCGGCATGGCGAACCATGGACCTGACAGACAGGAGAGGGAACCCATGACCAACGCGATAGAAGCAAGTGGCCTGGTCAAGCGCTTCGGCAAGACCACCGCGCTGGCCGGGGTGGACCTGGTGGCCCGGCAGGGCACCGTACTTGGCGTGCTCGGGCCGAACGGCGCCGGCAAGACGACGGCGGTCCGCATCCTGGCCACCCTGCTCCGTCCGGACGGCGGGCAGGCCCGGGTGGGCGGGTACGACGTCGGGCGCCAGCCCCACCAGGTGCGCCAGCTGATCGGCCTCACCGGCCAGTACGCCTCGGTGGATGAGGGGCTGTCCGGGGTCAACAACCTCATCATGATCGGCCGGCTGCTCGGCCAGTCACGGCGCAACGCCCGCGCGCGGGCCAACGAACTGCTCGACCGGTTCGACCTCACCGAGGCGGCCGGGCGGCCGGTGAAGACCTACTCCGGCGGCATGCGGCGCAGGCTAGACCTGGCCGCCAGCCTGGTTGGCCGGCCCCGGGTGCTTTACCTGGACGAGCCGACCACCGGACTGGACCCGCGCAGCCGCAGCGACGTGTGGGACATAGTCCGCACCCTGGTCGCCGACGGCGTCACCGTGCTGCTCACCACGCAGTACCTGGACGAGGCGGATCAGCTGGCCCACGACATCGTGGTGATCGACCACGGCAAGGTGATCGCCACCGGAACGCCCGATGAGCTGAAGGACAAGTCCGGCGGGCAGGTGCTCGAGGTCGAACCGGCCGACCGGAACATGCTGGCGGTGGCCGCCGCGGTACTCGCGAACAGAACCGGGGCGGTGCCGGACACCAATGCCGACTCGGGCCTGGTGCGCGTGCCGGTGGCCGACGCGGCCGTGCTGCCGGCCATCATCCGCGAACTCGACGAGGCGCGGGTGGAACTCGCCGAGTTCACCCTGCGCAAGGCCAGCCTGGACGAGGTCTTCCTCGCCCTCACCGGCCGCGAGCCGGCCGATCCCGAGAACGACGTCGACAACGGCAAGACCCGAGAACTGGAAAGGAGCCCACGGTGACCACGGCCACCCTGCCCTTCGCCGAGCCGGCGCCACGGCTCAACCCGCTGACCGGGCTGCGCCACACCTTCACCCTGACCTGGCGAAGCGTGCTGAAGATCAGGACCAACATGGAGGACCTCGTCGGCCTGAGCCTGCAGCCGATCATGTTCCTGCTGCTCTTCACCTACGTGTTCGGCGGCGCGATCGCCGGTGGCACCCACGCCTACCTGCAATACGCCCTGCCCGGGCTGCTCGTCATGACCGTGGTGTTCGCCACCCTGGGCACCGGCCTGATGCTCAACCAGGACATCACCGGGGGAGTGTTCGACCGGTTCCGCACGCTGCCGATCGCCCGCTGGGCACCGCTCGGCGGTGCGGTGCTCGGTGACATGGTGCGCTACATGATCTCGCTGGTGATCACCCTCGGCTTCGGGATGGTGCTGGGCTTCCGGATCGGGCACCAGCCCGGTGTCGGCCATCGCGGCCTGCCTGCTGCTGCTCACCTTCGCCCTGGCCATGTGCTGGGTGTCGGCGCTGATCGGGATGCTCGTGAAGACCCCGATGGGCGTGCAGATGTTCGGCTTCCTGGCCTTCTTCCCGCTGGTCTTCGCCAGCAACCTGCTGGTGCCGTCGCAGACCATGCCGGGGTGGCTGCAGGCGTTCGTGAAGGTCAATCCGATGACCGACCTCACCACCGCGGAGCGCGGCCTGCTGACCGGCGGGCCGGTCGCCACGCCGGCGCTGCACTCGCTGCTGTGGGCGCTTGGCATCTTCGTGGTCTTCGCGCCGCTTGCGGTGCGCGCCTACCGCCGCCGTACCTGAGTGGTGCTAGCCCGGGGGCGACCCCCCCGGAACCCGCGCTGGTCACGCGCTCGCGGAAGGCTGGAACCAGGCTTCCGCGAGCGCCAGCGCTTTGTCCCGGGGGAGGCTGCGGCCGCGCTGGTAGGCGGCGTCGAAGTCCGCCCCGCCCAGCCGCTGGCGGGCGGTGTCCCTGGCCTCCGGGGCGTCCAGGCTGCTGTGGTCGAAGGCGCCGCGGATCGAATGCCCGGCGCCGAGCAGGACCGCTGCCCGCTCCGCGCCGGACCGGCTCGTGCCGGTCCACAGCATGGCCGCGGCGATGCCATCCACCACGATCGCGACGGCCGCCAGGTCCTGGCTGTCGGCCGCGAGGCGGAGTGCCTCGGCCAGCCTGGCCCGCCCGCCGGTGACATTCCCGGTACGGATGCTCGCCAGCGCCTCCCTGTTGATGGCCTGCGCCCGGAACGACCAGATCATCGGGGAGCCCTTGCTGGCCATCCGGGCATCCAGTTCGCTGCTGATCCTGGCGCACTCGGCCACGTCACCGCGCAGCCAGGCGAGTTCGGCCTGGATGTAGCTGATCCACAGGTCGCTCTCCGACTCGCCCTGCTCGCGGGCGGCCCGTTGCGCCCGTGCCATGTCGGCGAGGGCACCGTCGTAGTCGCCCATCCGGCTGCGGGACTTGGCCAGGCGTGGCATACATCTGCGCGGTGTCTTCCCAGTCGGTCAGCGCCCGGCTCAGCTCCACGGCCCGCTCGAGCGCGGCGATCGCCCGGGCGTGATCCCCGTCGAGCATGGCAAGCTCGGCCTGGCCGGCACACGCCAGCGCGGTGCCCCACCGGTCGCCGAGCGCCTCGAATCCGACGAGCCCCTCGGCGCACCAGCGGGCCACGTCGTCCAGGCGGCCCAGGCTCATCGAGAAGAACCCGCTCATGAGCCGGGCACCTGCCCGGATCCACGGGTCGGGCGAGTCGAAATGCGCGGCGAGCAGCCCCAGCGCCCGGTCCGGATCCTGCTTCTCATACAGCGCGAGCATCGCGGCCCCGACGATCACCAGCGGATGCGGCGGGCGGCCACCGCCCGACTCGCCGCCCGTGCCAGTTCCCGCGGTGATCAGGTACTCCACGTCCGCGAGTGGCTCCCTGGCCGCGGTGAGGTCCCAGGAGAAGTTGACCATGGTCAGCGCGCAGACGGCCCGGGCGTGCACCGCGGCGATGTCGCGCTCGGCACCGGCGGCGGGCATGCTGACCGCCAGGATCTCCCTGGCCATCGTGCCGGCCTCCCTGCGCTGCCCGCGCAGCAGCCAGAACCAGCTCAGCGCCTGCCCGAAACGCAGCGCCAGGGCCACGTCGCGGCGGTCGACCGCCCAGCGCAGCGCCGCGTGCATGTTGTCCTGCTCCGCGGTCAGCCGCCGCATCCAGGTCTGCTGGCCAGCGCTGCGCAGCATGGGATCGCCCGTCTCGGCCAGCCGCAGGAAATACCCGGCGAACGCCAGGCGCACCTGGTCCTCTTCGCCCGCTTCGGCGAGGCGCTCCGCGCAGTACGCCCGGACGGTCTCCAGCATCCGGTACCGCGGCTCGTCATCCTCGGCCACGGTGAGGAACGACTTCTCCACCAGGCCGAAGATCGCGGGCAGGACGGCCTCCGCGGCCAGTGCGCCGTCCTGGCACACCTGTTCCGCCGCCGCGAGCGTGGCCCCGGCCGGGAAAACGGCGAGCCGCCTGGCGAGCACCTGCTCCGGCCCGGACAACAGCTCCCAGCTCCAGTCCACGACCGCGCGCAGCGTCTCGTGCCGCGGCACCGTACGGCTGCCGCCGGTGAGCAGCTCGAACCGGGCATCGAGGCGCTCCGCGAGCTGGGCGGCGGAAAGCGTGCGCAGCCGGGCCGCGGCAAGCTCGATGGCCAGCGGCATGCCGTCGAGCGCACGGCAGATCCGGGCGACGTCGTCGGCGTTGGTCTCGTTCACGGTGAAACCGGGCCGCACCGCTGCCGCACGGTCGGCCAGCAGCCGGACCGCGGCGTAGCCCGCGACCTGGCCGCCGGCCTCGTCGGATGGGCCGGTGGCGTTCCCGTCAGGCGCCCGGTCGGGCGGCACCGGGCCGAGGTCGGGAGGCACCGGGCCGAGGCGCGGCGGCACCGGCAGCGGCGGCACCGGCCACAGCGACTCTCCCGGGATCCGCAGCGGTTCCCTGCTGGTCACCAGCACGCGGACGTCGGGGCAGCTGGCCAGGATCTGGTCGGCGAGCGCGGCGGCGGCCACCACGATGTGTTCGCAGTTGTCCAGGATCAGCAGGTCGTGCCGTTCTGCGAGCGCGGCCGCCAGCCGCTCCGCCGGATCCGCGAGCGAGCCGAGCTGGCCCGCCCCGGCGTGCGCGATCACCGGGCTCTCCCTGATGCCGAGCGCGCTCATCACGGCGGAGGGCACGTCGCCCGGGTCGGTCACCGGCGTCAGCTCCACGAACCACACCTGGCAGCCGGCCCACGCCTGCCCCGGCCCGTCGTCCTGGCTGCGTGCCGCGGCTTCCCGGGACAGCCGGGCCGCTGTTTCCAGGGCCAGCCGCGTCTTGCCTGCCCCGCCGGGGCCGGTCAAGGTGACCAGCCTGCCCTCGTCCAGCATCTTCAGCACCCGCGCGACATCCTCGTCCCTGCCAACGAAGCTGGTCAGCGGTCTGCGCACGGCGGCAGGCCGGCCCCGGTGCGGCGGATCCCCGCCAGCCAGGAGTTCCGCCGCGGAGGCATCGCCCGGCGCGCGGGCAGGCCTGCTGTCCGGCGCCTGGCCTGGTGCGGCCCCGGGCAGGTCCTGCCGGAGCACGCCCAGGTAGATCTGCTCGAGCTTGGGGGAGGGGTCCACGCCAAGCTCACCGGCGAGCAGGTCGCGCGCCTGCGCGTACTCCGCGACCGCCTCGGCCTGGCGGCCGGCCGCATACAGCGCGCGCATGAGCAGTCCGCGCGGGCGTTCGGCTACCGGATCCGCGGCGATCATGGCACGCAGTTCGCCGATCAGGCTGTCGCTTTCACCCAGGGCCAGGCCCGCCTCGATCAGGTCAAGCGCGGCGCGGGTGCGCAGCTCCTCCAGCCTGGCGGCGGGCCCGGTGGCGAACCGCACGCCCGAGGCATCCGCGAGCGCCGGCCCGCGCCAGGCGTCCAGTGCCTCCCGGAGCACCCGCCTGGCCGTCACCGGGTCACCGGTGGCAAGCGCCTGACTGCCCTGCCTCGCCAGTGCCTCGAACGCCACGGCGTCGACCTGCTCAGGCGGAACCGCCAGCCGGTAGCCCGCCGGATGCGATTCGACCAACTGGTCGCCAAGGCCGCCCTGCCGAAGTGCGGCGCGCAGCCGCGACACCAGCGACTGCAGTGCGTTGCCGGAGTTGGCCGGTGGCTCCTCTTCCCAGAGCCGCTCGATCAGCGAGTAGGCAGGTACCACCTTGCCCGCGTCGAGTGCCAGCAGGATGAGCAGCAAGCGCACCCGGTGCCCGCCGACCTGCACCGGCCGGTCGGCCTCGTCGGTCACCGCGAGGGTACCCAGTAGCCCGATCCGCACTGTGCCTGCTCTCAGCCCTGTTCGCCTGTCGCCCTGCCCGCCTGCCATTTGCCAGCCCGTTGCCGCCGCGCTCACACCCATTGTCCCGTGCCGGTGCGACTGTACGGACGGCGGCTCGCTAGGGCCAGCTGATATCGGGGCCGTCCTGCAGGCCGAGGCTGGCGAGCGGTACGTCCCAGCGCTTGATCTTCGCCCAGTCGAACTGGAACCGGTCCATCGCCTCCGCAGTGGTGATCCAGCGCTTGATCTGCTCCCCGTTCGCGTCGTGATCCAGCAGGAACACCTGCGGCGAGTCGGTCGTCTGGAAGATGACGCACTCCTCGGGGAGTTGCAGCCCGGCGTCCATCTCGCTGACATGAAGATCCAGGATCACGCCGGGTGTGGTCGCGTCGTAGCGGTAGGCCAAGTTGGCGCCGAGCGTGAACAGCCGGGCCATCACCTGTTGGGTCGGTATCAACCGCCGGAGGCCCTGGTCCATCAGGTACACGTTGGGATCCCCGTACTGCTGAACGCGAAGGCCGTTCAGATCGTGACGCGGTGCCATCGTGACCTGTCTCCTGCCTGGATGTCCCTTGGCCGCCGGCGGGCGAGCCGCTGCCCCGGCGTTCCAGAATGCCTGATATGCGAGCGTATGCGCATCGGTCGGTTACGTTCGAGGCACATGCCTTGACCGGCACAAGACAGGCGCCGAGACTACTGACTGGTAACCGATAAGCGCATTTCGCCCCAGCGGAATGGAGCCTGACGGCCGCCGTGGTTGCGGCGTGCCTGGGGTGGGCGGGCCCGGAACCCAGGGGCCGGGACGGGAGATGAGGTCGGCATGCAGCGAAACCGATTCCCAGCCAGCCTCGGCGGCCGGTACCTGCTGGCAGCGGCCAGCCTGGCATTAGCGCTGGCCGGGGTCACCTCAGGCACCGCACAGGCCGGGACCGCCGCCGCCGGCGGACCGCTGCCGCTTGTCGTGCGGACCGACCACGGCCTGGTGCGCGGGCTGCACCAGCACGGCGCGCGGGAGTTCCTCGGCATCCCTTACGCCGCTCCGCCGACAGGCGCGAACGCGTGGCGGCCGCCGCAGCCGTTCCCGCCCTGGGGCGGCGTGCGGGCGGCCACGAAACCGGGGCACGACTGCGCGCAGACCGGCAGCCTCGCGACCGGCGTGCCGGCCACCAGCCTGTTCGAGAACTGCCTGTTCCTGAACGTCTATACGCCGCCGCAGGCGACCGGTCGCCCGCTTCCGGTGATGGTGTGGATCCACGGCGGCGGCTTCACCGGCGGCGCGGGCCGGATCTACGACGGTGCCGCGCTCGCCGCCAGGCGCCACGTGATCGTGGTCACCATCAACTACCGGCTCAGCGCGTTCGGCTTCCTGGCGCTGCCGTCGCTGGCCGCCGAGAGCCCCGACAACTCCAGCGGCAACTACGGGCTGATGGACCAGCAGGCCGCGATGCGCTGGGTGCAGGACAACGCGTTCGCGTTCGGCGGCGACCCGGGCAAGGTGACGATCTTCGGTGAGTCCGCGGGCGGTGCCAGCGTCTGTGCGAACATGGCCTCGCCGACCGCGCTCGGCCTGTTCTCCCATGCGATCGCGGAGAGCGGCTGCATCTTCCCGACACCTGGCAAGAAGGCCGCGGAACGGCAGGGTACCGCCCTGGCCAAGAGCCTGGGCTGCACCAGCGCCGCCACCGCGGCCGCGTGCATGCGCACCAAGACGGCCGCCGCGATCCTGAAGGCGGAGCCGTCGTCCCAGCTGGCCTGGGGCCCTGTCTCCGGCGGGTTCACGTTGCCGTTGTCGCCGTTGCGCGCGTTCGAGACCGGCCGGTACCTGCATGTCCCGCTGCTGCAGGGCACCAACCACGACGAGGGACGGTTCTTCGTCGGGCTCGAGTTCGATGTGCTGGGCCATCCGCTGACCGCGGCGCAGTACCCCGGGGTCGTCGCCGCCCAGTTCGGTGCCAAGGCGGCCCCGGCGATCGTCGCGCACTACCCGCTGAAGGCGTTCGCGTCCCCGGACCTCGCCTTCGCCAAGGTGCTTACCGACTCTGAGTTCAGTTGCCCGGCACTGCTGGCCGACATCCTCACCCAGCGCAGCGGGACCTACGCCTACGAGTTCAGCGACCCGGCGCCGCCGAACGACTTCGGCATCAAGTTCACGTTCCCGCTCGGCGCGGCGCACAGCACGGAACTCCAGTACGTGTTCGGCAGGGTCCCGCTTCTCGACACCATCCCGTCGTTCAAGCCGGACCAGTTCGCGCTGTCCGCGCAGATGATGGGCTACTGGACCCGGTTCGCCGCCACCGGCAACCCCAACGGCGGCGCGGCGCCACGGCTGGCCGCGGTTCGGCGGCAGCGCGCCGCAACTGCAGGAACTGATACCGAAGGCGACCGCGCCGGAGACCGAGAACGTCTTCGCCGGGTTCCATCAATGTGCCTTCTGGGCCACGATCGAGGGCTCTGGGGGGCCACCGGTGATCCGCGGCTGAGCCGGGCGACGTATCCCCTGTGCGGGACCGCCCCGCCATGAGGTGGCGGGGCGGCCAGGACATGAGGGGGATCCCATGAGTGCTGAGATCAACATCAAGATCATTCAAGACGTGTATCAGGCGTTCGGCCAGGGCGACGTCGTCGCGATCCTTGACGCGGTCGCCGAGGACGTGGACTGGGCCGCGGAGGCCGCCTCGTCCGCCGCGCCCTGGTACGGCGTGCGGCACGGCAGGGGCGAGGTCGCCCAGTTCTTCGAGGCGTTCGGCTCGGCCATGGAGGTGGAGGAGTTCACGCCGGTGTCCTTCGCCGCCAACGACACCGACGTGCACACCGTGGTCCGGTTCCGTGCCAGGTCACGGGCTACCGGCAAGTCGGAGGCGATGAACCTGCACCACTTCTTCACGTTCCGCGACGGCAAGATCGCTTACTACCGCGGTACCGAGGACACCGAGCAGACAGCCGCGGTGCTGCGGGCCTGACCCGGCCGCGACAGCCGGCCGCCCGGTGCCATCGGGCTACCTGCCGGGTTCGCCGGTGGCGAAGTGCGACCGGTGGCGCTCATGGACCTCCGCCCACTGGTCCCGTGGGTGTTCTCCCAGCTCGGCGATCAGCCTGACGGCATCGGGCGGCCCTATCGCAAGATGCCGCAATGATCACGGATTGGCCGTCATCCATTTACGAATTGTTTATGGCAAAGGTAAAATTTTCATATCTCATTGATAACGGACGTCATACGTTATAGCGGAGAGAGTGCCGGTACGGGCCTTTCCAGATGTTTTCGAGGTGAGCCTACCGACTGCTGCGCTCCCACATTGCCGTGGTGCGAAGCATGGCCCGAATGGTGCCGGCGCCCTCGCTCGGGAACCCCCGACGGAGCGAAGGAGCGACGATGAGACTGCCATTGTCCGACCTCGTCACCAGGCGCCGGGAGGCGATACGGCGCAGACCAGCCCGTCGCAGCGCCGTTGCAGCGGCCACGGCGGCGGTGGCCCTGGCCATCGGCCTGACCGTCGCCGCGACGGCCGGCCAGTCCGCGTCCGCGACCGGCCGGCCGGCCTACATGAACCCGCGCCTTCCCGTCCAGGCGCGGGTCGCCGATCTGCTGGGCCAGATGACCCTGCCGGAGAAGATCGGCCAGATGGTGCAGATCGAGGCGACGCAGGTCACCGACAAGAGCAACAGTTGCACGAGCACCGGTGGCTTCAACCTGCCGAACCCGGTCTGCGAGCACCAGATCTTCGTCAACAACAACGTCGGCTCGATCCTGGCGGGCGGGACCGACGTCCCGCCGGACACCACCGGCAGAGGCGGCACCGGCAACACCGGCCTGGACTGGGCCAACGAGTACAACACCATGCAGGCCTACGCGATCGCGCACAGCCGGCTGCACATCCCGGTCATCTTCGGTGTCGACGCGGTGCACGGCTTCGGGCACCCGTGGCAGGCACCGCTGTTCCCGCAGAGCATCGGGACGGGCGCCACCTGGGATCCGTCCGCAGCCATGGCGGCTGGCCAGGTCACCGGCAACGCGCTGGCCGCCACCGGCTGGACCTGGGACTTCGCGCCGGTCCAGGACGTCGCGCGAGACAACCGGTGGGGCCGCTACTACGAGACCTGGGGCGAGGAGCCCGCGCTTGACGCGGCCATGGGCGGCGCCTACGTGCGCGGCGTGCAGAGCGCCGACGTGGGCGGCCTGAAGGTGACCGCCACGGTGAAGCACTTCGCCGGGTACTCCGAGTCGATCAACGGGCACGACCGGGTCCAGGCGGAACTGTCGATCCGCTACCTGCAGGACCTGTTCCTGCCCTCGTATGCAGGCGCCATCAGCGCCGGGGCGGGCACGGTCATGGTGGACTCCGGCTCGATCAACGGGATTCCCGCCACCGCGTCGCGCTTCCTGCTCACCACCGAACTGCGGCAACGGCTCGGCTTCAAGGGCGTAGTGATCAGTGACTACGGCGACGTGGGGGCCCTGGCGAGCACCTATCACATGGCCGCCGGCCTGCCCGGCGCCGCCGCGCTGGCCATCAACGCGGGCGTCGACATGGCCATGCTGCCGTTCAACGCCGGGCAGTGGCAGGTGGCGGTGCAGCACGACGTGGCGAACGGGGCCATCTCGCTGGCCCGGATCAACCAGGCCGTACAGCGGATCCTCACGCTGAAGATGGACCTCGGGCTGTTCGACCACCCGTTCGTGGACGCGAGCAACGCGGACACCGCGGTGCAGGCCGGCCGGACCGACACCCTGCAGGCCGCGCGCGAGTCGATCACCTTGCTGCGCAACCAGAGCAACGTCCTGCCGCTGTCGCCGTCGAGCAAGCTGGTGGTGACCGGGTCGAACGCCAACTCCATGACCTACCAGGTCGGCGGCTGGAGCGTCAGCTGGCAGGGCCCCTTCACCAGCGGTCACGTGTGCTGTGAGGGACCGCCCGGGCAGATCCCGCCGGGCACCACGGTGCTCAAGGGCCTCAAGGGCGAGGACAGCAACGTGACGTACGCGCCCACCAAGGCGTCGGCGGTCGCGGCCGCCGCGTCGGCGGACGCCGTGGTCGTCGCCGTCGGCGAGAAGGCCTACGCCGAAGGCCTGGGGGACAACCCCGCGCCGCAGCTCACGCCGAGCCAGAAGAGCCTGGTCAGCGCCCTGGAGGCGACCGGCAAGCCGGTGATCGTGGTGGTGATCGCAGGCCGGCCGCTCGGCCTGGGCCCGGCCGAGCAGGCCAACGCCATCCTGATGGCCTACCAGGGCAGCACCGAGGCGGGCCAGGCCGTGGCCGACGTCATCTTCGGCAAGGTGAACCCGAGCGGGCAACTGCCGGTGACGTGGCCGTCCGACGCGGCCGCACCGGGCGGGGACTTCGACACCACGGCCCCCTCGCCGCTCGGTGATGAGCCGAAGTTCTTCGACCAACTGCCCTACACCGGCTCGGGCCAGGGGAGCGGCTACAACCCGCTCTACCCGTTCGGCTACGGGCTGTCCTACACCACCTTCGACGTCACCGGGCTGTCCGCGACCCCCAGCGTGTCCCGCACCGGCACGGTGACCACCACGTTCACCGTGGCCAACACCGGCAGCGTGGCCGGCACCGACGTGGTGCCGGTGTACGTGCACCAGCCGGTCAGCGCGGTGGTGGTGCCGCCCCAGCGGCTGGTGGGGTGGGCCAGGGTGACGCTGGATCCGGGGCAGTCCAAGACCGTGCAGGTCTCCTTCCCCGCCACGGGACTAGCGGTCACGCCCGGCGATATCAGCGGCACCGCCGCTCCGCAGGTGGAACTCGGCGCCTACCAGGCGCAGATCGGCACCCCGGCCACCCTCAGCGCGGACTTCACCATCCACAGCTGACACCGAAGAAAGGATTCTGACCGAAGCTGACACCCCGGCGGGACCCGTCCGCCCCTCGTGGGCGACCGGGCTCCCCGCCGGGGTGCCTTTTGTTATGCCCGGCCGCCCGTGCGGCCTGTGACCACATTTGTCCCGGGTTTCCGTATTGCATAGATTTCATTAATCGCCGAGCCAAAGAAAAGGCTGCCACCCGCAAGGATCCGCCAGAATTCCCGGCCTGCATGTCGTAATCTAGCTGGCGCCCCGGGGCCTGAATTCTTGAAGCCAGCCCGGGGCGCGGACGGTTTTGTGCCCCCTGCTACACATTGTCCGTCCCTTGGCCCGCGCTACTGTGCGCCGTGGCCGCGAAATCGTCTTTACGGACGGACGGGGATTTTTGTGACCGCATTGCGGCGTGGATTTCCGGCTGGGCTGAGCGCCTTTCTCGCGGCGGCACTGGCCGCCGCCGGGCTCACCGCGGCAGGCGGCCCTGCGGCCACCGCCTCGGCGGCCGGGCCGCCCGCGGTGAACCTGCGGATCCTGCTGATCGGAGAGGGGTCCGCCGACCCCACGACCGCCGCCTGGCAGGCCTCGCTGACCAGTGAGGGCGTACCGTACACCCTGGTCACCGCGAGTGGCTCGGCGCCCAATGAGACGGTGAACCTGCCGGCCCTGTCCAGCGGCGGCACCGGCAACTTCAACGGCGTCGTGATCGCCGACTCCCCGTCGGACTACGCCTCCGGGCAACTGGCCGCCCTGGATACCTACGAGTCGTCGTTCGGGGTGCGCCAGGTGGACGGCTACATGTTCCCGTCCCCGGCGCTGGGCGTGACCGACGTGACCGGGGGGGCGCTTGATGGCACCACCGGCACCCTGACCCAGGCCGGTCTGGCCGTCTTCCCCGAGCTCAAGGGCCCCGTCCCGTTCGACGCTGGCAGCTACGGCTACGGCGCCACGGTCGACGCGGGGGCGCCGTACACGCCGTTCCTCACCGACGCCGCCGGTCATGTCATGGCCGGGGTGTACCAGCACCCGGACAGCGACCCGCAGGCCGGGGTGGCCGAACTCGCGCTCAACTTCGACTACAACGCCAGCCAGACCCAGTGGCTGCTGCTGGCCCCGGCGCTGATCGACTGGGTGACCCAGGACACCCATCTCGGCCTCTACCGCAACTACTTCGGCCAGGACATCGACGATCTGTTCATCGCCGACAACGAGTGGAGCCGGCAGTTCCAGTGCACGCCCGCGGCCACCGACCCGCCCGACTACACCTGCCCGCCCGGAGTCGCCAACAACCCCGCCGACTCCCCGCCGGACGTGCAGATGTCCGCGGCGGACGTGGCGTACGTGGACGCCTGGCAGAAGCAGACGGGGATCCGGCTGAACCTGGCGTTCAACGGCATCGGCGCGTGCAGCGCGCCCACCGCCGCGGACGAGTCAAGCGCGAACTGCACCGGCAGCGCCACCGACAACGGGGTCACCTACACCGACCCGGGCCAGAACGTCGACCCGGGCAACCCCAACGATGCCGCCTTCGTCAACGCGCTGCTCGCCGACCAGGGCGACTTCAACTGGATCACGCACACCTGGTCACACCTGTTCCTCGGCTGCGTCGACTGGCAGCCGCAGGCCCTCACCTCGGTGACCGCCAACCTCTTGGGCGGCAGCCTCCCACTGGGCCTCTACAGGTACGAGGTGACCGCAGCCACCGCCTACGGCGAGTCGGAGCCCTCCGCGCCGCAGGCGGTCCTCGTCCTGCCCGCCGGATCGGTCACCCTGACCTGGCCGGAGGCGGCCAACGGGTTCTCCACCGACGGCGGCAGCCAGGGCCCGTCACTGGCGCAGGAGGAGGACAGCCACACCGGCGGCACCGGGTTCTGGGGTTACGACATCTACCGGGAGGACCCGGGGTCGAGCAGCTTCGGGCTGGTCGGCCAGGTGCCGGAGAACCCGTCGGCCACCTCCGGCACCACCTACAGCTTCACCGACACCGGGGCCACCACCCCGGGGGTGGCGCCCAACTCCGGCCCGGACTTCCCGACGGCCACCAACCCGGGCATCGACTGCGCCCCCGGGGCCGGCAGCTGGCTTCCGGCCAGCAGCACCCAGCCCGACTCGTCGATCGAGCAGGAGATCGGGCTCGACCAGGCCTTCGCGGCCGCCAACGGGCTCACCAACTACTCCCCGGCCGCCGTCGTGACCGGTGAGCACTCCGGGGTGGAGAACCCCAACATGCCCGCCGCGCTGGCCGGGGCCGGCGTGACCACGTTCGCCGAGGACGCCTCCCGGCAGCCGCAGCAGTACTCACTCGGCGGCGCCCTCGGCGCACCGCGCTACCCGAGCAACATCTACTACAACGCGTCGAACTGGCCGGACGAGCTGAACGAGTACAACACGCTGTACGTGAAGCAGGGCGTTTCGCTGGGCGACCCCGCCTGGCCGGGTGACACCGGGCACTGCGTGGACACCGTGGACACCACCTGCCTCAGCCAGCCCGCCACCGAGGCCGGCCTGCTCGCCTCGGAGACCCACATCATGCTGAGCCACGTCCTCGCCAACAACCCGCGGGTCGGCTATGCCCACCAGTCCGATCTCATCGGCCCGGCCACCCAGAACGGCCAGGACTACGGCTACACGATCCTGGCCCTCATCGACTCCATGCTGAGCCAGTACAACGCCTGGTTCACCACGGCCGCACCGCTGGACCAGATGACCGACGTCAGCGAGGCGCAGGTGCTGGCCGAGCAGGGGGCCTGGGCCGCGGCCTGCGGCCAGCGGCCAGGTGACCGCGACCGAGTCCGGCGGCACGGTGACCATCACCAACAACGGCTCCGACGTCAAGGTGCCGGTCACGATGCCGCCTGGCACCACGGGCGGCGGCTCGGCGTTCGGCCAGCCCTACGGCGGCGACCTCTCGGCCTGGGACGACCTCGGCAACGGCGCCACGCAGACCCTGACAGAGAACGAGGCGCCGGTCATCACCAGCGCGTCGGCGGCCACCTCGATCGTGGGCAGCGCCTTCAGCTTCACCGTGCGCACCGCCGGCGCCCCGGCCCCGGCGCTGACCGAGTCCGGCGCCCTGCCGGCCGGGATCACCTTCACCGACAACGGCGACGGCACCGCCACCATCTCCGGCACGCCGGCGGCCGGCAGCGGCGGCAGCTACCCGGTCCAGCTCACCGCGACGAACCCGGCCGGCGGGGTGAGCACCTCCTTCACGCTGACCAACGCCGAGGCCCCGAGCATCACCAGCCCGTCCAGCGCGACGTTCACCGCGACCCTGGCCGGCAGCTACACGGTGACCACGACCGGGTACCCGGCCGCGACCATCACCGAGACCGGCCCGCTGCCCGGCGGCCTGTCGTTCACCGACAACGGCAACGGCACCGCCGCGATCTCCGGCACCCCGGCCAGCGGGACGGCGGGCAGCTACCCGGTCACGATCTCGGCCAAGAACGTCTCGGGCAGCACGGCCACCCTGTCGCTGGCCATCACCGTGCAGGCGCCCGCCGCGCCGGCGATCACCAGCGGCAGCATGGCGTTCTTCACCGCTGGCCAGGCCGGGGCCGCCGCGGTCACCACGACGGGATCGCCGGTGCCCGCCATCACCGAGACCGGCTCGCTGCCCGGCGGCCTGTCCTTCACCGACAACGGCAACGGCACCGCCCTGATCTCGGGGACGGCCACCGCCACCGGCACGACCAGCCTCGGCATCAAGGCCAGCAACGGGATCAGCCCCGACGCCACCCAGGCCTACTCGGTCATCGTCGGCCGGGCGCCGTCGTTCACCAGCGCCAGCAGCGCCACGGCCACGCTCGGCTCGGCCTTCAGCTTCACCGTCAGGGCCGGCGGGTACCCCGCGCCGAGCTGGGGCGAGTCCGGCCTGCCGCCCGGGGTCAGCTTCACCGACAACTCCGACGGCACGGCCACCCTGTCCGGCACACCGACGGCGCCGGGGACGTACGCGATCCCGCTGATGGCGACCAACGCCTACGGCTCGGCGCAGCAGACGCTCACCATCACCGTCCAGCAGGCCCCGGCCATCACCAGCAGGAAGTCGGTCGGCTTCACGGTCGGCGCGCCGGGATCCTTCTCGGTGCAGACCACCGGCAGCCCCGTTGCGACGATTTCCGAGTCCGGGACGCTCCCGCCGGGGGTCAGCTTCACCGACAACGGCGACGGGACGGCCACGCTGGCCGGTACCCCGGCGTCGGGGTCCTCCGGCAGCTACCCGCTGACGATCACCGCGGCGAACGGGGTCAGCCCCAGCGCCACGCAGAGCTTCACCCTCACCGTCAACCCGGCCACCCCGACGGCCCCGGCCATCAACAGCGGGGGGTCCGCGGCCTTCACGGTCGGCACGCAGGGGTCGTTCTCGGTGCTCACCACGGGCAATCCGACCGCGTCGATCAGCGAGTCCGGGGCGCTGCCGCCGGGGGTCAGCTTCACCGACAACGGCGACGGGACGGCCACGCTGGCCGGTACCCCGGCGTCGGGGTCCTCCGGCAGCTACCCGCTGACGATCACCGCGGCGAACGGGGTCAGCCCGAGCGCCACGCAGAGCTTCGCCCTCACCGTCAACCCGGCCACCGCCGCTCCGGTCATCACCAGCGCGGGCGCGACGACGTTCGCGGCCGGGCGGCCTGGCTCGTTCACGGTCACCGCCACCGGCATTCCCGCGCCGGCGCTGTCGGCCACGAGCACCCCTGCGCTGCCGTCCGGGGTCAGCTTCACCGACAACGGCGGCGGGACCGCCACGCTGGCTGGCACGCCCCCGCAGGGCAGCCAGGGCAGTTACCTGCTGACCATCAAGGCGGCCAGCACGGCCGGCACGGCCAGCCAGAGCTTCCTGCTGACTATCAACAGCGGGCTGGCTATCACCAGCGCGGCAACCGATACCGCGACCGCGGGCAGCGCCTTCAGCTTCAAGGTCACCACGACGGGCACCCCCGTGCCCACGCTGGACCGGGCCGGGGCGCTGCCCGCCGGGGTCACCTTCACCGCCAACGGTGACGGCACGGGCACCCTGTCCGGCACGCCCACCGCCGCCGGGTCGTTCCCGCTGACGTTCACCGCCAGGAACACGACCGGCACGACAAGCCAGGCATTCGTGCTGACCGTGGACAAGGCGCCAGCTTTCACCACCGCGACCACCGTCAAGGAAACCGCGGGCATAGCCTTCACCGCGATCGTCGGCGCCAGCGGCTTCCCGGCACCGAAGCTGAGCAGTTCGGGCCTGCCCGCCGGTGTCAGCTTCTCCGACGACGGCGGCGGGGCGGGCACCCTGTCCGGCACGGCCGCGGTCAAACCGGGGACCTATCCGGTGACGGTCACCGCGGTCAACGCCGCCGGCACCGTGACCCAGACGGTCACCCTGTCGGTCAAGGCAGCCGGGTCAAAGGCACCCGTGCCCGCCTTCACCAGCGCGGCCGCCGCGACCACGGCGGCGGGCCAGCCCGTTGACCTCAGCTTCACCACGGCGGGCAGCCCGACCGGGTTCGTCACGAACATCACCAGGAACGGTGCGCTCCCGGCGGGCCTGACATTCACCAACAATGCCAACGGCACCGCCACGCTGACCGGCACGCCGTCGGGGTCCAGCGGCGGCAGCTACCCGCTCACGCTCTCCGCGCAGACCGCGGGCGGGGTCACCACCCAGGCGTTCGTGCTGACGGTCACCGCCACCCCGGCGATCCTCACGGGGACAAGCGCCACCGCCACGGTCGGCTCCGGGTTCAACTTCACCGTCCGGGCCAAGGGCGCACCGGCCCCAACGCTGGCCGAGACGGGCGCCATCCCGCAGGGACTCACCTGGACCGACAACGGCGACGGCACGGCCACCCTGGCCGGCGCGCCCGGGGTGGCGCAGGGCGGCGTCTACAAGCTGACGTTTCACCGCCGCCAGCGTGACCGGGACGGCGACCCAGTCGTTCACGCTGACCGTCGTCCAGGCGCCGGGCATCCTCAGCGACCCGGCGGCGACCGCGGTCCACGGGAAGCCGTTCAGCTTCACCTTCGCCGCGGCCGGCTACCCGGTGCCGGTCATCGGGCACAGCGGTTCCGTGCCCGGCCTGAAGTTCGGCACAAGCAGCAACGGGACGCTGACCCTGTCCGGCACCCCGACCGCTCCCGGGAACTACAGCCTGACGATCACCGCCAGGAACTCCGTGGGCTCGGTGACCCAGTCCTTCACGCTGGCGGTGAGCTGAGCCGATGAGGCGGGCACCCGGGGCGCAGGCCGAGGCCAGGCGGGCGCACGGGATGCGGAACGGGGCCAGGCCGGCAGCCAGGACGCGGGCCCGAGCCCTGGCCGAGCTGGTGCGGCGAGCATCGGGGACACCGGCAGTGACCGAGCTGGTGTGGCGGGGACGCGGGCCCAGGGCCCGGATCGCGGTGCTGGCCGGGCTTGCCGTCGTCGTGCTCTTGGGCGCCGCGGCCATCCTCGGGGCCGCTGGCGTCCTCGGCGGCGCCAGCCGGCCTGCGCGCGCCGCGGCGCCCGGGACCGCCACGGTGCCGGGCTCGGGGACGCGGGCGGCACGGTGGCTGGCCGGCCCGGCCGGCAAGCTGCTCGGCACGGTGAGCGCCGACCTCGGCCGGGCTCACCGTGGCCGAGCGGGCCGCGGGCCCGGGCCCTGCCAGGCGGGCGGCCCTGCGGCTGTCCGCGGATGCGCGGGCGGCCCTGCTCGGCCCGCCGCCCCCGCTGGCCGAGGGGCTGTACCTGTCCGCGCTCACCGAGCTTGACCGGGCGGGCCGCAGCGCGGCGAGCGGCCGGACGCGGGCCGCGGAGGCCAGCCTGCGGGCGGGGGAGAGCGCGATCACGAAGGTGACCGCGGTCGTCAACTCTCCGGCCCGGGCGGGCGCTCCCGGCGGCCCGCTGCCCGAGTCCGCCGGGCGATAGCCTTCCGGGCCGTTCGGCCCGGGTCTTATTCCTCGATGCCGTGGTCCCCCAGGGGCCCTTCGGCCCAGGGGATCCTGCCCCCGCAGGTCGGGCGCTTTGCCTCTGAGAATCCATTCCCAAAAAACACAGGATGGTGATTGCCAAACTCGGAATAACAGACAAGTGAGGCAGAGCCATGAAAAGCAGAGCCATAAAAATGGCAGCCATCGGCCTGAGCGGGCTCGGCCTGCTCGCCGTGCCACCTACAGCCGCCGGCCCTGCCATGGCAGCAGACCGCCCACCGGCCACCCACGCATCCCCCGCCGCCGCGGCCACCTGGTGGCAACCGGCCAACTCGGGCCCGAACAACGGCCCGGAGTGGCAGTGGGAACTTGACCACCCGCTGCGCGTCGGCAACGCGGCGGACATGGGCGCCGGGGCGACGAACGCCGCCGGTGCGGTGGCTGCCAACCCGACCGTCTTCGACATCGACGGCATCGAGAACCCCGCTTCGACCGTCACCGCCCTGCACAACCTGGGCGACAAGGCCATCTGTTACGTCGAGATCGGCTCGGCAGGCAACTACTACTCTGCCGCCGACGAGGGCATCCCCGTCACCTACTACGCGCAGCTCAAGGCGGCCGGTGACCTGGGCGCCAAGATGGCCGGGTACCCGGAGTACTACCTCAACGTCAACTCCTCGTCCACGGTCTCGATCGTCGAGTCGATGATCCGCCAGCAGTGCGCCGCCAAGGGCTTCGACGCGGTCGAGCCGGACATCGGCGACTCCTACACCGACAACAACGGCTTCGGCACCACCGAAGCGCAGAACGCGGCCTACGACAACACGCTCGGCACCTACGCGCACAGCCTCGGGCTGGCCTGGGGGCAGAAGAACGGCGACCAGGACCCGTCCTTCGCCAAGATGCAGGAGCCGGTCGCGGACTTCCTGCTCACCGAGGAGTGCAACTACTACCACACCTGCGCGACGGTGACGGCTCCCTATGTGGCCGCGCACAAGCTGGTGCTGAACGCCGAGTACACCGACGACTGGGGCAGCAGCAGGGTGCAGGACCTGCACAAGTTCTGCTCAGCCGACATCTCAGGTGGGATCGACGGGGTGCTGTTCACCTCGGCCCTGTCCGGTCAGCGTCACCCCTGCCAGTAAGCGTGTGACCTGGTTCCCCGTCCTACCCCTTCGGGGAACCAGGTCACCGTCCAGCACGATCCAGGCCAGTGCCCGCGTCAGGGCGCTGGCCTTGGCACATGTCCGGGGCATACGCGTTCTCGGCCGCCCAGTAGCGGGGCAGCGCACGATAGGGGTTCGGCCCGGCCATGTCGGTCACGTAGACGTAGCCAGCGTGCCGTCGCAGGGCCAGCCGGAGCGCCTCGGCCAGGCGCGAGCCAGGGGTGGCATACACCACGTGGGAGAACCGGGCGGCCGGATACCTGTCCACCCAGGCTGGCACCCGGAGGCTGGTGTAGCGGGCATAGCTTCCCTCGTAGGCCAGCACCACGTCGCCGAGGGCCATGTACCGCCTGCTCGGGTAGATGCCGGGGTTCAGCATCACAACGGCGCCCGGGTCGGTGTGCCTGATGTAGCCGGTCAGCTTCTGGTAGTAGGAGAACTCGCCGGCGCCGGTCGCTGCCTCGTCGAGGAAGATGCCGTTGACGTGGTACCAGGCCCGGTAGTGCCGGACATCCGCCTGCCACCGCGGCGGCCGGGCGCCGCGCGTAGCCGGTGCTGGCATAGCCCAGGACCTTGATCCCGGCGGCCTGCGCCCGCGCGACGGCCGCCGCGTAGGCGCGATCCGGCGCGCTGCCAGCGCCGGAACTCGTGATGTCCAGGATCATCATGGCGGGGGCCGGATGGCTGTCGATCGCCCTGGTCCAGGCGGCGCCCGGGTAGAAGTAGGCGGGCACGCTGATCTCCTCGCAGCGTGCGGCGGACCCGGGCCGCAGCCATAGCACCAGCAGCCCGGCCGCCACGGGAAGCAGGGCCGCCAGCGCGAGCAGCAGCCGCGGCCGGCCCCAGCGGGCGGCGCGGCGCGGCACCCGGCCGCCTGCTGGCCCGATCACGTCGCCCGCTGGCCGAGCTGGCCCGCCGGAAGCCGGTCCCATGGGTTGGGCCCGCCCCGGTCGGTGATGTACACGCAGCCCGCGTTGCGCCTGGCCGCGAGCCAGCGTGCGTCGCGGAAAGACCCGGTCGGCACCGAGTGCGGGAGATGGTAGAACTGCGCGGCCGGGCGAGATCGTGCCCAGCGCGGTATGGCCAGGTCAAGATAGGCGGGCCAGGGACCTTCGAACGTGCCGAGCAGGTCGGCGTGCTGCGCGTAGGCCTCTACCGGGTGCGCGCCGTGATTCAGCGCCACCTCCCGCGCCCCGAGCCGCCGCGCGCCCTCCGCCAGGTCCGCGTAGTGGCCCAGGTGCTCGGCACCGATCGGCGCGCGGTCGAAGAACACGCCGGTGACCTGGTACCAGTCCAGGTACCGGCCGAGGTCGGCCAGGGCTTCGCGGGGCGGCCGCAGGCCGTAGTTGGTGTCCACGTACCCGGCCACGGGAACGCCGGCCGCGTGGAGCCGGCCCACCGCCGGCCGGACGGCGGCGTCGGGCGCGCTGCCCGGCCCGTCGGCCAGGTTGAGCACGACGAGCCGGACCTGCTCCGCCTGGCCGGCCAGCCAGGCCCACTCGGCGGGGTGGCTGGCCGGGTGGAAGTAGGCGGGCACGATCAGCCGCGGCATGACCAGGTCCGAGCCGTCCATCGCGTGGGTGCTCACCCGGTCGCCGCCCACAGGTCGGCCAGCGAGGTGGCGAGATCGCGGCGTGGCCGCCAGCCCAGGTCGCCGCTGGCGCGGCTGATGTCGGCCTGCTGCCAGGGAATGTCCGGCGATCTCGGCTGGCCAGGCGCGTCCTCGTGCACGGCCGCCGGGCAGCCGCTGGCGGCGACCAGTTCGGAGACCATGGCCCGCACCGGCACGCCGCGGCCGCTGCCCACGTTGAGCACCGGGTGCGGCAGCGATCCGGCGGTCACCGCTGCGAGCACGGCGTCGGCGACGTCACGCGCGTCGACGAAATCCCGGACGGCGTCCAGCGGCCCGAGCCGCACGTCGGTGCCGTGCGCGAGCGCCCTGCGCAGTTCCGCCGCCAGGCGGCCCGGCAGGCTGGCGGCTGGGGCGCCGGGACCGACCGGGTTGAACACCCGCAGTACCACGGCGTCGAGCCCGGCCGCCGCGGCGGTGCCGACGAGCCGGGTGCCGGCCAGCTTGGTCACCCCGTACATCCCGGCGGGCCTGGCCGCGGCCTGCTCGGTGACCGGGACGCCGGGCTCGGCGGCGCCGTATTCGGCCGCGGAACCGAGGTGCACGAGCCTGGCTGGCGCGGCCCGCAGCATCGCCGTCACCAGCGCGTACGTGCCATCGATGTTGGCAGCGACCAGCGCGCCTGGCGGGCCGGAGATGGCTCCCGCGCAGTTCACCACGGCATCGGGAGCCACGTCGGCGAGCATCGCGGCGATCGCGGCGGGACCGTCGGCGGCCAGGTCCGCCAGCCGGTGCCGGGGCGAGTCAGGCAGCGGGGAGCGGCCAGCGGTGACCACGTCCAGGCCGGCCGCCCGGGCAAGCCGGCGGACGTGCGCGCCGAGAAAACCGCCCGCGCCGATGATCAACAGGCGCATGCGTCAGGCCTCCTTGAGGAGGCTTCCCTTGATCAGGCCGAACTCGGCATTGACGCGGTCGTAGTCGTCCGGCCGCCCGATGTCGAACCAGTAGCCGTCGAACGCGTACTCCAGCGGGTACGTGCCCTGCGAGAGCATGTCGAGGAGCAGTTCGTCGAAGCCGATGGGCAGGCCCGGGGTGTAGCCGGCGAGCGTCCGCTTGTTGCAGGCGTAGATGCCCATGCTGACCCGGTAGTCGATCGTGGGCTTCTCCGCGAACTCCACCACGCGGCCCTCCCGCGTGGTCAGCACCCCGTAGTCGATCCGCTCCTGGCGCTGGGAGGTGGCCACGGTGAGCGCGGAGCCGGCCTCGGTGTGCCGCCGCATCAGGTCGGCGTAGTCGAGATCGGTGAGCACGTCGCCGTTCATGATGAGGAAGTCCTCCGGCAGCCGGTCGAGCAGCCGCAGCACCGGGCCCATGGTCCCCAGCGGCATCTCCTCCGGCATTCCGTAGTCGATCTGCACGCCCCACCGGCTGCCGTCACCGGCGTAGGACCGGATCAGCTCGCCCAGATGGCCGATGGCCAGGGTGACCCGGCTGAAGCCGGACCAGGCGAGCTGGCTCAGCAGGATTTCCATGATCGAGTGCTCCTCGCCGATCGGGACGAGGGGCTTGGGGAGTCTCGTCGTGTAGGGCCGCAGCCTGATGCCCTTGCCTCCGGCGAGAATGACCGCGTGCATGCTGCCTCCGTTGTTCACTGGTTGTACTCGTCGGGGTTGTAGCGGGCCAGGTTGCCCGGCCGCTGGAACCATTCGATGGTCTGCTGGAGTCCCTGCTCACGGGTGAAGCAGCGGCTGCCACCCGGTGCGCTCGCGCAGCCTGGTGGCGTCGCAGCACAGCCGCAGCACCTCGGAGTCCTTCGGGCGCAGCCTGCGGGGGTCCTCGCTGATCTCGGCGTCCACGCCCATCAGCCGGGCGATGTCGGCCGCGAGCTGCCCAATCGATACGTCTGTGCCGGTGCCGGCGTTGAACAATTCCCCGACGACGGCCGACGCTGGCGCCTCACCGAGGTCGATGAACGCCTGGGCGGTGTCGCTGACGTAGGTGAAGTCGCGGGTCGGATCCAGTGCGCCGAGCCGCAGTTCCCGTGAACCGGCCGCGAGCTGGATGATGACGGCCGGGATGACGGCACGGGCCGACTGGCGCGGGCCGAAGGTGTTGAACGGGCGCAGCGTCACCACGGGCGTGCCGAAGCTCAGGTAGTACGATTCGGCAAGCTTGTCCGCGGCCACCTTGGCGGCCGCGTACGGTGACTGCGCCTGCAGCGGGTGCGCCTCGCTGATCGGGACCGAGCGGGCGGTGCCATAGGTCTCGCTGGTCGAGGTGTGCACCAGGCGAGGGATGCCGCAGGCCCGCACCGCCTCGAGCACGTGCAGCGTGCCGATCATGTTGGTGTCCACGAACGACCGCGGCGCGCGGTAGGAGTAGGGCACCGAACCCAGCGCGGCCAGGTGGTACACGACGGCAACGCCCTCGACCACCTGGCGCACCGAGGCTGGGTCGCGCACGTCGCCGAACACCACGTCAACCTGGTCGAGGACGTCGGCGGGCAGCTCATCGAGCCAGCCGCGCGAGCTGTGCATGTTGTAGAGCACCATGGCCCGCACCCGGTACCCGCGGTGGACCAGCATTTCTGCCAGATGGGAGCCGATGAACCCCTCGGCCCCCGTGATGGCAACTTCGTCCCTCATGGGCTTCCCCCCTCCAGTTTTTACAGGTAGCTACGTCCGGCCCGCGGTGCCGCTGGCGGGCCTAGCAGGCATGCCGCGTCGCGCTGCCCAGCACCAGGGCCGCGTACCCGGCGAGCCCGATGAGCAGCCCGGTGCAGGTCACCAACTGGGCGGTGACGCCGCCGCTGCGGCAGACGGCCTCGGCGGCCAGCGCCACGGCGCAGCAGGCCAGCGGGACCACCCGGCTGCCGAAGGCCTGCAGCAGCAGCGCGGTGAACATGGCGCCGCCGACAGCCAGGTAGGCGGTGACCTGTGGCAGCACGTCCAGGCCGGGATGGGCCAGCTGGGCCCCGGTGGCCGCCGCCGCGGTCACGGCGGTCAGCGCGGCGGTCACGGCCAGGTAAAGCAGCAGCGCCGCGAGCAGCGTCAGCCGTACCCGGGCGGCGAACGCCCGCAGTTCCCCGGTGCCGCGCAGCAGCCGCTGGGTGCGCCGCCGGAACCAGATGAGGATCCACTCGGCCGCGCCCATGCTCATCGCCAGGGGCAGCGAGACCAGCACGCCGGCGCTGGCATGGCCGGGCAGGCCGGCCGCCACGGGGAACGCGAACAGCCCGGCTGCCACCAGCCCGAACCCGGCGCTCGGCAGCGCACCGCGCAGCTCCGTGCCGGCGACCAGGCGGCCGCGCTCCCGCCCGGTTCGTGGCTGCCCGGTTCCTGCCTGGCCGGCCGGCCTGCGCCGGGCCCCCGCATGCCTGCCGTGACCGCGGCTGCGGCCCCCGGCCGCGCGGGTGGCACGCGCCGCGGCGAGCGCCAGGGCCAGCAGCGGCGTGGCCGCCAGTGCCGCCCAGGCCGGCTCTGTGAGTTCCGCTGGCCGCCCGAGCAGCAGGAACGCGGCGGCGCCCAGCACGCCGGGTGCCGCCGCGGCCAGCAGCAGCCGCTCCGCGCCCAGCACGATGAGCACGGTGGCGCCCAGCATGTACGCCCCCAGCCCGGCCGCGAACAAGACCGCCGGGAGCCGGACGGGCAGCACCAGGCCGGCCACGGCCAGGGCGAGCAGCAACCCGGCCAGCCCGGCACCCAGCCCGGCCCGGAGCAGCCGCGCCGCCAGGGCCGGGTCGGCCTGGCCGAGCCGCAGGTAGCCGAGATAGGCCAGGGACTGGCTGATCGCCCAGGAGACCAGCGACACGACGACCAGCAGGCCGACCACGCCGGGCCCGGCCAGCAGCCCGGCGGCGGCCGGGAAGCACACCGTGGGCAGCCCGTAGAGCAGCCCGTGCAGGGCCGGCCTTACCGTGGCCACCTGCCACGGATCCGGCGGCTCGTCCGGTTCGGCGGGCCGGCGCGGCACCCGCAGGTACATCTGCTCGGCCAGCGTGAACACGTCGGGGATCCCGCAGTGGTCCCTGGCCGCCTTGTCGCTCCAGCCCTCGAACTCCAGCGCACAGCAGATCTCCAGCGGATCCACCGCGGACTCGCAGACGGCGGCGAACTGCCTGCAGAGTCCTTCGACGTCGCGCGGTCCCGCCCCGCCGCCGGCGAGCCGTGCCGGTGCCCCCCCGGCAAGGCCGCCCCTCCGGTCGGCGCGGGCCCGCATCCGGGCCGGCATGATGGCCGCGCTCATCGGGCATCCGCCACCGGCGCGGCCGCCGCCGAGACCGGGGCCGTCGGCAGCGGCTGCCCGGAGCCGAGGAAGTGGTAGATCTCGTCGAAGGTGTTGATGGCCTCGTCGACGGTGAAGTACTCCAGCGCGCGGGCGCGGGCCGCCGAGCCGAGCCGGTGCCGCCTGCTGTCGTCCCTGAGCAGGGTGAGGCAGGCCCGCGCCAGCCGCTCCGGGTTCCGCGGCGCAATGACAAGACCGGTGTCGCCGAGCGCCTCTGTCACGCCGCCCACGTCTGTGGCGACGCAGGCCCGGCCGCAGGTCATCGCCTCGATCAGGCTGTAAGGAAAGCCCTCGGAGACGCTGCAGAGCACCACGATGCTGCCGGCCTGGTAGGCGTCCCTGATGTCCGCCACCCGGCCCTCGAACGTCGCGGCGCCGGCGATGCCGAGTTCGGCGGCCAGCGCCTGGCAGCGCTGCAGGTAGGCCTCGCCGCCCTGCGGCGCCGAGCCGAACAGCCGCAATCGCGCCGCCGGGAGTTCCCTGCGCACCAGGGAAAACGCGCGCAGCAGGGTTTCCAGGTCCTTGATCGGGTCGATCCGGCCCACCCACGAGATCGTGGGCACGGCAGGCTCGCCGTCCACCGCGGGGAAGCAGGCCGGGTCGACGCCGTTGTACACGGTCCTGATCCGCGTCGGCTCCGCGCCGAGCCGCTCCTCCCATCGCCTGTTGTAGGCGTTGCCGGGGGTGATGGCCGCCGCCTCCTGATAGCCGGTCGCGCACAGATACCGCAGGAACCTCAGGTAGAGCGCCTTCACCGGCCACCGGTACGGGCTCCTGCGGTGCTGCAGGAACTGTTCGCGCAGGTAGACGCCGTGCTCGGTGAGCAGCACGGGCACACCGTGCCGCCACTTGGCGGCCAGGGCCGGCAGCAGGCTCAGCCCATTGGCCACGGCGTGCCCGAGGTCGGCCGGGACCGGCGGGTAGCACAGGGGGCGGAGGGAATGGTCGAGCAGTTGCAGCGCGGTCACCGCGTCATGCAGGGTCGGTGCGGGCGGCCCGGCGTCCGGCCACCGGTCCCGCCATGCCCCGGCCAGCAGGTGCACCGCCTTGTCGCTGGCCAGGCAGGTGCTCAGGGTCCCTTGCTGGGAGCAGTACTCGTGCAGTTCGCGCAGCACCACGCCGAAGCGCTGTCGTGCGCCTGCATGGGGGTCGAGCAGGTTCTCGATCAGCTGGCGCAGCAACCGCAGCGGCAGGCCCGCCCGCCGCCCACCGCCGCGCTGGCCGGACGCGGCGGCCGGTGCCGGGCCCCACAGCGGCATCTTGACCAGCGAGACCACGTTGTCTGGCAGCGCCCATACCGCGGGCTCGGCCGCCGTGGCCACCAGGGCGACCACGTGGAACTCGTAGCCGGGCATGCCGCGGATGAGCTGGTCGCACCAGACGCTTACGCCGCCAAATGCGAACGGATAAGTGCCTTCCGTCATCAATGCTATCTTCATGAAAGACCAATAACCGCCTGAATCGCACGGGCCAAGACTGGCTGACTCCTCGAATTCCCATGCGCGTGGCGGGGTTACGCGCGGAAGGTGCGGTACGGAATGCGCTCACGTTGTCGCGCGAGACGGCCTAGCTAAGTCTGGGTACATCCGGTTCGCTCTCCTGTGCGTCCGTATGCAGGCATTCTTCAGTCAATGTAGGCAACCACGTGATACCGGGCGAATCCCGCAAACTTTCCTGCTGAGCCGCCCCATACAGATAACCGGCCCGAAGTGCGGCTGCCGCTACTTAGGGCCCTCGAATACATTACCCGGAGCATACCAGTATTCAACACGGGGGTGGCGCTTCCTACACCGGCGTGGATCACAAGAGACCGGGTTATGGCTGGCGGCCTTCAATTTCTTCCTGACATTTCAAGGAGAAGCCAGACAACGCCCTTTACGCCGCCTGCGGTTGTCCGGTTCGCTGCGCCGCGGGTCGGCCACGCTGACGCCGGTCCGTGGCCGCCGCCGGCACCCGGTGAAGGGCGCCGCCCCAGCGAGAGTAGGCCTGGCGCCGCATGATCTGCCGTATTCGTGGTAGCTACGGCGGCATGCTGACATTCATCATCGTCCTGATCCTGGTCGGCCTGGTCGCCGGGGCGGTCGCCCGCCTTGTCGTCCCCGGCCGGGACCCCATTGGCATCCTGGGCACGATCGTGCTGGGCATCGTCGGCTCGTTCGTCGGCGGGTTCATCTGGAACCTGATCCAGTACCACAAGCTGGCGCCGCACAAGTTCCACCTGGTCGGCATCATCGGCTCGATCCTCGGCGCGATCTTGGTGCTGATCGTGCTGCGCATGTCCGGCCTGGAACGAGGCCGCCGCCGCGTCTACCGCTGAGCCCGGCCCGCTGAGCGCGGCAGGCTCCGAGCCGGGCCAGGCCGGGCGCTGAGCCCCGGCCTGGCCGGTCGCTAGGCTCGCTGGCCCGCCGGCTTGACGATGTTGGCCAGCGGCTGGCCGTTGGCGTGCCGCTCGGCCTGGTCGGCGACGAAGCCGGGGGCGCGCCGGGCGAAGGCGAACGTGTCACCGCCGATGTGCGGGGTGATCAGCACGCCGGGCAGCGCCCACTCCGGCCGGTCCGCGGGCAGCGGCTCGACGTCGGTGACGTCGAGTGCCGCGCGCAGCCGCCCGGTGGTGAGGTGGCTGACCAGGGCGACCGCGTCCACGATGGGGCCGCGCGCCACGTTCACGACCAAGGCCCCGTCGGGGAGTGCGCCGAGCACCTCCTCGCCGATCAGGCCGCAGGTGTCCGGGGTCAGCGCGATGCACACGACGAGGATGTCCGCTTCGGCGGCGAGCCGGGGGAGCTGGGACAGCGGTGCCACGCCGTCCCGCGCGGTGCGGGATGCCCGGCTGATCCGGGCGCCGAACGGCCGGAGCCGCTCCTCGATGGCCTTCCCCATGCCGCCGTGCCCCACCAGCAGGACCTTCTTGCCGTCGAGGCTGTCGGTGCGTACGTGGTGCCAGTGGTGCCGCTGCTGGTCGAGCGCGAAGCGGGGGAGCTGCCGCAGGCTGGCGAGAATGAGGCTGACCGCCAGCTCGGCGGTGCTCTCCTCGTGGTGCAGCCCGCTTCCGTTGCAAAGGGTCACCTGCTCCGGCACGGAGCCGAGGATGTTGTCGACGCCGCTGCTGAGGCTCTGCAGCACCCGCAGCCCCGGCATCTTCGCGATTATGGCGGTGCTCGCCCCGTTCCCCATGTAGGGCAGGCAGTAGAAGTCCACCTCGCCGAGGTCGGTGCCGCCGTCTTCGTACCGCGCGATCGTGGCCCGCGGCAGCCGCCTGGCAACCTCGTCGGCCACTCCGTCCGCCGCCGGCAGGAGAAACGTCATAGACCGCTCACACTCCTCTGCGCATCTGGCACCTGCGACGGACGCTACCCCGCCGGGGTCCCGGGTGCGCTACCGGGTGATCGGTATGGCACCGGGCAAGCCGCCCGCCAGTACACCCGCTATTGCCCGCACCTCCCAGCCGAGTTCCCCCGGAATTGGCCGCCGGCGGCCTGCTGGCCCCGCGGCCGGTGCTGCGAGGATGGATGGCATGCCGTGGATCGAGCTTGAGGGTGCCGTCAACGTCCGTGACCTGGGCGGGCTGGCGACGCAGGACGGTGGCCAGACGGTGGGAGGCCGGCTGCTGCGCGCCGACAACCTGCAGGAGCTGTCGGCCGCCGACGTCGCCCGCCTGGTGGACGACATCGGCCTGACGACCGTTGTTGACCTGCGCAGCACCGCCGAACTGAAGGCCGAGGGCCCGGCGCCGTTGCAGGCTGTGGGCAGCGTCCGGCATGTGCATCTCCCGGTGCTGCCCGAGCAGGGTTCGGCTACCGACATGGTCGCCGATGCGCTGCTGACCCGCGATGACACCGACCGGTCACGCTATCCCGCCGATCGCATGACCGGTCATTACCTGGGTTACCTGGAAGACCGCCCGGATCAGGTGGTGGCCGCGGTGCGCACGATCGCAAGCTCCGAGGGGCCGGTGCTTGTCCACTGCGCGGCGGGCAAGGACCGCACCGGGGTGGTCGTGGCGCTCGCCCTCAGCGCGGTCGGCGTCCGCCCGGAAGCCATCGTCGCCGACTACGCCGCCACCGGTGAGCGCACCGGCCCGCTCCTCGACCGGCTGCGCCGTTCAGCGACCTACGCCGACGACATCAACAGCAAGCCGCAGCAGGAGCACGCACCGCGGCCCGGCACGATGGCGGCGTTCCTTGAGCAGGTCGGCGCCCGGTATGGCGGGGCCGGCCGCTGGCTGGCCGATCATGGCTTCGGCGAGGACGGCCTTGGCCTGCTCCGCGCCAAGCTGCTATGTCCCTGACCGGCCGCGCCCAGTTCACCCGCCAGCCGGCCAAGCCGGGTCGCGGGCCAGTTTCTCGGCGATCCTGTCGTGAAAGCTCTTGCGGCGCAGCGCTGCTTCGATGTCGGTGACCGCCTGGCTCAGCGGATAGGGGATCTCCGCCTCGATCTCGGCGGTGGCGGCCTCTGTGGCCCGCCACTCGGCCGCCAGCAGGCCGACGATGCGGGCCGCCTTGGCGGTGAGCGCCACCCGTTTGGTGCGCGCGTCCGCGCCCGCCGTCGTGCGCACCCAGCCCGCGGCGCGCATCGCGGCCACCTTCTGGCTGGTGCCCGAGTGGGTGCGCTGCACCGACCGGGCCAGTTCGGTGATCGTCATCGGGCCGCTGGCGTGCAGCCGGAGCAACTCAAGGACGAAGCTCGGCTTGAGCCCGTCGATCCGCGCCTCGGCGTAGACCTTGGCGATGTCGGCGTCCATCGCGTCCTGGAGCAGCCGCAACGGCCGCCACTTACTTTGCTGAGTCGGGTCGGGCACAGCGCCTTCGGTCACTCGAATATTCTAACAGCACTTATATAAGCACTGGTACAATACGACGGCCGTGGCAACGTGCCACCCGCGTGCGGCCGGGTCACGCCCTGGCCGGGAGCCCCGCCACGGCCGGTACGCCGGGATCGCCCGACGCGCCGTGGGCCCGGCCAGGAGCAGGCCCCGTGGCCGGAGGAGAACCGAGAGGGGAGCGGGGATCGTGGCTGACCGGCGCCGGCTGCTTGCGGACATCACCCCGCTGCGCGAGTTGCCCGCGTTCCGCCGGCTGTGGGCGGGGACCACGCTGTCCTCGGTCGGCAGTGCCATGACCGGCTTCGCCGTCATGCTCCAGGTCTACGACCTCACCCACTCCTCCTTGGCGGTCGGCGCGATCGGCGTGGCGCAGATGGTGCCGACCCTCACCGTGGGGCTGCTGTGCGGCCCGGTCGCGGACGCGATCGACCGGCGCAAGCTCGTGCTGGTTACCAGCACGTGCCTGGCCCTGGTGTCGGCGGCGCTCACCGTCCAGGCGTTCGCCGGTCTTGACCTGCTCTGGCTGCTGTATGCCCTGGTCGCGGTGCAGGCCTCACTCAGCGCCGTGGACCGCCCGGCCCGCAGCACGTTCATGCCCGCCCTGCTGCCGCCCGGCCAGCTAGCCGCCGGGCTGGCGCTGAACCGGCTCAGCTTCCAGATCATGCTGACCGTCGGCCCCGCCCTCGCCGGGCTCATCGCCGCCGCGCCGCATCTGGGCCTGCGCGGATGCTATCTGGCCGACACGGTCAGCTTCGCCGCCGCGCTGTACGGGATCGCCAGGCTGCCCGCGATGCGGCCGTCGGGCGGCACGGCGCGGCCGGGCCCGCGCGCGGTCGCGGAGGGGATCGGTTTCATCGGCCGCAGCCAGGTGATCGGCGGGGCGTTCCTTGCCGATCTGGCCGCCACGGTCTTCGCCCTGCCGGTGGCCCTGTTCCCCGCGATCAACGCCGAGCGGTTCGGCGGTGACCCGCGCACGCTCGGCCTGTTCACTACCGCCATCGGCGTCGGCGGCCTGGTCAGCGCCGCGTTCTCCGGGCCGGTCGGCCACCTCGTGCGCCAGGGCCGGGCCATGCTCGTCACGGTCGCCGTCTGGGGCGCGGCCTTCGCCGGCTTCGCGGTCGTCCCCGGCCTGTGGCTGACGCTCGGCCTGCTCGCCGTGGCCGGGGCGGCGGACGCCTTCACCGTGGTGTTCCGCGGGGCGATCGTCGCGGCGGTCACCCCCGACCGGCTCCGCGGCCGGGTAATGGCGGCCGACTACGTGGTCGGTGCGGGTGGCGGGCAACTCGGCAACCTGGAGGCAGGGGCCGTGGCAGCGGTGACCTCTCCGGCGATCAGCGCGCTGGCCGGCGGGCTGGCCACCGTCGCCGCCGCCCTGGCGATCGCCCTGGCGCTGCCCGCCTTCACCCGGTACCGCAGCGACGCGGCGCGCCAGCGGGCCCACCCCGAGGAGGGCCCGCTGGCGCGATCAGCCGGCCGGGATACCGGTCCGGCCGGTCAGGCCCGCGCGGGTGTCACGGGTAACTCACCACGTTGACCGGGGTGTCCGGGTTCGCGATCGTGCTGGAGCCGCCGACGCCGTTCACCACGTGGTCGATCCCGCCGGATCCGCCGCTGGCGTTGAGGAAGATCGTCAGCATGTCGGACAGGTGCAGGCCCGGCGGGTTGTCCGCCTCGATGGCATTGGTGGCGAAGATCGGCACGCCCTGGTTGAAGAAGCTGTAGCTGCCCATCCCGTAGCCGGAGAAGTCAGCCGCGTGCGACGTGATCAGGAAGGCCGGGTAGCCGTCGGTGGACGGGTTCTCCATCCAGGCCGCCTGGCTCGGCGGGTCGTAGGGCATCTCGTTCTGGAAGAAGATGTCCGTGCCGTCCTGGCCGTTCCAGATCACATTGGCCTTCTCGTAGTGCTCGACGAACAGGCCGTAAGCCGTCACGTCGTCGCCGTTGACGACCACGCCGGTGTTCCCGACGTTGCTGGTCCAGCCCACGCCGTTGCCGTGGTCGGCCCGCCAGGCCCAGATGTCGTCGAGGATCACCTGGGAGGAGTCGACCACGAGGCCGTTGCTGGCCTGGCCGGGCGTGGCACCGCCGACGCGGAAGAACACGTCCTGCACCAGGGTCGGGTCGGCCGGGTCCGACCAGCCCCGGCCTGGCAAGCCCACCTGCAGCAGCGCGGGCGAGTTCACCGGGCCGGCATCGAAGATCATCCCGGACAGCTTCACCCCGGGAACGCTGGCCACCAGCATCGAGAGGTTGCCGTGCGCGGGCACCAGGGTGGGGAAGCCGAGGCCGAGCACCACGGTGTCCGGCCGGGTCACCACGATCGGGTGGCTCAGGCTGTACACCCCCGGCGTGAGGATCAGGTCCTTGCCGAGCAGCAGCGCCGCGTCGATCAGCCCCACCGGGGTGCTGGGGCTGGCGATGAAGAACCGCTGGATGGGGATGGCGGTTCCCGGCGTGGGGCCGCCGCCCCAGGTGGTGCCCACCGAGTTGTGCTGCACGGCAGGCACGAACACGCTGTAGTTCCCGGCCGAGTCCTGCTGCAGGAACGGCTCCTCCTCGGTGACCGGGCTGGCCGCCAGCGTGGTGTACTGGCCGCTCGCGCCGAAGTTCTGCGCGGGCGCGCCGACGTCACCGGAGAAGACCTGGTTCCATACGGCGTTGGTCCAGCCGTCGAGGTTGCTGTTCCGCACGACGAACTGCTGCTGGGTGCCGTTCAGCACGGTGCTGCCGGAGAACTGCGAGTCGGCGATGAAGCCGCCGCTGGAGAAGCTCGGCGAGCTGCAGTAGTCCTCCAGCGAGGTGAACCCGTTGACGTCCACCCGCCGCACCGGGGAGGCCTGGGACGTCGCCCAGAACTCGGCCGTCTGCGAGCACGGGGCCGCCCGACGGCGGCGCAGGGAAGTTGATGGTCAGGTTGGACAGCGACCGCCAGAAGTTCACCAGCGCGGTGCAACTGCCGCTGGCGTCGCACTGGTTGAACGAGTCGACCGCGCCGTTGATGACCACGTCGCCCGGCGAGGCGCCGAGGCCGGCGACGCTGGTGTAGTAGCCCACCTGGAAGAACAGCGGGTCGGCCGCGGAGCCGTAGGTGCCCGGCTCGAAGAGCAGCGCGTACCGCTGGGTGCCGAACTGGTTGCCGACCTGCTGGCTGGCGATCGAGTCGACGGTGGCCTGGATCTGGCTCTGCGGCATGCTCGGGGTGAAGACGTAGACGTTCGGGCCGAAGTCCGGCGCGCCCGCTTGGTGGATAGCGGGGCGCACTGCCGAATGATGGCCGAGCGCGGTACGGGCCGGTGCGGCGGACGCCGCAGACGCGGCGGTGACCGCCGGCGCCACGCTGGCGGCGAGCAGCGCGGCGGCTATTAATACGAAACGATGGACGGGGCGGCGGGTGCCGTCCGGCCGGCGAGGTACGGGGATGAGCTTCCGGGGCTTAGGCATGACTGATCTAGCCTCCGTGCTGGGATAACGTACCGCTGGGGTGTGGCCCGCCCCCGGTCTCCCGGGGGCGGGCCCGCTTACCTCGCTGAATCAGCGAGGCTTCCTCGCTGGGGGGGGTCAGCGAGGACTCAGGTGCAGGATGACCACCTCGTCGGTGCCGGTGCCTGCGTTGTTGTTGGTGCCGGAGGGCTGTCCCGAGTCGTACGGGTTCGATTGCGTCGGCCAGCCGACCCAGTGCTGCGAGTTGTACTCAAACCAGTCCGACGCCGTGGTGACCGGGATGACGGGCAGGTTCGCCGCGACGTACTTCGCGATTGGTGTGAGCGCGGCGGTCTGCTGGGCCACCGTCTGGGATCCGGCCAGCGTGGCTAGGGCGGAGTCGATGGTTGGGTTCTTCAGTCCTTCGTAGTCGCCGGTGGCGGCGGTGGGGCTGGACAGCGCGCTGTCCAGCCAGTTGTCGTACAGGTTGTAGGGGGTGACCCCGCCGTTGGACCAGTGCTCGGCCAGCGTGAAGTTGCCGGTGGCCATGTCCTGGTTCCAGGCGTTCACGCTGATGCCCTGGAAGTTCGCGTCGATCCCGGCGTTCTTGAGTTCCTGCGCGGCGATCGAGCCGACCTCCGCGTAGTCGGTGTACGCGGACGGGCTGATCAGCGTGATCGAGACGGTTTTCCCGCCCTTCTGGAAGAACCCGTTGGATCCCTTGGTGTAACCCGCTGCCGTCAGCGCTGCCTGCGCGGCGGCCGCGTCACCGGTAGGTGACACGGTGTCCGAGGCGACAGGTGCGCTCCAGGCGGAGTAGGTCGGCAGCGTGATGCCGCTGGCGTTGAGCACCGGGTTCTCCAGGCCCGCCTCGCCCTCGGAGGCGAGCACCGAGCGGTTCACCGCCAGGCTGATCGCCTTGCGCACGGCCAGTTGGTTGGTCGGCCACTTGTTCAGGTTGGGGATGAAGGCGTTCGTGCTGCCCGGTGCCTCCCAGAAGTGGTGATGGGCCGGGTCCTTGGCGACGAAGTCCTTCTGCAGGCCGGGGATGAAGTTGCCGGTCCAGTCGATCTGGTTGTAGAACAGCGCCGACAGCGCGCCGGTGTTGGAGGTGTACACCGGGAAGTAGACGTTGGTCACCTTCGCCAGCGAGGCCTGCCAGTAGCCGGTGTTCTTGGTCAGCGTGAAGCCCTGCGGGGTGAAGGTCTTGAGCTTGTAAGGCCCGGTGCCGACCGGGTTGGCGTCGGGGTACGTCGCCGGGTTGCCGACCTTGCTCCAGATCGACTGCGGCAGGATCGGCACGCCGGCGATGGACTGCAGGTTGGTGTACTGCGCCGTGGGGAACGTGAGCGTGACGGTGTTGCCGGAGGTGCTCACGCTCGAAATGGCCAGCCCGGCGAGGTTGAGCGCCTTGTTGCTCTTGACCAGGTTGTAGGTGAACGCGACATCGGCGGGCGTCATCGGTGTCCCGTTGTTGAATTTCACGCCCTGCCGGATCGTGAAGGTCACCGACTTGCCGCCGTTGGTCCACTGGTAGGACGTAGCCAGCCACGGGTAGTACTTCGGCGGCGCGGCGATGTCGAACTGGAGCAGCGGCTCGTAGATGAGCCCGGTCCGCGCCCATGCCCCAGATGGCCTGGGTGGGGATGAACGGGTTGAACGCCTGGGTGATCGTGCTCTCTGGCGAGCTCTCCATGGTCAGGGTGGCAGAGGAGGAAGAGGGGGAGGAGTTCGAGCCCGACGCGCCGGTCGAGCTGCTCGACCCGCACGCACCTGCCCCGGCGGCGAGAAGGGCGGCCGCCGTCACGGCGGCCAGCTTTCTGTAGCCTAGAAATCTGGAGATCATTTTTGGTTTTCCTGTCCGTCGGAATGTCGAGGGCCCCCCGATTTCTGCGGCGGCGGCCTAGCTCGTCATGTCCCACCCCCCTGTGACTGCGCGAGGATGCCTGGCGCGGCGACGTCGAGCCGCCAGCAAGCAGCCGCCCGCACCGCCGAGACGGGCCGCAGCGGCGGGTCGTCCGTGCGGCAGCGGTCGTCGGCCAGCGGGCAGCGGACGCTGAACGGGCAGCCGGTGGCCGCCGGGCCGGTGCCCGCGGGCTGGCGGCCGCCGACCGCTACGCCGCCGGGCGCGGTGCCGCCCCGCAGCGTGCTCCCGAGGTTGTCGGGATCCGGTGCCGAGGCGACGAGAAGCTGCGTATACGGATGTGCCGGGCGCTGGGTCAGTTCCTCGGCCGGGCCCCGCTCGACGATCTCCCCGCCGTACATGACAAGCACCTCGTCGGCGAAGTAGCGCGCCGAGGCGATGTCGTGGGTGATGTAAAGCAGGGCGAGCTGGAAGCGGCGGCGCAGGTCGTCGAGCAGGCCGAGCATCTCCAGCCGGATCGACACGTCCAGCATGGACACCGGCTCGTCGGCGAGCAGCACGCTCGGCTGGGCGGCGAGCGCCCGGGCGAACGAGACCCGCTGCCGCTGGCCGCCGGACAGCTCATGCGGGAACTTGGGCAGGAAACTCCCGGCGGGCGTGAGCCGCACCTGCTCGAGCAGGCCCGCGACCTCGCGCGCGGTCTGGTCCGCCGACCGGGTGCCCCGGTGCAGCTTCACCGGCCGTTCCAGGTGATAGCGCACGGTGTGCACGGGGTTCAGCGAGGAGAACGGGTCCTGGAAGACGAGCTGCACCTCGCTCTTGTACTGCCGGAAGGCCCGGCGGCTTGACAACGCGACCGGCTTGCCGTTCAGCCGGATCGAGCCGCCGGTCGGATGCTCCTGCCCGGCGAGCAGCCTGGCGACCGTCGATTTGCCCGAGCCGCTCTCGCCGACGAGAGCGACCACGGCGCCGCGGTACAGGCCGAAGCTGACCTTGCGGACCGCGTGCAGCACGTGGCCGCGGCCGAGCCGGAAGTCCTTGTCCAGCGAGACCGCTTCCATGGCCAATGGTCCCCGCTCGGCGGCCACGGAGACGACGCCGTTGCCGTCTGGCTGCTGCGCGCTGCCGGGGCCGGTCATGTGGTCAGCTCCGTGCTCGCGGCAGGCTCGGGGCGCTGCTCGGCGGGGCGGCCCGCGGGGGGCGGGGGAGCGGGGGTGTCCGGCCCCACGAACGGGCAGGCGGTGACGTGCCCGGGATCGCTGGCCGGGGCGACCGGTGCCAGGCTCATGGCGATCTCGGTGCAGGCCTGCGTGCCGTAGCCGCAGCGCGGCAGGAACGGGCAGCCCGGTGGCGGATCGTGCAGGTCGGGCGGGGAACCCGGGATGCCGGCCAGCTCACGGCGCGCACCGCGCAGCGAGGGGAACGAGTTCAGCAGGCCCCTGGTGTACGGGTGCGCGGGGCCGTGCTGCAACTGCTGGGCCGTGCCGATCTCCAGGAGCTGCCCCGCGTACATGACCGCGATCCGGTTGGCCAGCTCCAGGAGCAGGGACAGGTCGTGGGTGATGAACAGGATGGAGAAGCCGAGCCGTTCCTTCAGCTCCACGATCTGGGCGAGGATGTCGCGCTGCACCACCACGTCGAGGGCGGTGGTCGGCTCGTCCATGATGACGATCTCCGGATCGGTGGCCAGCGCCATCGCGATCATCACCCGCTGCCGCATGCCACCGGACAGCTCGTGCGGGTAGCTGCGCAACCGGGACCGCGGTATGCCGACCAGGTCGAGCAGCGATCCGGCCTTCTCCCTCGCCTCTTCGCGGGAGACCCGCAGGTGGGCGTGGATGACGTCGAGGATCTGGTCGCGGACGTTGAGCACCGGGTTCAGCGCGTTCATCGCGCTCTGGAACACGATGGCGATCTCCCGCCAGCGCATCCGCCGCAGCTCGGCCGTACCGAGCCGCATGATGTCCATCGGCCCGGCGGCACGCCGGCCCCGGTAGACGACACTGCCACCGGTGATCACCGCCGGCGCCCGGAGCAGGCGGTTGGCGCCGTAGGCCAGCGTGGACTTACCTGATCCGCTCTCGCCGACCAGGCCGACCACCTCGCCGGCGTATAGATCCAAATTCACCTCGCTGACCGCGCGCACGTCGCCGGCCGGTGTGCGGTAGACGACAGAGAAGTCCTTGACCTCAAGCACCGGCTCGGTCACGGCAGATCACCGCCCGGCTGGGGGCCGCTGCGCCAGCGGCGGCGCGCCGGGCAGCCAGCAGCACCGGGGTCGGGTCGGTGGGCCGCAGGTGCTTCCAGGCGGCCGCGCTGGCCCCGCCGGCGTCGCGCAGCCGCGGGTTGCCCAGTTCGTCGATCCCGCTGTTCAGCAGCACGAGGGCGGTGCCCATGAGGGCCACGGCCAGGCCCGGCGGGACGAACCACCACCAGGCGCCGATCTGCAGGGCCTGCTGGCTCTCCGCCCAGTAGAGCATCGTGCCCAGGCTCCAGCTGGTCAGGTCGGCGAGGCCGAGGAAGGCCAGCGCCACCGAGGCCCCGATCGCATAGAGCACTGTGTTCACGAAGCTCGCCGCGATCAGGCTGACCTCGTTCGGCACGATCTCGAAGGCGAGGATCCGCCAGGTCGGCTCGCCCGTCTCCCGCGAGGCGGCCACGAAGTCGCGGCCGCGGATCGCCATGGTCTGCGCCCGGATCAGCCGCGCGCCCCACGGCCAGCCGAGCCCGGCCAGCACGAGCACGGTGGCCGTCTGCCCCTTCTGCGGCAGGTAGCCGAGCAGGATGATCAGCAGCGGCAGGGCCGGGATCACCAGGAACACGTTGGTGGCCAGCGACAGCACCTCGTCCCACACCCCGCCGAGGTAGGCCGCGGCCACGCCGACGACGACAGAAAGCACGGTCGCCACCACGCCCACGATGAGCGCCAGTTCCAGGGTGAGCCGGATGCCCACCAGGAGCTGGGAGAACACGTCCTGGCCGCTCTGCGTGGTGCCAAGCAGGTGCGCCGCGTCCGGTGGCTGCAGCGACAGACTCGGCGACGGGTTCTGGAAAGAGGGGTCGTAGGGGGTGAGCAGCGGCCCGATGATCGCGGCGAGGACGAAGGCGCCGAGAAGGATGGCGCCCACCTTCGCCCTGGTGGGCAGCCGCCGCCACAGCCCGCGCCGCCGCTGGTGCTCCTCAGGCACCACGGCCGGGTTGGTGGTGACCGGCAGCGCGACGGTCATCGGGCCCCCTCTCGTGCCCGCGCCCGCGGATCGATGGCGACGATGATGACGTCGACCATCACGTTGGCGAGCAGGACGGCGAACGTGATCACCAGGAAGATCGCCTGCATCAGCGGGAAGTCGTTCGAGGTGACCGCGTTGAGCAGGAGCAGGCCGATGCCCGGGTAGGAGAAGACGATCTCCATGACGATGGCCCCGGACACCACGAAGCCCACCGCCAGGCCGAAACCCTGCAACTGGGGGAGCAGCGCATTGCGCGCCGCGTAGGTGAACATCACCCGGCGGGTGGACAGCCCCTTGGCCTGCGCGGCGAGCATGTAGTCCTCACCGATCGTGGTGATCATGACGTTGCGCATCTGCAGCATCCAGCCCGCGACCGAGGCGATGACGATGGTGAAGGCGGGGAGCAGCGAGTGGTAGATCGCGCTGCCCAGGAAGTCCCAGTGCCAGCCAGGCACCAGGCCGCCCGCGTAACCCTGGCCCAGCGGCAACAGGTGCCCGCGCACCGCGAGCAGTTCCAGCAGGATCAGCGCGAGGAAGAAGTACGGCACCGCCTGGAAGAACATCAGCCCGGGCAGGACCCGGTCCAGCCAGCCGCCGTGCCGCCAGCCGGCCACGATCCCGAGCGCGGTGCCGGCCAGGAAGGCAATGACCGTGGCCGTGCCCACCAGGATGATCGTCCACGGGATGGTCTGCCCGATCAGGGTGGACACCTTGGCCGGATAGTTGGTCACGTCGACGCCGAAGTTGAAGTGGAACACGTTGACCAGGTACGCCCAGTACTGGTCCCACAGGGACCCGGGGTGGCCGACGCCGAGCAGCGCCTGCAGCGCCTTGTAGGCGGACGGCTGCAGGTTGGGGAACTTCGACATGATGCTTTCCACGGCGTTCCCCGGCATCGCGCGCGGGATGAAGAAGTTGATGGTCAGCGCCACCCAGGCCGCGACGATATAGAAGATCAACCGGCGGACGATGAAGGGCATCGTCGGCTCCTAGTTCGATGCGTCTGGGTTCTTGCGGGGGCTGCGGCGCGCGGGCGCCGCGGTCCCCGGTGGGGTGGTGCGCGATGGGCGTGCGGCACGGCTGGTCCGCAGGGGCGGAACGGGCCGGCGGATAACGGTGCCTGGCGGGCAGCCGCAGCTTGACCGCAGCACGAGTTCGGTGGGCAGCAACTGCGCCTTGGGGCGCAGGCCAGGCCGGGCGATCCGGTCGAGCAGGCGGGTGCAGGCCTGCTCGCCGAGCAGCCGCATCGGCTGGTGGACCGTGGTAAGCGGAGGGTCATACAGGCTCCCGGGGAAGATGTCGTCGAAGCCGACGACAGCCACCTGCTCCGGGACGCGCACCCCGGCCTTCGCAAAGGCCTGCAGCACGCCGATGGCCATCTGGTCGTTCGCGCAGACTACCGCATCGGGCAGTGAGTTCCCGCTCGCGGCGAGTAGTTTCTCGCCGGCCTCCTCGCCGCTTCCGACGCTGAACATGCCCTCGTACCTGCCGAGGAGCTGGCAGCCCGGATGGGCACCGAGCAGTTCGTGCAGCGCAAGGCGCCGTTCCCTGGCGTCAGGGGCGCTCGGCGGCCCGTCGACGTGGTACAGCCGCCGCCTGCCGTGGTCGTCGATCAGGTGGGACACCAGGGCGGCCGAGCCGGCCCGGTTGTCGGCCGTCACCACGTCCGCCGCCCGCTCGCTGGGATCCCCGGCGATGACCACCACGGGCAGCCGTTTGGCCAGCCGCGCCAGGAACGGGGAAGGCACCACGCCCTCGCCGATCAGCAGGCCGTCGACCTGACCGGACAGTGAAAGCAGCCGGGGCAGGTCGGGGTCGCTGGCCTCCTGGAGATAGGTGATGAGCAGTGACCATTTGTGCTGGCGGATGTGGGCCTCGACGCCGCGCAGTATCTCGTCGTAGAACAGCAGGCTCATGCTCTCGATGTCGTACTGCTGGCGTGGCGACTGGCGTTCCACGCACACCAGGCCGATGACGTTCTTGCGGCGCCGGGACAGGCTCTGCGCGGCACCGTCGGGGACGTAACCGAGCTGATCGATGACCTCGAGCACGCGCGCCCTGGTGCTGTCACGCACCCGGTCCTGGCCGTGCACGACCCGGGAGACCGTCGCGGTGGAGACGCCGGCGAGCCGTGCGACGTCGTAGAGCGTGACCACGGTGGTTCCCCCACTGAGCCTGGGTTCTAAGCGGTTACATCCTTGGTCTAAGCGCTTACATTAGGAAATCTAAGCGCTTACACTAGGACCCGGCCCGGGAGCCGTCAAGAGCCGCGCGGTCGCCGAAATCCTCCCGCCCGGGGGGATGGAGAGCCTGCCGGACGGCGGATCGGGAGCCCGCCTGCCGGCTGGGTACTCGGGAGCCGCCGGCCGGGCGATGAGGAATCCCGGCGACGCGCCAAGGAGGGCTGATGACGACAACGGGTTCCGGCAGCAACGGTGCCCAGCCGTTCCCGCAGGGCTTCACCTGGGGAGCCGCGACGGCCGCCTACCAGATCGAGGGAGCGGCAGCCGCCGACGGCAGGGGCCCGTCCGTGTGGGACACCTTCAGCCGCACGCCGGGCAAGGTCCGGGGCGGGGACACCGGCGACATCGCCTGCGACGCCTACCACCGGTACCGCGAGGACGTGGCGCTGATGGCATCGCTCGGCCTGGACGCGTACCGGTTCTCTGTCTCCTGGCCGCGGATCCAGCCAGGCCGGGGCGCGGCGAACCAGCGGGGCCTCGACCACTACCGGGCGCTGCTGGACGAGCTTGCCGAGCACGGCATCGCCGCCGCCGTCACGCTCTATCACTGGGACCTTCCGCAAGCCCTCCAGGACGAGGGCGGCTGGGCGGTACGCGACACCGCTGAGCGCTTCGCCGAGTACTCAGGCCTCGTCGCCTCGGCGCTGGGGGACCGGGTCACCCGCTGGATCACGCTGAACGAGCCGCAGGTCGTGGCGAGTCATGGGTACCGCACCGGGGAGCACGCCCCCGGCATGCGCGATGCCGCCGCGGCGGCCGCTGCCACGCATCACCTGCTGCTCGGCCACGGTCTTGCCGCCCAGGCGGTCCGCGCCGCGGTGCCCGGCGCCCCGGTGGGCATCACGTTCGACCTCCATCCGATCCGGGTGCTCGGGGAGCAGGGTTTGGACCAGGTCGAGCAGGCCCGGGCGATCACCGACGCCAACCTGAACGGCCTGTTCCTCGAACCCGCGCTGCACGGCAGTTACCCTGCCCTGGCCCTGCCGAGCCTGCTGCCGCCCGCGGATCTGATCGCGGCCGGGGACATGGAGACGATCAACCAGCCACTGGATTTCCTCGGCGTCAACTACTACTCCTCGGTCTACCTGCGGGCCGGGGATCCCGCCGACCTGCGCCGGACCGAGGAGCGGTCCCGGTTCGGCGCGCCCGGCGTGGTGGAGGTCCGCCCGGACGGGCTGGAGCGCACGCCGATGGGCTGGATCGTCGACCCCGAGGGGCTCTACGAGGTGCTGATGCGCATGTCGAAGGAGGCCCAGGGCCTGCCGCTGTTCGTCACGGAAAACGGCTGCGCCGCCGAGGACTACATCAACCCCGACGGTGCGGTAAACGACGTCGAGCGGGTCCGCTACCTGCACCGGCACCTCGACGCCGCGGCCCGGGCCATCAAGGACGGAGCCAACCTGGCGGGTTACTTCGTCTGGTCGCTGCTGGACAACTTCGAGTGGGCCTGGGGCTACCAGAAGCGCTTCGGCATCGTCTTCGTCGACTTCGGCACACAGCGCCGGATTCCCAAGTCAAGCGCCCGCTTCTACAGCGATGTGATCCGCGCCAACGCTGTGCCGCCGGCGCCACCGATGTGACCTGACCTCGGGCTTTCACCAGCGATCGGCTCTCAGCGGGCCCGCTGGTATGGGCCGCGCGTCAGCCTGTGATCCACGGCCGCAGCTTGGTCGCATCTACCCTCACCCCTCCGACGAGACACCGCGCCCGATTGTGAGGCCGGCGCGCCGCCTGACATTCGGGCCGGCTGTGTCGTCGGAAGGGTGAGAAGAGCACATCATCAAGCGAACACCGCTGGCGCGAGCGCTTCCAGCGGGCAACGCACGGCGAGCAGCAGGTCCGGGCAGCTCCATCCGAAAGGGAACTGACGATGAAGGCCATCCGCACCCACGAGCCAACCGGTATCAGCGGGCTTGTCTTCGAAGAGGCGCCCGAGCCCAAGCCCATGTTCTGCGAGGTGCTGGTCAATGTCGCTGCGTGCGGCATCACGCACAACGAACTGGACTGGCCCGTTTGGACCTGCCGGGCCGGTCATCAGCGGACCTCGATCATCCCTGGCCACGAGGTGTCGGGGGTGGTCGCGGCGCTGGGATTCGGGACAGCCGGGATCGCCGTCGGCGACGAGGTGTTCGGGCTGACCGACCAGCTCCGTGACGGGGCGGCCGCCGAGTACGTCGCTGTCGAAGCTCGTAACGTGGCCCAGAAACCGCGGACCGTGGACCACGTCCACGCCGCGGCGGTGCCGCGGGCCGGCCTGACCGCGTGGCAGGCCCTGTTTGACCACGGAAAGCTGGCCAAGGGGCAGACGGTGGTCATCCACGGCGCGGGTGGCGCGGTCGGATCGACGGCGGTCCAGCTTGCCCGCTGGGCCGGCGCCGAGGTGATCGGGACCGGGCGCAGCCACTCCCGCCCGCTGGTCATGGAGCTGGGCTCCGACCGCTTCGTCGCGCTGGACGCCGACCGCCTCGAGGACCTGGCCGGCCAGGCCGACCTGGTGTTCGACACGATCGGCGGCGAGGTGCTTGCCCGGTCGCCGGCCCTGCTCCGGCCCGGGGGAACGCTGGTCTCGGTGAAGGCGGACGCGTCGCCGCCCGCCAGCCGGGACGACATCAGGACGGTCGTCTTCATCCAGGAGTCCAGCCGCGCTCAGCTGATCGAACTCGCCCGCCTGGTCGATGAGGGGCACCTGCGCCCCCAGGTCGGCGCGGTGTATCCGCTCGCGCAAGCGGCCAAGGCGTACCGCGCGAAGGCCTCCGGCGGCATCCCCGGCCGGATCGTCCTCCAGCCCTGACCCAGGGCCCTGACCATATCCGGGCCGGTGCAAGGAGTACGGGTCCACCGACACCGACGGCCCCGTGACGTGACGATCGTTCCCGGCATGCAGGATTCCTGCCTCGGCCGGGGCATGAACATGACAACGATGCCCTCCTGAGGGCCTCCTGGGCACCAGCTCCACATTCATGGCCGCATGTGCTCGCCGGCCCCGCGCGTCTGACCAGCCCTTGGCCTAATCGCGGCTTAACCGTGCCGCAAGACCTCCCGGGCACCCTCGGATGCACAGGGGAGCGGGGGCAGGCATGGACACGTACAGGGCCGCGATCGGCGGGGCTGCGGCGAGGGCCGGGCGATGGTGGCGGTCGTGGCGGGACCGGTTCGGGCTGGCCGAGGTCTGCGGCACCGTTGCGGCGATCGTCGGCTTCGCCGCCGGGTACCGGGCCGGCGGGTCGTTGCTGGCCGCCGCGGGGCTGGCAACCCTCGGTGAGTTCGCCGGCTTTTACGGCTGCATCGGGACTAAGGCGGCGCTGAGCGCCTGGCGGGCAACGGCTCACCTGGCCGGATGGCGCAGGCTCACCGCCGGGGCCTGGCACGCGGTGTCCCAGCAACTCGCGTCCTGCGCGGCGGCCGAGGCCGTGGATTTCGTGCTGATCCGGCCGGCCAGCCTGGCCGGCGCCGCATGGCTGCTGCTCTCGCTGCCCGGCGGCCTGTGGCTGGGGTTCGTGGTGGGCAAGGCCGTTGCCGACGTGTTCTGGTACGGCGCAGAGGCTGCCGCGCGGCGCGGCATGGTCCGGTGGTCGGGCCTGGCCTGACCGATCGCCTGCCGACGCGGTCCCCTGCGCGAGCGCCGGACTCCGGCGATCGGTGCCCGGTGACCGGATCGTGCGGCACCATGGGCAGGTGACCGACCGCGCTCAGGTAAGCCGGTGGCTAGCCGGGTATGAGTCCGCTTGGCGGGCACCAGGCACCCAGGCTCTCGCTGACCTGTTCACCGCTGACGCCAGCTACCTGCAGTCCCCCTACGAGCAGCCCGTCGTCGGCCTGGCCGCCATCGAACGGATGTGGGACGAGGAGCGGGAAGGCCCCGACGAGGTCTTCACCCTGGCCACCGGCATCCTGGCCGTCGACGGCGGGACGGCGGTGGTCCGGGCCGAGGTGCACTACGGGGATCCGCCGCACCAGGAGTACCGCGACCTGTGGGTCATCCATTTGGGTGCCGACGGGCGCTGCACTTGGTTCGAGGAATGGCCGTTCTGGCCCGAGCAGCCGCACGCCGCCCGCGACGACCATCCCTAGCCGCAAGGACTGGTGACCCGATGGGCACCTGGATGCGGTCCGGTGAGCTTATCGATGGCCGCCGGTGGATCGTCGTGCAGGACATGCTGGCGGGCCGTCGTTATGCAAAAACTTCTGGCGGCATGGGCGGGGAGGGCTCGGCGCATGCGTCGACGATCGGCGCAGCGCCGGCGGTGAAACCGTCGAGTTCGGCGCCCGCGACCAGGCGTGCCGGAAACGGATCGGCAGCGAGACGCCTGGTCAGCCCGGCGAGGGGAAGCTCCCGGCCGGAGCCTGCGACGACCAGGTTGCCGAACCTGCGGCCGCGCAGCACCGCTGGCTCCGCCATCACGCAGACGTGCGGGAACACCGCGCGCACCGCGGCCACCCGGCCGCGGGCATGCGCCAGCGGCGGGCCGTCCCCGACGTTGACCGCGTAGACCCCACCGGGTGCCAGCACCCGGGCCGCGGCCTTGGTGAACTCCACCGAGGTCAGGTGCGCGGGCGTCCGGTCGCCGGCGAACACGTCCGCGACCACCACGTCGAACGACCCGGCGGGCAACTGCTCAAGCACCGCCCGGGCGTCGCCCAGCCGTACGCCGATCCGCCCCGATCCGGGCTGGGCGCGGCCCACCGGCAGCCGCCTCCGGACGAGCCTGGCCACCTCCGCATCGGCCTCGACCGCCAACTGCCGCGAGCCAGGACGGGTAGCGGCCGCGTAGCGCGCCAGCGTCAGCCCGCCGGCGCCGAGGTGCAGCACCCGCAGCGGCGTGCCGGCCGGCGCGGCCAGGTCGATCAGGTGCCCCAGCCGCTGCATGTACTCCAGGTCCAGGTGCCGCGGATCGTCAAGATCGACATGTGACTGCGAGATCCCGTCCACCAGCAGCATCCACGAACCCGGCCGGTCCAGGTCGGCAAGCAACTCGACCCGGCCGCCCGTCGCTGGCTGGTCTGCGGCCGGCTCGCTGCCGTCCCGCGGCTGACTGGCCATGGCACCATCATCCAGCCACGGGCCGCCTGGCGGTTCGTAGTCTCGTGCTGTGCAGGCATTCGACTCGGTGTCCACGTGGCGGCAGCCGATGCCGCCACCGGCCTCGGCTGAGCGGACGGCCCTGATCGCCGCGGTGGCGGACCGGATCGCGGAACTGAGCCGCGGCCGGCTCCGGGTCGCCGTGGACGGTCTGACCGGGGCAGGCAAGACCAGCTTCGGGCACGAGCTTGCGGCCATGCTGCGGGCAGCGGGCCGGCCAACCCTTCGCAGCTCGCTCGACGACTTCAAGTACCCGTGGCGGCATGCTCGCGAGCACGGCTACGACCGGGTCAGCGGCGAAGGGTACTACCGCAACGCCTACGACTTCCGCTCCGCTCGCGAGCTGTTGCTACGGCCGGCCGGGCCCTCGGGTACCGGGCTGGTGGCCCTGTGTGCCTTCGATCCGCTGACCGGCGAAGACCACCGGGACGTCACGGTCAGCGCCCCGCCGGGCGCGTTGCTGATCGTGGATTCCGTCTTCGCGTTCCGGCCGGAGTACGACGACTGCTGGGAGTACCGCATCTGGCTCGACGTGGACCCGGAAACCGCGCTGCGCCGCGGCATCGACCGCGATCGTGCCGCCGAGGGCGAGGCGGAAGCGGTCCGGTTGCACCGCGACCGGTACCACGTGGCCGAGGCCATCTACGTTGCCGAGGTCCGCCCGCGGGCCAAGGCCGACGTCATCATCGACAACACCGACTTCGCCCGCCCCGCGATCGTCGGCCCGTCGGCTGGCCGATGACCGGGCTCAGGCCTGCGAGCCGATGCTCTGCACGTGCCACAGGGTGGCTGCCAGCCACAGGAAGGTCATGTCCACCACCAGGATCTCCACCGCCTTCGCGTTGTTGCCAGCCAGCCCGGCGAGCCCGGCCAGCAGCGCGATCGAGCCGAGCGCCGTGGTGATCCTGCGCACGATCCGGCCCGCTCGCGGTTGCGGCCTGGTGTGCAGGTCAGCCGCTGCGGTCACGGCACACACGGCGCCGAGGACCAGTTCCACGGCGCTGGTGGTCCAGGCGCGGGTGAACAGCATCAGGCCCGGCCCGGTCTCAAGCGACCAGTAAGCCAGGATCATCGCCACGAGTGCGGCAGAGGACACAAGGTCTCGCCAGGTCAGCCCCATTGCCCGCACCTCCCGCAGCATGGGAGCGACCGCCAGGAACTAGTCTGCGCCCGATAGGCAGCCGCGCGGTAGGCGCGCCGGGTCACGATCCTGGCAGGGCCCTGGCACGGTTATGGCACTGTCAGGAGTACCGCAGTCGTTGCCCAATGCCGAGCGAGGCGGCCTTGACCAGCAGTGCATGGCCGAGGGCGATGTCGGACAGGGACAGGCCGCGGTGCCAGAAGAGGATGGTCTCCTGGTCGCTTTCCCGGCCCGGCCGCAGGCCCGCGACGATCTGGCCAAGCTCGGCGTGCAGCGTGTCCGCGGTCAGCTTGCCCGCCTCGACGTGGGCGCGCAGGGCGCCGAACTTGCCGGTCGCGCACTGGCCCCAGTCATCGACGACGATCTTGGACATGATGTCGGTGAGGGACAGTTCCACGGCGCTCATCGTCCCGTAGGGGACCACCAGGGCGCCGGGCTTGATCCACTCGGTGCGCAGCAGCGGCTCCGGTGCGCTGAGCCGGGACGCCTCGACCACGATGTCCGCGCCCTCGACGCAGGACCGCCAGTCGGCGGTCGCGATCACCGGCTTGCCCAGTTCGCGGGACAGGCGCGCGGCGAACTCGTCACGGCTTTCAGGCCGCCGGGAGTGCACCCGGATCACGTCGAAGCCGAACAGCCGGTCAAGCAGCCGCACGTTCCAGTAGGCGGATCCGCGCGCCCCGATGTGGCCGAGTACCTTCGGCCGCGGCGGGGCCAGGTACTTGGCACCGACGGCGGTGACCGCGCCGGTGCGCATCTCGGTGATGCCGCTGGCGTCGACGACCGCGACCGGTGCCCCCGTTTGCGGGTCGAACAGGCACAGCAGGCCGAGTTCCGAGGGCAGGCCGAGGGTGTAGTTGCCGACGAAGTCCCCGACCACCTTGACGCCGGCCATGCCTATCTGGCCGCCGAGGAAGCCGCGCAGCACGTTGAAATGCCCTTCGGCGCCGGACCTCGGTTCCAGGTGCACCCGTGGCTCGATCACCGCCTCGCCGCGGCCCTGCATCGCCAGCCCGGTTTCGATCGCGGTGAGGATCTCGTCGTCCGCCAGCGCGGCGGCCTCGACCTCAGGCCGGCCGAGATAGGTCAGGTCAAGGTCCGGCATGGCCTGCGGGGGAGGAGTAGCGCGCGACGGTGAAGGCGATGACGAGCGGCACGTCCAGGGCGTAGATCACGAGCATCACCAGGACCAGGGCCAGCGGGGCGCCACGGATGTGGTCCCTGACGAACGCGAAGCCGATCATCCCGGCCGAGATGACATAGGCCAGCAGCGCCCACCGGAAGACCAGGAGGAACCGGTCCCACGCAAATGGGCGCACCCGGGTCAGCAGGTAGCCGCTGGCGAGCAGGAGCACCGCGCCGCCCACGGCGAGAGCCGCCGGCACGCCGAGCGGCGGGCGCCGAGGAGCGTACGACGCCATCAGGATCCCGCCCACGACGACCAGGGCGAGGGATGTGGTGGTCAGCTCCGCGACCGGCGGGAACCGCCGGGAGATCGCGGACGCCGGCACGGCCGCGGGACCGGCGCTCACTGGGTCGCCACCCGGGTCATGATGATGAGGGTCGCCACCTGCATCACCCCGGTGATGCCCGCGGTCAGGACGAACCGCCGCATCAGCGTGGCGACCACCGCCCCGTCCGGTTCCGGTTTGCGCATCTCGAAGAGGACCGCGATGTTGGCCGGTTCCAGGACGCCGAGCGCAATCACCGCCATCACGCCGACAACGCAATACGAGACGACCAGCCAACTGTGGTTCGGGCTGGCCGGGGACAGGTTGCCGAGCTTCAGCGCGAGCTGGAACCCCGCGGCGAGCGTCATCAGGACCAGCGTGGGCATCAGCAGAACCATCTTCGGCATGAACCGCGCGGTGAACTCCGCCCGCGCCGGGAGGGACAAGCGGCCGAGAATCGGCCCGACGATGAGCCCGACGAACAGGTCGATCGCCGTCCACAGGGCACCGCCCGCCACATGGCAGAACGTGAGCGCCCACAGCCAGTTCCCGGCGATGGCGGCGATGACGAACACGACCACGGCGGCCACGATCGGCAGGCCCTTCAGCGGGACCACCTGAATCGTCGGACGGGCCGCCACTTGGGTAGCACTGACCGCCCCGGCCTGCACGTTTCCCACATCGGTCATGGGAATCCCCTCCCCGCAGTGCGGCAAGAGTAATCGCTGCGGCCCGGGCATCACCAGGCGCGGCGCTCGCGGAGACCTGCTCCGGATACTTCGCCTGGGGTTACCGCCGCCGGCCGAGCCGGAAGCGGTCGTCCTCGGCGACCGCGGGATCGCGGAGGTCAGCGGGCCAGTCGCTGAGCAGGGCAGGTGCGTGGAGGAGCGCCCAGATCCTGGCCGTCGCCCGGCGTGGCGTGTATGGGCTTCGCATCGTGCGCGCCCGCACCGCGGGCATCATGCGGGTCACCGCCATCGGTACCTCCCGGCTGACACGCAGCCCCTCAGTGGCCGCAAAGCTACCTGTATAACTAGTCTTAATGGTAGCATCAGAATCATGACCGCACCAAGCGTGGCCGACCTGCCGCTGGTCAGCGGCCACGTTGCCCTGGACTTGGTGAACACCGTCGAGCCCCGGCTGCCGGCAGCAGGCAGGCATGAGCACCTGGCGGTCCCCGGCGACGTCCTCGCCTGGGCGCGGCACGTCCGCCTGGTGGATCCCGCAGAGGCCGAGGCGGTCGCCGGGGCCTGGGCCGCGTCGCCCGCCTCCGCCGAGCGGGCCCTGATCGCGGTCCGCCAGATTCGTGAGGCGCTGGCGGCGGTGCTGTCGGCGCATCTCGGCCAGGCCGACTCCGGTGATATGGCCCCTGAACTGGAGTACCTCTCAGCATGCTGGGCGGCCGCGGCGGCCAGGTCGCGGCTGGACCTGGGCGCGGCCGGCGGGGCCGCGGCCCGGCTGAGCGTGGGTTCCTCCCCGGCGCTCCTGATACCCGACCGGGTGGCGCACGCGGCCGTGGACCTGCTCTGTGGCACCGACCTGACGCACCTGGCCATGTGCCCGGTCGAGGACGGCGGCTGCGGCTGGCTGTTCCTCGACGGCAGCAGGAACCGGTCCCGGCGGTGGTGCACGATGGAGGCGTGCGGCTCGTTCGCCAAGGCCCGCCGCCTCACCGAGCGCCGCCGAGTAGCCCGATCTGCTACCAGCAAAACTGATAAAACAAGTAGCTAGCGCGACCAGTGCGCTACCCCGTGCCCGGCGCCGTCGTCAGGCGCACCGGCCCTGGGCACTTCGGCGACCCGCACACGCCCACAAGGTCGAGCGGCTGACATGGCTGACCGGGGCGGCTGGGTGACGGTATCGAGTCCCCGGGCTTCCCCTGGCCCGGCCAGCGCGGGGCGTCAGGGTGAAATGGGGGACGTTCCCGATGGTGCCATCAAGGCCGCGAGCGACAGGCTGAACGGGATCGCGGCGCGCACGCCGCCGTCCGTCCCGGCGCCTGGAGGTCATGGATGTCCCGATCGGCCCGAACCCTGCTGGTGATCACCGCGGCCACCGGTGCCGCGCTCTCGCTGATGGCCGCGGCCAGTTCGCCGGCGCCGGCCGGCCGCGACAGCGGTCCGGCACTGCCGCGGCTGCACTCGCTCTACGTGCCGATGCCGGACGGGGTCCGCCTCGCCGTCGACGTCTGGCTGCCGGCCGGCACCACAGTCGGCGCCCGGCTGCCGACCGTCCTGGAGACCGACAGGTACTGGCGCGCGCGGGCGTACGCCGGCGGCATCAAGGACAACCCCAACTATCAGATCGCGCTGCCCTGGAACCGGCGCGGCTACGCGTACGTGTTCGCCGACCTGCGTGGCACGGGCGCCTCGTTCGGCACGCTCACCGCCGAGCTAGGCAGCGTGATGATCGCCGATGTGGGCTCGCTGGCCGACTGGATCGCCGCGCAGCCGTGGTCGAACGGGCGGGTCGGCGTGACCGGCGTGTCCTACTCGGGCGACACCGCGATGCTGTCGCTGGCGCTGCGCAACCCGCACATCACCGCCGCCGCGCCGATCTCCTACGACTTCGATCCCTACGAGGACCTGGCCCGCCCGGGCGGGATCCTCATCCAGCCGCTGATCGACCCCTACGCGCTGCTGCTGCGGATCCTCGACAAGGCCGGCGGCACGACCTGCGCCACCAGCGCCGAGACCGAGCAGATCTGCAAAGAGGCCGGGCTGACCGGTGCCGCGCCGGAGCCGGTGGACGGCCCGCACGGCCAGGCGCTGCTCGCGCAGGCGCGCGCCGAGCACTTCCACAACGTCAACCTGGTCGACATGGCCACCGCCGGGGTGTACCGCAACTACACCAGCGGACCGCAGAGCTGGACGGTGACCAGCGTCGGCGACAAGATCGCGGCCATCGAGGCGGGCGGCGTCCCGATCCTGACCTTCGCCGGGTGGCTCGACGCCGGCACCCCCGACGGCGTGCTGTCCGAGTTCACCAGCATGTCCAACACACAGGAGGACTGGATCGGGCCGTGGAGCCACGGCCAGGGCTACATCGCCGACCCGTTCGAGCCCAGCCGCCCGCTGACCGCCGCGGAGCACCAGCAGCTCGCGGACCGGGTGTATGCCTTCTTCGACCGTTACGTGAAGCACGACGAGCGGCCGGACGGCAGCCGCCTGCTGCACTACTACACGCTGAACGAGGGCACCTGGCGCACCACCGCGCGCTTCCCTGTGCCCGGGACCCGGACCCGCCGGCTCTACTTCGCGGCCGGGCACGCGCTCGCGTGGCACCCGGCCGCCCAGCCGTCCGCGGACCTGCTGCGCCTCGACCCGGCGGCCGGCTCCGGCACGCTGAACCGGTGGAACACCAACCTGACCGGGCAGCCGGTCGTCTACCCCGACCGGGCCGGCGTGGACCGCAAGCTGCTCAGCTACACCAGCGCGCCGTTGCGCCGCGCGACCCGGGTGACCGGCCTGGGCCGGGTGACCCTGACCGCCACCGGGGTCCGCGGTGCCAGCCACGGCGCCCTCTACGCCTACCTGGAGGACGTCCAGCCGGATGGGCGCGTCACCTACATCACCGAAGGCGAGCTGGACCTGACCGACCGGGCGACCCTGCCCAAGCGGGACAACCCGCCGTGGCGCAGGCTGCGCACTCCCCGCAGCTACGCCAGCACGGACGCCGCGCCGTTCCCCCTCGGCGAGCCGCAGCGGGTGACGTTCGACCTGCTGCCGACCTCCGTGCTGTTCCGGCCCGGGGACCGGATCCGGGTCACGATCGCGGCCGCCGACCCGGACGCGTTCCAACTGCTGCCCGCCAGCGGCAATGCCGCCTACCGGATCGGCCACGGCGGCACGACCCAGTCCTACGTGGAGCTGCCCGTGGTCCGGTGACCGCTCGCGTTATCGGGTGAGCGAGGGCGTTATCAGGTGTTCGGGTCCGGGCCGGGATTCTCGCCCCGGCCCGGAGTGCCCGGCCGGGCCCCTGCTGGGCCGAGCTCGGGAAGGCCCGTTCAGGGGTTGAGGTAGGCGCAGTGCCGCTGGGCCGCCTGGAAGCCCGGGGACCGCGGGCTGAGGCCAGGCGGGAAGACGATCTGGCCCTGCGCGTCCGGCAGGGGCATGTTCGGCACCCCGTGCTTGCGTATGCACTCCGATTGGGCGATTTCCTGCTGCACATGCTTCTGGATATAGCCCCGGGCGTGATCGAACCCGCTGGTGATGCCGAGCGACCTGCACGACTTGTCGGCCGACTGGAACTGCGGTGAGCTCTCATCGACCGCGTCAAGCGCGGCGCGGGCGAAGCCGCCGCCGGGCTGCGGGTCAGGGAAGTCCGACACCCCGTGCGCCCGGATGCACATGCTGAACGCGAGCAGCGCCTGGGCCTGCGTCTGGTGATGCGTGCCGCCGGATGACGCTGCGCCGCTGCAGGCCGTGGCGAGCGGCCCGGCCAGTACGGCCACAGTTGCACAGAGCACCGCCCGGCCGAGCCGGGACCGGAGCCTCGCGCCGCGCTGTTGACTGGTCATGGCGGGCATTGTTATGGGCGGACGTCAGTTGGCCGCGTGGAATGCGTGTGAGTTCGGTGTGAGCACCCGCGGGCGGAACCGGCACCGGGGTGCCGCCTCGGCCCGGGGGAGCGGTCACAAGAGCCGGAACTCCTCCGCCACCAGCAGGGTGTCGTCGTCGACGGTGAAATCGGGGTCGTCCAGGGCCGCGCGCATCTCCGCCGAGTGCCAGAACCCTTCATGACCGGCGCGCCATTCGGCGACCGAGGTGTATCCCTCGCCCTCGCCGAGCGCGTGCGCCAGGTCCACGTCGGCGAGCCGGATCACCCGCACGGCGGTGAGCTCGATCACCGCGACCCGGTTGCCCGCCGAGTCGACCACCGCCTCTCGCTGCCCGGGCCAGGGCAGCTGCGAGCCTTCGTGCTCGTAGTCCGCGACCAGCCCGGTCGTCGTGGTCTTGCTGCCGTCGAGTATCGCGGCGACGAGCAGGTCGCGCAGCGGCCCGGGAAAGCCGAACTCCGCGACAGGCAGATCCTCCGGCACCATGACGGCCAGCCTAACGGCCCGGCCACGCGCTCCCGGAGCAGGCTTAGCCCGCTGGGCGGCCCCAGCGGCCCTGGAACACGGTCTGGGACATCGGCTTGCGCCCGCGGCTGAGTTTCCGCGGCGGGTCGGTGCTGTACCCGACGGAGATGCCCCCGATCGGGGTGAACTTGTCCGGCACCCCGAAGGCCTCCCGGTAGGCGGCGATCCGCTCCACGGCGATGCCGAAGAAACACGCCCCCAGCCCCGCGTCCACGGCGGTGAGCAGCATCAGCAGGGATGCCATCCCGGTGTCGATGTCCCAGTAAGGGGCGGGCCACCACGCGTCCGACCGCTCGGTGAAGCCCTTGTCCGGCATCGCGTAGCGGTCCAGGTAGGCGTCCTTGTTCGAGTGCGGGACGATCAGCAGCGGGGCCTGCACCTGGGCGGCGAACCACCCGTCCGGGTCCAGTTCCGAGCGCACCACGTCGCGGAACTTGGCGATGTCCGCAGGATCGTCGAGCACCAGGAAGCCCCAGCCCTGGGCGAACCCTGCGGAGGGCGCGCGCAGCCCGTTGCGCACGATGCGGTCGATGACCTCCGGTGGCACCGGCCGGCTGGTGTCGTAGCGACGCACCATCCGCCGGCGCCTGACGACATCCTGGAATTCCACGGCCTCAACCTACCAACCGGGGAGGTGCCGGCCTGCGGGCATATAGTCGGGAACGGCGGCCCTGAGCTACGCGTAAGGGACGGTATTGGCCGACGCGGAACGGATTCCCCGGGGGGCTGGACGTCACCAAGCCCAACATCGCCCGGGTCTATGACGCCTTCCTCGGCGGCAAGGACAACTTTGCCGCCGACCGGGAGGTCGTCCGGTTCGCCCTGCAGGTGACTCCGGACGCCCCCGCGGGCGCCAGTGCCAACCGGGCGTTCCTGCGGCGCGTCGTCCGCTACCTGACGGCGGAGGCCGGCATCCGGCAGCTCGTGGACATCGGATCCGGCCTGCCCACGCAGGGCAACGTGCACGAGGTCGCGCACGAGAACGCCCCGCAGGCCCGGATCGTCTACGTGGACCGCGACCCGCTCGTCCGCACGCACGCCCTGGCGCTGCTGGCCAGCGGCCCGGGGACGATCTTCCTCACCGCGGACCTCCGCGAGCCGGAGACCATACTCGGCGACCCGGGGGTGGCCGGGTTCATCGACTTCTCCCAGCCCGTCGGAATGCTGCTGTTCGCGATCTTGCACCACCTCAACGACGATGAGGATCCGGCGGGGATCGTCGCCAGGCTCCGCGATGCCCTGGCCCCCGGCAGCTACCTGGCCATCTCCAGCTTCCGGATGCCCGGCCCCGAGCATCCGGAGGACGCGGCGAAGACCGCGGCGATGGAGAAGCTGTTCAACGAGAAGCTGGGCACCGGGCGATGGCGCGACCACGACGAGATCCTCGCCTGGTTCGGCGACTGGGAAGTGCTCGAACCTGGCCTGGTGCCGCTGCCCGAATGGCGTCCCGCGGTACGGGCAGCACCAGGCGGAACGCGACCTACTACGGCTTCGTCGGCGGCGTCGCCCGCAAGCCCTGAGCGTGACCGCCGCGCCCGCCGGGCAGCCGTGGTCAGCCGGCGATGGCGGCGGCGACCGGGTAGGCGCCGACCTTGATCTGGGCGATGGCGCGCCGGGTCCGCGTGTCGATCAGGGTGATCTTGCCCGCGTAGGTGCCGACCACGACCGCGGTGCCGCCGCCCGGCGCGACCGTGATCGCTGTCGGGTAGTTGTACACCCCGGCGGCGATCGGCGGGCCCGCGTGCCCGGTCCTGGTGCTGACCGGTGTCACCGTGCCGGAGATCGTGTTCACCACGTACGCCGTGCTGCCGCTGATGGCGATCGCCGCGGGGGAGTACCCGACCGGGATGCCGCGGCCTGCCAGCCCGGTGCCGGTGCCGATGGGGATCACCGTGTCGGAGTCGCCGCCCACCGCGTACACGGTGCGGCCGTCCGGGCTGACGGCGAGCGCGTCGGGCGCCTGGCCGGCCCGGATCGCGTGACCGGCCCGCCCGGTGGCCACGTCGATCGGCGTGACCGTGTCAGCGCCGTAACTGGCGACGTAGGCGGTGCGGCCGTCCGGGGCGAACGCCACCGCGAACGGGTAACTGCCCACGCGGATCTGCGGCCCGGCCCGGCCGGTGACGGTGTCGATCGGGGTGACCGCCGCGCCGCCCCAGTCGAGCACGTACGCGGTGCGGCCGTCCGGGCTGATCGCGATGGCCCGGGGACCGGCGCCAGTCCTGATCGGGGCGCCCGCGCGGCGGGTGGCGGTGTCGATCGGGGTGACGGTCCCGGAGCCGGAGTTGGCCACGTAGGCGGTGCGCCCGTCCGGGGTGACCGCGACCGCCACCGGGCCGGTGCCGGTCCTGATCGGGGCGCCCGCGCGGCGGGTGGCGGTGTCGATCGGGGTGACGGTCCCGGAGCCGGAGTTGGCCACGTACGCGGTGCGCCCGTCCGGGGTGACCGCGATGGCCTGCGGCCTGGCGCCGACCGGGATCGGCGGGCCCGCGCGGCGGGTGGTCAGGTCCACCGGCGTGACCGTGGCCGAGGCGGAGTTCACCACGAACGCCGTCGGGTGCCGCGTGCCGCCCGGCGCCGCGGCGGCACCGGGGGATAGCGCGGCCCGGCCCGCGGCGGCCGGTGCCCGTGCTCGGCTGGGCCGCGCGGCAGGCAGGACGGTGGCTGGGGCCGGCGGCGCGGGCTGGTGCCCGAACACGTCATTGACCGGTTGTGCATAACGATCGTTCGGGGTCAGCGTGCCAAGCCCGAGCGCGCCCTCGATCGTGCGGAGCAGGCTGTAGTGGGTGTACCTGACATGGGACACGTAGCCCTGGCGTACTCCGCGCGACCCGAGGACCAGGGTGGCCACCCGCTGGGCCGGGTGCTCGTGGTCGTAGCCGTCCTCGTCGAAGGTGATGATGGCCAGCGAGCGCTGGGTCCGCCAGGCTGGTGACCGTTCGATCGCGCCGAACTCCGCGGCCAGGAACTCATCGCCCGCGCGGATCCCGCACCCTTCCATGTCGGCGCAGTCGTTGGCGCCCACCCAGGCGAAGTTCGGCGTGGTCGCCGCGCTGGCCAGGTCGGTCCGCAGCGCCTGCAGCGGTACCAGGTGCGCGGAGCAGAACGCGGGGCGGTTCCGTACGTCCGCGAAGTAGGTCATCGGCAGGTCGTCGTCCCAGTAGTACCCGTGCACCGTGTCGTCGCAGGGGCCGTCGGCGCTCTGCAGGTACTCCTTCCAGGTCTGGTGCGCGGCGCCGAGCAGGTCAGAGATGTTGCGGGCGGCGATGGTGTACCTGGGGTTGATCTCCAGCGGGTCGGTGAGCGGCACGCCGAACGTGCTCCCCCCGGCCAGGGCGAGGTAGTTGCCGTCGCTGGGATGTTCCTCGGCGAAGGAGTCGGCCAGCAGGCTGCCCCGCGGCACCAGGCTGTTCAGGTAGGGGGCCTGCGTGGTGTTGCCGATGACCGAGCCGAAGTCCTCGTTCTCGAAGTAGAACAGGAACACGTGCTGGTACCTGGGCACGTGCGCGGCCGGTGGGACCAGCGGCGGCGGGCGGCGGACCGGGGCGGAGACGCTGAACCGCAGCCCGTCGGCGAGCGCCCAGTCGTAACCCACCTTGGGCGCGTAGGGGCCGTCGTTGCTGGTCAGCGTCGTGGCCAGGATCAGCGTGACCCGTGCGCTGACCGCGCCCGGCGGCACGGTCCCCGTGGCCGTACGCGGGGACATCCTGTGCCCCCCGGTGCCCTTGCCGACCGGGCCGATCGTGCTCCGGCGGAGCACCTGGCCCATGGCGGACAGGAAGGCGACATTCACCGCGGCGCTGCTGTGCGACGTGCCGCCCAGCCACCCCGACAAGTCGTACCGCAGCGCAGATCCGGCCACCGCGGATCCGGCCCGGCGCAGCGAGACCGACTGGCGCAGCCGCGCGGTGCCGCCCGCGCCGCCGGCGAACAACTGCCCGCCGGGCACCAGCGGCCAGCGCCCGGTGGCCGGCGGGAAGCGCGGGGTGCCGTACCGCACCGCGGTCGGCAGGCCGCTGACCACCTGCCAGCCCGGGATCGTCACGCTGTCCCAGCCGTGCCTGGACACCGCGCCCGTCTGCGCTCCCGGGTTCAGCAGCAGGTTGGTTCCCGGCGCGACGGTACCGGCGTGGGCCGCCGCACTCTCGGCCCCGGCCGTGCGGCCCCCGGCCGGGCGGGCCCAGGCCGGTCCGGCGGGCAGCCCGGCCAGTGCGGCCAGCATCGCCGCACTGCTCACCAGCGTGGCAGCCCTGGTGGTCGCCGAGCGCCCGAGGAGTCCCGTCATCGCCGCAACCTCCCATTCAGCCGGGGCGCTGCCTCCCGCGAGAGGCCGTGAATGTAATTTCGGTGCCCATCTATGGGCCTCAAGGTCACATTCATGCGGGCCAGGGTCTGCCGACACGGACCCCGCAGCGCCTCATAGCTGCCTGATTGTTCAGTCAACGCTAGCGCCTGGACGGGGCTGAGCCAGTGCATTCCGGTGAACGAAGCATGTGCGCCTTCCCACCGGAAAGCGGCATAACTTCTCAAACCGGCGTATCGGAATAAGTCCGTGATGTACAAGATCGACTATTCAGGTGGAGAATGCCCGGTGGGTGGCAGCGGCCGGTAACGATCTTCGGCGAAGGGGCATCAGGTGAACCTGACTCGCACGGGCGGCCTGGCCGTGGCAGCGGCCGCGGGCCTGGCAATGATCGCAGCGGGGCTAGCGCCAGCAGCCGCGCACGTCACACCGCGGGGCGGCACCGCTCCCGCGGTAACGCACTACCAGGGCACCAAGGGAGTGGCCCGGATGGTGCCAAGGACCGCGCGGCGCGCCACGGGAGCGACGCGGATGTTGCAGCGGGGCTCCCGGTTGTCGGGCCACACCTTCTCGCCGGCCGAGAGGGTGCCTCGCGCCCCGGCCGTCGCGACGTCACGGGCAGTGGCCACCACGACGACGACGCCCTCCAACTTCAACGGCACCAGCAGCAGGGACAGCCAGTTCACCAACTACAACCTGGAATTCGAACCGCCCGACCAGGGGCTGTGTGAGGGCAACGGGTTCGTTCTGGAACCGGTCAACTCCGCGTACCGCATCTTCCGGACGAACGGCACATCGATCCGCGGGCCGTTCAACATCAACGACCTGTACAACGTGGGCGGCAAGGAGTTCACCAGCGACCCGCGCTGCTGGTACGACCCGGCGACCACCACCTGGTTCTCGACCATCCTGTTCCTGAACGACGCCGGCACCCAGGGCACCGTCCTGATCGCCGTCCGGCACGCCAAGGACCCGCTCGGTCTGTGGAACGAGTACTCGATCGACGCGACCGACCTGGGCGGGCGCGGCTGCCCGTGCTTCGGTGACCAGCCCAGGATCGGCATCGACCAGCAGAACCTGTACATCACCGCGGACCAGTTCTCGATTCAGGGGCCGCAGTTCGATGGCGGGGAACTGTGGGTCATCGACAAGGCGGGCCTGGTCGCGGGCAAGCCGACCGTGAAGTTCGCGCACTTCGGCGGCCTGACCATCGCCGGGCAGTCCACGATGGCGCCGCAGCCCGCGCTGTCCACCGTGAAGCCGCACGCCGAGTTCATGCTCAGCCAGCTTGACTTCAACAACCAGGGTGACAACCGCCTCGGCGTCTGGGCCATCACCGACCGGGCCGCGGTCGCCTCGGGCGGCCTGCCGACCGTGTCCAGCATCGTCGTCAACTCCGAGCCGTACGCCAACCCGCCGCCGGTGCCGCAGAAGGGCTCCACGAGCACGCTGAACCAGGGCGACGACCGGATGCAGCAGACCGCGTTCGCCGACAACGCGGTCTGGGGCGAACTGACCACGGCGGTGACGCCCGCCGGCGACAACACGGTCCGCGCTGGTGGCGCCTGGTTCCAGGTGAAGCCGAGGCTCAGCGGTGGCGTGGTCGTCGGTGCCAAGATGGTCCGCCAGGGCTATGTTGCCGCTCGCGGCCAGTACCTGATCTACCCGGCGGTGCAGCCGGACGCGGCCGGGAACGCCGCGGTCGTCTTCACCGAGTCCAACGCCAGCGAGTTCCCGAGCGCGGCCTACGCCAAGCTGAGCGCGGGGGCCAGCAACTTCGGGCCGGTGTTCGTGGCAGCCAGGGGCACCGGGCCGTACTTCAAGGGTTCGACCCGCTGGGGTGACTACTCCTTCGCCGTCCCCGGCGCGTCGGACTCCGCGTGGCTGGCCACCGAGTACATCCCGCCGAAGTCGAGCCAGACCACGGACGGCGCGCAGAACTGGGGGACGCGCGTCTTCCAGGTGCCGCTCGGCTAACACGAGGTGCGCACATCCGGCCCTCCGCGGGTGCGCCGCGGAGGGCCGGATTCTGTGCCGGGCACCAGGCGATCGCCGGGTCAGCGGCCGCCCGCGGCCGGGCGCGCCGTGCTGCGCGTGCTATGCCTGCTTGTCGATGAGCTCGCTGGTGACCCATTGTGCGACGTTTTCTGGATATGGGGCAGGCAACCCCAGGACGATGTGCCGGAAGCCGGCGTCGATGGCTTCAGCGATCGTGTCCCGTGTGTCACTGGGGTGGTCGTAGGAGACCGGCACGACGATGGACCGGCCGATCGAGGCGGGGTCGCGGCCGATCTCGGCGCAGAAGCGGTCCAGTAGCGCGCCGCGCCTTACGCCGTCGCCGATGTCACCGCCGGGAAAGTTCCACAGGTCGGCATGCTCGGCGACCACGCGCAGCGTCGCGGTAGAGCGTCCCCCGATGAGAATCGGCGGATGAGGTCGCTGGACGGGTTTGGGGTTGCAGAACGCTCCGGTCAGGTGGAGGTAGGTGCCGTCGAAGTCGAACGGCTGGCCTGAAGTCCACAACCGCCGGATGACCGTGCACGCTTCGGCCAGGCTCCCGACCGCGTAGGCGGAGTCGTGGAAGGGCAGGCCGTGTGCCTCGTACTCACGCCGCGCCACGGGGTGGCCTGGCCGTGAGCCTGCGCCGATGCCGAATTCGAGCCGCCCACCGGAGACGACGTCGACGGTCGCAGCGATCTTGGCCAGCATCGCCGGCGGCCGGAAGCGGTTGCTGGTCACCAGCAGCCCGAGGCGCAGTCGGTCGGTTTGCGCGGCGAGGGCTGAGAGCAGTGTCCAGCCTTCGAAGGTCGGCCCGTTGGGGTCGCCGCCGATCGGCATGAGGTGATCGAACAGCCACGCATGCTCGATCTGCGGGATCGTGTCCGCCTCCCGCCATGCCCGCAGAACGTCGCGATAGGTGACCTGTGATGGGGCCGTCATGATCCCGAACCGCGGTGCGGTCGTGTGCGACATGGGCCGTTGGTCCTTCCGTCTTCGTCCGTCGGTGTCTGTGCGCTCTGGCATCATGATTAAGCGGAACCGCGCTCCGCCTAACATACGGAGCACTGCTCCGCTTAGCAAGGTCTGGCGACGAGAGGAACCGGCACGGTGTCCGACAGCTACGGGCAAGCGGGGCGAACGTCGCCGCGGAAGCGGGCCGACGCCCGGCGCAACGAACAGACCCTGCTCGCCGCCGCCGCGGCCGTGTTCGTCGTCTCCGGCGTGGAAGCGCCGGTACGCGACATCGCGGCCAAGGCCGGCGTCGGGATGGGCACGATCTACCGCCACTTCCCGACCCGGGCGGACCTCGTCATCGCCGTCTACCGTCACCAGGTCGACGCCTGCGCCGAAGCCGGACCAGCCCTGCTGGCGAGCAGCAGCACACCGTACGCCGCGCTGACGCAATGGGTCGACCTCTTCGTCGACTTCCTGATCACCAAGCACGGACTCGCCGCGGCGCTGCAGTCCGACAACGCCCGCTTCGAGGCCCTGCATGCCTACTTTCTCGACCGCCTCGTGCCCGTGTGCGCTCAACTGCTCGACGCCGCTGCCGCCGCCGGCGAGATTCGCCCTGACATGGACGCCTACGGGCTCATGCGCGGCATCGGCAGCCTGTGCGTCGGCATCGACGGCGACTCGCGCTACGACGCGCGCCGCATGGTCGGGCTGCTCATCGCCGGGCTCCTTCAATCGCCCCCGGCCAGCTAATGATCCAGCGAGTCGTGTTTGACCTTGGTGTAGCTGAGCTGTAAGCCAAGTTCCCAGGATCAGCCGTCGGCGTCCTCGCGGTGGTGGAGGCGCTCAAGTTCCTGCAGCCTCTCCCGGTCCACGTTGCCCTCATCCGTCGCTGCCACGACGCAGTCCGTGACCGCGCGCAGCGTGGCGGTCCTGAGCCCGTGCTCCAGCACCGCCCGCTCGCCCATGATCGCCCCCGGCCCGAGCTCGGCCAGCTGAGTGCCATCCACCGACGCCGCCACGACGCCGTCGAGCAGCAGGAAGATCTCGCGCCCCGGCTGGCCCTGTTCGGCCAGGACGGTGCCCGCGCGGAGCCTGCGGATCTCGGGCCTGGCGCCGCCGCGCATGATCGTGGTGGAGATCTGCCGCTCCAGCGCGGTCTCTGCGGCGGTCACCAGCGGCCGGGAGTCCTCGTCCCCCCAGGGCGTGTGCTTGCCGAAGGTGGACCGGCTCCACTCGGCGTAGCCCGCCAGCCCGGACTTGGCAGCCAGGTGCCCGTCGTTGTCGTAGATCCAGTGCCGGGGGAACTGGCTCGCGCTGGTCAGCTCGCTGGCGGAGGTCCCGTCGGCCCTGATCGCCAGCCGCAGCGTGGTCCACACGGTCGGCGCGACCCACTGGAAGAAGGGCTTACCGCGAACCGGCCGGGGGAAGGGCACCCCGGTCCGGCCGCCGACCGTCTGGCTGAACGCGGCCTCCGTGCCACGCAGTTCCGGCTTGGTCCGCAGCTCGGGGAACTCGGCGGGCTGAAAGGTCACGCCGCCCCTGGCGCCGAAGCTCACCCGGGTGGAGCTGATGTAGCCGCGGCCCGCGTAGCCCGCATCCACCACCTGCCCGTCCTCGACCTCTGCCCAGGCCGCGAGATGGTTGGCGAACCGGAACCGCTCGGCCTTGTGCAGCTCGGCCAGGTTCTCCAGGTACTCCGGCGGCGGGTCGTCGTAGTGCATCACCCCCGAGGTGAAGCCGGCCTTGGTCGGGCCGGTCACCGCCTCGGAAGGGATCCACGAGATGCTTGTGACGGCCGCTTCAATGCGCATTTGCTTCTATTACCTCCCCCGGAGCCCCCCTTTACCGTAAGGCAAGGAGTTGTGTGGTCGCATGCGTCTTCGGCGGAAGCGCAGGCCACGGCGCCGCCGGGCACCGTGATCTGACCGCGCGGCCTAGCTGACCTTGGTGTAGCCGAGATGGAAGTCGAGCTCCCAGGTCGCGCCGTCCTGGGCCGACTCCCAGCGACCTTCGATCCGCTGGCCGTCCGCGGCGAACGTGCCGGTGTACCGCTGCGCGAAGTCCAGCGGCGTGAAGTCGGCTGAGTCACGCAGAAGTGTCCACACGCCGTCGCTGAGGTTCATCGCATAGACGCGGGCGACGCCCCGCGAGTCGAAGTAATGCTGGCAATACGGCATCCGCCCCGGGTCGTATCCCATGATCATGAGGCCGTCCGGCGGGCCGCCGGGCACCTCGGTGCGGCAGATCAGGAACTGCCGGTCCAGCGCCCACTCGAACACGGCACGGCCGCTGCCGCCGTGGCCGCCAGGGAAACTCGCCTCCATGACCCATTCGCCGATGAACGCCTCCAGGCGTGCCATCGCGGCGTCGCGAGCGGCGCGGTCCGGTTCCATGGCTGACCTCCATGCGCGGCGGTGATCATCGCGGGACCCACGATAAGACCGCCGGCCGGCGGGAGAGTCATCGCCCGGGCAGCCCGAACAACGGGAGGCAGGCGTCGAAGCCGGCGATCTCCACCTGGTCGCCGAGGCCGCTGGCCAGCCAGTCCGCCCGCAGTAGCCGCATGTGCCTGAGCACGTCCACCCGGCCGGGATGCGCGTGCAGCAACTCGCCGTTCGGCTCGTAGCCAAGCGCGCGGGAGACTCCCAGCGAGGCGTGATTGTCGTGCCAGGCCGAGGTGATGGCCGCCTCCGCCTCCAGCGGCCCGAAGGCCAGGGCGAGCACCGCGGTGCGCATCTGCTTGCCGAGGCCACGGCCCCGTGCCGCCGTCACAAGGAACGAGGAACTGTCGACGGTGCGCAGGGTGGGGAAGTCGTTGCCCTCAAGCTCCTGGACTCCGAGGATCTCACCGTCGGTGGTCCGGACCACGAAGGACAGCCGCCAGGCCTGGGGGCGCCAGGTTCCGTAGGCCCGCCAGTAAGCCTGGTGGGAGACGATGCCCCGGTCGACGCGCGGGTCGCCGAAGTCGTAGCTGGCCGGGCCCGGGTCCTGTTCCACGTCGTCGGGCATCAGGTCGGCGATCGGTGCCAGGTCCGCCTCGGTCATCGGGCGCAGGCGCAGGTCGGGCGTGCTGAGGCGGAGGTCGAAAAGCGGCCAGTACCGGTAGGTCACCCCGTGACCGTAGAGGCGCGCTGAGGTGACCGGCAACTGGATTCCGTCCCGCCGCGTGAGCGTGCGAGCATGGCGCGGTGGAGGCACCGGATATCCGCGGGCAGTGGAACGCGAATGCCGCGGCCTGGACGGAGATGTCACGTGCCGGGTTCGACCGCCGGGTGGCTGGGTGCCGGGCTGCGCGTGGAGGCGGTCGCCGAGCCGCATGCCGACGAGCAGACCGCGGCCGGCCAGCCCGAGGTCGCCGACACCCGGATCGTCCCCTACTTCCTCCAGGTACGCGCCCGTAAGCCGTGAGCCCTGAACTGTCCTCACCGGTGCGGCGCGCCGAGACGTCAGCCCTGCGACGCCCCGCGGCCCGCGGCGACGCCTGTCCTGCGCCGCCGGCCGGCCTGCCGTGGCGCGGTGGACGTCGCGCGCTCGTGCGACCCGCCCCCGGCCGACGAGCCTGCCCGGTTCCGGTCATGCTGCCCGGGCTTGATCAGCAGCGTGAGCGTGGTGATCCAGAGCGCGGAGAACAGCAGGCTGCCGAGGACGTCGGTCGGGTGATGCTCCCCCCGGTACATCCGGGACAGCGCCACGAGCGCGGGCATGGCGATCGCGGGCACCAGGAACAGCCACCGCCACCAGCCGTGCGCGTGGCCGATGACCAGGATGGCCAGTGCGACGTAGAGGCAGGTCGTCGCGGCCGTGTGCCCGGACGGGTACGCCGAGGTCGGCAGGTGGTGGTCGAGGTGCGAGACGTCCGGCCGGGGCCGCTTGACCACGGTGCTGGCGACGAGGAACGCGGCGAGTTCACCGAACATCAGCGTGGCGATGAATACGACCGGACGCCAGCGCCTGGTGACGGCGAGGAAGACCACGCAGGTGGCCACCGCGACGATGAGAATCGCCTGGGTCGCGCCGAGGGTGCTGAAGACCTCGCTCCATCGGTTCAGGCTGGGCGTGCGGTGGGCTGCGAACCAGTGCGGGATCGTCTCGTCACCCAGCACGTTGCCGTTGCCGTGCTTGACGATCAGTTCCCCGAGGCCGACCACGATGCCCACGATCAGCACCCAGGCCACGAGGATGCCTGCGGCGATCCGGCCGAGGTGACGGGCCCGGCCGCCGGTGGGCTCGGGCTGGGCAGGCCGCAGATCGGCCCGCGCCTCCGGTTCCAGCCCCTCGGTGACCGGGTCGGTCACCCGTTGGCCGGAGGCATGGCGGGTCGCCTCGAAGGCGAACGCGGTGACGCCGAGCCAGGTGATCCCGATCGCCCACCCGCCGATGACGTCGGACAGGTAGTGCACGCCGAGCAGGATCCGGCTGATCCCGATCAGTGCGATCAGGGTCACGATCACCGTGACGAACGCGACGCGCCACCGGCCGCGAGCAGCGGGCAGGAAGACAAGCAGTATCGCCCCGTAGCAGACGATCGAGCCGAGCGAGTGCCCGCTCGGGAAGCTGTCCCCGGTGCCGTGGGCGATCGGATGCGCCACCACTGGGCGCAGCCGGCCCACCAGCGACTTGAGTACCGGGTCGAGCACCAGGGCGCCTGCGGCCGTGACGAGCAGGTAGGCCGCCAGCCGCCAGCGTTTCCTGATGGCCAGGATGACCGCCGCGACCCCCACGACCGCCCAGAGCACGCCGTCACTGCCCAGCCAGGTCACCGCCTTGACCACGGCGACGAGCGCGCTGTTCCCCGCGACCAGGTCGTTGATCCGGGCCGCGGCGCCGTGGTCCACCGACTCCAGCGGTGCCCAGCGCAACCGCACCAGGAGGAGCAGGATCGCGAAGACCGCCGCGGCGATGGTGACCACGGCCAATGGGGTAAGGCCTCGGCGCGGGCGGTGCAGGTGGGTAACAGACATGAACGGCACATTGCCCACGGTTGAAGCTTTCATTCCTGCACGCCCCGGCCGCCGCTCCCCGGAGGAGTGCCCCTGCCACCCGGCCCGGCTTGCCCGGTGCTGCCCGGCGCCGCGTCCGCCGCCCGGCGCCGCCGCCTTTAGAAGTTGGACCTGATGAAGCCGCCGTCGACCTGGTAGACGGCGCCGGTGATGTAGGAGGCCTGCTGCGAGGCGAGGAACGCGACGAGGTTGCCGAGTTCCATCGGATCCCCGAGGCGGCCGAGCGGGATGGTCGCGGCGACAGGCGCGAGTTGCGCCTGGAGAACCCGGTCTTCCTCGGGACTGCGGCCCGCGCCCGCGATGATGCGGGAGGTGAGGAACATTCCGGGGAGCACCAGGTTGATGGTGATGCCGTCCTTGGCCAGGTCAGGCGTGAGCGCCTTCATCAGCCCGGCCACGCCCGGGCGGAGCCCGTTCGACATGTCGATGCCGTCTACCGGCTGCTTCACCGACATCGACTGGATCCCGACGATGCGGCCCCACTGCCTGGCCTGCATGTAGGGCACCACCTCGCGGACGAAGCGGACGAAGTTCAGCGTGACCACCTCGAACGCCTGCCGCCAGTCCGCGTCGGTGAAGTCGGCGAACTTGCCCCGCTGCGGGCCGCCGGAGTTGTTGACCAGGATGTCCACCCCACCGAACCGCTCCGCGGTGGCCAAGACCACGGTATGGATCCCGTCCGCGCTGTTCAGGTCGGCCGGGATGGCGAGCACGTCGGCGCCGGTCTCGTCCCGGATCTGGCCGGCCGTGGCGGCCAGGTCCGCCTCGGTCCGCGCGCAGATCGTGACCCGCGCGCCCTCCCGCGCCAGGGCCAGTGCCGATGCCTTGCCCAGGCCCTTGCTCGACGCGGCAACGAGCGCGACCTTGCCCTTCAGCCCCAGATCCACGCGTCTCCCCAATTCCCGGTTCTATCGCCGCTGCGAAAGCCATACCGACCCTAACGCGCACTCGCTGGCGCAGCACCTGCGCCGGTACGTTGGGCGCGGTGGCAACTCTGGCGGTCGGCGATGGCACGTGCCGGCGCCCGGATCATCGTGGCTGAGGCATTCCCGGTGGCCGGCGTCTCAATGCCGCTCGCGGCGGGCGCCAGGCGACCTGCAGGTGGACACGACACATACGACACACACGACCCCAGACGTTCTTACAGGACGGTTCAGAAGATGAGCACGCAGCGTTGCGGTCCGCCGTCGTGGCATTCGCGGGCGTAGGCCACCGGGGGACGCCCGGGTCAGGTCACGGGATCGCTTGTCCGTGTTCACAGGGAGCTCCTTTCAGCGCCGGGCGCCCGGATAGGAACGCCGGAGGGCGGCGATGCCATCGGCGGCGGCTCGTCGCGCGGCGTCGGCGCTGCCACCGAAGATGGCGGCGACTTCGGCGTAGGGCAGCCCGGCGAGGTAGTGGTAGGCGATGGCTTGTTTCTGCTTGGCGGGCAGCTTGGCGAGTGCCTGGGTCAGTTCGGCGGCGGCGTCCGGCACGGCGTCGTCGGCGGCGGGGGACGTTGCGGTGTCCGGTGTCTCGGCGACGGGGATCGCGCGGCGGGCGGCCGCGCGGGTGACGTCGATGGCCTTGCGGTGGGCGATGGTCACGAGCCACGCTTCGACGTTGGCGTCGGCGGGAAGATCGGGGTAGGACTTCATCGCGGACAGGAAGGTTTCCGACCAGGCATCGTCGGCATCCGCGGGGCCCAGGACGGCCCGGCAGACGCGCAGTACGGTGCTTCCGTGCGCGGAGACGATGGCCTCGAAGGGCCGCTTGCCTGTCATGTTCTGAAGACGTCCGTGATCTAGGTTTCGTGAGGTCACCCGTGGCCGATTCTGGTCGGGTGATCACCGGGCGTGCCGGCACGGGCGCGGGCGCGACCGCCGGGCGGTGATAACGGCGGCCGCATGATGCCCGCTGCGGTCAGGCTTCGGTGATCAGCCCCAGCTGCCGTAGGACGGTGACCCCGTCGTCCAGGCCGACTTCCTCGGTGATCAGGCCATTCTCGACCTTCAGGACCGTGATGCCAGTGAAGTGCATCGTCATGCCTGTCTCGGCCGGCAAGGAGCCGATCGGCATGTCGTCGAACGCGTCGCCGGTCTGGGTGCCGCCGCCCTCCCACTGGCCGACCACGTAGTCGCCCTCGGCAATCAGGTCAGCAGTACCCCAGAAGTTCAAGTCCGGGAAAGCGGCGCGGAACTTTGCGGCGAACTGCCGGACTTCCTGGCGGCCGCGGCAGGGGGCGTGCAGCGAGTATTCGAAGCGGATGTCGGGAGCGGCGAGTTCGTCGATGACAGCGGGGTTGAAGTCCTTGCCCCAGAACTCGGTGAACCACCGTCCGACGACGGCCTTGTTCTCCTCGGTCGACATGAATCGTCCTTCCTGAAAGTGATTGCGGGTCGTCCCCGTGGCGGGGGCACTCGCCGGGAAGACGCGTGCGCCCGGCCGGGATGTGAGATGGGCGATGCGAATCTTCCGGTCACGCTCGCTCTGCGGGTCAGCGGCAGGGCTATCTCACGAACTGCCCGGCGCGGACGTCTTCCAGGTACAGAAGACGCGATCGAAGGAGCAGACCCATGATGACCGATGCGGGCACGCTGACGGCGCAGCACACCATCGTCGCCACGCCGATCGGCGACCTGACCGTCGTGCGGGAGGGCCATCTGCTGACGGGCCTGTACTTCCCGCATCACTGGTACAAGCCCGACCCGGTCACGTTCGGCCCCAGGAATGACCGGGGATTCGAGAGCGTCGCGGGCCAGCTGGAGGAATACCTGGCGGGCACCCGGACCCTGTTCGACCTGCCGCTTCAGCCCCGTGGCACGGAGTTCCAGCTCCGTGTCTGGGAGCTGATCACACAGATTCCCTACGGGCAGACCACCAGCTACGGCGACCTCGCCCGCCGTCTTGGTGGCCGCGAAAGCGCCCAGGAGGTCGGCGCCGCGGTGGGCCGCAACCCGCTGTGCATCCTGATCCCCTGTCACCGGGTCATCGGCAGCAACGGCAAGCTGGCCGGCTACGCCGGCGGCCTGAAGCGCAAGCAGAAGCTCCTGGAGCTGGAGCACTCGGAGGTAACCCGCGCGCGCCGCGTTCCTGCGCCGACCCTTTGGTAAATGGACTCCCGGGCCAGGCGGTGGCCCGGGACCGCCGGGTTGTCGTCATGGTCATCGGGCTTTCCATGCTGCATAGGCGCCGGGCAGGCAAACGGCGCAGGCCCGGTACCCGGCTGCGACGGCGGTCCGCTCATCGGCGAAGAAAACCCGGTGGGCGGCGTAGCCGCCGCTCACGATGGCGCGCAGCGCCGCCGGGCAGTCAAGCCGGCCATAAATCCTGCTCTTGCGGTGCCCGCCGAACCGGCCGGGGACGGCGCTGCGATAGAGACGCCGGTCGGCGCCCAGCAGCATATACGTCTTGCCGCCCGGCTCCGTGACAGTACCTGCGGTGCTGGCCATCAGGCGGCGTCGTGGAAGACAAGGCCGAGCGTGAACCGCTGCCCGGACCGGATCACGGACACGCCATGGCGGACCGGCGCGGCTGACCAGCCGTGCCGGGATCGCACCGGCCGGTCGCGGGTGGTGAAGACCAGGCCGTGCCCGTGCGGGATAAGGGTGGCCGTGGCTCGGGACTGGGCGCGGGGCCGCTGCTCATACAGCAAGAACTCCCCGCCGGTGTGATCGACACCGGGATTGTTCAGGTTGATCACGGTCTGCAGCGGGAACACCAGATCGCCATAGAGGTCACGGTGCAGGGCGTTCCAGTCCCCGGCCTGGTACTTCAGCAGGATCGGCGTGGACTTGGCCTGCCCGGCGGCGTGGCACATCGCCAGCCACTCCTGCAGGCTTTCCGGCCAGGGCGCGCCGCGGCCGAGCCGGGCCCACCAGTCGCGGGCGATCGGCAGCAGCCGGGGATACAGGGCACGCTTGAGCCCGGTGACCGCTTCGGGGAAGGGCTCGGCGAAGTACCGGTATTCCCCCTCGCCGAAACGATGCCGGCCCATGTTGATCGTGGACCGGAACCGGGAGTCATCATCGTAGAGCGCGGCGATCTGCGCGGCCTCCTCCGGGGTGAGCAGCGGGCCGGTCAGGCCGCAGCCATAGGCATCAAGGTCCTGGCGCACGCTGTCCCAGTCGGTGGCGCTGGCACGTTCCTCCCACCGGCCCAGCTGCGGGCAGCTGGCGGGGATCATGCTGCCTCCAGGGTGAGCAGGGTGCGCTTGGCGTCGACGCCGCCGAGGTAGCCGCCCATGCTGCCGTCGGAGCGGACGACGCGATGGCAGGGCACCACGACCGGCATGGGGTTGGTCGCGCAGGCGGTGCCGACGGCGCGGACCGCCTTCGGATTCCCGGCCAGCTGAGCAATGGCGGCGTAACTGGCGGTATGGCCGTAGCCGATCTCAGGCAGGTGACTAAGGACGGTGCGCCGGAACCCGGCCGACAGCCGCCAATCCAGCGGCAGGTCGAAAGCACGGCGGCGGCCCGCGAAGTACTCCTCGAGCTCCCGAGCGGCCAGATCCAGGCGCGCCGGGGCATGAAGAATGCGCGGGCTGACCTTGTCCGCGAGAGCCTGGAGTACAGCGTCGTGGTCCTCGCGGGCGTAGGCCACGCGGACCAGGCCCTGCTCAGTCGCGGCGAGCAGCAGCGGGCCGACCGGGCTGTCGACGATCCGGTAGGCAACATCCAAGACGCCGTCGCGCTCGGAAGCGGCTGCCAGCCGGTCGTGCAGCCGACTCAGGTCGCCAGGAGCTTCAGGGAAGGCCCGCGCCAGGTCACGGGACACATCGTCCGTGTTCATCGGGGCTCTCCTTTCCCTACTGTCGCGTCCCGCAGGAACGCCTGGGGGTGAGCCACAGCCCAGCGCCCCGTGTGCGGAGACGAATGCCTCGAACGGCTGCTTGCCTGTCATGCCCTGAAGACGCCCGGGGCCCAGGACTTCGTGAGGTCACTCGTAACCAAATATCTCGCTGCGCGGCGGCTGCCAGTCATCGTCGGCGCAGGACGGATCGGTGTCTACACCGAATGTGAACCTAGCCGGGAACCTGTGACGCTCAATCTGGCCCCCGCCTCACCGCCGTGTTTGTGGTCCTGGTGATGCTTACACCTGGTAACAGCCACTGCCAGCTACCGCACAAAAGGCTAGGCTCCTGACCGCATCCACACTGGCCAGGGGCTGTTTCCACACGGATATCCCACGACTGCGCCGCAGGCTCCAAGCCGAGACCGAACCCGCGGAGTTCGGCCTCTTCGTCCCGAAGCTAAGTATTGGTGCGGGCTGCCAGGGCTATCGCACGCTTGACCTCGGGCCAGGTGTCCACAGTTGTCCACACCGAGGCATTGGACTGCGCGCACGTGATCGCCGCCCGCGTGCGATGAGCCTTGGGCCGTCCCCTCAGATCCGGCGCAGCACGGAGACGACCCGGCCCAGGATCGTCGCCTTGTCCGCGGGGATTGGTGTGTAGGCGGAGTTGTGCGGCATGAGCCAGGCGTGATTGTCCGTCCGCTTGAGCGTCTTGACCGTGGCCTCACCGTCGATCATGGCGGCGACGATCTCGCCGCTTTCCGCGTCGGACTGCTGGCGGATGACCACCCAGTCGCCGTCGGCGATTGCCGCACCGATCATGGAATCCCCGGCGACCTTGAGCATGAACAGTTCTCCCTCGCCGACCAGTTCCTTGGGTAGCGGAAAGATGTCGTCAGCCGACTCCTCGGCCGGAAGCGGGATGCCCGCCGCGATCCGCCCGACCAGCGGCACCCGGGCGGCCGGTTTCGGGGACCTGGCCGGAGCGCCGGCGGCGGGGGGCGCGCGCGGCGGGCGGACCGGGGGCCAGCGGGACCGGCGGTTGCCCGGGCAGCCGGACCTCCACCGTCCGTGGGCACCCGGCCGCACGGCGCAGATAGCCCTTGGCCTGCAACGCGGCGAACTGGTGCTCGACGCTGGAGGTGCTGGTCAGGCCCACGGCACGGCCGATCTCGCGCATGGACGGGGAGTACCCGTGCTCGTGCACCCAGCCGCTGATGAACCGGACGATCTTCCGCTGTCGCGCGGTGAGCGTGGGGTCGAGGTCAGGACTGCCGGACGCCTGGTCCGCCGTCGTGCTGCTCATGCCACCCCTCCATCGTCCCGGCCGTTGTCTGGACGACGTTATGTTACATGTCAATAAGAAAAAACAAAATCCTGTTCTAGAAGATTTCCAGCTCTCGAACACATCTTCTAACCCGCGTCCAGATTGTCGGGCGAAGCGGCCGGTGTCAAGGGCGCTAAGCCCGCCGCCCGCCGGTTCCGCCCTGTTCCGGCGGGGTCCGGAGCCGATACCAGGTCGCTTCCGACACCGCCGCGAAGCCCAGCGAGGAGTACAGCGGTACGCCCGCCGCGGTCGCGACCAGCACCGCCGACCGACCGGGGCTGGCAGTGAGCGCGGCGCACATGATGGCCCGGCCCAGGCCCGCGGACCGGTGCTCGGGCAGGGCCGCCAGCCAGTACACGCCCAGTGCGGCCCCGTCGTCGTAGGTGCAGCAGGCGGCGGCAGGCTTGCCGTCGCGGAAGGCCAGCCAGGTCCGCCATCCTGGCGTGGTCAGCACCTGCGGCGGCAGCATCCGCCCCGGCCGGTACGGCTGCAGCGCGGGCCTCGGGAAGCCGTACACGATCACCCGCTCCGCCTGGACCAGCGCCTCCTGATCGGCCACAAGCGCCACGGCTGCGCCGTTCCCCCGTGGCGCCACGCCTCCGGCGGGCCGGAGCATCAGCGGCATACGGTCCACCGTGACGCCCTCGTTCCGGACGTCCCGATCCCGCGGGGGCACCAGGTCGCCGAAGGAGTCCTCGACCACGACCCGACCGTGCAGGCCCACCGCCGTCACCAGCGCACCGGGCTGCCCGGACCCGACCGCGCCCCGCCACCGGAGGATGACCCGGCCCGCCCGCTGCGCCGGGATCTCGATGGCCGCCACGCCCGGCGCCGTACCCGGCCGGAGCCGTGACCAGGGTGCCAGGCTCGCCCACATCGCCGCCGCGTTGCCGGCGTACAGTCCCGTGCCATCCACGACACGCAGTCTGCCAAAAGGGGCCAGGCCGTTAACCGCTGGCGCCCGCCCCTGGCAGCGTGCTGAACTGCGTCGGTGACCACCCCGCCGTACGACGCGGAGCTTGACGCCAGGCAGGCCGCCCTGCAGGCCGAGGCCAGGGAACTGCTCGCCGCGGCGGACCTGGCCGCGCTGTTCGCGGACATCGGGCCGCCGCTGTTCGCCGGGAGCTTCGTCTCCGGGCTGATGTGCTGGCGCGAGATCGACGTGATGGTGCTGGTCGGCCCGGACTTCTCCCCGCAGGACGTGATGCGGCTGCTTGGCCGGGTCGTCGGGCTGGCCGGAGTCACCGGCCTGGAATACCGCGACGAGCGCGGCCCGCGCTGTGCCACCGGCCAGATCCGCGACGAGCGATACCACGTGCCGGTGACCGTGGAACGGGCCGGGTACGCCTGGCAGGTCGACCTGACGCTGTGGCTGAACGACCCGCACCACAACGTGACTCGCTGGCACGAGGAACTGCGCGAGCGGATCACCGGCGAGCAGCGCCGCGCGGTGCTGCGCATCAAGGACGAATGGCACCGCCGCCCGGAGTACCCCGGTGAGGTCGGCGGCCTGGAGGTCTACACGGCGGTGCTGGAGGACGGGGTGCGCACCCCGGGCCAGTTCGCCGCCTGGCTGCAGCGGCGCGCCCCGGCCGGGGATGCCCGGCCGTGACGCTCCCGGCGCAGCGTGCCACACGCTGGGCGTGCCAGCGCCGCTTCGACCAAGCCGGATCGGCTACGCCGAATCACAGGCGTTCGAGCGCATCCACGAGGACTCCTACCGGCGCTTGGGCTTCGACCTCGTCGATGTCCCGGCCGGGACCGTCGCCGAGCGGGCCGCGGCGATCGACGCGCACATCAGGTCCTGGGCCTGACCCGTAGCCTTAGCCTGCGGGAGCCGAGATTGGTGATAGCTGCGTTGTAACGGTCGGTGATCTGTCCTTGCTCGGCGATCTGCAGTTGGCCGCCGGATGCTGCGGCCTGGTCAGGCGCGGTAAGCCACCGTCACGAAGTTCCAGTTGCCAGCGGCGGTCGTTCCCAGGCCCGTGACGAAAGCCCGGGAGCTGTCGGGGCTGATCACGACCGCCGCCGGGTTGGTTCCTTCGACCCCCCGGGTGCTCAGCGCGTAGGCCGCGGACCAGAGCACGGCGCCGGTGGCCGGGTCGTGGGCGATCGTCATCGCCTGGGTGACGCCATTGGTGTCGACCCTGCCGGTGACGACGAGCCTGGATCCGTCCGGGCTCACCGCCATGGCGCGCAGCACGGTCCTGTTGGTGTCGGTCGGCGGGCGGCTGGTTTGGGGGTGTGTCCAGCGCAGCCCACCGGTGCCCGGCTCGCGTGCCTGGGTGTCGAAGATGTTGGTCGTCGGATGGAATCCGAACCTGGTCCCGCCGAGGAATACCGAGGACCCGTCGGGGCTGACGGCCGCGGTGACGACGTGATTCAAGGAGAGCCTGGCCCACCGGATGGCCCCGGTGGCCGCGTCGTCGCCCAGCACGACGTTCGAGATGGTGGAACCCGGCGCCTGCCCGGCCACGTACACCATGGATCCGTCGGGGCTCACCACGACCGCCAGGGCGAAGTTCGGGAGACCCGTAGGCTGGTGCGGCCTGATGTAGTGCTGCACCCACAGCGTCGCCCCGGTCGCCGCGTCGAAGGCGGCGGTCTGGAACTCCTCCCTGTTCGCGGGGGTGAAGCCGGAGCCGGTGAGGAACAGCCGCGACCCGTCCTGGCTCATGGCGCCCGCCCGGGCGAAGCTGGGGCCGTGCAGGCCGGTGGCGGTCGCCGACGACACCAGGTTGCCGGTGGCGGTGTCGTAGGCCCGGGCGGTGTAGTCGTCGCTCAACACGAATACCCGGGAGCCGTCCGGGCTCACCGCGTCGAACACCGGGCGGGCGTCCGTGGTGCGCTGCGTGGCCCACAGCCTGGCCCCGGTGGCGGCGTCGTAGGCGACCGTCGCCTCGGCAAAGACACCGCCGGTGTTGGTGACGTAACCGGCGACGAACGCCATCGACCCGTCCGGGCTCACCGCCACCGCCACTGGGGCGGCCGTGCTGTCGGAGCTTGTGTCGGTGCCCTGGTAGAACCGCAGCCAGTGCCGCCGGCCGGCGGCGGTGCCGTAGGAGATCGTGGCCCAGCGTTTCTCTTGCGAGAACGCGGAGGCACCCAGGGAACCGGTGACGAACAGCCTGGCCCCGTCCGGGCTTATTGCCTCGGCCAGGGCCTGGGAGCCGCCACCGGGCGGGCCGTGAAAGGTGGCCACCCACAGCGCGTGCCGGGTTCCTCGGGTCCCAGTTGGGGCGGTGCTGCCTGCGACCGCGCCGCCTGCGGTGGTCCTGCCTGCGGTGGCGCCGGCTGCCGGGGCCGCGGCCGTCGACACCGTGACGAGGGACATCGCGCCGGTAGCGGCCACGACGACAGCAAGTCGGTTGAAGGTCATCATTTCTTCCCCCTTTGGCCAAGAAATGGTCAAGTCTTCATTGTCGCCGATTTCCGTCCAGATGGGCGGTGTCATCGAAACCGCGAATGAACCAGTGCCGCCCGGTGACCACCAGCCGGGAGATGGAGCCGTTGTCCGCGGACAGGAACGCGAACGGCCGGGACCCGCCGTGGGTACTGTCACAGGTCAGCAGTCCATCCGGCCGTCAAGCACCTGGCCCAGGTCTGGTGGAGTGGGGTCACGAGTGCGGGGAGGTGGCCGATGGCCCGTGGGGCAAGAGGTGTTTTCGTGGCCCTCGCGGCCGCCGACACGCTGCTGGCCGGAGCCGGTCGCAACCGGGAGCGGTGGCTGACCAAGCCGTTGCTGATGCCCGTGCTCATGGCCGGCAGCGACCGCGGGTCACGGCGGGCGCTTGCCCTGGGCGGCGCGGGCGACGTGGCCCTGCTTGGCAGCAGCGACGCGGCCTTCACCGCAGGGCTGGCCTGTTTCCTCGCCGGCCACGCCGCCTGGATCCATGCCTTGCGGCAGCGCCCCGGCGGCGGGCGGCTGCGCTCCCGGCCGGTGCTGGCCGTGCCGTATCTCGCGGCGTTCGGCTCATTGAACGCCTACCTGTGGCCGCGGACCGGCAAGGACCGGCTTCCGGTCCTCGCCTACAGCACAGCGCTGCTCGCGATGTCGCTGGCGGCACTGGACTCCGGATCGGGGCGCACGGCCGCCGGGGGAGCGCTGTTCCTGCTCTCGGACACGCTGCTGGCGCTGGAGAAGTTCGCCGGCATCCAGTTGCCCGCGCACGAGGGCGTGGTGATGGCGACCTACACCACCGCGCAGGCGCTGCTGGCCAGCCCACCCCCCGCCTGACCGTCCGGCAGGGGAGCACGGCGGCGCGGATCCGGGGAGCCGGCGGCGGGCGCCACCAGGCCGGTCTGCTCACCCCAGCAGCGCGATGGCCCGGACCACCGCGTCGCGCAGGCAGGCGGGTTCGGCGGTCAGGGCCCGTCCGGCAGGGCGGCGTGCCCTGCCGCCGTGAGAGGGCCGGCCCGCTCAGTAGGATTCTCACGGAGCCGGGGGTGCTGGGAGGCGGTGGTGTCGGCCGACTCGGACAGGGCGGAGACCGGGCCGGCGGGTGCCCGGTACCGAGACGTCCTCGACAGCCTGCGCGCCTCCTACGACGGCCGCGCCGCGTGGCGTGACCAGCAGGAGAAGCAACCCTGGAAGCTCGCCGAGCGGGAACAGTTCCTCAACCGGGTGCTTGACGACGGTGGCGGCCGGCTGCTGGAGATCGGCGCGGGCCCGGGCCACGACAGCGCCTTCTTCGCCGGCCACGGCCTGCAGGTGGTCGCGACCGACCTGTCCCCGGCCATGGTGGGCTTCTGCCGGCAGAAGGGCCTGGACGCCCACGTGATGGACTTCCTGCACCTGGACTTCCCGGCCGGGTCCTTCGATGCGGTCTACGCGCTGAACTGCCTGCTGCACGTGCCGAACGCCGACCTGCCCGAGGTGCTGGCGGCGATCCGCGCGGTGCTGCGCCCAGGGGGGTGGCTCTACCTGGGCGTCCATGGCGGCAACGGCCATGAGGGCCCGACCAGGAATGACCGGCACGAGCCTGCCCGGTTCTTCTCCTTGCGCACCGACGAGCAGATCCGGGGCTTACGCCACCAGGTACTTCGGCCTGTTTGACTTCCACGTCATCGAGTCGGGCCAACTCCACTTCCAGTCGCTGACCATGCGGCGCCCCGCGTGAGGATGGGCGGAACTGTCGTGCATATCGAGATCAACGGGCGCAGCGCCACCGTAGAGCAGTTGAGCGCTGCCGCACCGGCAGGCTACGGCCACTTCACCGCCATGCAGGTCAGGAACCGCCAGGTGCGCGGACTTCGCTTGCACCTGGACCGGCTCGACGCCGCGAACCGGGAGATGTTCGGTGCCGGACTGGACACCGCCGCCGTGCTCGGTCACATCCGGCATGCCCTGGGTGAGCAGGCCCAGGACGCATCGGTCCGCGTCTACGTCTACGAGGCGCCGGACGGGCCCGCCGTCATGGTGACGGTGCGCCCGCCGGGGACGATGGCGCCCGACCTGTGGCGCCTGCAGACGGTGCCCTATCAGCGCTCGCTCGCCCATATCAAACACATCGGCGATTTCGGGCAGGGCTACTATCGGCGGCTTGCCCATAGCAATGGATTCGATGAGGCGCTGCTGACCGGCCCGGACGGCATTGTCTGCGAGGGGTCCATCACCAATATCGGGTTTTCCGACGGCGCCGGCGTTGTCTGGCCAGCCGCACCCGCGCTGGCCGGAATTACCATGCAGCTCCTGGAGCGGGCACTGGCTGCCCGCGGTGTGCCAATGCGGCGTGCTCCGGTGCGCGTATCCGACCTGGGCTCGTTCGCCGGCGCCTTTGTCACCAACTCCCACGGCATCGCACCGGTCGGGCAGGTCGACCAACACACCCTGCCGGTGGACGGTGCGCTGATGCAGGCCCTCACGCAGGCTTACGAGTCCGCCGGCTGGGACCGGATCTGAACCCGGCCGGGCCCTTCGGCCTCCGCCGGTCGCGGGCGGCGAGGACGATCTGAGTTGCCATATACGTGCTGACGCCGAGCTTGGCCGCTATCTCGGCCGGCCTGAGTCCCTGCTCGTTGTACAGGAGCGCGAGCCGTTCCTGCCTGTCGGTCCACGGACGGCTGACCGTGGCCGGCGCCCCGCCCTCGCGGGCAGGTCGGCGGGCAGGCCGAGCCTTCGGCTGGGGGTCCTGTGCGCCGGAGCCGGGCCCCGGACGTCGTGGTGCCTGGGGCCGGAGCCGGGGCGGAGGTGCCGAAGGAGCCCCGCCGCTGGTCGTGATACCTGCCGCTGGCCAGGTCTGCCTGGGTGCGCTCGTCGAGGATCATCAGTTCTTCGGCCGCCTTGTTCATCCCCACGGCCATCATGGTCAGGCCCGTTCGCGTTTTTCTCCTGGCACTCACGGGCCATGCAGTAGTTGTATTTCCTGGCCCGTTCTGGATGCAATTCGGTCCCGCACGTGATGCACTGCGCCATGCTCGTTCTTTCGCCACAAAGATAAGTCCAAGTGGAAACACCGGCGGGCCCCGGCATGTTCCGGCGGGAGGTCACTGCCAGCCGAGCCAGCTCATGATCTCCCCGGTGACGACGGCGATCGGGCGGTCGTTCGCCACCACCAGGTCCTCCACGCCCACGCCCTCGGACGCAGCGATCTGCGCCTCCGCCTCCCGCAGGTCATCGGCCCGGCCCGCGGTCAGGTCGGTGGCCAGCCGCTGCCGGATACCCTTCAGCGGCACGGTCAGCCGGACCACCCGCAACGGCACCCCCACCGCCTCCCGATCCACGCGCAGCGTGGCGTGGTCCGGACGAACCACGCCACCACGAACGTGCCGACGCCGGCCTCGCGGTAGTTCGCCACGACCGCTGCCAGGTTGCGCAACGTCAGAAAGTACCAGGCATCGTGGCGAGCTGAAGTCGGCCCCGCCCCAGCCGAGAATAGTCCACATCCAGCAAGGCGTACGGCTGGCGGCGCTGTTCGAGCAGATGACTCGATCTCCGCCGCGACGGAGCTCTTCCCCGAGCCGTACACCCCGGTGATCAGTACGCCCTCGGCGCCGGACGGGCTCCTGCTGGTCACCGGCTTGACGTTACGCCCCGGGCATGGAAGGAGGCGAGCCGTAAAAGCGTTAGGTAACCCGGGGGAACCGCGGCCATCCTTATCCGTGTTCCCCGTGCCTGCCATGGAGACTGCCATCTTGACGCCCGCGCTTGCGGTGTCCTATCCGCCGGAACTGCCGGTCAGCCAGCGGAGGGACGAGATAGCCGCGGCGATCCGCGACCACCAGGTCGTCGTCGTCGCTGGCGAGACCGGCTCGGGCAAGACGACCCAGCTGCCGAAGATCTGCCTGGAGCTCGGCCGCGGCGTCGCCGGCCAGATCGGCCACACCCAGCCCCGCCGGATCGCGGCGCGCACCGTGGCGGAACGCATCGCCGAGGAACTGGGCACCGAGATCGGCACGGCCGTCGGCTACAAGGTGCGGTTCACCGACAAGTCCAGCGACGGCACGTCGGGTCAAGGTGATGACCGACGGGATCCTTCTGGCCGAGATGCAGCGGGACCGCCAACTGCGGCGCTACGACACCCTGATCATCGACGAGGCTCACGAGCGCAGCCTGAACATCGACTTCATCCTCGGCTACCTCAAACGGCTGCTGCCCGCCCGCCCCGACCTCAAGGTCATCATCACCTCGGCCACGATCGACCCGGAGCGCTTCTCGAAACACTTCGGCAATGCGCCGATCGTGGAGGTGTCCGGGCGGGTGTACCCGGTCGAGGTGCGGTACCGTCCGCTGGCCGATCCGGACCGGCCGAGCGACGAGGCGAAAGACCAGGTGCAGGGCATCTGCGACGCCCTGGCGGAACTGCGCGCCGAAGGTCCAGGGGATGTCCTGGTCTTCCTCAGCGGCGAGCGGGAGATCAGGGACACCGCCGACGCGCTGGCCGACCGGCCGGACCTCGCCGGCCTGGAGGTGCTGCCGCTGTATGCTCGGCTGTCCGCGGCCGAGCAGCACCGCGTTTTCCAGCCACACCGGCGGCCCCGCGTGGTACTGGCCACCAATGTCGCCGAGACCTCGCTGACCGTGCCCGGCATCAGGTACGTGATCGACGCCGGCACCGCGCGGATCTCCAGGTACAGCCAGCGGACCAAGGTGCAGCGGCTGCCCATCGAGCGGGTTTCGCGTGCCTCGGCCGACCAGCGCAAGGGCCGGTGCGGCCGCACCTCCGACGGCATCTGCATCCGGCTGTACAGCGAGGAGGACTTCGCCTCGCGCCCGGAGTTCACCGACCCGGAGATCCTGCGCACCAATCTGGCCTCGGTCATCCTGCAGGCGGCAGCGCTCGACCTGGGCGAGGTCGCGGACTTCCCGTTCGTGGACCCGCCGGAGTCCCGCAGCATCGCCGACGGCATCCGGCTGCTCGAAGAACTCGGCGCCCTGGGCAGTGCTAGCCCGGGGGAGCAGGGGCCCCGCGGCACCCGGCTGACCAGCCTCGGGCGGAAGCTGGCCAGGCTGCCGGTGGATCCGCGGCTCGGCCGGATGATCTTGGAGGCCAGGCACCACGACTGCCTGCGCGAAGTGCTGATCATCACGGCGGCGCTGTCCATCCAGGACCCGAGGGAGCGCCCCGCCGACATCCGCGAGGCCGCCGACGCCATGCACGCCAGGTTCGCCGAGCCGGGTTCGGACTTCCTGGCGTACCTCACGCTGTGGGGCTACCTGCACGACAAGCAGGCCGAGCTGTCCGGCTCCGCGTTCCGCCGCCTGTGCCGCCGCGAATACCTGCACTACCTGCGGGTGCGGGAATGGCAGGACCTGTACGGCCAGTTGCGGCAGGCGGCCAAGGAGGTCGGCGCCGGTACCGGCCGGGAAACCGGCTCTCCGCGGTCAGCCAGCGGAAATAGCGGCGATACGCACCCCAGCCAGGCCGTGGCACGCACCCGCGAGCCGGAGCCCGGGGCGCGCTACCCGGCGGAACTGGCGAACCGGGTGCACATGTCGCTGCTGGCCGGCCTGCTCTCGCACATCGGGATGCTGGACACGGAAACAAAGCCGGGCAGGAAGCGGCGCGGCCCGGCCGAGTTCGCCGGGGCCCGTGGTGCCCGGTTCGCGATCTTCCCGGATTCCGTGCTGGCCAGGAAGCCGCCCGCGTGGGTGGTCGCCGCCGAACTCGTCGAAACCTCGAGGCTGTGGGCCAGGACGGCCGCTCGTATTGAACCGGAATGGGCCGAGCAACTGGCCGCGCACCTGGTGAAGCGCAGCTACAGCGAGCCGCACTGGAGCGCGCGCCGCGGCGCGGCCATGGCGGCCGAGAAGGTCACGCTGTACGGCCTGCCGATCGTGGCGGCCCGCCAGGTCAGCTACGCGCGGGTGGACCCGGCGGCGGCGCGGGAGCTGTTCATCACCCACGCCCTGGTGGAGGGCGACTGGCAGACCCACCACAAGTTCTTCCACGACAACCAGCGGCTCCTCGAAGAGGCCAGGGACCTGGAGGACAAGGCCAGGCGGCGCGGCCTGGTGGCCGACGACGCCGTCCTCTTCGACTTCTACGACCAGCGGATTCCCAAGGATGTGGCCTCCGCCCGGCACTTCGACACGTGGTGGAAGAAGGCCCGCGGCGAGGCCCCGGACCTGCTGACCCTCACGTTCGACGACCTGGCCGGGCCGGCCAGCGGCCAGATCCAGCCGGCCGACTATCCCGCCAGCTGGGGCGAGCTGCCGCTGTCCTACGAGTTCGCGCCCGGTGCGCCCGAGGACGGGGTGACCGTGGATGTTCCGCTGGCCGCGCTGGCCCAGGTGGACGCCGACGAACTCGGCTGGCAGGTGCCGGGCAGGCGGGAGGAACTGGTCACCGAGCTGATCAGGTCCCTGCCGAAGGAACTGCGCCGGGAGTTCGTGCCCGCGCCGGACGTGGCCAGGACGGTCGTCGCCCGGCTGGGCGAACCGCACGGCAACCTGCTGGACGCGCTGGGCGCGGAACTCGGCCGCCTCGGCGGGACGCGGATCCCGCGGGACGCCTGGGATGAGTCCCGGCTGCCACCGCACCTGAGGATGACCTTCCGGGTGCTGGACGGGGAGCGCGAACTGGCCCGTGGCAAGGACCTGGACGCGCTGCGCCGGGAACTGCGGCCCCGGCTGGCCGAGATCGTCACCGGCGCGGCCGGCGACCTGCTGCGGACCGGCCTGAAGGACTGGAGCATCGGCACGCTGCCGCGGGTGTTCACCTCGGGCCAGCTCACCGCCTACCCGGCGCTGGAGGACACCGGGGACGCCGCCGAGGTCCGGCTGTTCGAGACGCAGGCTCAGGCCGAAGCTGCCATGGTGCGCGGTACCAGGCGGCTGCTCCTGCTTCGGGTGCCGACCGGGCTGCGCTCGATCGCTGACCGGCTGCCCAATCAGCGCAAACTCGCGCTCAGCCGGAGCCCGTACCGCAGCATCGGCGCGCTGCTCGACGACTGCGAGGCATGCGCGGCCGACCAGGTGATCGCCGACGCCGGCGGGCCCGCCTGGGACGCCGACGGGTTCGGCCGCCTGCTGGCGGCGGCGCGGCCCGCCCTGCCGCTGGCAACGTCGCGGGCGCTTGACCTCACCGGGCAGGTGCTCGACGCGGCACACGAAGCCGAATCCCGGCTGTACAGCCCCAGCCCGGTGCTGGCGCACGCGGCCGCCGACGCCCGGGCCCAGTTCGACGCGCTGATCTACCCGCGGTTCGTCAGCGAGACGGGGCTGCCCCGGCTGCCCGACCTGGTGCGCTACGTGCGGGCGATCAGCCGCAGGCTGGACACGGCGGCGCAGGACCCGGCCCGCGACGCGGACCGGGCCGCGGCAGTGGCGCGGGTCTCCGGACGCCTACTCCCGCGCCGTGGCCGCGCTGCCGCCCGCGCGGCGCCAGGATGCCGGCGTCCAGGCGGTGCGCTGGATGATCGAGGAACTGCGGGTCAGCCTGTTCGCCCAGGTGCTTGGCACCTCGGGTCCCGTCTCGGAGAAGCGGATCCAGGCCGCGCTGAGCCGTCTGACCGACGCGCGGTGAGCCGTCATTCAGCATGATGCGCCGCAGTGCCCGGGTTCCCGCGCCGGATGCGGCGCCGACGTGCGAAATGACACCGGGGCGGCCGGTCAGGACAGCGCGCCGGTTTTGTAGAAGATGTAGAAACCGATGAGGATGAACACCACGGGAACGATCCACTCGCCCCAGCGCTGCACCGCCTGAATGACCGCCCGGTGGCCTGCGAAGCGGATGCTTGCCAGGCAGTACAAACCGACCCCGGCCAGGAATACCCCGATAATCACGGCGATCTCGGCCGCACTGCTTGTGCGGAATACCGGGATGTAGGCCGAGAGGTTGTCACCGCCGTTGACAATGGTCAGCCCGATGACCCCGGTCAGCCCCGTCACCGCTGCCGGGGAGGCCCGCTGCCCGGACCGGTGGGCGCGGATCGCGGCGGCCAGCTTGCCCAGGCCGAGCCCAAGCGGCACCAGGCCGAGCAGCCACAGCCAGTGCAGCGGGACCAGGGCCAGCCCGGCCGCGGCGGCCAGGGACACGGCGATCAGGACCGCGAACCCGGCGTACTGGCCGGCCCAGATGTGCCAGCGGCGGGGCTGCCCGCTTGCCCGGGAGGAGATGCTCAGCACGGTGAGCACCACGATGTCGTCGGCATTGGTGGCGGCGAAGAGCACGGCGGCAGTCAGCACAACGGCGAAGATCCCGCCTGCAGGCATCCAGGCCTCCAGCCCGCGGCGCGGCCAGTGGGGCAGCGCAGATCCTGGCCTGCCAGGGTAACGGGGCGGGCAGCCAAAGCGGTCGTCAACCCCATCGCTTTGGCGGCGTGAGTGTTGCATACTCACCGTTGTGGACGATCCGTTTGACTTCCAGGCACTGCGGATCCTGCAGCCGGGAAAGTGGCTGCCCGATCGGGCGAGATATGAGATTTTCAGCGATCAGCGGCAGCTTCTGGCTATCGCCACGGAAACCGAAGCGCACACCAGGCTGAAGCTGCTCAGCAAATCGATGCCCGACGCGCGGGTGCTCGAGGTCACCACCGCCGCCAGTGAGCCGGTAGTGACTCTGGTCAAGTACAAGAGAGAACGGATCACCGAACTGCACGGCCCGGAGGGCGAACTGGCCGGCCGGATCCGCGCGACCCACACCACCCGCCATTACACCCTGCTCGATGACCAGGGCCAGACCGTGGGCAAGGTGGTCGGCGACCTGGCGCTCAAGCACTTCTCCGTGACCGACGCAGACGGGGAGTTCGCGCGGCTCCGCAAGACCTGGGCCGGGCTCACCAAGGAGGTGCTCACCCCGTCCGACCACTACCGGGTGGATTTCACCGGCCCCGTCTCGGCTCAGGCCCGCATGCTGACCGTGATGATGGCCATCGTCCTGGACCTGACGCTCTACGGCCCGGTCTGAGCTGTCCCCCCGGAGCCGCCCGCCGGTACCTCCAGCCGGGCGCGTTCGGCGCTGGTGAAGGGGGACGGCTTGCGGAGGGCGGCGTCCCAGCGGACCGTGACGACGCGTGCCTCTGCGGCCAGTTCGCCCGCTGGCGTTGTGATCGTCTCGCGGGTGGTCAGGCTGGTCGTGCCCAGGCGCTCGGCCTCGATCCGCACCAGCACCCGCCGGTCCGGATAGCGCACCTCGGCGCGCAGGTCAACCTCCAGCCGGACGACCACGTAGCTGGGGTCCCGGCCGAGGAGTTGCGTGTAGAAGGCGTCCCTGCCCTCCTCGAGGTAGGTCAGGAACACCGCGTGGTTGACATGGTCCAGGGCGTCGACGTCACGCCACCGCACGTCCACCGAATGCTCGAACACCGCGGCCATCCGCTTGCTCCCTCCACGGCGCTCCTCGTACCTGCGGTCCGGGGGCACCATCACCGGCCCGCGAGGCAACTCACGGCAGCCGGGCGGGCAGCCCGAAGCGGGCGAACACCTCGGCGCCGGTGACCTGCCTGCCTCCAGGGAGATCCACCAGGTCGAAGGTCACGAACCCGGTGACCGCGGCGATCCGGTCCCCATCCAGGGTCAGCACGTCGATCACGCCGGGCCCGTAGTCGCCCCGGTCCTGGTCGAACATATAGCAGCCGGCCGCCAGTTGCCCGTTCGCCCGCGCGGGCAGGTGCTTCCAGCCCACCCCGAACGGATCGCGGACCAGCCAGTCGCGGATCGGCGCCGCGCCCTGGAACCAGGTCGGGTACGGGGGCATGGACCAGGTCGCGTCCTCGGTGAGCATGCTCACCAGGGTGTCCGCGTCGCCGCGTTCCATGGCGTCGGTGTACCGCTGCACGATCGCCCTGGTCCGCTGGTCGCCCAGGTCCCGCAGGACCGACTGCTGGCTGCGGGCGGGCATGCCCCCGTGCGCCGTGGCGCGGGCGCGCTGCAGTGCGCTGTTCACCGCGGGCACCGACGTACCGAGCTGGCTGGATATCTCCGCCACGGAGAAGCCGATCACGTCGCGGAGCAGGAGCACGGCGCGCTGCCGTGGCGGCAGCCGCTGCAGCGCGGTCAGGAACGCGAGTTCCACGCTCTCCCGCTGCTCGTAACGGGCTTCGGGCGAGGCGCCCGCCGCGCCGGTCAGCCACAGGTCCGGGTAGGGCTCCAGCCAGACCGGGTCCGCCGTCGCCGCTTCCACCTCGGTGCCCGTGGCGGCGGCCGGGCCGAAGCTGACCGGCAGTTCCCGCCGGGACCGGTGCCTGGTGATGTCCAGCGCGGCGTTGCTCGCGATCGTGTACAGCCAGGACCGCACCGAGCCGCGGCCCTCGAACCGGGGCAGCCCCCGCCAGGCGCGCAGCAGCGCGTCCTGGAGGGCGTCCTCGGCGTCGTGCAGTGAGCCGAGTATCCGGTAGCAGTGGGCCCGCAGTTCGGCGCGGTAGGGCTCGACCAGTTCGCCGAACGCGCCTTGGTCACCCTCGCTGGCCTGCTTCAGCAGTGCGTTCTCGTCGGCCCGTGCGGGCCGGGCAGCGGTCACGGTCACAACGCTAGCCCGCCCCGCCGGGGCCCGCCGTGTGCGTGCGCCATCAGTCGGTGAACGTCGGGTCAGGCCCGTGCAGGCGGGGCGCCCGTCCCTTGGGCTCCTCCCAGTCTTCCTGCCTGCCCAGCGCCGTCAGGTCCAGCAGGGAGTAGGTGCCGCCGAGGCTGTCGGTGCCGCGCGCATAGGTCGAGTAGGTGTGGAAGATGTCGTCGCCGTCGCGCAGGAAGCAACTCAGGCCGGGCACCTCTGCCGTGGTGGTGTCGCCGCTGACGATCTCCGGCTCGGTCCGGTAGTTGTACTCCAGTTGCGGGATGGACCTGTCCAGGGTGGCCTGGAAGTCGTAGTTGAAGTCGCTGTCATGGGAGGAGTACCAGGCGGCCGTCCAGCCCCTGCTGGCCTGGTACTTCTGCAGCTTGGCGAGCGGGGCGCGGGAGACAAGGGCGAAGGCCGTGTCCCTGGAGCGCAGGTGGGTCAGCACCCCGTCGGACAGCTCGTCGATGCTGGCCGTGCAGCCAGGGCACGCCGCGTCCCAGTCGGGGTCGAACATGACGTGCTGGATGATGAGCTGCCTGCTCTCCCCGAACAGGCCGGCCAGCGTGACATTGCCCTCCGGGCCCTCGAACACGTACTCCTTGTCGATCCGGACCATGGGCAGCCGCCGCCGCTCGGCGTTGAGCGCGTCACGGCTGCGAGTGTGCTCCTTTTCCGTGGCGAGCAGCCGCTTCCTGGCTGCCAGCCAGTCTTGGCGGGTTACGACCTCGGGAAACGCCATGTGAACCTCCTTGGCCCGGGCGGGCGGCCTTCGCCCGCCTCATCCATAGGACGGGCCGGGCGGCCCCGATTCATCGCACCTGGCCGCGAAACCAGTTCGCCGGTAGTCTCCAGCGGTGCCAGAGAACGCACCGGCCGAGAGCAGGCCACCCGAGAACGCGCAGCCTGCGGGCGCGCAGCCCGCGCCGGTGTGCCTGGGAACCTGGCCCACCCCCGTCGAGCCGGCTCCCCGCCTGGCGGCCGCGGCAGGGCTGGCGGCGGACGCCTTGTGGATCAAGCGCGACGACCTGAGCGGGCTCGGCGGCGGCGGCAACAAGGTCCGCAAGCTCCAGTACTCCTGCGCTCAGGCGCTCGCCGCCGGTGCGACCACGCTGGTCACCAGCGGCGCGCCGCAGAGCAACCACGCCCGGCTGACCGCTGCGGCCGCGGCGCGCCTTGGGCTGCGTTCTGTGCTCGTCCTCGGCGGGGAGCAGCCTGCGCTTTCCCAGGGCAACCTGGTGCTTGACCGGCTGGCCGGCGCACAGCTCGCCTGGCTGCCAGGTGCCACGCCGGAGCGGCTCCGCGATGAGGTGGAGCGCCAGGCCCAGCAGGTACGGGACGGCGGCGGGGTCCCGTTCGTCATCCCGTTCGGCGGGTCGAGTTCCTTCTCCGCCCGCGGGTACGCAGACTGCGGCACCGAACTGCTTGATCAGTTGCCGGGCATCGACCATGTGGTGGTGGCGTTCGGATCCGGCGCGACCATGGCGGGACTGGTCGCCAGCCTCGGCGCCGGGCGGGTCATCGGCATCGACACCGGTGCCGTCGCCGACCCCGGCGCCACGCTGGAGGAGCTTCTCGCCGGCATGCCGCGCGCGCCGGTGCGGCAGGCGGACCTGCGGATCGACCGCGGCCAGGTGGGCGCCGGGTACGCCGAGCTGACCCCGGGCGCCGTCGCGGCGATGCGGCTCGCCGCCCGCACCGAGGGCATCTTCCTCGATCCCACCTACACGGCGCGGGCCCTGGCCGGGCTGATCGCCTGCGTCGCCGACGGGCGCATCGGGCACAGGGACCGGACCGTTTTCCTGCACACCGGGGGACTGCCCGGGCTGTTCGGCCACCCCGGGCTCCCGCAGCTGGCCTAGGCCGTCTTCGGCGTCCGCCTTCGTCCGGTAGCCTGCGAACCGGGCGATGACCGGCGCGAAATGACATCGGGGGATGATGCGAGCGCTTCCCACGGGGACCGTGACGATGCTCTTCACCGACATCGAAGGGTCAACGGTGTTGCTGAGCCGTCTGGGCAACCTGTATGGGGATGCGTTGTCGGCTCAGCGGGCGGTGCTGCGGGCCGCCATAGCCGAGTGGCGCGGCCATGAGATGGGGACGGAGGGCGACAGCTTCTTCGTCGTGTTCGAGTCGGCTGCGGACGCGGTGGCCTGCTGCGTTGCGGCGCAGCGCGGGCTTGGCGGGTATGACTGGCCCAGCGGTGTCGCGGTCCGGGTGCGGATGGGTCTCCATTCGGGGGAGCCGTCCCGGCACGAAGACGGGTATATCGGGATAGCTGTGCACCGGGCCGCCCGGGTCGCGGCAGCCGCGCACGGGGGCCAGGTGGTGATGTCCCACGTCACTTGGCAGTTGGCGCAGCCTGGGCTGCCTTCCGAGCTGTCCGTCCATGACCTGGGTCTCCACCGGCTCAAGGACATTGATGAGCCGGAGCACATCTTTCAGCTGGCCGGCCCGGGGCTGGCAGAGCGCTTTCCGCCGCTGAAGAGCCTGGGTGCCGCGACCAACCTGCCGGTTCCGATCACGCCGTTGGTGGGCCGGGAGAGCGACCTCGAGCAGGTGCGCGCCCTCATCTGCCGGCCGGAGGTTCGACTGGTGACACTCACCGGTCCGGGCGGTGTCGGTAAGACGCGGCTGGCCATCGATGCCGCCGTGTCGCTGGGCAGTACCTTCCCGCAGGGCATCTACTTCATAGCCCTGTCAGCCGTCCGCGATGCCGGGGTGATGTGGAAGGCCATCGCCGGCGACCTGTCCATAGCCGGGGATGAGCCCGCCGCGGTGATGGAGCATCTGCGTGACCGCCGGACCCTGTTGGTGCTGGACAACCTGGAGCAGCTGTACGGCGCCGCCGAGGCTGTGGCCGCGCTACTGGCAGCAGCTCCGCGCCTGGTGGTGCTGGCGACATCGCGAGGGCCGCTCCACCTGCAGGGTGAGCATGAGCTGCCCGTACCGCCGCTGGAGATTCCGTCAGAGCCGGCCATCGCGGAGGTGACCGCGTCCGGTGCGGTACGACTGTTCGCGCAGCAGGCAGGCATGGTCCGGCCGGGTTTCGTGGTGACCGCGGAAAACGCGGCCGACATCGCGGCCATCTGCCGGCGGCTGGACGGGCTGCCGCTGGCGATCGAGTTGGCCGCATCCCGAGTTCGGCTACTGTCCCCCAAGGCCCTGCTTGCCCGGCTCGATCACAGTGCTGCCCTGGCCGCCGTGGATGCCGGGCGGCCGTCGCGCCAGCAAACCTTGAGGGCCACCATTGCCTGGAGCTATGACCTGCTGCCGCCCCGGTCTGCGGCGGTGCTGCGGCGCGCGGGGGTCTTCGCTGGCGGTTGCGATGTGGACGCGCTTGCGGCGGTGGCCATGTCCGGGGATGGCCAGGCGCTGGCCCGGCCGGCCTGGTGGATCCGTTGGAACTGATCAGCGAGCTGATGGATGTCAGCCTGATCACGGTGACCGAGGGCGCCGATGGAGAGCCCCGGGTGGGCCTGCTGGAGACGATCCGCGAATTTGCCCTGGAACGGCTGGCCGAGGCCGGTGAAGCCGACAGCGCCCAGCACCGGCACGCCGAGCATTACGCCGCCCTTGCCGAGCAGGCACATCAGCAGTTGTACGGCCCGGCGCAGCTAGTCACGCTCGACCGGCTGGAAGCCGAGCACGACAACCTGCGTGCCGCCTTGACCTGGTCGCTGGAGTCTCAGGACACCGACGCCGACCGGGTCGGCATCGGCCTGCGGCTGGTCGAGGCGCTGGCCGCGTTCTGGCACCAGCACGGTCACGCCACCGAAGGCAGGCGATGGCTGCAACGGGCGATCGACCTGGCCAGCGAGGACACCGGGGCACCGCTCGCCGCGGTGGCGCACGGACTGGGAATGCTGCTGACACAGCAAGGCGAGTGGGCCGCGGCGGTACCACTCTTCGAGCGAAGTCTTTCCATCTACCGTGACTCGGGCGACCGCGACGAGGAAGCCAAGGAACTGAACAGCCTCGGCATCACCCATGGTTACAACGGTGACCTGAGCACGGCGCGTTCCCTGCTGGAGGAAAGCGCCGCCCTCGCCCGTGAGATCGGCAGCGAGCAACGGCTCGCCGCGGCCCTGACGAATCTGGGCATGGTGGAGAACTTCGCCGGCGATCTCGGCCGTGCCGCGGAAGTGCTGCTGGAAGCGGTCACGCTGGACCAGAAATACGGTGACCAGCTTGGCCTGGTCCTGGACAGGCACGCGCTTACCATGGTCAGCCTGCGGGCCGGCCATATCCGGGAGGCCCGCAACCTGCTGTCTGCCACGGCTGACTACGTGGCCAGCGCCGGTAACTCCGACATCCTGGCGGCAGCCCTGGAGCTGGCCGCCTGCGCCGTCGCGGAACTGGGCGAACCACTGCGGGCGGCCCGCCTGGCCGGCGCCGCGGCGGCGGTCAGGCAGATAGCTGGCATGCCCATCGCAGATCTCGAGGCGGAACTGGTTGAGGGCTTCCTGGGCCCCGCCCGCGCGACCATGACCCGTGCGGAGTGGGATGCTGAATATGGCGCAGGCCGCGCGCTCAGCCAGGAACAGGCAGCCACGCTTCTGCTGACCACCAAAGAGTGACACGCAGCCTTCGCAACGCCGATCTGCTCCTGCTCCGTTCCGTGATGACTCGGTATCCAGTCAGTGGTGTACCCGTACTTGTCACGGATGTCCCGATAGGCGGCGCCGGGACATGCTGCAGGTGCGAACGAGATCCGCCCCGTTCGCGGTGGCGCCGGATCGATCGGCACCATCTCTGCCTCCAAACAAGGAGCAACAGTCATGAGGAAGCATGTGGTGGCCGGCGCCCTGGCCGCTGCCGTAGCCGGCAGCGGTGCGCTCGCCCTGTTCGCGGGCGTGGCCCAGGCCGCCCCGGTCGCGTCGCACCAGGCTGCGGCGACGACGTATACCTTTACCACCCTGGACGACCAGGCCGACCCGACCTTCAACCAGCTGCTCGGCATCAACGTGCACAACGTGATCGCCGGCTACTTCGGCTCCGGCGCCGCCGGGCACCCGAACAAGGGCTACCTGCTCAAGCCGCCCTACGGCCAGGCCAACTACGTCAACGAGAACTTCCCCGGCTCGACGCAGACCCAGGTCACCGGGATCGACGACAAGGGCAACACCAGCGGGTTCTGGGTCACTGCCAACGGCACCAACCACGGGTTCATCGAGTGGAACGGCGTCTTCGCCTCCTACAACGACCCGAACACCCCGAAGACCACGGGCTCGGTCAACCAGCTTCTCGGCATCAACAACGCCGGCACCGCGGTCGGCTTCTACAACGACGCCAAGGGCAACTCCCACGCCTACAAGCTGAACCAGGCCACCGGCCAGTTCACCGCGATCCACGTGCCCGGCGTGTCCACCGCCGCGACCGGCATCAACAACGTCGGTGACATCGTCGGGTTCGCCACCGACGCCGCGGGCAACACCAGCAGCTGGCTGAAGATCGGCACCACCACGATCGCCTACCAGTTCCCCGGCGGCTCGGACACCCAGGCCTTCGGCATCAACGCCAAGAACCAGATCGTCGGGTCCTACCTGGACGGCTCGGGTGTCATGCACGGGTTCGTGCTGACCAACCCCATGGGTCCCACGTCGCACTGGCAGTCCATCGACGACCCCAACGGTGTCGGCTCCACCTTGGTCAACGGCATCAACGCGGCCGGCGACCTGGTCGGCTTCTACACCGACGCGGCCGGCAACACCGACGGCATGCTCGCCACCCCGTGACTCCCTTTGCCATTCCTTTAACAAAATCGCCACCTGGCGAAATACCCGATCCGAACTCGGGCACCCATAAACCGCGAGGGCGGCAGGCCAACAGGCCTGCCGCCCTTGTCCAATTCACCGGTGCCTGCCGGTGCCCCACGGGATGGCTGCCACCGGTCGCCACGGATGCCCACCGCAAGAGCGGTCCGTATCAATCCGTGGTGAATGCGTGGCGGATACGTGGTGCATGGGTGGCAAGCACGGATGTGGCGGCGGGGCCGTCGCAGGCACGCTTTGAGTGTCAGCAAGAACGCATATGACCAGCAAAGACACCTTCAGGAAGGACTTGTCATGAACATCTCACTGCGCCCCGCCGCCCGCCGCGCCCGTGCCGCTCTGGTGACCACCGCCGTCGCTGGCGCCGGCCTCGCCGGCGTGCTCGGCATGGGCGGCGTCGCCCACGCCGCCACCCACGCGCCCAACGGTTACGTAGTCATCGACAGCTGCACCGGCGTCTCGGGCAAGATCATCTACTCGCCCGGCCTGGTGAAGGTCAAGAAGCCCCTCATCCACGCCGTCATGACCGGCACGACCAGCGGCTGCGCCGACATCTTCAACGGCCCGGAGAGCGGCACCGGCACGTTCACCGCGGTCCTGTCCGGCCACGCCAACCTGAGCGCGGAGAACTTCAGCGGCACGTTCACGATCAACTGGCCGGCCGGCAGCGGCTTCAACCCCTCGAACGGCAACCTGACGGTGACCGAGTCCAGCGGCCTGGAGAACGTGTCCGGGTCCGTCACCAGCGGCTTCGACACCGGCACCGCGTTCGCCATGCAGTACGTGACCACCGGCAACAAGGGCCTGGGCACGGCCCTGCACCCGGTCACCGCCCAGACCTACACCAACACCCAGTCGCTGACCCTCTCCCGCAACGAGGGCTGATCCTCAGGTAACCCGCACCACCGCCCGGGCCTTCCAGAATGGGAAGGCCCGGGCGCTTTTACATGACCCGCCAAAAGTGTCCTTGGCGTGAGAAATCCCGGTTGTTTAGCATGATGGCCATGGCAGCCGTTGGGATGCAGTGAGCGAGAGGGCTGCTGACACGGCGGCCGTGTCGGAGCGTGAGGCTGAAGTCCTCGAAGCGATCGGAGCGCATCTCAGCAATGCGCAGATCGCAGGCCGGATGCACATTTCCGTCCGCACCGTCGAGAGTCACGTGTCGGCGCTGCTGCGGAAGTTCGGCGTGCCGGACCGGCGCGCGCTCGCCGACCTCGCCCCGGTCGTCACGGCGCGGCAGCAGGCCGGGACCGGGATGGTGGTCGGCCTCCCGGCGGCACGGACGACCTTCATCGGGCGGTCCGCCGAGCAGGGCGGCGTGCTCGCGGCGCTGGACGACAGCCGCCTGGTGACCTTGCTGGGCCCGGGCGGGGTCGGGAAGACCCGCCTGGCGGCCAGGGTGGCCGAGGTGGCGGCGTCCAGATACCCGCTCGGGACCGTGTTCACCGACCTGGTCCCGGTGCGCGAGGGGTTCGTCACCGAGGCGGTGGCGGCGCTGCTCGGCGTCACCGAGGGGCCGGGGCGGTCGCTGGACGCCGCCTTGCACGAGTACCTGGCCCGCGGCCGGTCGCTGCTGGTGCTCGACAACTGCGAGCACCTGCTTGAGGTGGCCGCTGCCTTCATCGAGAAGCTGCTGGCCGACTGCACCGATCTGACGGTCCTGGCGACCAGCCGGGAGAGGCTGGCCATTCCCGGCGAACGCACGGTCCCGCTGCCGCCGTTGTCCCTCGTCGCGGGGCAGTCGGACGGCATGGCCGGCTCCGAGGCGGAGGAGTTGTTCCTCGACCGGGCCCGGGCCAGCGATCCGGAGTTCTCCGCCAGCCCGGCGGTGCTCACCGAGCTGTGCACCCGCCTGGACGGGATCCCGCTGGCCATCGAGCTGGCCGCGGCGCGCAGTGCGTCGCTGGGTCCCGATGGCCTGCTGGCCGGGCTGGATGACCACCTGCGCCTGCTGGCAGGCAGCCGCAGCGCCAACGAGCGGCACAGCTCGCTGCGCGCCGTGATCGACTGGAGCCACGATCTGCTCGACGAGGACGAACGGGCGATGTTCCGGCGGCTGGGCATCTTCGCCGCCGGGTTCGACCTCAACGCCGCCCTGGCGGTCTCCTCGATCGGCAGCCGGGGCCTGGTCGCCGACCTGATCGGCCGGCTCACCGACAAGAGCCTGCTGAGCTACAGCCGCGGCCCCGAGGGCAGCCGGTGGCAGATGCTGGGAACGATCCGGCTCTACGCTCTGGACCGGCTGGCCGCAAGCGGAGAGGAACCCGCCGTACGGGAGGCCCATCTCGGCTGGGCCGCGGCCATGGCGGACGACCTGGAGCGGCGGCTGGAAAAGGGCCAGCAGTGGCGCACCGCGTTCGACCTGGTCGCCGATGACCTGCGCGCGGCGCTGATCACCGCGACCAGCCCGAACGGGCACGACGTCAGCCACCGGCTCGCCCGGACCCTGGGGCACCTCGCCTACGCCCGCCGTTTCCTGCTGGAGTCCCGTGGCCACTACGAGGTGGCCGCCGAGCACGCGCCGCCGGCCGAAGCCGCCTGGGACCTGCGGGCCGCTGCGGACGTGGCCATGGCCGAAGGGGAGGGCGGCGTGGCGTTCGACCTGCTGCTGGCCGTCGGCGCAGCGGGCTGCCGAAGCCGGGGACGACGCCGCCCAGGCGGCCGCGCTGGCATACGCGGCCACCATCGCCGACCGGTTCGCCGGGAACTTCCCGCAGGACACGCCGCACGACCGGCTGCGCCAGCTGGTCGAGCGAGGCCGCCCGCCTCGCCCCGGACGGGGATCCTGTCACCGCGGCCTACCTGGCGTCGGCGGTCGCGTGGACCACCCAGCCGGAGAAGTCGGTCCCCGATCCCGCGCTGGTCGACCACGCGCTCGCCGCCGCGCGCCGCACCGGCGACCCGGTGCTGATCAGCGGTGCGCTGGACGCCGTGGTGGAGGCGCTCGACGCGAGCGGGCGGGTCCGCGAGGCGCACCAGGTCAACCAGGAGCGCGCCGCGCTGCTGAGCCGCCTGTCCCGGCACGACCCGCGCACCGGTGCCGAGATCGTGGACACCTTCCACATGGTGACCGAGATCGCGGTGACCGCCGGCGACCTGCCCGGCGCCCTCAGCACCGCGCGGATGGCCCAGGACGACGACATCGCGGCCGGGCAGCCGCACATGGCGGCCAGCAAGTCGATCCTGCCGCTGGTGCTGCAGGGCCGGTTCGATGAGGCGCTCACCCAGGCAGCCCCATGTGGGACGCCTGGCAGCGGGCAGGCCGGCCACCGGCCCGGTGGATGGGCCCGGCCGCGTACGCGGCGGTGCTCGCGCACGGGCTGCGCGGCGATGACAGGGAACACGACGACTGGATGGTCCGGCTCAGGGAAATCACCAGCACCGGCGCGCACGTGGTGACTGCCCAACCTGGTCCTCGTTCGCCGCGTTCAGCGACGCCCGCATCGCGCTGCACCAGGGCCGTATCGACGCGGCCGTGGTCGCGGTCGCCGACCTGCCCCTCGGGCAGGAGCCCTGGTACGGGAGGCCGCACTGGTACTCCGCGCGGCCCTATGCCTGGGCGATTGCCGCCGAAGTGGCCATCGTGGCCGGGCTGCCCGACGCCGTCGGCCGGCTGGCAGCCGCGGCGCCGGCCGGGGAGGAGAACTACTGGGCCGCCGCCTGCCTGGCCCGCGCCGCGGGCAGGCTCAACGGCGACCAGAGGGCATTGGCCCGGTCGGTGGCCGGGTGGGAGGAGATCGACGCCCGTTTCGAGCGGGCCTGCACGCTGCTGCTCATGGACGGCCGGGCCGACGAGGGGCGTGCCGAACTGGCCACCCTCGGCTGCCAGCCGCCCGCCTGATCCATCGAACCCTCATCGATCAAGCCAGTCCGGAGGGCTTCCCGGAAGGAGAGAAGTCCCATGGCGAGCATGCCCGCCCCCGTCGTCGAGTTCCCGCTGCCCACATCGCGTGGGCGGCGCGGGGCGCCGCGCGGACTGAGGCTCAGCTACGCTGGCCGTCTCTGTCATGGCCATCGCGCTGCGCCCGGAAGATGATCACGCCAGCCCGGAGAGGTAGCCTCCCCGGGCTGGCGAAAATCTGCCCGGTGTTCCCGCTAGTGGGTAACCGTGTAGTGCACCGAACCATCCGCTGCCTTGGTGACGGTGACGTTGTAGGAGGCGTGCGGTGCGGTGGTCTTCGATGAGGCAGGCACGAGAGCCTGGGCCGCCCAGGGGACCGTGCCCGAGGCGCAGTCCTGCAGGCCCTTCTGGTTGTCGAACGCGGCCAGGTCGTAGAACTCGGTCCCGGTTGCCTTTTGTGGGGTTATGGTCCCACTCCAGGTGAAGAGGTCGGAGAGGTCGTTGAGTGAGATGCTGAACTTCCCATTCTTGAGGGGAATCTCGAATCCGATGAAGCTGAATCCCGCGGTGATCGTGTTACCGGTCGCCGGGCAGTGGAGCACCAGGGTGGTGAAGAAGGGGTCGAATCTTGGGCCGTTCGCGGTCTGGTCCACGCTGAACAGCAGCTTCTGGCCCTGGGAGTTCTTGCCTGCGTAGTAGGTGCTGCTGGTGCCGGCAAAGGCGGTGGTACCCGTCAGGAGCACCAGCAGGCATACGCTGATCACGGACAAACCGAGGTACTTGCGCATCGCGAACCTCTTTCCTCCCGGCATTAACCGGGACTCGGCCACACTCGCGGAATCGACCTTCGCACCGAAAGGCCGATACGGCAAGAAGGGCTGGAATGGCTCAGCTCAGCCGGACGCGGGGGTCGAGCAGGGTGTAGGCGATGTCCACGAGGATGTTGGCCACGATGACGAACACGGCGGCGGCCAGCACGAAACCGATGATCAGCGGCAGGTTGCCCTGGTCGATCGCCTCGACCGAGTCCTGGCCGATGCCACCGATCCCGAACACGGTCTCGACCACCACGACGCCGCCGAGCAGCGTGCCGACGTCGATGCCGAGCTGGGACACCACCGGCGTGAGCGCGGACCGCATCGCGTGGCGGAGCACCACGCGGCGCTCGGCCAGCCCCTTGGCCCGCGCGGTCCTGATGTAGTCCTCGCCGAGCGTTTCAAGCAGCGAACTGCGGGACAGCCGCGAGTACACGGCGGCCGACACCGTGGCCAGGGTGATCCAGGGCAGGATCATGTGCCCGGCCCACCCGGTCAGGCTTTCCGCAGGGCTCACGTATCCGTCCTGGATCCAGGTGAAGCCGTGCTCGTTGAGCGGCAGGAACACGCCCCACAGGAGGAGCTGGCCGAGCACGAACGTGGGCAGCGACAGCCCGGCCAGCACGCCCACGGTCGCCACCCGGTCGAACAGGCTCCGGGCCCGCGTCGCGGACAGCACGCCGACCGAGATCCCGCCGACGAGCCAGAGCACCACCCCGCCGGCGACCAGTGACGCGGTCCGGGGCAGGTCCTGGGCCAGGATCGTGGTCACTGGCTCGCCGGTGGCGTAGGAGTAACCGAGGTTGCCGTGCAGCAGCCGGTTCACGAAATGCCAGTACTGCAAGGGGATCGGCTGGTTCAGCCCGAGCTGCCGGGTGATCTGGCGCAGTTGCGCCGCGGTCGGCTCCTTGCCCGCCATGGACCGCGCGACCGAGATCGCCGGGCGGGTGAAGAAGAGCAGGAACGTGCCCAGGGTGACCACCCACAGCACGACCAGGCCGGACAGGGTGCGCCGGAAGGCGAAGACCAGCACGGTGTGCCAGCCGCGCAGGGACCGGGCGAGCCGGGAAAGCCATGGCTCCTGCGGTGCCACGGCAGCAGGTGCGGGCCGGGACGGCGGCCGGGCGGGGGCGATCGTAGCGCCTGAAACTCGGCCTGCCGCCGGGACAGGGCCGGCGCCGCGGCAGGCGCGGGGCCGGGAACCAGCGCTTGGGCGGGTGACGGAGCCGACGGGCCAGCGGAGCGGCCTTGCCTGCGCAGCTGACGCCGGACGGAACGCCGCTGCCTGCGACCGCCGGCCCGGCCGAGCAGGCGCTCGGCGCCCGGGTCGAGTGCGTCCCTGATGCCGTCGCCGAGCAGGTTGAACGCGAGCGTGGTGATCAGCAGCGCGAGCGCGGGGAACACCAGGTACCACCAGGCCACGCTGTAGTAGTTCTGCGCGCCGGCCAGGATGTTGCCCCAGCTCGGCGTCGGCGGCTGGACCCCGAGACCGAGGAAGGACAGGGTCGCCTCGAAGATGATCGCCGACGGGATGGACAGCGTGGCGAGCACAAGCACCGGGCCGGCCAGGTTCGGCAGGATCTCGGTGAACATGATCCGCAGCGGTCCCGCGCCCAGCGACCTGGCGGCCTCGATGTAGTCACGTTCCCGCAGCGAGATCGCCTGGCCGCGGACCACCCGGGCAATGGCGGACCAGGCGAAGAAGGAGATGACGCCGATCACCACCGGCAGGCTCGGCCCGAGCACGGCCGCGAGCGCCAGGGCAAGGACGAGGTAAGGGAAGGACAGCACCGCGTCGACGAGCCGGGAAAGCGCCATGTCGATCCAGCCGCCGAGGTAACCGGCCGCCAGCCCGGCGCTCACACCGAGGACCGTGCCGATCACGGTGGTCACCACCCCGACGAACAGCGAGATGCGGGCACCGTAGAGGAGCCGGACCAGCAGGTCGCGGCCGAGTTCGTCGGCGCCGAGCCAGAACTGCCCGCCCGGCCCGGCCGGGGCCCCGGTGGCGGAAAGCCCGGTGTCAGGGAACTGCTGCGCAGGCCCGTGCCCGGTGAGCGCGGCGAACGCGGGCGCCGCCACGGCGAGCGCGGCGATGATCAGGATCACCGCCGCGCTGGCCACCGCGGCCTTGTCCCGCCGCAGCCGGCGCCAGGTCAGCCGCCACTGGCTGCGCACCTCGATCGCCTTGACCGGGTCGGCCCTGCCCCCCTGGGCCTGCAGTTGCAGTTCGGTGACGCTCATCGGGCCGCGGCCTGCCCGCCGCGCTGCGTGGTCGGCACGTCAGGGCGACGGCGGGTTGAGCCAGATGTCGGTGAAGTCCCAGCCCTGGATGAGAGTGGAGAAGTTGGCGGTGCCCGTGGCGGCGCTGTGCACCCGGCTGCTGGCGTACTGGGTGATCTGCCCGCTGATCAGCGGCACGATGGCGGCGTCGTTCATGGCTTGCGTGCCGGCCTGGCGCCACAGCGCGGCGGCGGCCGGCGCGGCGGCCGTCTTGAGAGCCTGGGCGATCAGGGCGTCCACCGCGGCACTCTGGTAGCAGCCGGCGTTCACGGTGCCGAGGGCGCAGGCGCTGCCGAACAGCGGCTGGATGAGCGTGCGGCCGTTGTTGCCGAACCAGTCGGGGAACCAGCTTCCGGTGGCCATGTCCCAGGTCCCCGGCTTGCCGGTCTGCGGAGTGTTGCCAAGGTCGGTGAAATAGGCGCCGCCGCTTGGCTCCGGCATGCCCTTGAGCGTGATGCCGCACGCGCTCAGGCTGCCCTGGATCGAGGCGAAGATCGTGGTGTTCGTGCTGTCGTTCGGGTACAGGTAGCTGAGCGTCAGCCCATGGGCGTAGCCCGCCGAGGCGAGCAGCGACTTGCACCTGGCCGGGCTGCCCTGGCTGCCGGGGGTGGCGTACCTGGTGTAGGGCTGGTACCCGGCGCTGCCGGGCGGTATCGCGCCCGTGGTGATCTTGGCGACCGCCGGGCCGCCGCTGACCTTGACGATCGCGGCCTTGTCCACCCCGTACTCGACGGCCTGCCGTACCGCGAGCTTGCCCATCGCGCCGCCGTCGTTGGGGGAGCGCAGGTTGAGGATGATGTACGGGTTGAGGTTGCTGCTCGGCCAGATCCGCAGCCGCTCGTCGTGGACGGCCTGCAGCGAGGCGATGGCCTGCGACGGGATCCCCAGGTCGGCCAGGAACAGGTCCTGGCTGCCCGCCTGCAGGTCGGCAAGCACCGTCTGGTCGCTGCTGGTGCCGAGGGTCACCACGACCTCGTGCACGTACTGGTGCCGCACCGGGTCGGTGGACTGCCGCCAGGCCGGGTTGCGGGTCAGCACGATCTGCTTGCCAGGGGTGTAGCCCGAGACCTGGTACGGGCCGTCGGACAGGATGTGCTGGTTGAGGCCCGCGCTGCCCGGCAGGTAGGCGTCATACTCCGCCGGGCGGGCCGAGGCGAACGGCAGCGCCATGATGTTGTTGAAGTCACCGGCCGGCTGGGTGAGCGTGACCCGCAGCGTCAGCGCGCCGGGCGCGGACAGCCCGGAGATCTGGTGGGTGTCCTGCCACGCCGCCACCGCGGCCGCGGTCACCGGCGGCGCGCCCTTGGCGGCGAAGTGCTTGCTCTCGGCCGCGCAGTAGCTGGCGAACCCGGCGATCGCAGAAGTGAAATAGCTCAGGTTCCCGACCGGGAACTGGCCCGGGTTGCAGAAGGCCTGGAATTCGCGGATGAAATCGGCGGCGGTCACCTGCCGCGGCGGGCTGGAGTTCCAGTCCACGCCGCTGCGCAGCTGGTAGGTGTACACCAGCCCATTCCCGGTGACCCCGCCGTTGGCCACGGTCGGCACCTGCGTCGCCATATCGGGCACCAGCGTGGTGGCGCGGGCCCAGGCGGCCCCCGCCGCGGTGGCCGGTGACGTCGTCGGGTAGGTGACGAGCTGCCGGGCATAACCGCGCTCCAGCTCGTAACCGGCGTAGTTGTAGGTCGGCACCGGGTCCAGCGACCCCGGCCCGGCGTTGGAGATCACCCGGAGCGTGCCGCCGTACACCGGCCTGCGGCGGGCCTGGCCGGATGTGCTCGCCGCCGAACTGCACGACGCCAGGCCGCTCATCCCGAGTGCTGCGACAGAAAGAATGGCAGCAGCCTTGATCAGCGGCTTCACCGGCACACCCCTCACTATCCGCGGGTAGCCCGGAACCCCTATGTGCCATGCCGAACCTGTTACTTCCTACCACGAACGGCACGGCGTACTTAGGGCCCGCAGGTCCTATTTGGGGCGCGCTTTACGAGGACGGTTCAGTCGAACGAGGGCTTGCGGTCCCTGGTCCGCTTGAGCTCGAAGAAGCCGTCCGCCTCGGTCACCAGCGCCAGCCCGTCGAACAGCCGCCCGGCGGCCTCGCCCTTGGGAGCGGGGGTGATGACCGGGCCGAAGATGGTGTTGCCGCGGAGGCGGATGACCGGCGTGCCGACATCGAGCCCGACAGCGTCGAAGGCCTCGTGGTGCGAGGCCTTGATCTGCTCGTCGAACTCGGTGCTCACCGCGGCCTGCGCCAGGTCGGCGGGGAGGCCCGCCTCGGCGAGGGCCTCGGGGATCACCTCGGGGTCCTCCCGGCGGCCCTGGTTGTGCAGCCGGGTGCCGATGGCCGTGTACAGCGGCCCGAGGACGTCCGGGCCGCTGCGCTGTGCGGCCGCGGCGCAGATCCGGACCGGGGTCCAGGCCCGGCTCATCCGCTCCAGGTACTCCTCGCTCAGCCCCTCGCCCTCATGCTGGTTCAGGTTCAGGTAGGCAAGCGACATGATCCGCCATTCGGTATGCACCGGCCGGACCTTCTCCACCTCCAGCATCCACCGGGAGGTGATCCAGGCCCACGGGCACACCGGGTCGAACCAGAACTGCACGGTCTCGCGTTCAGCCGGCTGTGTCATGACCGCGGCAACAGCCGCCGGGTTCCCGGCATTCCCGCCGGGACGGCCATTTCATGCGCTACGACGACCGGGCATCGCGCATCCGCGGCCGCAGCGTCATCGTGGCTGCCAGGAGCAACTCACGCGTCCCTGCGGCGCAGCAGCAGGCCACCGGCCAGCAGCGCCGCCGCGGCCCAGGCGGCCAGCACGCCGAGGCCCGCCCATGGGCCGATCGGCAGGCTGCGCAGGCCGGTGCTGGCCTGGATCTCCAGCCCGGCGGTCATCGGCCCGATCTGCTGCAGGTGCCGCGCCACCCCGGGGCTGCCGGCCACCTGGCTGAGGATCGGGAACAGGTACAGCAGGCCGAGCACCAGGCCGATGGCCACCGCGGCGTCCCGCACCGCGGCGGCTACGCCGAGGCTGAGCAGCGCGATCAGGCCCAGGTAGAGCACGGTGCCTGCGGCCGCGCGCAGCACCGTGCCGTTGGCAAGGGAGAGCGCCGGGTAGCCGTTGGCCGGGGTATACCCGTGGCCGGGCAGGATCAGCCGCCCGGCCAGCACCGAGCCGAGCACCGCGGCGGTGCCGGCGGCCAGCGTCACCGCGGTGACCACGGTGGCCTTGGCGGCCAGCACCGTGGTCCGGCGCGGCATGGCGGCCAGGGTGGTCCTGATCATGCCGGTGGCGTACTCGCCGCTGACCGCCAGCACGGCCACGATGGCCACGACCGCCTGGCCGAGGTAGGTCCCGGTGAGGCTGAGCTTGGTGATGTCGACGTGGCAGGCGGCCGTGGACGAGCACGACACGCTCGCGGACACCGCCGCGCTGATGATCACGGTCGCCGCGACCACGCCGAGCAGCAGCCACCCGGTACCGGGCAGCGTCCGCAGCTTGGTCCACTCGGCGTGCAGCGCCTCGCTCATGCGTCCCTCCGGCGGAGCAGGATGGTGGCCAGGCAGAGGGCGGCCGCGGCCCACAGGCACAGCACGCCGAACCCGGCCCACGGCGCGAGCGGGAAGTAGCCGTGCTGCGGCGTGTAGATGTTGTTCACCTGCGGGTAGGCCGGGACGTACTGCTGGATGGCGAACCCGGCGGCCGGGGTGACCCGCAGCAGCCAGTCCGCGGCGCCGGCGGGCAGCACGGCCAGCGGGACGGAGAAGAAGTAGACCACCACGGTGAGCGCGATGACCGCGGTGATGGCCCCCGCGGCGTGCCGCAGGATCGTGCCGGCGGCCAGGGCGAGGACGGCGGTCATGGCGAGCAGCGCCGCGATCCCGGCCACCAGGCGTACCTCGGTGAGCGCGCTCATCGGGAACACGTAGTTGCCGTGGGCGCGCAGCAGGCTCGCACCGACCGGGATCAGCGGCGCGGCCCCGATGACCCCCGCCACGAAGGTGACCGAGCCGATCACCACGGCCTTGGCCGCCAGAACCCGGCCGCGCCCCGGGGCCGCGGCGAGCGTGGTACGGATCAGGCCGCGCCGGTACTCGGCGGTGATGAACATCGCCCCCACCACGATCACGACGATCAGCCCGGCGAACGCGCCGACGAAGCCGTCATCGGCGGCCTCGCCGATGTTCGTGGGCCCGGGCCCGGCCGGCGCGATGTCGCCGGAACCGGTCACCGTGAACGTGCCGCCAGCGGCGTGGAACCGGCCGGGCAGGGATGAGCCCTGGGCGTTCAACCCGTGGCATCGCGCCGATGCTCGCGCCGCGCCAGCTGGCACCGGCCGGCGCGGCCGGCATGCTGAGGCGGTCGAAGACCGCGGTGGCCACGGTGGCGCCGCTGTTCTCTGGCTGCACCCACCCGGGTGAGGTGACGAACGGGCCGGCCTGCACCGTCGCGGGCAGGCCCGCCAGCGCTGACGGTGCCGACCCTGGTCCAGTGCGTGCCGTCGGCGGAGTCGTACCCGGTGAGCGTGTCACCGGCCCGTGACCAGCCGCAGCCAGCGCGGCGAGGCGGCGGACACGGCCCCGGGCAGGCCCGGCGTGTCGCCGGTGTAGTTGTACTGCATCCGCACGCCGTGACCGCCGGTGACCATCATCGCCGCGTACGCCGACCCCTGCCTGGTGCTCGCGGTGACGAGGATCCCGGCCTTGGCCCAGGGCTGGATGCCGGCGGTGAAGTTCTGCTCCGGGTTCGGCCCCGGCGCGATCCCGCCACCCGGCGGCGAGGAGAGGCCGGTCAGCGAGGTCACCCGCACGGTGACGCTGCCGTTCCCGCGCAGTGCCTGGTGCACGAAGTAGTAGCCGTCACTGACCGCCTCACCGCCCGGCCCTACCGGATTGGACGGGTTGCAGGGGGCCGGGGGGCCGATGGGGCCGTTCGGCCCGGACGGCTGGCAGCCGGTCTGCGGCCCGGACGCGGCGTACAGCCCGACCGCCGCGGTCAGCGCCGCCCCGATCACCATGGCGATCACCCAGCCGCGCACGGTGCGGAACTTGGTCCACTCGGCGTGCACAAGCCGCCGGAAACTGTCCCTGTCGTCCTCGGGCCTTCGGCCCGAGCGCTCCGGCGTCATCGTCGCGGTCATCGGGCCGCCCCCGCAGTGCCAGCCCGGGGGGGCGACCCCCGGAACCCCCGCGGCGTCCTCGGCGCGGTACTCGACGGCATCGTGGGTGAGTTCCAGGTAGGCCTCCTCCAGCGTGGCGCGGTGCGCCGACACCTCCGAGAACGGCACCGCGTTCTCGCCAAGCACGAGCACGACCTTCTCGGGCGCCAGCCCGGAAACCATCACCTCGGTGCCGTCGGTGGTGGCCGTGGCGCCCGCGCGCTCCAGCGCCGCGGCCGCCCGGTCCGGCGCGGTGGTGCGCAGCGTGACCCGGTCGCCGGATACCGCCGCCAGCAGGTCGCGGGTGCTGGTGTCGGCGATGACCTTGCCCCGGCCGACGATCACCAGCTGGTCGGCGGTGTCCTCCAGTTCGCTCATCAGGTGGCTGGACACCAGCACGGCCCGGCCGTCGGCGGCCAGCGACCGCAGGAAGCCGCGCATCCAGACGATGCCCTCGGGGTCCATGCCGTTGAACGGCTCGTCCATCATCAGCACCGGCGGGTCGCCGAGCATGGCGGCGGCGATGCCCAGCCGCTGCCGCATGCCCAGCGAGAACCCGCCCGCCCGGCGCCGGGCGGCCTTGCCCAGCCCGGCCTGCCCGATCACCGCGTCGACCCGGGCGGCGTCCAGGCCCTGGGAGTGCGCCAGCCAGAGCAGGTGGTTGCGGGCGGTGCGGCTGGGCTGCAGCGCGGCCGCGTCAAGCAGCGACCCCAGGTGCGTCAGCGGGCGGTGCAGGGCGGCATACCGCTGGCCGCCGACCAGGGCGGTGCCCGCGTCGGGGGCGTCCAGGCCGAGGATCACCCGCATCGTGGTGGTCTTGCCGGCCCCGTTCGGCCCGATGAACCCGGTCACCTGGCCCGGCGCGACGGTGAACGTCATGCCGTCCAGCGCCAGCGCCGGGCCGAAGCTCTTGCGCAGGCCGCGTACTTCGATCGTTGCTTGCATCAGTCATCGTCCTTCTCAATAGGCGGACGCTGCGTTCGCAAGTGGTTCTATGCCACCGGCGGTGTCAGCACGGTGTCGGCCGCCGACACCGTGCTGACACCTGGCGGCTGCCATCGTTGGCCCAGGTCACCCCGCCCTACGCTGAGCGGAAGGGCCTACTTCCCAGAAAGGACCGCGAACAGGCCATGAGGGTGCTGGTCATCGAGGACTTCGAGGTGCTGGCCACGGCGATCGGGGCCGGGCTGCGCCGCGAGGGCATGGCCGTAGACGTGGTGCTGGACGGGAACGACGCGCTTGAGCACCTGGCGTTCACCCGGTACGACGTCGTGGTGCTGGACCGCGACCTGCCCGGCGTGCACGGCGACGAGGTATGCCGCCAGATCGTGGCCGATGGGTCGCAGGGCCGGGTGCTCATGCTGACCGCGGCCAGCACGGTGCGCGAGCGGGTGGACGGCCTGGGCCTGGGTGCCGACGACTACCTGCCGAAGCCGTTCGACTTCGCTGAACTCGTGGCCCGGGTCCGCGCCCTGGGCCGCCGCTCCGCGCCCGCGCTGCCGCCGACGCTGGCGGGCGGCGGCGTGACCCTGGATCCCAGCCGCCGGGTGGCGTTCCGCGCCGGGCGGCGCCTGGACCTGTCCCCGAAGGAGTTCGCGGTCCTGGAATGCCTGCTCGCCTCCGGCGGCCGGGTGGTCTCCGCCGAGGAACTGCTGGAACGGGCCTGGGACGAGGCGGCCGACCCGTTCACCACCGCGGTGAAGACGACGATCCGGCGGCTGCGGGCCAAGCTCGGCGACCCGCCGGTCATTCACACCGTCCGCGAGGGCGGCTACCGGATCGGAGACGTGTGATGTTCCTTTACCGTGAGGTGGTCGCCCTGCTCCGGCTGCGGCCGACCCTGCGCACGCAGCTCACCCTCCTGTACGCGGGGCTGCTCGCCGCCCTGGGCGGCGGGCTGCTGTTCCTCCTCGTCCCGCTGCAGGGGATCGGCATCAGTCCAGGACGGGCCGCACGCCGCCGCGGTCCAGGCAGCGCTGAACGCCGCCATCCGTGACAAGGAGATCATCGGCGCCATCGCACTCCCGGTCGTGGTGCTGCTCGCGCTCGTGGGCGGCTGGCTGGTCGCGGGGCGGCTGCTGCGGCCGCTGCGCACGATCACCGCGACGGCCAGGGACATCTCGGCCAGCAACCTGAACCGGCGGATGGACCTGGGCAGCCGCGACGACGAGTTCGCCGAGCTTGGCGAGACCCTCGACGACCTGTTCGGGCGGCTGGAGGCGTCGTTCGAGTCGCAGCGGCACTTCGTGGCCAACGCCTCACACGAACTGCGCACCCCGCTGACCGCGGAGCGGACCCTGCTGCAGGTCGCGCTCGCCGACCCGGACGCGACCGCGCAGGCATTGCGGTCCGCCTGCGAGCAGGTACTGGATCTGGGCGATCAGCAGGAACGCCTGATCGAGGCGTTGCTCACGCTGGCCACCAGCGAGGGCGGTATCGAGCAGTGGGAGCCGTTCGACCTGGCCGCGGTCGCCTGGCACGAGGTCACGGTCCGCCGCGAGGAAGCGGAGCGCCGGGGCGTCCACGTCGAGACCAGGCTCGCGCAAGCCCCGACGGCGGGAGATCCGAGGCTGGCGGAAAGCCTGGTGGCGAACCTGGTCGACAACGCCATACGGCACAACTCCAGCGACGGCCGGGCCGAGATCTCCACGGCGGCCGCTGACGGCCAGGCGACCATCAGGGTCCGCAACACCGGGGCGGTGATCGCGCCCGAACAACTCGGCCGCCTGTTCCAGCCGTTCGGCCGGGCCGACGGCGAGCGCATCCGGCACACCGGCGGGCACGGGCTCGGCCTGGCCATCGTGCAGGCAATCGCCCGCGCGCACCGCGCCACCCTCACCCCGCGGGCCCAGCCAGAAGGCGGCCTCGATGTCGAGGTGACCTTCCCCGGCAAGCCCGCCAGCGCCCAGGGCGCGGAAATCGGCGCTAGCGGGCGCCGTCGGGTGTCACATCGCGGTGCACCCGCCGTCGATGACGGCGCGTAGCCGCGGATTGCTCCTTTGCTGGGCGGTAGTTCCGCCGCCTGACCGCAGGCTACGGCCAGGTTCGTGATCATGACTTAGGGGGTGCTATAGGCCCCCGTAGGTCATGATCACGAACACCAAGATCATGAGCCGATGGCACATATCGACAACGCCGCCAGAAGGGCCTCGTTGTTACATTCACGCCCTAACGGGTGCGGCGGCCGCGGTGGCGAGCCAGTGAGAGCAGCGCCCTGCGGCCCGGGCCGGCCACGGTGAACCAGGCGCCGGCCACGGCGATGCCCGCCGCGATGGAGATAGCCAGGACGATCAGGCTGCCCTGACGGCCGCCGATCACCCCGGTTTCTGCCGTCAGGGCGGTGGCGGTTCCGTCGCCCTCACCCGAGGGCCCGGGCCGCGCGCGGCCTGCGCCCGGAGCGGCGGGAGCCGGTGTGACCACGGGGAACAACCGGGCAAGGCTGCCGCCCGGGGCCGGCGCGGACAGGCCGGATACGGTTCCGCGCGGCAACGCCGATGGCTGGGCGAGCGGCCCGGTCAGATTGGCGGACCCGGCGGAGCCGTTGCCGCTCTGGCCCGGTGGCGCGGGGGCACGGTGCGACGGGGAGGGCGACGGTGACTTGCTGGGCGAGGGCGATGGGCTCGGGCAGGGTGATTTGTTCGGCGAGGCTGCGGGGCCGGGGGAGGGCGACGTGCTCGGGCACGGAGACTTGCTCGGCGAGGGCGACGGGCTGGGCGAGGGCGACTTGCTCGGGGACGGCGACTTGCTCGGGGACGGCGAGGGCGACGGCGACTTGAGGGGGAGGGCGACGGCGACTTGCTCGGGGACGGCGAGGGCGACGGGCGACGGGCTGGGTGCAGGTGCCGACTTGCTCGGTGATGGCGACGGTGCCGCACTGGACCTGCTGGGCGAGGGGGACGGCGACACGGTGGCCGCCGCACCGGTGCTGGGCAGGACCGCCAGCAGGATCCCGGCAGCGATCGCACCACCGCCCGCCATGGCGCGTGCCCCGGCCCGCGGCCGGGCAGATATCAGCCCGTTGTGAGGCTTGCCAGCGTTTCTGCGCGTGCGTGCTGCGGGGGTCATCACGGCTGTTTGGACGCAGCCCCGGGCGCAACGGTTCCCAAGTCAGGATCACAGTGCGCCTGGCCCGCTCCTGGGCCGTCCGGCTGCGGGTTACCGGTGCCCATTCCCGCGCCGACCGCACTTCATCCTCGACGTGCAGCTTGGCGGGATCCGGGTGCGGGATCCGGCGGCCGGCCGGTAACCGGAGGCGCCGTGCCCGCGGGCGGCTGGCCGGCTAGCGGCCGTGGGCCTGCCAGGTGCCGCCGGGGCCGTCGTAGCTGGTGCCCTCGCTCCAGATCAGGTAGCTGGTGCCGCGGCTGTCCACCGTGATGCCGAAGTAGTCGCCGTAGGGGAACCGGAAACCGGCCCGGCTCTTGTACGGCGCCCCGGATTCGCGGTCCGACAACCGGACGGCAGGGCTCCACGAGGCACCGCCGTTCGTGGTCGCCCGGTACCAGACGTTCCATGCCGTGGCACCGTTGCGGTCGTCCTCCCACGCGACCCGGAAGTCACCCGGCCGCGGGCCGGCTGCCACCTTGGGGAAGTCGGCGCCGACTTTGGTCCCGCCTGGGCCCAGGCCGCGCGGGGCGGTCCAGGACCGGCCGCCATTGGCCGAGGTGATCTCATACGGCCGCATCGGCGCCTGCGGGGCGGCGTTCGCCGCGTAGGCGGCCAGGATCGTGCCCGCCGGGTCGATGGCCAGGCCGATCTGCGCGCCGTAGAAGTCGTTCGGGCAGTCCTTGGTCGGGCAGTGCGGCTGCTGCTGGCTGCGGGCCACGTAGCTGGTCCGCCAGGAGGCGCCGCCGTTGGCGGAGGAGAGCACGGCGAGCAGGATGTCGCCCTTGGCGTCCTGGTGCTCGGCGCTCTCGGCGAAGTACACATGGCCGTCCGGCGCGACCGCCCCCGCCTCGGCGAACCAGTACCGCCCGTTCTTGTTCGTCTTCACCGGCTTAGCCCAGGTGCGCCCGTAGTCGTGCGAGGCGGAGACGTAGGAGTCGCTGCTGTTGAAGGCGACGTACACGTCCCTGCCGCCGGGGGAGATCGCGATCCACGGCTTGTCGGTGAACGAGAGACCGGCCGCCCGCCTGAAGTCGTGCAGCCTGGTCCAGGTCCGGCCGTGATCGTATGACTTGGCGAACGTCACGTCCCACTGGTTCATCCATGCCGCGTAGATGACCCCGGATGAGGAGACGGCGATCCCCGGGTCGTTCTGCCAGTGGGCCAGCCTGCAGAACTTGGCCGGCGGGCACTGCCGCCTGGGCATGACGACGGCCTGGTGCCAGGTGCGCCCGCGGTCCGGCGAGGACCGGAACAGGATGCAGTGGTTCATCTTGGGCTGGCACACCCGCTGCCCGCCGTATTGCGTGGTCATCTGGTACAGCCACGGCGACCCGGGGGCCGCCGCGATGTTCGGCTCCCAGTCGTTGTGCGGGCCCCACAGCCGTTCGGTGCTGAAGCTCGGGTGCCCTGCCGTGGCCGCGGCGGCTGGCGGCGCCACGCAGCACAGCCCGGCCAGCGCGAACACGGCGCCCAGCGCCACGGCCCTGATTCCCATGCGCCCTCCTGCGACCGGAATGTCCTAGCTCCCGAATAGTCTGCCCGGTATGACCAAGGCGCACGAGGTAGTCGCGGCCTACTGGGCCGCGGCCGAGGCCAGGGACTGGGACGCGTTCGGTGCCCTGGTCGCCGACGACGTGGTCTACCGCGGCCCGCAGACCAGGGAACAGGTCCGGGGCCGGGAGGCCTACCTCCGGTTCAACGTCGAGGGCTTCGACTACGACTGGCACATCGCGGTCCAGCGGATCGTCGGCGAGGACCGGCACGCCGCGAGCTGGCTCGAGTTCACCGGCCTGGAAGGCACCCAGCCCGGCCTGTGCTTCTTCGAGCTTGACGACGACGGCCGGATCGCCAGCATCACCGACTTCTGGCCCGACCCCTACGAGCTGCCGGCCAGCCGCGCTCATCTGGTCGAGCGCTACTGACCGCCGGTCACCTGGATCCGGGCGCACTCGGTGTAGCGGACCCGGCCGAAGTACATCACCTTGGCCAGCGCCCACCAGTGGGAGCCTGGCTGCGCCCAGGCGGGCACCGTCACGGCGTAGTCCATGGTGATCGTCTCGCCGGGCCCGGCGGTGAACCCACGGGTCCACGGCCTGGCCTGGTTCCAGGTGCCGAACGGCGACATGAGCTGGGACTCGCCCCGGATCACGCTGGCGGTCCGGTTGTCCAGCCGCACGGTCAGCGTCGCGTGCTCGCCGGGGGCTAGCTCAAGGACGGCGGGCTCCATGATCGCCTCCACCTCGGCTTCCCGCGCCACCAGGTCGGCCACCAGCAGGGCTTCCAGTCGCTCGCGCGGCATGCCGCGGGCAGGCGCGGGCGGCTCGCCGACCGTGATCATCGCCGTGTCCTCAAGCACTTGGCCGAGGTCGTCGGCGGTGCGCACGGCCACGAAGTATCGCCCCGGCGCGGTACCCGGCAAGGCCGCCACCGTCAGGTCCCAGCGGGCGTAACCGCGTTCGGCGAGCGAGTACTCCAGCGGCCCGGCCGGGGTGCCGTCAGGCCCGGTGACGGCCAGGCCGGGCGGGACGTCCAGGGTGACCTCACCGGCCACGGGCCGAGGCCCGCACGCGACCGTCAGGCACAGCCCGGCCGCGGTGCCCGCGCCGCCGGGGGCGTTCAGCGTGACCCGGTCAGGCGACAGGTGCACGGCCACCGGGAAGTTCCCGGCCGGGGCGGGCCCCTTGCCGTGCAGCCAGTACCGGGTGAACACCGGCTGCACCGGCTCCGCCCCGGTTCCGCCCGCCATCCCGGGCTCGGCCAGGCCGCCGGGTCCAGGCTGCGCCGCCACGGTGACCAGGCCGGCCGGGGGGACCGCGACCAGCGCGCGGCCGTCCGCCACCTCGACCGCAGGACCGGCGCCGCGCTCGGTCAGGTCGGTAACTTGGGCCGCCATGATCCTGCCCAGCAGGCTGACCTGGGCTGCGGCCGGCCCCGCGGGCAGGCTACCGGCGTCACGCAGCCGGACGGTCACGCCCGCCTCCCGCCGCGGCCGGCCGGGCTGGCCGCTGGCCAGCGGATTGCCGTGCGGCTTGAGCGCGGACAGCAGGGCGGCCGGGCGCGCTCGGCCCGGCGTGCTGACCTCCGCCAGGCTGGCCGAGGGGGGCAACGGGCCGTCGTGCGGGCCCGTCTCGACGGCGAGCAGGTCGTGGTTGTACTCCTGGCCGGCCAGCACGAAACCGGCGTCGCGCCAGTCACCGGCCCCGGCGGCCAGCGCGTACCGGAACTCGTGGCTCCAGTGCTGCCATGCGAAACTGCTGCCGTCGGGCACCGTGCGCCGGGCCCCGTCGATCCACACCCCGGCAGGCCAGGCGCTCGAAGCCCGCATCAGCGCGATGTGCAGCGTGCCGTCGGGGGTGACCAGGCTGCTCGGAGTGCCCCGGTTCAGCAGCGCCACGCTGTGCGTGCCCAGCAGCCGGTCGTGCAGCCCGGCGTCACCCGGCGCGGCCCCGGCCAGGTCCGCGCCGATCGCCGCGCCGGCCAGGCCGGCGGTGAGATCCGTGACCGCCCCCGGCAGATCCGGGCCGGAAACGATCAGCACCGGCAGGTCGCGGTCCCCGCGGACGTCCGCGTTCGCGGTGAACACCTCCGCGCGGGAGCGCGCCGCGGGCACCCAGACCCGTGCCCCGCCCGGGGCGGCCAGCCGGGCGGCGGCACCTGTCCCCGCGGGGCCGAGCGCGGCCAGCAGCCGGGCCGTCCACGGGTTGACATCCGGGCCACCGATCGCGATCCGGAAGTCCGGCAGGTTCGAGTCCAGGTCGAGCGCGCCGTAACGCGGGCCGTCGGCGCGGGAACAGGTCGCCGTGACCCCGGCGGCCGCCAGCGCGGCGACCAGCGCCCGGACCCCGGCCCGCCAGCCCTCCGCCGGGGCCTCGGCCGCCCGGCCCGCACTGAACCCGCCATGAATGTAAGATCCGTGCCCTTCTAGGGGCCTGGTTGTCACATCCACGCCCGCGCCAGCGGTACCCGCGCCCGCGTCGCTACGCCCGTCCACCGCGGGATCGCCGGGGAGGATGATCTCGGCCACCCCGGCCGCCCAGATATGGCCGCCCGCCGACACCCGCACGGCGCTGCTCAGGCCGAACCACTCACAGGCCGGGTTGTCCAGGGTGTAGGCGTCCTGCGCCACGTCGGAGTCGGCCACGCCGAACGGGCGACCGACCACGGCGGTGGCGCACTGGAACACCGGGAGGCCGCCGGGCACCTGCGCGGGGAACCGGACCCGCAGCAGCCGGTCCTGGCCGATCGAACCATCGACGTGCGTGCGGAACTCCACCCGGTCCAGGCCATCCCAAAGGATGGTCTCCTGGGTGATCCGCAGATCGCCAAGGGGGAACTGGGCCACCAGCCGGGAGCCGATCGGGCAGCGCTGCGCGGACACGCTGGCCGGGACGCTGCCAGACCCGGTTCCAGGTCCCCGCGGGCACAGCAGCCACGGCCCTTCGCCCCAGCGGGGATGTGCCGGGTACTCCTGCGTGAGGACCAGTTCGTTGCCCAGGCCGCGGAGCAACACCGTGCCCGTCCGCTGGTCCAGCACCCTGCTCAGCCCGCCGCCCCTCGCCGGATCCGCCGAGACCTCGAACGTGTCGTTGCCGATCACCGTGCCCAGCAGCGTGGCCCAGCCCGCGGCCGCCGCGGCCGGGTCAGCCCCGGAGCCGGGCTCGGCCGGGGAGCCGGGCTCGGCCGGGGAGCCGGGCGCGGGAGCGGCGCTCACCTGGTAGCTGCGGTAGCCAAGCGCGGGCAACTCCGCCAGGAACGTGATCCGTACGCCGGCCAGGGTGTGGTCGGGGTGCCGCCGGATCCCCTCGGCAAGGAACGGCACGCTCGGCCCCGGTCTCGTCGGTCACGGCCAGCCACGACGGGCCCGGCGCGGCGAATTCCAGGGCGCGGGCAGCCAGCCCGGCCCGGGGCCACGACAGCGTGTTGAACACGACGACCGTGCGGCCCGCCGGATCCCCGCCGGCCGCGCCCGTAGCGTATTGCTGCCTCGTATTCACCAGGCCGGCCAGGAAGCCCGCCGCCTCCTCGCGCACCTCCTCGCCCCGTTCGAACGCCTCCCGCCACCCGCCGAGCAGGTCCAGGTACACCTGGTCGGACTCGGTGCCGGTGATCGCGTCGTGGTGCGCGCCGAACACCAGTTGCCGCCACGCCTTGTCCAGCGACTCGGCCGGGTACCCGGCGCCGGCCAGCCAGGCCAGCGTGGCCAGCCGCTCGCCGTCGGACACCGCCACCTCGGCGGCCCGCTGTGCCTGCTTGGTGTCGATGTAGGACACGTCCTTGCCCGGGTACACCGGGTTCATGTCCCTGGTCTGCGGGGTGAGCCAGATCCCGCGCTCGGCGGCCTCGGCGCGCACCGCCGCGAAGAACTCCCGCGGCAGCCCGGTCACGCACCGCGGCCAGGCGTAGCGGGCGGCGAAGTCCCTGTGCACCTCGGTCGCCCACCGGGGCGGGATGACGTGGTCGGCGCCGACCGGCAGCAGCACGTTCCTTGTCGCCGCCACCGGGGCGAGCAGGGCAAGCTGCGCGAGCGCCTCCCGTTCGGCCGCGGCCAGGTCGGCGGCCTGGTGGATCACCCAGCCCGCGCCGTAGTGGTTGGCCATGTAGCTGGTCAGCAGGCCCCGGCCGTCGGGGGAGATCCACTCGAACTCGCTCGGGAACTGCATCCGGGCGTTGTCGCCGACCGTGCGCCACGGGCCCCACTGGTGGTACGGCCCGCGCGCCCAGGCCGACCCGGTCATCCCGGCCGCCGCCATCAGCCCCGGGTAACCAGGGTCGTGCCCGAACGCGTCAAGCGCCCAGGCGACCGACGGGTCCGCGCCGAGCACGTCCCGCTGGTGGCCGAGCCCGTAGACGATGTTGCGGATCGTGGACTCGGCCGAGGTCAGGTTGGTGTTGGGCTCGTTGTACGCGCCGCCGACGAGTTCCGCCCGCCCGGCCGCGATCAGCTCCCGCAGTTCCGCGCGGTCCTCCGGGTGCGCGTCGAAGTACGGCTTGAGGTAATCCACCTCGGCCAGCACGAACTTGTAGTCGGGGTCGTCGCGGGCCGCGTCCAGGTGCAGCCGCACCAACTCGAACGCCGTGCGCACGTCGGGCAGCCTGCCGTCCTCGCCCGGCATCGCCAGCCCCGCCTCGGTGAAGCCGCCCTGGGTGTTCCACCACACCGGGTCGTAGTGGAAGTGGCAGACCATCCAGATCGTCCAGCCCGGCTCGGCGGCGGTGATCTCACCCGCCTGCTCGGCCCGGATGCCGGGGGCCTCCGCGATCACCGTCACGCTCAGCCTGCTGCCCGGCCCATGCGGGGCAGCGACGGTCACCGGCACCTCGGCGGTCCGTTCCGCGCCGGGCGGCAGCTCGTCGATGCCGGCCGGCCGCGGCGTGGTCACCCCAGGGCCCTCGACCCGGACGCGGACCGGGCCCGGCGCGCCCGCCCCTGGCGGCCCGCCCGCCACCGTGACCCGCACGACCTGGCACGGGCCGCGTTCGGTGCTGACGAACAACGGGGTGGACTCTGCCTGCACGATCCGCATGACCTCATCGTCACACGTCACGGGCCGGGCTCCGCCACCTGCCGGGCCCGTTCCGGCGGGCTGGCCTGGCCCCCGGCGGGGCGCGGGCGGGGCGGCTTTTATCCTGCCGAGGTGGGGTCGGCCTGCTGGCGGGTGTCGATGCCGCGGCCGTGGCCGGGATGATGCGCGGCGACGTGGACCTCGCATGATCTTGTATGCGCGACGTACAGCCGCAGGGCGCCATCCCGCAGATCGGCGGGCGTGAACCGTCGTGCGCCGGCGGTGGTCCTGAATGCTTCGGGGCAGACGGCTTCCAGTTCGTCGTCGCGTATCGCTCTGGCGGTGGCTGTGATGTAGACGGCCTCGCCTTCGCCCGCGGGCGCGGTGGAGTCGAAGATCACGACTTCGGCCTCAGGGCGCTCCGCCAGGTTGCGCGAGTGCTGGGCTTCGGGCGAGGAGACCCAGTAGAAGTCCGAGTGCCGTGCGGGGGTGTAGTACACCGGCGACAGCCGCGGCCGGCCATCGGGGTCCGTCGTCCCCAGCGTCATGTAGTGATTGGCGTCGATCACACGCCGCGCCATCGCGTTGAGGCCGGGATGGCCGCCCGCCGCCGGGCCGGACGTTGCCGGGCCTCGCCGGTAGGTGATCGCGAGGTCGTCCTCCCAGCCGGTCCCGTCACGGGACAGCTGGCCCTGGCCGGTGATCGTGTCGCCATCGGCGCTGAGGGTGCCGGTGAATCGCTGGCTGAACCCGGGCGTGTCGCGCCAGAACCGCCACTGGGCTTCCTCGAAGGTGACCGCGTACCTCCGGTACACGCCGCGGTAGTCGAAGTAATGCATCGACAGCTGCCCATCGGTGACGCCGGTGATCGCGACAGCGTCGGGGATCTCCGGATGGTCGTAGTGCCAGCGCTGGATCAGGAATCGCCGGCCGTCAAGCCACTCGAACGTGGCGTGCCCGCGCACGACGGTGCCGGGAAGCAGCGGATGAGTTGCCTGCGTCGTCCACCTGCCGATAAAGCGCTGCCAGCCGTGCAGTTCAGGGTGGGGCGTGGGTACCTGCATCGGTCCTCTTCCGGCGTCGTGGCCCGTTTCCTGTAGGACCTTCCCCGCGGCGGGAAGTCATCGGCCGGGCGGGCCGCCCGGTCAGCCGGGAACGGGGCGGGCCCGCGCCGCGCGGATGATGACGGCGATGCCAAGGGCGCCGGCCGGGACCAGGGTGACCAGGGCCGGGAGCAGGTATCGCCAGGAGAACTCGAACACGTCGGAGACCAGCAGCACCGACACGCCCGAGGCGAAAAACAGCAGGCAGGCGAGCGCGGGCTCACGGGTGGCCTGGCCTGCCCGCCTGCGCACCAGCAGGCTCACCGAGCCGATCAGGCCGGCCAGCACGCACAGCGCGAACAGCGGCCCGGGGGTGTACCCGCCGTGCAACTGGTAGGCGCGCAGGAACATGGCGGCCGGCACCCAGACGGCGGGCCTGCCCCCGCCGTAACGGTCCACCGAGGAGTCGATGACCTGCCGGGACGCGTGCGGCGCGAAGTAGGGGTAGTACGTCTGGAACTGCCAGCGGGAGATGGCCGTGACACCTGGGCTGCCGTCCCTGGTCAGCGCGAACGGCCGGACCACGTCGCGCGCGTAGGCGCGCAGCACGCGCAGCGGCTGCTGGGCCAGCACCCGGTGGTTGAAGTCGATGATCAGGGTGTTCACCGTGTCGCGGGGCAGGCCGTTCGTAGTACGGCTGGATCGGCGAATCCTGTGCCGAACTCCAGGAAGTCGGGGCCGAGCGCCTGCTGGGCCCTGGTCGGGCACATCCCCTGCTCGGCCTGCGGCAGCCGAAGCGTGGCGCAGTCCGCCGCCGCCGCCATCCGGCCGTAGACGGAGGTGACGCCGGTGCGGGACGGGAAGAAGTTCGCCGGCGGCCAGGTAGTTGACGGTGCTGTAGGCGAGGATCGGCAGGGCGAAGGCTGCGCACAAGACGCCCGCCTTGCCGAAGGCCCGCCGCCAGCCGCCGCCGAGCGCCAGCAGGTAGATCACCGCGGGCAGCAGCAGCGCCTCGCCGACCTGGGCGAAGATCGACCGATGTACCCAGCACCAGGCCGCCGGCCAGGACCGCCCGCCAGCCCGGGGCAGGCCGCCACAGCAGGACGGCCAGGCCCGCCACGATCAACGCCTCGAACCAGATGTCCGGCATGAGCGTCTGCTCGATCTGGACCTGGTAGGCGTCGAGCAGCAGCGGCGCCATGGCCAGCGCGGCCAGCCAGCGAGGACTGCCGCGGCGCAGCAACAGCAGGTAGAGGACCACGGCCATGGCCAGGCCGAGCAGATGCTGGACGGCGGCGACGGTGTTGAAGTTGGCGACCGCGAGAATCGCCCGCAGCGGCCCCTTGTAGCCGACCGGGTCCATGCCGGGCGCGTCGTTGTACAGGTACCTGGTCGTGTCGATGTAGAACAGCACCGGCCGGTAGGCGAACTGGGCGAGCACCCGGAGCGCCAGCCCGGCGGCCAGCAGCACGGCCGCCAGCCAGTGCCGTCGCAGGGCCGCCGCGGCCAGGTGCGCGCGGCTGTCTTGCGGCCGGGGCGGCGCGGTGCCGTTCTCCACGCGTTGTCGGTTCTACCTGGCTTTTTTCGAGCATGGCGGTCGCCGGGAGGCGTGATCAGCGGATCCCTGGCGTCGCCTGGCCGCCGCTGGAATGGCACAGGGCAAGGAAGACCGTGACGAGCGTCAGCCAGCGGGTCATCCGGTTTCGCGGCACCTGGGTCAGCGCGACCCAGGCGATGCCGGTGTACCAGGCGAACACCCACGGGGCGACGAGGATCCAGGCGTAGGTCAGCGCGAACGGCGCCACCACCTCGCCCGGCTGGTCCGAGGAGATCCGCTGGTAGACGAGCCAGGCCACGATGATCATGGCGACCGGCCAGAGATATCCCATGACAGTGGCCACCGTGTGCTCGGCCCCTGGGCCGCCGAGCCCCGCGCCGATCAGTTCGAGGAACCGCCATGGCGAGGGCAGCGTGGCGAGTTTCAGCCCGCCGAAGATCGGTTTCAGCGCGACAAGCCCGTACGGCCAGTACTGCAGCGCGACCGTCGCCAGGGCCACCAGCGCGATCCTGGTGGTGCGCATCCACTCGTGCCGCCGCAGCAGCGGCCAGGCCAGCCCGAGGGCGATGAGCACCGCGTTGACCTTGATCCCGCAGGCGAGGCCGATCAGCACGCCGATCAGCACGTCCCCCCACATGCCGGAGACGCGGCGCGCCACCTGGATCGCGCAGATCGCCGCCGCCGCCACCAGCGTGTCGAGGTGGCCCCCGCTCACCAGTTGCTGGATGAGCACCGGGTTCGCGGTCCAGAACAGGGTCGCCCGGACCGGGTCGGCGGAGGTCTTCAGCAGCAGGAACCCGACCCCGATGAAGACGGCCCCGTTGAGGATCATCAGGGCCCAGACCGTCATGCTGACGTTCGGGCCGCCGATCGATGCCGCGAAGGACTGGATCACCGTGGCGAACGGGCCGTACACCGACGGCTGTGTCTTCCACAGCGTGCCGACGGCCTGCGTGTAGGAGGAATGCGGCCCGAGGAACGCCAGCGGCCCGGTGGTATACGGGTTGCCGCCCAGCGCCGCGATCCGGCCGTAGGCCGCGTAGCTCCCTGTGTCGGAGGAGCCCACCGGGGTGAGGCTGACCATCACCGCGATGATGGCCGCGCTTGCCCACAGCAGGTGCTTGGGGTTGGGGCGCCAGCCCTGGCTGTGCGCCCACAGCATCCCGGCCAGGCCCAGGCAGGCCAGGATGTTGCCGGTGTAGAGCAGGACCGACGCGATGACGATGTTGGTTTCCGAATGGCCCAGCGACGGCAGGAGGTGCGACAGCGGCAACTGGAGGGGTATCGTCTCGGCGTTCGGCGCGGTCGCCCCGACGATCATGCCGAGCAGCAGGCCAGCCCCGGACAGGGAGAGGGCGACCACGGGATCCGACAGCCGGCTCCAGGCCAGTTTCCGGATCACCCGGCTCATGACCCACTCGACCGGGCCGTTCCCGACGGTGAGGTCAGGTGCCGCGAAGGGCAGGGTGTCCGGCCCGGCCGGCCCTGGCGGGCCGGGCGGGTGGGTCGACACCCGTGTCACCTGGGCGATACCTCCGTTGGCGGGCCTGCGCGGCAGGCGTCCAAGCGGGCATTGGCCCGCCCGATCTCGGGCACCCCGATGCCCTCGTCATTGCCCTCGTAGCCACGCACCCTCGTCTCAGCCCAGCGTAGGCGGCCTGCGGAGGACTCACGCCAGATTCGCCTGAATCGCGTCCGCGAGTCCTGGGTGTGTCGCATGCCATACCGCCTGTGGGAACAGCCGGGTGCTGCCGGGATGTCTTAACGAGTGTGATCGATTCTAGTGACGCTGGCCGTGCCGTCCTGCCGCGGCGCCCGTCCCGGCCGGCGAACCTCATCCTGATCGAGCAGTCCGGTGTCAAGCGGGAGATCCCCCAGCCCTCGGCCGCGAGCGGCATAATCGAGGCTGAGCAGGCGATGTACCGCCATGGCAGCCGGCTGCGGGAGGTCAAGCTCGTCAGCCGGCACCGCGCCATCGCCCGGTGGAAGGTCGGCGAACTCGGCTGGCGGCGGGTCGCCTAACCGGCCTGGCCAGCTCGAGACGGGACAACATGTGCGGGTGACCGGGACGGCCCAGCGGGAGGCCTGGCTGGCGCGCACCGCCCCGCCCATCGAACAGGTGCGCCCGGACCTGTGGTCGGTGCCCGTGCCGATCCCGGACAGCCCGCTGCGCTACACCCTGACCTACCTGATCGCCGCTGGAAGCGGGCTGGTGGTCGTGGACCCTGGCTGGGACTGCGAAGCCACATGGCAGGCTCTGGCGGAGGGCCTCAAGGCGGCCGGAGCCTCACCCGCCGACGTCACCGGGATCGTGGTGACCCACATCCATCCCGACCACCACGGCCTGTCCGCCCGGCTGCGCGAGGCGAGCGGGGCGTGGGTCGCCATGCACCCGGCGGAGATGAGCACGCTGTCGGCGCTGCGGCCGCACGACGCCGACACCCGGCGCGCCGACCTTGCCTGGCTGGCCCGGTGCGGCGTGCCGGACGACGTCGCGGCCGGCATCGCGGTCAACGACGGCGCCCTGCGTGCCTTCCAGGCCATGGCCAAGGCCGATGTCCTGCTCGGCCACGGCGACCTGGTGCCGCTGCCAGGCCGGCAGGTGCGGGCGGTGTGGACCCCCGGGCACACGCCCGGGCACCTGTGCCTGCACGAGGAATCCGAGAACCTGCTTCTCACCGGCGACCATGTGCTGCCGCGGATCAGCCCCAACATCGGGCTGCAGTCGAACTTCGCCGAGCCCCCGCTGGCCGCCTACCTGCGCTCGCTGGAACTCATCGCCGCCTACGACGAGGCGGAGGCACTGCCCGCCCACGAGTACCGGTTCGACGGCCTGGCCGCCCGGGTCAAGATGCTGCTCGCGCACCACGAGCGCCGCTGCGACGAGGTGCTCGCCATCCTGGCCCGGCTCGGCCCGGCCACGGCTTGGCAGGTGACCGAGGAGCTCACCTGGTCCCGTGGCTGGTCGTCGGTCATCGGCTTCATGCGCCGCGCCGCGCTCGCCGAAGCCGGCGCGCACCTGCGCCATCTCGCCGACGCGGGCCGGGTGCGCGTGACCGCCGCGCAGGCCGGCGAGCCCGACTTGTACGCGCTGGTAACTTAGCCGCCGCGGTCTCTCGATCTTTGGCGCCCCGAAGGTTAGGCTGCCGCCCATGCGCAAACTGGGGCGTTCTTGGTGGATTGCTGGCATCGCAGGCGTGGTCGCGCTGACGACCGCTGGTGGCCCGGCGCTGGCCGCGACCGGCCCGGGCGGGTTCTCGCTGCGGCCGGTGTACCAGGCCGATGACTTCGCCCATGGCCAGGCCATGTTCATCCTGCCTGCGGGAGAGAACGGCCTGGTCAACGCGGCACAACTGACACAGTTCGAGGCGACGGGCCAGCGCCCGCCGCACAGCCAGGACCAGCTCGCGCCGTACGAGAACCTGGAGTTCGGTTACCCCTCGCTGACCGATGCCACGCTGCACAACTACTACCTGGGCGAGTCGTTCGGGGTGAAGACCGGCCAGATCATCGCCACCCAGCACCCCTCGCCGAACGTTCCTGTGGTCATCTACCGGGACACCCACGACATCCCCCATATCTACGGGAAGACAAACGGCGCGCTTGCGTTCGGCGCCGGGTACGCCCAGGCGCAGGACCGGCTGTTCCTCATGGACGTGCTGCGCCACTACGGGGAGGGCACGCTCACCTCCCTCCTCGGCCCGTCCTGCGCCGACGAGCAGATGGACCACGACGAGTTGCTGCTCGCGCCCTACACGACCGCACAGGCCAACGCCCAGATCAACGCGCTGCCGATCGAATACGGCGCGCAAGGCCGCCTCGCCGTGCAGATGATCCGCTCGTACGTGCAGGGGATCAACGCCTACATCACCAAGGCACTCACCGACCCGGCGCTGCTGCCGGTCGAGTACACGCTGTTCGGCCCGCCGAAGCCGTGGACCCCGGCGGACGTCGTCGGGGTCGCCGGGCTGATCGGCGGGATCTTCGGCGACGGCGGCGGCGGCGAGGTCGCCAACTCCGCCCTGCTGCGCTACCTGCAGGGCCAGCTCGGCCAGTCCGGGGGCGCGACCGCGTTCACCGACTTCAAGGAGCAGAACGACCCGGCCGCCCCGACGACGGTGGTGAACAAGTCCTTCCCCTACGAGATCCCGGGCCATGTCAACCCGGCGACGACCGCCATCCCCGACAACCCCAGCGCTCCGCTGAAGGGCGGCCCGGTGGACACCACGCCCGGCTGCTCGGCCACCGCGCCGAGCAAGGCCGGGCTGTCGGTCATCGAGTCGCTGCTGCGGTTCCCGGCCCAGATGAGCAACGCCCTGGTGGTGGGGGCCAGCCACTCCGCCGATGGGCACCCGCTGGCGGTCTTCGGCCCGCAGGTGTCCTACTTCGCCCCGCAGATCCTCATGCAGGAGGACCTGCACTCACCCGGCTACGACGCCGAGGGCGCGTCCTTCCCCGGCACCGGCTTCGTCGAACTGGGCCGCGGCGTCGACTACGCCTGGTCGGCCACGTCCGCGGGCAGCGACCTGACCGACCAGCGGCTGGAGCTGATCTGCAACCCCAACGGCGGCCCGGTGTCGCCGACGGGCACGTTCTATGAGTTCAAGGGCAAGTGCATCCCGATGGTGAACGAGACGTTCCCGGACGGGGCCATCAGCGGGAAGGCGCTCGACCACAAGATCCACCTGACCGTGCACGGCGTCGTGCAGGGCTGGACCACGGCCCTTGGCGGCAAGCCGGTGGCGGTGGTGAACCAGCGCTCCACCTACAACCACGACGTGGACTCGGTGATCGGGTTCCTGGGCTTCGGGGAGCCCGCGCTCACCCACAGCGCGAAGTCGTGGATGGCCGCCGCCAGCCATGTCGACTACACGTTCAACTGGTTCTACGCCGACAGCAAGGACATCGCCTACTACGTCAGCGGCCTGGACCCGGTGCGCCCCTCGGACGTGGACCCCAACCTGCCCACCTGGGGCACCGGAGGGTCGGAGTGGCTCGGGTTCCTGCCCGCGTCCAAGCACGTGCACCAGATCAACCCGCCGCAGGGGTTCTTCGACAGCTGGAACAACAAGCCGGCCCCGCTGTTCTCCGCCTCCGACGGCGAGTACGGGTACGGGCCGGTGTACCGGGTGCAGATGCTCACCACGCAGATCCAGCACCAGTTCGCGCTGCACCACGGCAAGATCACCCGGGCGGACCTGGTGCAGGCGATGGAGACCGCGGCGAGCCAGGACCTGGACGGGCTGACCATCCTGCCCCCGCTGCTGCATGCGGTCGCCGGGCGGCACGAGCCGGCCGGCGTGAACCAGATGCTCGCCGCGCTGCGCGCCTGGTACTCCTCCGGCGCGCACCGGATCCTCGCCTCGGCCAGCGCCACGCAGTACCAGCAGGCCGACGCGGTGGCGATCATGGACCAGCTCACCCCGGCGGTGATCAAGGGCATCTTCGACCCGCTGTTCGCGGCCGGCGGCACCAACCCCGGCGGATACAACGTCTTCCCGATGGGCTTCGTCAACGAGCCCTACAACGGCGGCAGTCACCTCGGCAGCGCCTACGACGGCGGCTGGGAGGGCTACACGGTCAAGGCCCTGGACCAGTTCACCGGCACCAGCGTCGCGCAGCCGTTCAGCCCCGAGGTGACCACGAAGACTCTGTAGCAGCAGCGGCGGGCTGAACTCCTGCGGCACGGCGCTCGACGCCGCCCTGGAGTCCACCTACCAGGCGCTGGTCAAGGCGAACGGCGGGTCGAAGAACGTGTCTGCCTGGACCCAGGACGCGAACACCGTCGCCACCGGGCTGACCATGCCGCAATACGACGCCATCGGCTTCCGGTCGCTGGGGATCGTCGGCCAGCCCAGCATCCCCTGGCAGAACCGGCCCACCTTCCAGCAGGTCGTCTCGTTCCCGGCGCACCGCTAGAGCGGCCCGGTCGCACCGGTGGCAGAACCGGGCGCCGCAGCTTCCAGCAGGTTGTCTCGTTCCCGGCGCACCGCTAAGCGGCCCGGTCGCGCCGGTGGCAGAACCGGGCGCCGCAGCTTCCAGCAGGTGGTCTCGTTCCCGGCGCACCGCCCGGGGTGACCGGCACCGGGTAGCCGGGGCCGACCGGTCATCTGCTCAAGGCCCTGCTGTCGCGCCACCCAGCCGGGCCGGGGGAGCAGGGGCCGGGACGAGCAGCGCCACGGCGGCGCAGGCGGTCAGGAACACGGTAGCCATGCCGAATGTCGCGGTGAACCCGGTTTGCGCGGGCAGGCCGCGCACCATGCTGCCGGCGACGAACGTCGCCGCGATCTGCCCGCCCAGCGCACCGCCGAGCGTGCGGAGTACCGTATTCATCCCGCTGGCGACGCCCGTCTGCTGCGGCGGCACGGCCTGCACGATCAGGTTGCCCAGCGCCGCGAAGGCCAGGCCGATCCCGATCCCCAGCAGCATCGAGCTGACCAGCAAGTCGTAGGGGTGCCTGCTGGTGAACGTGAGCCAGCCACAGGCGACGGCACTCACCGCGGCGCCGGCCACCAGCGCGCGCCGTGAGCCGAAACGCCGCTCCACCCGGCCTGCCAGCGAGCCGAGTGTGCCCATGCCGATCGCGCAGGGCAGCAGGTACAGCCCGGCGATCACGACCGAGGCGCCGTAGCCGAAGCCGGTGCTGCGGGGCAACTGGGCAAGCTGGGGGAGCAGCAGGAACCACGCGTACAGCCCGGCTCCGACGAGGAAAGCCGCCAGGTTGGCGGTCCACACCCCGCGCACCCGCATCATCGTCATGTCGATGAGCGGGTTGCTGCTGCGCAGCTCGACCAGTATCCATACGCAGCAAAGGGCCAGGCCGAACGTCAGGAGCACCAGCGTTTTCGGCCCGGTCCAGCCCCAGGTGCTTGTCTGGGCGATCGCGATCAGTACCGCGGACAGGCCCGCGCTCATCAGGGCCGCCGCGGTCCAGTTCACCCTGCCGGGGGAGCGGACCGGCGACTCGGGGATGAAGTGCCAGGCGCATACGGCAGCCACGACCATGATCGGCAGCGGGATCCAGAACAGCCAGTGCCAGTTCAGGTGCTCGTCGATGAGCCCGCCGACGACAAGCCCCAGGCCGCCGCCGACGCCGAGGATGGCGGACATCAGCCCGATGCTCCCGGCCACCCGGTCGGCCGGGAACTCGTCCCTGGCGATCCCGAACGAGAGCGGGAAGATACCGCCGGCCACTCCCTGGATGACACGCGCCACGATGAGCATCGCCAGCGATGTGGACAGGGCGGCCAGCAGGGTCCCGGCGGCCAGCGTCAGCAGTGTCCACACCAGCAGCCGCTGCTTGCCATGCATGTCGCCGAGCTTGCCGATGATCGCCGTGCCGACCGAGGCGGACAGCAGGAAACCGGTCAGCAGCCAGGTGACACCGGTCTCGCTGGCGTTCAGGCTGTGCTGCAGGGTCGGCAGTGCCGGGATGACCGCGGAGCTGAGCACCGCATACGTCACGGCCGCGAGCGACAATACGGCCAGGATCACGTTCGGGTGGACGCGCTCCGCCTCGCGCGGTCCGGACAGCATCCCGTCACTGTAACCGAGCACCATGCCTGCCCGGCGAGGCCAGCCTGCGGGCCTGACCGGCCGTTACGGACGGTTGGACCCCTCGTCGCCGAAGGTCACCCTGTCATCTGACCCATGGCGGCCACCCTGGGCGAGCCGGTCAACCGGCTGGCCCGGGAGACCCAGCGGCACCGCACGCACGACGAGGTCGCGCGCTTCTTCGACGGCCTGGACCTGCTCGACCCGGGCCTCGTGCCGGTCCAGCAATGGCGCCCTGGGGCACCGGCCGTGGCCAGCACCCGGTCGGCCATGTGGGGCGGCGTCGCGCTCAAACACCCTCAAGCAGGGGCATGAACGTCACAGCGAGGCCTCTCTAAGGGCGCCAATCCCACATTCATCGCGCCCCGTCTCCGGACTCAGCCGGTAACTGTGACCGTGGCACCCCCTTGCCGGACGGTGGTCCCGCCGAGCCCGACGGTGGCGTAAAGCACCGAAGAAGTGTTGGGCGCGTACAGCGGCGGCTGCACCGTGAACTTGACGACCGGTGCCTGGCCCGGGGTGACCGTGCCGATGACCGGCGAGCCGAGCGGGCGGACCAGCCAGCCCTGCGGCGCCGACAGCGAGAACCGCACGCCGTGCAGCGTCTGGTTGCCCGAGGCGGTGAGCTGCACGCTGACCGTCACCGGCTTTCCGGCCGGGATCCGTGACGGTGCGGTCACCACGGCCTGGCGTGCCGCTGGCGTGGCGGTCACCGCGAACGTGCCGCGCAGCGGCAGGTTGGCCATGGCCGACGAGTCGCCCACGTAGACGCGGTAGGTGCCGCTGCTCTGGGTCCACCCGCCGGCCTGCTGGTCCCACCACCAGGTAGCGCTGGGCGGCAGGGAGAACGTCACCTGAGTGGACTGCCCCGGGTTCAGCGACACCCGCTGGAAGCCCTTCAGTTCCTGCGGCGGCTCACCGGCGGCGGCCGGGTCGCCCAGGTAAAGCTGGGCGACGTCGGTGCCCGCCCGGCTCCCGGTGTTGGTGACCGTCGCGGACACCTGCACGGCCTGCACCCCGTTGACCGTCGTCGGGGACACGTGCAGGCCGCTGTAGGCAAACGTGGTGTAGGAGAGGCCGTAACCGAACGGGAACAGCGGCGAGATCGCCTTGGCGTCATACCAGCGGTAGCCGACGTCCAGGCCCTCGGAGTAGTGCACCTTGCCGTTGACCCCGGGGAACCGTGCCTTCGACGCGGCCGGCACCTGGGCCAGGTTGCGCGGGAAGGTCACCGGCAGGTGGCCGCCCGGGTCGGTGTTCCCGAACAGGACGCTGGCCAGGGCGGTGCCGCTGGTCTGGCCCGGGTACCACGCGTCGACCACGGCGGCGGCCCGGGTCAGCCACGGCATCGCCACCGGGGCGCCCGCGTTGACCACCACCACCGTGTGCGGGTTGGCGGTGGCGACGGCCGAGATCAGCTCGTTCTGCGCGGACGGCAGGTCCAGGCTGGGCCGGTCCGCGGCCTCTGTCTCGGTGTCGTCGGAGACCACCACGACCGCGGTGGATGCCGACTTGGCCGCGGCCACCGCCTGGGCGATGCCGGGCGCCAGGTCCGAGGGCGTGGCCCAGGTCAGCGCTGCGGCGTCGCCGGTGATCTGCAGCAGGTAGTGGTGTCCAGCCTGCAGGTTCACCGATGCCGAGTAGGTGTTCACCGGCGGGGTGCTCGGGTTGGCCAGCAGTTCCTGGCCGTTCAGCTTGAGGTACGTGGCGTTATAGCAGCCGCACGAGTTCTGGATGGCCAGCACGTAGGTACCGGTCTGCGGCGCGGTCAGCGTCGCGGTGTAGCTGCCGCCGACCTGGGTCGGCGCGAACGCCGGGGACAGCGCCGATGACGGGATCGCCGTCAGCGAGGTGTCGGTGGGCAGCCCCTGGGTGTAGCTCACCGTGGTGCCGCTGCCCGCGGCGGCGGTGATGCCCTGCAGCGGGGTCACGGTGGCCGACGGGAGGACGTACGCGCTGCCGCCGCCGGTGTAGGCCGGCGCGGCGGAGGCGGCCGGGCCGATCACGGCGATCTTCCCGGCGCCGGAGGCCGGCAGCGGGAGCACGGAGCCGCTGTCCTTCAGCAGCGTCGTACCCGCCTCGGCGACCCTGTTGGACAGTGCCACGTGCGCCGGCGTGGTCACGGTCGCGCCGGTCGAACCGGTGCGCGGGTCGCTGAACAGGTTGAACCTGAACATCTCGGTGAGGATGCGGTACACCATCGTGTTCAGCACGGACTTGGCGATCGTGCCGTTGCGCACCGCGGTCAGCAGTGGCGTGCCGAAGTTGCCGTTGAACGGCTGCTCCATGTCGGTGCCGTCCACCGCCGCGACCGTGTCGTGGATGGCGGCGTAGTCGGAGGTGACGAACCCGGGGAAATTCCACTGATCCCGGAGCACGGTGTTCTCCAGGTCGGGGTTCTGGCAGGCGAAGTTGCCGTTGATCACGGAGTAGGCGCACATCACCGAGGCGGCGCCGGCCTTCTGTACCGCCGCCTGGAACGTCGGCAGGTAGATCTCCTGCAGCGTCCGGTCGGTGACCAGGACGTCGTCCAGCGAGGTGTTGCGGTTCGTCTCCTGGTTGTAGGCGGCGTAGTGCTTCACCTGGTCGAGCACGCGCTGGCTCTGCACGCCTTCGATCTCGCTGATGGCGGTCTGCTGATTGAGGTACGGGTCCTCGGTGTAGGCCTCGAACGACCGGCCCCAGCGCGGGTCCCGGTCGATGTTCACCGTGGGCCCCAGGTTGGCGCTGGCGCCCTTGCCCGCCTCCTCGGCCCCGACGACCTGCCCGTAACTGTGGGCCAGCGACGGGTCGAAGGTCGCGGCCAGGGACACGGCCGAGGGAAGCTCGGTCACCCCGGTGAGGCCGTCGCCGACGCCGACCGGGCCGTCCTCCAGGCCCATCGCCGGGATGCACAGCCGGGGGTTGGCCGCCATGTAGAAGACGTAGGGCTGGCCCGTGCCCTGGCCCTCCACCATGGTGATCTCGTCGGAAAGGGTCATGTGGCTCATCACCATCGCGACCCGCCGGGCGATCGTCAGGTGCGTGTTGAGCCAGGGACAGTTCGCTGTGGTGCCGGTGGCGGCGGCCGGTGCGCCCGCCGCTGGCGGGGTCTGGGCACCGGCGGGTGCCGCGGCCAGGGCGAGCGCCGCCCCGGTGATCAGAGCTGCTAATGACGCGCCGAACGTACGGGACCTTGTCACGGGGACCGCCTTCCCAGCCTGTTCGCGGACCAGTGTCGCTGCCCCCCGCGCGCTCCATCATTCACGCGGAATCCACCAAAATCCAGCAGACCTGCTCAGAGGCGGTATGGCCGCCCGGTCACCGTTGGCAGGCCGCCCGCTCGACTGTTGGCGCCGGCACCGGCAGCGGCGCGCCACCGCGGGGCTCACCGGCCCGGCGACAGCTGGCCGGCCCGGGCCAGTGCGGAGCCAGGGAGCGGGTAGTCGCGGAGCGCGCCGGTGTTCGTGGTGCGCTTGGCCAGCCAGCCGAACACGCCGCGCAGCGCCGGCGACGGACAGGATCCGGAACGTGCGGTTGCGGTTGCGGATCTTCCGCTCGGTCGCCGGAGTGAGGAAGCGGGCGGCAGCCGGCCGCTTGCTTCTGCGACTTGGCGACCGGCGGGCGCATGATCTGTTCGTAGCGCCGGTAGGCGGCGACATGGTCGCCGCCCGCCAGCGCCAGTTCCCCGGCGAGCGTGTACGCGCCGAGCATGGCGTGCCCGGTCCCGTTGCCGCCCGGGCCGGGGCACCAGGCCGCATCGCCGAGCAGCACGATCCGCCCGGCCGACCACCGGTCCATCCGGACCTGGCTGATCGTGTCGAAGTAGAGTTCCGGCGCATCGTGCAGCGCCGCGAGCAACGCCGGCACCTGCCAGCCGGCGCTGGCGAAATGCTCCGCCACGAGGCGCTTGCAGCCCTGCGTGTCGTGCCAGTCGTAGTCCGGCAGCGTGCCGGTGAACATCAGGCCCACGGCCGCGCGGGCCGGGTCCCGGCCGCTGGCGACCATCGCGAGCCGGCCCGGCTCGTTGTAGATCAGCCCGCTGTGGTCGAGCCCGAAGGTGTTGGGCACCGTGAAGCCCGCGACGGCGAGCCCGAGGTCGTGCCGGTAGCCGAGTCCTCCTCGGCGAACGTCAGCCGCCGCACGGCCGAGTGCATCCCGTCCGCCCCGACGACGAGGTCGAAGCGCCGGGCCGGGCCGCGGGCGAACGTCACGTCCACCCCGTCCGGGGCCTGCGCCAGGGCGGTGATGTGGTCGCCGAAGACGTACTGCGCGACGTCCTTGCTGTGGTCGTAGAGAATCCGGGCGAGGTCGCCGCGCTCGATCTCCACTTCGCCGCTGAACAGCGCGGACGGGAACGTGGACAGCCGGCGTCCGGTGGAGTCGATCACCGCCTGGTCGCCCATGCCGGTCTGCCAGGCCTCGATCTCGCCGAGCACGCCCATCCGGGCCAGCAGGGCAAGCTGGTCGCCGCGGAAGTCGACCGCCGACGCCCCGCTGGTGCGCAGCCCGGGCGCCCGCTCCACCACGGTGACCTCGTATCCGGAGGTGCCCAGCCAATACGCCAGCGACGGCCCGGCCACACCGCCGCCCGAGATGAGTACCGACCTGGCCATGGCTCCTCCTCATGCACGGTCGCGAATGCTCGATGCCGTCACGGTATCCAAGCTTTATCCGTTTGGTCAATCCAATTGGATAATCCAGTTGGTTGACAGGGCGGCTATGATCGGCGCCATGGGTGACCGCAGAGGCGAATCCCGCCATGGGTAACCGGGAAGACCTGCTGGCCGGCGCGCTCGCCTGCCTGAAGACGAAGGGCTGGACCAGGACCACGGTCCGCGACATCGCGGCCGCAGCCGGGGTCAACCACGCCGCGATCGGCTACCACTTCGGGTCCAGGGAAGCGCTGCTGATCGAGGCGTTTACCCAGGCCATGGACGCCTGGGGCGCGCAGACCGAGGCCGCGGTGCGGGCCGCCGTCGCAGCAGGTGCCGGGCCGCGCGAGCAGTACGAGGCGTTCTGGCGCCAGGTGATCGAGTCCTATGCCGCCAACCGGTGGCTCTGGCTGGCCACGATCGAGGCCGCCGTGCAGGCCGAGCACTCGCCCAAGCTCCGCGAGCTGATGGCCGCCAGCCTGCGGCAGGGCCGCAGCGGGCTCGCCGCCGGGCTGCTCGGCGTCGCCGAGGACACCCTGGACGGCCCGGCAGAGCAGGCACTCGGCTCGGTTCAGCTCGCGCTGATGTCGGGGATCCTCGTGCAGTGGCTGATCGACCCCGCGGGCGCGCCCACCGAGCGGGACATCACCGACGGCCTACTGCGCCTGGCCGGTCATCTCGGCGGCCGGCCGGTGCCGGAGCAGGCATCAGGTCCGGCGGGCTGAGCCCTGGCTGGGCCCCTGCCCTGCGGCCCGATTAGCTGAACGGCGGGATCACGGCCTCGATGAGGTGCGGGCCCGGCTCGGCGAGCGCGCGGCGCAGTTGCGCGGCGAACTCCGGCGCGGTCTCCGCCTTACTGGCGGGCACGCCCATTCCCTCGGCCAGCGCGGTGAAGCTGAGGGCCGGCCGGGACAGGTCGAGCAGGCTCCGCGCGCTCTCGCCAGCGGCCGGGGCGCCGGTGCGGTCCAGTTCCATGTTCAGGATCGCGTAGGAGCGGTTGCTGAAGATCACCGTGGTGATGTCCAACTGCTCGCGGGCATGGGTCCACAGGGCCGAGATCGTGTACATGGCACTGCCGTCGGCCTCCAGGGCCAGGACCGGCCGTTCCGAGCAGGCAAGCGCGGCACCGGCGGCCAGGGGCAGGCCCTGGCCGATCGCGCCGCCGGTGAGGGTGAGCCAGTCGTGCGGTGGCGCGCCCGCGGTGGCCGCGGGCAGCGCCACCCCTGAGGTGTTGGCCTCGTCGCAGACGATCGCGTGCTCCGGCAGCAGCGCGCCGATGACCGCCGCCGCGCTGTGCCCGGTCAGGTCGCCGTCCGGCAGGCCGGGCCGCTCCGGCTGCCGCGGGACGGGTGCCACGCCTGGGGCGGTCAGGTCGGCCAGCGCCGCGAGCCCTCCGGCGATGTCGTCGCCCGGCCCGGCCAGCGTATGCACGTGGCAGCCGTCCGGCACCAGTGAGCTGAGCTTGCCCGGGTAGGCGAAGAAGGACACCGGGGCGCTCGCCCCGGCCAGGATGAGGTGCCGCGCGCCGTCGAGCTGCGCGGCGGCCATCTCGGCCAGGTAGGCGAGCCGCTCGACCGGCGGGATGCCCGCGCCGCGCTCCTGCCGGGCCGGGAACGTCTCGGCGACCAGCCGGGCGCCGGTGGCCTGGGATATGCGGCTGGCCGCCGCCAGCGCGGGCCGGTGCATCCCGGCGCCGCCGAGCAGGATCACGCAGGGCTCGCCGCTGCGCAGGACGCCTGCGACCGCGCCGGTCACCTCGTCTGGGACCGGCGCCCGCGGGCGCAGCGGCAGCGCGGCGGCCGGCTCGGCGCCGGGGGACCAGGACACGTCGGCGGGCAGGATGACGGTGGCCACCTGGCCGGGCGGGTACATCGCCGCGGCGGCCGCCTCGGCCACGTCCGCGGCGGCGTCGGTGCTCCGCGCGCACCGCCGTACCCACCCGGACGCCGTCCCGGCCAGCGCTTCGATGTCGGACTCCAGCGGCGCGTCGAACCGCTTGTGGTACGTGGCGTGGTCCCCGACGATCGCCAGCAGCGGGGTCCGGGCCCGGCGGGCGTTGTGCAGGTTGGCCAGGCCGTTCGCCAGCCCCGGCCCCAGGTGCAGCAGGACCGCCGCAGGGCGGCCGGTCATCCGGCCGTAACCGTCGGCTGCGCCGGTCGCCACCCCCTCGAACAGGCACAGCACCGCGCGCATCTGCGGCACCTCGTCCAGCGCCGCGACCATGTGCATCTCCGAGGTCCCCGGGTTGGCCAGGCACAGCGTGACCCCGCTGCCAGCCAGGGTGCGCAGCATCGCCTCGGCGCCGTTCATGTGACCTCCCTGGGTAGCGGCTGTCCGACCGCGAAGATGGCGCTGGCCTTGGCCACGGGCTTGCCGTCGGCATCCACCCGGCCGTCGGCGAACGCCAGCCGGCGGCCCACCCGGGTCACCGTCGCGCTCGCTTCCAGCCACTCGCCGTCGCGGGCGGCGGCCAGGTAGTCGACGGTCAGGCTGACCGTGACCAGGCTGGGGTGCTCGGTCAGCGCGCCGCAGTTGCGCCCGCACACGACGTCGAGCAGGGCGGCCAGGATCGCGCCGTGCACGAACCCGCGGGTGTTGAGGTGCCCGGTGCGGGCCCGCAGGCCTAGCAGGATGCCGCGCTCACCGTTGCTTGTGTAGACCGGGCCGATCATGTCGAGGAACGGGCTGGTCCGTCGCGAAGGCTCGAAGCCGGCCGGTACCTCGCTCATGGCCTCCCTCGCGGTGCCGCATGCCGGGTGCACGCTCATGATGATCCTGGCCATTATCACGTTCCTTGGTGGCGGCCGGGCAACACGGGCCCGGCATCCCCCTGACCGGCTACGGCACGCACAGAACCGCCATGAGAGACCTCGGGTACGCCCCTCAGGTGGCCGATTGGGACAGGTCGGCGTTCAGCGACACCGCATGCAACGACGCGCGGATGAGCGGGAAGGATGAGCGCCACGAGAAACGGTGATCTAGCGGTCATGAGCCAGGGCGCGCCAGGCCGGTACGGCTGGCGTCGAGCCCGCCTGTATGTGGGCGAGTGCTTGGCGGGCGATGACGTGGATGGCTTGGACGGCGGGTACTTCTGACCGGGTGCTGACGCGGATGACTCGCTGTATCTGGTGTGGGAGGTGGCGGTGTTCCGCGCTGGTCACGGCTTCTTTGAGCGCGGTGGCGGCGTGTTCGGACTGGCCAGTCCTGGCCAGAACGTCGGCGCTAGTGACTCGTTCGATGATCTCCCATTGGGGTGCGGTCGGAGTATGCCCCGGAGTGGCGGTCCTGGCGAGTGCCGCTGCCGCGTCGGCGCGCCCGGTGGCGAGGAGTCCGCGCAGGTGGATCTCCCGTAGCGCGAACGGGTTGAACAACATCGTGTACTCGTCGGAGCGGCCGAGGATCTGGGTGGCATCTTGGATAGCGTTGTCGAACAGCCCTGGATCACCGAGTTCGCCAGCCGCGCGGGCGAACAGGGCGAGGGTCTCACGCCGCTCGGTCTGGGAATGGCTCATCGTCATAGCTTGAGTCAGCCGTCCCGCTCCCGCCTTGAGGTATCCGGCTTTCCGCAGTTCGTTTCCGTGCATCCGCAGGACGTGGGCGAGCAGGAGGTGTTCGCCCAAGTGCCCAGCGGTGCGCAGCGCCTTGCCGGTCCAGTAGGTGGCGCTGGCAAGCCGTTCTTCGGGGAGAATGTGCCCGAGTGCGCGTTCGAGCAGGGAGATGTAGGCGGGGTCGTAGCCAAGCTCTTCCGCGAGTTGCCGCTGGCTGACTTGGTTCACCGCGCGGTAGGTGCGCAGGATGACGCCAAGATCCCGGGTGGCGAGGGCAGCGGCCGCGGCGGGTGACACCCACAGCCACGCGGTGCCGCGCGGAGCCCGTGCTGGTACGGGCACGACGGCAGCATTGGCATCTTTGGTGTGGCAGATGACACACAAGGAGTCGGAAGTGAACGCGCTCATGAGCGTTCCGCAGGACGCGCATCTCCGCACGGACACCGGATGTCCTTACTACCTAGTCATGCCCCACTGCACTACCTAGTCATGCCCCACTGCGTCCCGTGAGGTAGGTGAACCACGACTGGGTGGAGCGCCGGTATCCGTCGGGCATGGGGAGGCTGTCCACCTCGGTCAGGGTGAAAAGGCCGAGTTCCTTGTGCTCATGGCTGAGCACTGGGGACTCGTCACTGCAGGTGTGGCATCCGTAGGTGATGATCACCACGTCACGGCCAGGGCCGATGTGGTACTGCCAAGAGTCCAAGATGGGGGCCGGTGGTCACGTGCAGACCGGTTTCCTCGGTGATCTCCCGCGCGACGCAGGCGGCGGGTTCCTCGCCAAGTTCCAGTTTCCCGCCGGGCAGTTCCCACTCCTCCCGCTCGTTCTTCAGTAGGAGCACGCGGCTGTCCCGGACGACGACGCCTTTCACGGAGACGGGGAATGCGCGCACGGTGTAGGTGGCGTCGTTCATCGTGTCATCTCCGGTTCTCACGTTGGCGTGGTTGATCCCGCCCGGAATGTAACACCGCGCTAGGGCTGCGCGCTTACCTGGCACGTTGACAGATTGTCACTGGTCATCACTGCCCGACCGAGCGACGCTGGGCATCAGCGAACGTCAGGCTGTCGCTGGGAAGGGGTGAGATTGAGTGTCAGAACTTCGTGTACTGGAAGTCTCCGACCTGCGCAATGCTGGCGGCCGGGATCAGCTGATCCGCCAGTTGCGAGAAGACGGGCTCGCCACGTTCGGGGGTGTCGCTGACCGCGCAGCGCTGGTGGAGGCCGCTGGTGGCTGAGCCCGTGGGCGTCCGGTGTTAGAAGTAGTCAGCCTCGCCACCCGCCGCAGCAGCCGGATCGTGACCGAGGGCGGATCTCTGTGGTGGTGGCCCCACGTCATCGAAATCGCCCCAGCCAGTGACCTCACGCGGGCCGCCACTCAGGTCGCCGCTGTCCTCGGCGTGCCCGCCAGGTTCCTCCCGGCGAAGTAGCGCGGCGACGCGGGCCTTGGATGACTACGCCAGCCGGCTGCGAGGCCGCCAGCTTGCCGAGTTGCAGTGGTACTGGGGCGGCCTGATGTGCCGCCGCAGCGTCCCGGGCCTGGCGCGGTGCCAGGCCCGGGAGGCCGCTGACAGCGGCGCGGCGGCCTGCAGCGACGGCTCGCCGGCCGGTCAGCGGTAGGTGCCGGGCTGCACGACTCCGGCGTAGTACAGGAAATGCGCCCGGGTGTAGCTGCGGTTACCGGTGATGCTGGTGTCCGGCGTAGGCCCCATCGGGCAGTCGGTGCCGAGGAACGGCGTGAACCGCGGGTAGGCGCGGAGGTAGCTCGTCGGATCCGCGCGGAGCAGGCCGATGAGCGTCTCGGTAACGATCCTGGCCGCCACCGGGCCGAGATTGAGCCCGCCTGCGGCGATCTTGGACTCGGCCAGGATGTAGTACCACAATGGCGTGCTGGTAGCGAACGGCGCGTAGACCGACCCGATGTCCGCCAGGTCAGTGGCGGTGAGCACGGGCACACCCATGGCTGCCGCGACGGCCTGGCCCGAGGGCAGGCTCCAGGTGAGCTGGCGGAGCAGGTTGCGCTGCGGCAGCACGGTCGGCGCGGTCTGGGTGTGCGGCGCGATGGCCGGCAGCGGCAGGGTGAACAGGACCGAGGAGATCGTAGTGTCGATCTTCTTGTTGTTCTTGACCTGGCCGTCGCCGAAGTCGAAGAAGGTCTGCCAGCCGACGTAGCGGCGCGGCGCGGGGTAGCCGCCGAGCAGGTCGTCGCGATCGTAGCTGACGGGCCCGTTGAAATCGGCCTCGGTCGCGTCGAAGACCAGGCCGAAGAACGGGTCGGCGGCCGGGTTGGCCGAGTCGCCGGTGCCGCTGGTGAAGTTGGCCCGGTAGGACGGCCGGACCATCGAGTGGCCGAACCGGTAACAGGCGGCGCCGAACTCGATCGGCATGAACGCATCCCCAGGCGGCGGCTGGTAGAACTGGTTGCCGTTCGCCAGCACGTCGTTGACTACCTGTTGCCCGGCGATCTGTGGCAGGTGCTCGTTGACCAGCAGCCACTGGTAGTGCCACAGCGTCACCTGGCGGGCGATCAGGTACTTCAGGTAGTTCAGCGCGCGGTCCCCGCTCCGGGCCGAGGACAGCTTGCGCTGGTCCGCCTCACGGGCCGCGGGGAACCGGGACAGGTTCATGCTGCCCAGTTCGGACAGCACCCGGTTGTAGAACAGGATGTGGGCGCAGTGCAGCCCGGCGATCATCACGTTCTCGTCGTTGCGCGGGTCGCCGAGGACCGCGGAGTAGGTGCCGTCGCCGTTGGCCGTCCGGGGCACGTCCTCGTGTACCCCGCCGGAGCCGATCAGCAACTGCGGGCCGGCGCTGCCGCCGGGGCCGGGCACGTACAGGCCCGGGCTGATCGTAGGCCCGCCGCCGAACACCGAGTCCAGGTCCAGCGCGGGCGTGCGGGTGTTGGGCGAGGTCAGCGGGTTGGTGGTCACGCCCAGGTGCGAGGTCTGGTCGAAGGTGATGTCGTGGTCGGTGAACTGGCCGACGAACGTCGAGCCGGCCGTCATGGTCGGGTTGTCCGGGTTGGTCCCGTAGGGATTGGCGGCGGTCGGGTTGCCGTTCACCGTCGGGTCCACGATCAGTGCCTTGGGTCCCGCGGCCAGGTCGTCCTGGGCGTCCAGGATGCCGCCCTGCGCGCCGACCTCCAGCAGCGCCGCCTCGATCGCGTCGGTCACCGGCGCGAACGGCGGCAACTGCGGGAAGATCCGGCCGAACAGCATGCTGTTGGCCGGAGCTCCCGGTGCCAGTGAATGCCCCGCCGCCCCGGCCCCGGTGACCGCCGCACGCGCGGCGGCGGGGCGGATCCCGGGCAGTATCCCTGCCGATGCGGCGGCCAGCCCGGCGCCCGCCGTGCCTGCCCCCGCCAAGAGCCTGCGCCGGGAGAGCCCGGCAGGCTTGTTGTTCTCGGTCATTGTGATCGCGCTCCTTTGTCACCCGTGGTTTCTCGCTGCGCGTCCACCGCCGTCTTGTGCGTGTGCATACTTGCCCCCGTTCTTCGCATGACGCTGCTGGGGGAAAGAGGACGACGGTGGACTGCTGATACACCGGGGCCGGCCGCCCGCGTGTCGCCGGGGGCCGGGCGGGCCGTGGTGGCCCGCCCGGCCCCGCTTGTCGGGCTCAGCCCCCGATGAGCCCAGCTTCCTTCGGATCAGTTGCCGTTGAACGGATTGACCAGCGGGTTCGTGCTGGAGTACAGCCCCGCCGGATTCGGGTACCAGACCCAGACGTGCATCGTGTACAGGATGGGGTGCCAGAAGAAGAACGATGCCCCGGAACCCGGAGCGGTCGCCGGGCAGTCCTGCTGGCTCGGCTCGGGCACGAACGTGCCGTCGTTGTAGTGGCAGCCCGCCGGGAAGAAGCCGAACGTGGCGTTCGGCAGCGGCGGCGTCTTCGGAATGCTGGTGAAGACCCACTCCAGGGCGCCGAGCTGCCAGGTGTTGTTCGAGGTGTGCTCGTACACCAGGATCTGCGGCTTGCGGACGTCGAACCCGCTGATGCCCGGGTTCAGGAAGTGGTAGCCCATGTTCGGCATCATCTTCGTGATGATCTTGTAGCCGTCGGCCTGCGCCTTGGCCAGGTTGGTGGCGTACTTCGCGGTCGCCATCCGGGCCTGCGCGATGTCCTTGGTCAGCACCGAGTTCCCGGTGCCGGTGCCGCCGCCCATACCGGCCATCGCGGCCGTCGCGGGCATTCCCTTCACGGCCGGCGTCTGGCCCCATGCCGGGATCAGCATCCACAGGCCGGCGGAAAGCACCACGGCGGTGATGCCGGACAGCCTCAGCAAGCGCATCCTTTGTTTCTTCATTGTCTTAAGACCCTTCTTGGACCCGGTAGATGTGGTCGGCGACCAAGCCATGGGCCTCCCGGTGGACATCGGCCGCGGCCTCCGCGGACGGCGCCTCTACCAGGCAGAACACCCGCCCGTTTCCCTCATCGACCCAGTACCTGAGGTACCGGACGTCATGACCGGCCTGCGTTTGCAGGTCGGCGAGATGAGCCTTGGCGACGTCGTCCATCGTCACGCCGCCGTCGATCTCATGGACATCCATGAAAAGCGGCACTATGGCCTCCCTTTCCGGTCGTCGGAGCTTTCTCAAGCGACCGTAAGGTGGCCAGGTCAGCGGCCTCATCGGGGAAAGTGCCCGGCTTAGCGGCGGCGGCTACCCATATTTGGGCGCGGCGGTGCCTACGTTGGCGCACTGGGCGCGCGGCGCCCGTCCGGGAGGGCCGGCGCCCCGCCGGGTCAGGACCCGATGCCCATCCGCGCGGCCTCGCGGGCCGCCGCCGTCCGGGACGAGACGCCGATCTTGGACAGCACCGCGGACACGTGATGGTGCACGGTCCGCTCGGAGATGAACAGCCGCTGCGAGATCTCCCGGTCCGCGAGGCCGTCGGCGACCAGCGCCAGGACCTCCTGCTCGCGCGGGGTCAGGCCGGCCGGCGCCGCCCGGGTGGCCGGGCGCGGCCCACGCGGGATCGCCCGCACGCCCGCCTCCTTCATCCGCCGCCGGGCCGCGGTGGCGGCCATCGGGGCATCCAGGTCGCCGAACGTCTTGAGGGCATCCCGCAAGCCGGCCTCGTCCGGGGAGAACAGCCGGGTCATGGCGGCGTCGTAGGTCCGGCCGAGCCGTTCCCAGGCCGCCGCCGCACCGCGCCAGTCTCCGGCGATCTCCAACGCGTACGGCTCGGGGAGAGCCGATGGCGGGCTTACCGCGACTCCGAGCCGTACCAGCAGGACGGCCAGTGATCCGAGCATCCATGGATCCACGTGCCTGAGCGCATGGTCGTAGCCGTCCCGGGCTTCGACGGCCGCGAGATCAGGCTCGCCCTGGAGCCATCTCAGCTCGGCGCGGGCCGCGCGTACCGGCGCGACCGATCGTGGCTCGCCCGCTCTCCCGGCAAGGGTGAGTGCCTCATCCAGCAGGTCCCAGCCGCTGGCGTCGCCGCGCCGGCCACGGATGCTTCCCAGGATGCGGAGCGGGTTCAGCTGGTTCAACGGTGAGATGCCCGGACTGCCCAGCATCTGGGCGCAGACGCCGATGGCTTCGTCCCACCGCCCTAGCAGGTGCAGGGCACATGCGCGCCAGCCGTTGATGCACATGCTAAAGACGCCGAGTTCACGGTCCTGGCAATAGGCAATGCCCTCGGCGTAGTAGCGATCGGAGTCCTCGAACCGGTTCAGCGTCGTGCAGCCTTCCACGAGGCTGCTGTACGCGCGGCCGGCCGCCTCCGGCATGTCCTCCTCCAGCGCGATCGCCAGCGCCTGCTCGATCGGCGCAATCCCGTCCCCGCCACTATCCACCAGGCCCAGGCCGGCCGCGTTCAGCGCGTAGCTCACCACGTCCGGGTAGCCGAGCTCTTCGCCGATGGCCCGCGCCTTGCCGAGCAGCGCGATGATTGGCTCACCGCGCCGCCCCATGCTCAGGCCGAAGGCAGCACTGTTCGCGTAGGCCCACGCCAGCTCCCTGCCGGGCGGCAGTTCTTCCAGGACCTGAACAGCTTCCCGGACGGCCTGCTCGGACTCCTGCCCGCGGCACAGCCGCCAGAGCGTCGTGGACAGGTTGCGGAGGTTCGCCCCGACGCTCAGGTCGTCGCCCAGTTCGCGCCGCAGCGCCAGCGCGCCGCGGCGCGCTCGCTCCGCCTCCTCCCACCGGTCGAGTAGCGCATACTCGCCGGCCTGGCCCTCATACAGTGCCGCCATCGTCGGCTTATCAAGATCTTTTGCAATACGAAGGGCCCGTTCATACTGTGCCGCCGCCTCGCGATGTGCGCCCAGGGCGGCCGAACGCCCGGCTGCCTCCGGGGCGTGCCGCAGCACCGCCCGCGCATCGCCCGCGCCCTCGGCGTGGTGGGCGAGCAGGGCCGGGTCAGCGCCGTCCGCTTCCAGTCGTGCCAGCAGGCGCACGTGCAACTCGGTCTCGCGGTGCGGCGCGATCCCCGCCTCGACGGCCATCCGGACCAGCTCGTGCCGGAACCGCAGCCCGGACCCGTCCGGGACCAGGATCCCGGTGGCCAGCACCTCGTCGGCCGATGCCTGGGCGTCCGCCAGGAGCCAGGCCAGCAGCGACGGCTCCACGCGCGCACCGATGACCGCCGCGGACTCCACCGCGCGCCGGGCGCCGACGCTGGCCCGGGCCAGCCGGGCCCCGACCGCGTCCCGGACCGTGGGCGGCACCGAGGGCCACCCGGCCTCCAGGATCTCGCTCACGTAGAACGGGTTGCCACCAGTGATCCGGCGCAGTTCGCCGACGTCGATATCCCGCGGCCCAGCCAGCGCCCGGACGGCCTCCTCGGACAGCGGCGGCAACCGCATCCGCCGGGTGGCGCGCTGCGTCGCGAGGTCACCAAGGACCATGCGGAACGGGTGATCGCTGGCCAGTTCGTCGTCCCGGTAGGTGGCCAGCAGCAGGGCGGGCACCCGGCCCAGCCGCCGCCCGAGGAAGCTCAGCAGGTCGATCGTGGCCTCGTCGGCCCAGTGCACGTCCTCGATCACCGCGACGGTGAACGCGGCGGGCGGCCCGAGCTCGGCCAGGAAGCCGGTGAACAGCCGGTCCCGCGGCGCCCCGCTGTGGCACAGGTCGGCGAACTCACCGCCGAGCTGCGCGCTGATGTCGAACAGCGGGCCGAGCGGCCGCGGGGTGAGCAGGCCGTCGCAGCCGCCCCACAGCCAGCGGGCCCCCGCCAAGCGCTGCTGGAACGCTTCGAGCAGCACGGTCTTGCCCATGCCGGACTCACCGGACACCAGCACCAGCCGCCCGTTCCCCGCGCCGGGCCTCGCCCGCGTACTCGGCCAGCGTCGCCAGAAACGGCGTGCGCTCCAGGAGTTCCATGGCTGGACCGGCCCCCTTAGTCCCTCGTTACTGGATTCTGGCCTCCCCGCCGGAACGCGGCAACCCAGCCCACGCTCGGCGGGGCGGCCGCCGCGGCCTGGGGTGCCCGGCGCGGCTTGCCGCTCTGCCCCGGCCCCGGACGAGGAGTCACCGCCGGAGGCCCAGCTTGGAGGGCGTGCGTATCGCGTGTTGCAAAGGAAGCTTTCGAAAGATAGCTTTGCATGCATGCCCGACAGAGACGCGCGATCCGTCAAGCGAATGACCGACCCCCGGGCGCTGCGCGCGCTGGCGCACCCGCTGCGGCTGTCGCTGCTCGCGCTGCTGCGCACGGAGGGGCCGCTGACCGCCACCCGGGCCGGCGAGCTGCTCGGCGAGAGCTCCGCGAGCTGCTCCTTCCACCTGCGGCAGCTGGCCAAGTACGGCCTGGTCGAGGAGGCGGGCGGCGGCCGCGGCCGGGAGCGGCCCTGGCAGGCCACGGCCATGCTCACCGACGTGCCCGCGGTCGCCGACAGCCCGGAGCTGGCCGCCGCGTCCGGCCTGTTCCGGTCGATCGTCGCCGAGCGCTACTACGAGGAGATGATGGCCTGGCTGGAGGCCAGGCCGGGCGAGCCTGAAGAGTGGCAGCAGGCCGCGCTGTTCGGGGACCTGTACCTGTACCTGACCGCGGCCGAGCTGACCGAGCTGGGGGAGCAGGTGAACCGCCTGCTTTATCGATATATCGACAGGACGGCCCGCCCCGAGCTGCGCCCGCCCGGCGCGCGCCTGGTCAGCTACATGCACGTGGCGGCCCCGCACCAGGGTCCCCGCCGGACCGGGCGCGGACCAGCGGCCGACCAGGACAGGCGCGGCCCGGCTGCCGGCGAGGAGGAGGGGTGAGCACCGCCACCCGCGCGGCCCCGGGAACCCGCCCCGGCCAGCCGGCGGATAGCGTGCGTGGCGGCTTCCGTGGCGCGATCGGGCGCCATGTGCCCGCCCTGCTCCGGGAGGCAGGGTTCCGGCGCTACTGGTGTGGTCAGACGATCTCGATGTTCGGCGACCAGATCTCCTCGATCGTGCTCCCGCTGGTCGCCGTCCTCACGTTGCGGGCGAGCCCGGCGCAGATGGGCCTGCTTGCCGCGCTGGTCTGGCTGCCGAGCCTGCTGCTCGGCCTGCACGCCGGGGTGCTGGCGGACCGGTTCGGCCACTGGCGTGCCCTGATGATCGTGGCCGACCTCGGCCGGGCCCTGCTGCTGGCCAGCATTCCGGTCTGTTATGCGCTCGGCGTGCTCACCATCTGGCAGCTCTACGCGGTCGCGCTCGGCACCGGCGTGTTCAGCGTGCTGTTCACCGTCTGCCAGCCCACGCTGTTCGTCTCCCTCGTCCCCGGTGACGCCTATATGGAGGGGAACTCGCTCATCTACGGCAGCCGCGCGCTGTCGTTCACCGGCGGCCCCAGCGCCGGCGGCGTCCTGGTCGAACTGCTCGGCGCGCCGTTCGCCGTCGTGGCCGACGCGCTGTCGTTCCTCGGCTCGGCGTTCTTCCTGGGCCGGATCCGCGTGGCCGAGCCGCGCCCGGCCGAGCCCGCCCCCGGCGCGCTCACCGCGGGCGTGCGGTTCATCAAGGGCTCGCCGGTCATCCGGTGGTCCCTGCTGGCGGCCTCGCTCATCAACTTCTTCAACTTCGTTTTCTTCGCGCTGTTCGTGCTCTACGCCACCCGCTCGCTGCACGTCCGGCCCGGCCTGCTCGGCATAGTCCTCGGTGCCGGGGCGATCGGCGGCGTGCTCGGGGCGCTGGTCACCAACCGGCTGTCGGCGCGGTTCGGAATCGGGCGTGTCTGCACCGCGTCCTGCCTGGTATTCACCGCGCCGCTGGCGCTGGTGCCGCTGGCCGGCGGTCCCAAGCCGGTGATCCTGGCGATGCTGTTCGCCGCCGAGTTCGTCTCCGGTTTCGGGGTGATGGCACTGGACATCTGCCTTGGCTCGATCTTCGCCGCGGTAATACCTGACCAGCTGAAATCCCGGGTGAGCGGCGCGTTCCAGGCGGTCAACTACGGCACCAGGCCGCTCGGCGCGCTGGCCGGCGGGTTGCTCGGCACGGTACTCGGGCTGCGGCCGACGCTGTGGATCGCCGCGATCGGCGGGCTGGCGGGCTTCGCCGTGCTGCTGCCCTCCCCGCTGCCGCGGTTCCGCCTGCCTTCGAGTTCGTGATCGCGGCGTCGTAGCGGCCAGGCAACCCGTATGGACACCTGGCCGGGCCGGTGTCACACTCTGGGCACTAGCCCATACGGGGGTCATGCGGCGGTCAAGTAGGCGTAAGGCAGGAAACCGCGCGGGGTGCACACCCACGCACGGGCGCGGTTTCCGCGAGAGCGGGGGCTGTCATGGACACGCTGCACTTCCAGGGCGACGTTGTCACGCCGGCGGGCACGGCATTCGGCGGGCAGGTCAGCGTCGACCTGTGGGCCGACGGCTCGTGGCGTACGCATTTCGAGATGCGCTCGACCAGCATCTTCGAGCCATTCGACTACGACGTCCGCGCCTACGTGATGGCGCCGAACTTCCCGACTCTGGTCTTCCGGCACACCGGGCACTGTCCCGCGAATGGGCACAGTATCCCCCCGGACGAGTCCGGCGTCATTCCCTACGTCGCGATGTACTGGGATCGCCTCAAGGCCGGGCATCAGTTCGCCATTAACAAGGACTACTCCGTCGGCGGCGTCCTGGGCACGATCGCCGACATCTTCGACGAGATCGCCCAGCTCTTCGGCGCCACGGCGGGCGCCGCGTTCGGTGTGGTCATCGGCGTCACCAAGGACGCCATCGGGTGGCTCGGCGCCACCTTGGGGCCGGGCGTGACGATCGGCATCTTCGGCGGGACGATCGTCTTCGCCGTGTCCGCGGCGCTCGGCATCGGGATCGGTGCCGCGGCGCTTGTGGGGACGGCCGCGGCCGTCGTCATCTGCGTGATCACGGACCTCGCGACCAGCACCCGGCCACTCGCAGATGCGGAATTGGCGCTGGCCCAACGGGTATTCGGCGACACGCTCACGCTGGACGACATCCGGCTGAGCAGCCTCGCCGGCCCCAGCGGCCGTGGCTTCACCGCGCGGGGGATCGACGGCAAGATCTACGTGAACCTGGGGGAGACCTTCAGCAACCCGCTCGGCGTGAGCGAGCACTACCCCTACCCGGGCCAGTTGCTCATCCACGAGCTCACCCACGCCTGGCAGATCGAGCACAACTTCCTGCCCGCGCTGATGTGCAGCATGGTGGTGACGGACTTCGACAACGAGCTCCTTGACGATCAGTACCATTACGGGCCCCCGGGCCCGTTGTGGGACACGTTCAACCCCGAGCAGCAGGGCACGATCGTCGACCAGTGGTACGCCGGGAACGGGAACAGCGACGGCTGGCCGTCCATGGACCAGCAGAACGTCTACTACAGCTACATCTGGAACAACGTGCTGCAGAACGCGCCGGCGCTCACCGCACCGACCACGTTGCGCACGTCCAGCGACAGCCGGCTGACGACCAACACCCGCAGGCCTGCCCAGACGGGGGTGGCGTGGCCGTCCGGGTCGCCCCCGGGCGTCGCCGAACTCGAGGACGCGTTCTGGATCGCCTGCGACGGCTCCCTCGTCCGCCAGGGGAATACCGACGACTCCGGCGAGCTGTTCAGCGGCGGCCAGCCGGTGGCGCTGTCGGCCGCCGGCCTGACCTCGCCCGACGGCCCGGTCGTCGTCGTATCCCGGTCGCCGGCGATCGTCGACGCCTTCTGCATCGACCCGTCCGGCGCGGTGGTGACGGCAAACGTGTCCGGGCCGATGGGCCTGCCGAAGGCAGGCAACTTCACGCAGATCTGCCCGCCCGGCACCGGCAGTGCCCGGCCCGGATCGCCGCTGGTCGCCCTCTCCCGGACCCCGCGGACCCTCGACGTCTTCTGGGTGGGGCCGGACGGCGCCATCATCTCCACGTTCTGGAACGCCGATCTGACCGGGGTGTGGACCGACAACTCGCCATTCGAGGTCACCGGGGCCAATGCGGTGCAGGCCGGCTCCGGGCTGGCGGCAGTGAGCCGCCTGGCCCAGCACATCGACCTGTTCTGGGTCGGCGAGGACGGCGCCATCCAGAGCCAGTACTGGGACGGTTCGGGGCCGCCCGGCGGCTGGGCCGAGCATTCGCCGTTCGAGATCACGCCGCCGGGCGTGGCGCGGCTCGGGTCGCCGGTCGTGGCCGTGTCGCGCGTCCCGGAGCAGCTCGACGTGTTCTGGATCGGCCCGCACGGGTCGATCATGACGCAGTGGTGGCATACCGGCGATGGTCTGAGCTGGGCCGACCACGGCCCCTTCACGATCGCGCCCGACGGGTCCGCCGGGCCCGGGTCCGGCCTGACCGTCGTCGCCCGGACCATGGAACACCTGGACGTGTTCTGGATCGGGCCCGACGACGCGGTGATGACCCAGTGGTGGGACGGGGCACCGCACGCCGGCTGGGCCGACCATGCGCCGTTTGGTATCACCGCGGCCGGGGCCACGCACACCGGCTCACCGCTAAGCGCGGTGTGCCGCGACACCGAGAACATCAACGTCTGCTTCGTCGGGACGGACGGCGCGATCATGGCGCAGTGGTGGGCTGCTGGCATGGGCACCGGCTGGGCCGACCACGGCCCCGAGGCCGTCGGCCCGCCGGGGTCGATAGCGCGGGATTACGACACCGCGCAGCATGCCGCCGCCCATCTGCAGGCCCAATCCGCGGCGCTGGCAAACGTGGGCGATGCCGCCGGGGCGATCGACGCGATCCGCCGTGCCGTCGATGTGCTGGTGCGCGCCGACGTCAGCCCCGGCGAGCAGAACCAGTACACCCGGCAGTTGGCCATGACCGAGCTGGATCTGGTGTTCCGGCTGCTGAGCGGCGGGCCCAAGGACCAGCTCGTGGCGGCCACCAGGGACACCGTGCTCGCCTGCGAGCGGGCGGTCGCCGCCGGCAACGACCCGGTCTCGTTCGCCGCTGACCTGCGGACGCTGTCGTCCTGGCTCGCCGACGCCGGCGAAGCGCAGACCGCGGTCGACGTCATAGCGGCGGCGGCGAACATGCTGGCCCCGTTGGCACCCGAACCGGGGCAGGAGACCGTGTTCTACACGACCTTGGCCCTGGTGCTCTTCGACCTCTTCGCGCGGCAGGTGGCCGCCGGGCACCCGGAGCTGGCGGCCGCCCCGGTGGAACAGGCGGTCCAGGCGTACCGCCAGTTGGTCGCCGCCGGAGGAAATGCCATCGACGTCAGCGACCAGCTGATGAAGCTGAGCTTCGACGCGTCGCTGGCGGGCGACCTGCTCGCAACCGCGGCCGTTGACGCCGCCCGCGCCGCGGCCGACATCCTCCAAGCGGCCGTGGAGCCACCCGAGGACGACCCCGTGCGCCGCGCTCGCCTGGCGAACGCGGATCTGGTCCTGGCCGAACGCCTCATCGCCGCCGGCCGGAGCAGCGAGGCAGTGGAACCCGCTCAGGCCGCAGTGACGATGTACCAGGCGCTGGCCGACGCCGATGGCACCGACTACGACGGCCAGCTCGCCCAGGCGCAGGCCGTCCTGGCGTCGCTGGGCTGACCTTCCGGCTCGCCACGCCACGATCTCAACGCTCTCGCGCTGTTCGAGAGGTTAGGGTCGGCGGATGAGCGATGACGCGCGGAGCCCGGCGCAGTACGCGGCCGACATCGACGCGGCCAGGGAGCGGCTGGTCGCCTTCGCCACAGGCTGCTCGCCGCAGCAGTGGCAGGCCGCGCCGCTGGACGGCGACCCGCGGCCGGTCGGCGTCATCGTGGATCACGTCGCGCACGCCTACGAGTACATGGGCGGCTGGGTGCAGCGGATCCTGGCCGGCGAGGACGTGGCCGTGGACGGGACGACGGTGGACGCGCTCAACGCCGAGCACGCCGTCGCGGCGGCCGCGATGACGCCCGGCGAGGCCATCGAGCACCTGCGCAGCAGCGGCGCCGCGTTCAGCGGCCTGGTGGCCGGCTGCTCCGCCGCGGACCTGCAGGCCGGGGACGGCCGGGTAGAGCGTTTCGCCCAGATCGCGATCAGGCACCCCGACGACCACCGCGCCGAACTCGAAGCCGCGCTAGGCATCTGAGATTTTTCGGCACACCTGGGGCGTGAATGGCCATCCAGAGATACAACAGTCGCTATACCGCGATATGCGGACAGGGCTACAGTCTGCGATGAAGCATCATTCACCACAGTTGTCCCGGGGTGTGGTCGTCAAAATCAGCAGGGGAGCGTGGTTGTGAAAATCAGGAGCAGAGTCGCTGCTGTCGGGTTCTCCGCGGCAGTGGTGGCCGCCGGACTGGCCTTGCCCGCGGTCACCGCCGCCGCGTCGCAGACGTGCGGCGGCGCCGGATCGGTAACGACGGTCAATGGCAAGCTGGCCGATGGGGCGGCCTACAAGCTCCAGTGCCCGGCGGGCGCCTGGAACGGCACGCTGTTCCTCTACAGCCACGGGTACGTGGTGCCCGGCACCAACAACCCCGCCACGGACGTCGGCGACCCGGACACCGGCGCCTGGCTGCTCAACCACGGCTATGCACTCGCCGGGTCCTCCTACGCCACCACCGGGTGGGCGATCCAGCAGGCGCTGCCTGACCAGATCAACACCCTGAACAGGTTCGCGAGCACCTTCTCGCAGCCGACCCGCACCATCGCCTGGGGCCACTCGCTCGGTGGCATCATCACCGCGGGCCTGATCCAGCGGTACCCGAGCCGGTTCAACGCCGCCCTGCCCATGTGCGGGGTGCTGTCCGGCGGCGTGGCCACCTGGAACACCGCCGCGGACGCCGCGTTCGCGTTCCAGCAGCTCATCGACCCGTCGGTGACCGTGGTGAACATCACCGACCCGGGCGGCAACCTGACCGGGGCGAAAACGCCGCGGCGGCGGCGCAGAAGACCAAGCAGGGCCGGGCCCGGATGGCCCTGGTCGCGGCGCTGGGGGACACCCCTGGCTGGTTCACGCCGCTGTCCCCGGAGCCCGGACCTAAGAACTACACCGCGCAGGAGGCCAACCAGTTCGACTGGTTCAGCCAGGTGGACGGGCCGTTCATCTTCGCGCTGCGCGCCGAACTGGAGGCCCGGGCAGGCGGCAACGTGTCCTGGACCACCGGCGTGAACTACACCACCCAGCTCGCCGCGTCCGCCGACAGTGCCGAGGTGGCCGCGCTGTACAAGGCCGCCGGGCTGAACCTGAGCGCGGACCTGGCGACGGTACAGAACGCCACCCAGATCAGCGCCGACCCCACGGCGGTGCAGTACGTGGAGCACAACGTCACCTTCGACGGGAAGATCTCCATCCCGGTGCTGACCATGCACACCACCGGCGACGGCCTGGTGGTGCCGGAGAACGAGCAGGCCTACCGCAGCGTGGTCCGCCACGCCGGCAACGCCCCGCTGCTGCGGCAGATTTTCGTGCACCGCGCCGGGCACTGCGCGTTCACCCCCGCGGAGACGATCACCGCCGCCCGCGTCCTGCTGCACCGGCTCAGCACCGGCCACTGGACCGGCTCGGCGACCAATCCCGCCAGCCTGAACAAGAAGGCGGCGGCGCTCGGCCCGAAGTTCAACATCTTCGAGTCCAACGGCCAGGTCGTCCCGACCGCGCCGGCCTTCATCCACTACACCCCGGCCCCGTACCTGCGGCCGTTCAACCTCGGCAACCCGATCCCGTAACGAGGTCACCGGCAGGTTCGTGATGAGGTAGCCGGCCCGGCCGGCCGGGCCTGATGGCCCGGCCGGCCGGGCTCTGGCTTGCGGGGGCTCTGCGTTTGTGAGCGCTCAGGTTCATGGCGCTCTGGTTCGTGAGCGCTCTGGTCAGAGCGCCGGGTGCCGGTCCGCCCAGGGTGCGGCCTGTTCGAGCTGGCTGGCCACCCGGACGAGCAGGTCCTCCCGGCCGTAACCCGCCACCAGTTGCACGCCGACCGGCAGGCCACTGGCGGTCCAGTGCAGCGGCAGGCTGACCGCGGGCTGGCCGGTCATGTTGAACTGCGCGGTGTAGGGGATGAAGCCGGCGATCCGGGCGCCCTCGTGCTCGGGCCCTGCGGCGGTGAACCAGCCCAGCTCCGGGGGCGGGGCACCCACAGTCGGCGTGACCAGCACGTCGTGGCCGGTCCACCAGTCCGCCATGCGCCGGGACCATATGCCAAGCCACTGCCGGGCCTGCAGGTACGCCACCGCGGTGAGTGCCTTTCCGGCGCGCCGGTAGTGGGCGTTGCGCGGCTCGATGTCGGCGTCGGCGATCGGGCTGCCGAGCAGCCCCTCGAACGCCTGGAACGCGGTCTCGGTGTCCGCGGCGATGATCGTGTTGAAGTGCCTGGCGAACCCGGGCTCGAACATGGCCGCGGGTGCGGACTCCTCCACGTGGTGGCCGAGCGACTCGAGCAGCCGTCCCGCGGCGCCCACCGCCTCGCGGCAGTCCGGGTCGGCGGAGTACAGCTCGCCGGACGGCCGGTCGAGCAGCCCGACTCTGAGCTGGCCGGGAGCGGCGCCGGCCTCCTCGCGCAGCGGGCGCGGCAGCGGCGGCGCGTAGTACGGCTCGCCCGGCATCCGGGCGCTGATCGCGTCAAGGACGCCGGCCGCGTCCCGCACGGTCCGGGTCAGCGCCCCGTCGATGACGCTGCCGGCCCATCCCTCGCCGGCCAGCGGGCCCTGGCTCACCCGTCCCCGGGTCGGCTTGAGCCCGACCAGGCCGCACTCGCTGGCCGGGATGCGGATCGAGCCGCCGCCGTCGCTGGCGTGTGCCACCGCGACCATGCCGCTGGCCACCGCGGCCGCCGACCCGCCCGACGAGCCGCCGGTCGAATGACCGGTGTGCCACGGATTGCGGGCGGGCGGGAAGCTCACCGACTCGGTCGTCACGGTCGTGCCCAGCTCGGGCACGTTGGTGCGGCCCAGCGGGATGAACCCGGCCGCCAGGAACTGCCGGGCAAGGTAGGACGTCACCGGCCAGGGCAGTTCGCGCAGCGGCCCGAGGCCCCCGGCGGTCACCTCACCCGCGACGAAGCAGCCCAGGTCCTTGAGCAGGATCGGCACGCCACGGAAGGGACCGTCGGGCAGCGCGCCCGCGGCCTCGGCCCGCGCCTGGTCGAACCTGGTCCTGATCACCGCGTCCAGCCGGGGGTTGACCGCTTCGATCCGGCCGATCGCCGCCTCTACCAGGTCCTTCGGGCTGACCTCGCCGCGGCGCACGAGGTCGGCTTGCGCGGTGGCATCAAGCCAGGTCATATCGGTCACGGATGGCACGTTACCGGTCCGGCCGCGGCGCTGGCCGCCGAGGGTGAGCGCTAAAGTGACGGCACCCAAGGAGGAACCGATGAACGCACCGCAGCGCGACCCCGGCGATACGGGCGGGCTGGCCCAGGTGGACGGCACATCCGGTGGCGCGCTTGGCGCCCGGCCTCCGGAGACTGAGACGTCCCACGGCAGCGACCCGGAAACGGCCGCGGCGCCTGCCATCTGCAAGGTCACCCCCACCAAGTGCCAGGCACGGACCCGGCTCTACCGCAACGGCGTGCTCGAACTCGAAGGGTTCCCCGTCGCAGAGATCAGCGACCACCTGGGCGACAAGGGCGTCACCATCTGGCTCGACCTGCGGGATCCCGACCACGAGGACCTGGATGTGCTGAGCGAGGAGTTCGGCCTGCATCCGCTGGCCGTCGAGGATGCCGTCCACCGCGGGCCAGCGTCCCAAGCTAGACCGCTACCAGCAGCCACCTGTTCCTGACCGCCTACGGCGCGAAGCTCGACACTAGCACCGGCGAGTTGGCCACCAGCGAACTCGCCGCCTTCATCACCGACCAGGCGCTGATCACCGTCCGCAAGGACGACGGGCTGGATATCGGCGCCGTGGTGGACCGCTGGGACGGCAGCCCCGACCTGGCCAAATTCGGCGTCGGCTACCTGCTGCACGGGCTGCTCGACTACATCGTGGACGGCCACTTCGAAGCAGTGCAGAGCCTGGACGACTCGGTCGAAGCTCTGGAGGACGACCTGTTCGCGGCCAACCCAATGGGCATGCAGGTCCAGCGCCGGAGCTTCGAGCTGCGCAAGAGCCTGGTGCTGCTGCGCCGGATCGTGATCCCGATGCGCGAGGTCGTGAACTCGCTGATGCGCCGTGACCTGCACGTCGTCAGCGACGACATGATGCCGTACTACCAGGACGTCTACGACCACGTGCTGCGCGCCGCCGACTGGACCGACAGCCTGCGGGACCTGGTGACGACCATCCTGGAGACGAACCTGACCATCCAGGGCAACCGGATGAACATCATCACCAAGAAGGTCACCAGCTGGGCGGCGATCATCGCGGTGCCGACCTTCGTCACCGGGTTCTACGGGATGAACGTGCCCTACCCCGGGTTCAGCGAGAAGGCCGGCTTGATCGGCGCGGTCGGCTTCATGCTCGTAGCCGGGTTCGTGCTGTATTTCGTGTTCAAGCGCAAAGACTGGCTCTAACGGCCCGGCCGCCGCGGTGCGGGATCAGGCCCGGCGAGGCTGGCCGTCCAGTCCGCGATCGTGGTGACCTCGGCCTGCCTGGGGAACACCTTGTGCAGTAGCACCTGGTGCACCTCGGGATCGGCGTCCAGGCAGCCGTCCGCCAGGACGGTCAGCCGGTAGTCCAGGTCGGCGGCCTGGCGGAGGGTGGACAGCACCACCCCGCTGGTGGCGATGCCGGCCAGCACCAGGTTCTCGGTGCGGCGGGCCCGTAGCAGCACGTCCAGGTCGCTGCCGGCGAAGGCGGAAACCCGGCGCTTGGTGACCACCGCCTCGCCGGGCGCGGGCGCCACGGCGGCGGGGATGCGGGTGCCGGGGTCGCCGTCGGCGAACCTGCCGGACCCGGCAATCGCGGAGAAGCTCTTGTTCCGGTCGCTGACCTCGGGATACCCCGGGCGGAACGCGATCGTCACGTAGCCGACCATGACGCCCGCGCCGCGGGCCGCGGTGATCGCCGTGGCCAGCCGGTCCAGGTAGCCGTCGTCTCCGGCGAAGCGGTCCACGATGCCCTGCTGCACGTCCATGATCAGCAACGCCGTCGATGTCATGCGGTCCTCCTCCTTGCCGGGGGACAGCCTCTCAGACGGCGTACGGTACCGGTATGGCGACCTACGACGACGCCGCCCGGCTGGCCGCGGGCCTGCCCGAGGTCACCGAGGGGGAGCGGCACGGCAACCGGACGTGGTTCGTAGCGGGGAAGGCCTTCGCCTGGGAGCGGCCGTTCAGCAAGGCGGACATCCGGCGGTTCGGCGACAAGGATCCGCCGGACGGCCCGATCCTCGCGGTTCGCGTCGCGGATCTGGGCGAGAAGGAAGCCATCCTCGCCGCGCACCCGGACGCCTTGTTCACCATCCCGCACTTCGACGGCTACGCCGCCGTGCTCATCCAGTTGCGGAAGGCCTCCGCGAAGGCGCTGCGTGAGGTGATCACCGACGGCTGGCTGGCCACCGCACCACCGAAGCTCGCCGACCAGTACCTGCACCGCTGAGAACCGGTCGATGATCATGACGTTTGGGCTGCTGTGGCAGCCAAAACGCCATGATCACGATGATCTGCCGTCAGTCCGGCAGGCACGTTGAAGGGAGGCTGGCCGATGCCAGCGAAATGCCTGCGCCCCCGGCCGCTCGGCTCCTCGGGCATAGAGGTGTCGGCCATGTCCCTGGGTTCCTGGCGCACGTTCGAGCGCCTGCCCGAGGAGACCGGGTCTGCGATCATGGCCGCGGCCGCCGACGAGGGCATCAACTTCTTCGACGACGCCCGCTACAACGACGAGACGGGCCGTGCGCCGCTGCCGACCGGGTACTCCGAGGTGCTGTTCGGGCAGTTGTTCCGGGCCGCCGGGCTGCGGCGGGACGAGGTTGTGGTCGCCAACAAGCTGTGGTGGGAGTTCTGGCCCGAGCAGAGCGCCGCCGCGGAACTGGACGGCTCGCTGGCCCGGATGGGCTTCGACCACGTGGACGTGATCTACGCGAACCCGCCGCCCGAGGGCCTCGCCATCCCCGACATGGTGGCCGCGGTGGGCGGGCTGCTCGACGGGGGCAAGGCGCGCGCCTGGGCGATGGTCAACTGGCCGGCCGGCCCGTGCGGCGAGGCGGTGGCGGCGGCGGCCGGGCAGGGCGTGGCCCCGCCCTGCGCCGTGCAACTGCCCTACAGCCTGGTGCACCGCTCCTGGGTCGAGGACCCGGAGATGACCCAGGCGCTGCACGCGGCGGGCGCCGGCGTGGTCGCGTCGTTCTGCCTGGAAGGTGGCGTGCTCAGCGGCAAGTACCTGGCTGGCGCGACGACCGGGCGGGCCGCCGCGGCGCTGGACGACCCCCGGGCCGCCGCAGCCGTCGCCGCAGCGCCGGGCCTGACCGCGCTCGCCGCCTCACTGGGCACCACCGCGGCCGCGCTCGCCCTGGCCTTCCCGTTCACCAACGCTGACGTCACCACCGTGCTCTTCGGGGCGACCAGCCCGGAGCAGGTCCGGGCCAACTGCGCGGCGGCCAGCCTGCTGGACCGGCTGAGTCCGGGCGACGTCGACCGCCTGCGCCAGATCGGCGCCGGCTAACCGGGCGCGGAAGGGGCCCATCGGTGGCGACGGCAGGCGACATCTCCTGGCACGGCACGCACGGCACCTTCAACCTGCGGGTGGCGGCCATCCTCACCCGTGGCGAGGAGATCCTGCTGTGCACCGTCGAGGGCCTCGGGTACTGGTTCCTGCCCGGTGGCCGGGTCCGCTACGGCGAGTCTGCCGGTGCCGCCCTGGCCCGGGAACTGGCCGAGGAAGTGGGGCATGAGTTCCCGGCAGGGGAACTGGCGCTGGTGGTGGAGAACATCTACGGCGGCGAGCGCATCGAGCACGAGATCGGCTTGTACTACCGCCTCGCCTGGCCCGCCGCGCTGGACCGCGACGATCTGCGCGGCGGCGAGCCAGGCCACACGTTCCGCTGGGCACCGGCCGCGGAACTCGGTTCGCTTCGGTTCGAACCGGCCCGGCTGGTGCCCGTATTGCAAAATCCCAGCGGCACGCTGCGGCACATCCTCCTGTGACGGCCGGACGGCGCCTGGCTACCAGGCCATCTGGCTGGCGGTGCGCAGCGCGTACTCCAGTTCCTGGTACGCCGCGGCCCGCGGCAGCAGGGCACCCGCCGGGCTGAACCTGCGGCCGGTCAGCACGCCCAGGACGTTCAGGTCAGCCACGGGATGCAGCAGGATCAGCCTGCTGCCGGACAGGCTGGACCAGGCGATCAGCTCCCTGGGCAAGCCGCCGTGGGCCGGGCGGCGGCCCAGGCCGTTCCATTTCCACGGGGCCAGCCGCTGCAGCAGCGCGCCGGTGCGGGCGGAGTACACCGACAGTTCCCCGGTCCACGGGCCGCGCACAGGCGCAAAGTCGCTCTTGCCGGTGCCGCCGATCAGCTTCGTGCCGTCGGGGGTGATGAACACGTCACCGGGGGCTGACTCGCCGGCCGGGGGCCGGAGCACGAGGAGCCGGCCGGCAGCCAGGGTGCCGCCCGGCGCGAGGGTGTCGATCAGGTCCACCGATGTGGTGGCGGGCGGGCGGTACTGGTTCAGGGCTTGACGGGATGGGTTACGAAGCACGGGCCACTCCTGGAGGACCAGGGTCCGCCCGTCCGCCGTCCACGCACCCCGGTAGCTGAGCTGGGGTGTCCACGAGACCCGGGGCGACACCCACCGGCGCACCCGGCCGCTGCCGAGGCGGACCACCGCCACCTCCGCGGGTGCCCCGCCGCCACCGAAGGCCACCGCCAGCCGGCTGCCTTCCGGCGACAGCGCGATGCTCGGCTGCTGCCCGGGAGACACCGCGACCGGGAGGGGCAGGCTTGACTGCTGAACCTGCCCGGACGGGCCAATGCGCAGTTCCAGGAATCTCATCAGCGTGGTCTGATTCTGCAGGTATACCTGGGGCCGGGAGTTCGCGTGCCGCTCCCAGTCGCGCATCGCACCGAGGACGAACACGGTGCCGCCGGCGTCGGCGGTGATCATGCTGAAGTTGTTGTACGGCTTGGGCGGGAAGACCGTGGCCAGCAGCTTCCCGGTCGCCGTGGACCTGACCTTGAGGTAGCGGCCGGTCACAGACGCGCTGTACTGCGTGCCGTGCGATTTGTAGTTGTAGATGTCTCCCTGGGCCGTGTACGCGTAGTTGGCCGGGAGGGCGGCGTACTTCGGGCCCGCCGGGCGAGGTTCGGGCCCGCTCCCCGGGAGCATGTGGGCGACGGCGAAGGTGCCGGCGATCACCGCGGCGGCGGCGGCCGCTGCGGCCAGCGGAATCGCCCAGGGCGGCCATTGCCGCGGCCCCCTGCGCCGCGGCATGCCGGGCATGTGCTCGGTGTCGCCGGGCAGGCGCAACGGCATGACGCTTTCCGGAGTGATCAACTCGGATTCGGCCCGCAGTTCGCTGCGGAGCCGATCTTCCAGCACGGTCACTGGTCCTCCCGGAGCATCCGGCCCAGTGCGGCCAGCCCCCTGGCCGTCGTCGACTTGACGGTGCCACGGCTTATGCCCATGGCCTCCGCGGTCTCCTGCTCGGGCAGGTCCGCGAAGTAACGGAGCACCAGCGCCTCACGCTGCCGTGGTGGCAATCGGCGCAGCGCCGCCACCGCGGCGCGCCGCTCCTCGCCCACCAGCATTGCGGCCTCCGCCGAGGGGGCGGGGGGAATGGCCATGGACTGGGGCGTGCGCTTGCGGCGGCGGATCACCGTCCGGCAGCCGTTCACGACAGAGACCCGCAGGTAGCCGAGGACGTTCGTGTCCTCGGGCAGCCGGTCCCAGGCACGGAACAGGCCGCAGAAGGCCTCCTGCACCACGTCCTCGGCGGACTGACGGTCGCCGAGAACGATGAAGGCAAGCCGGATCAGGCCAAGAGCGTGGCTCCGGTACAGCGCGGTCACCGCGTGAGCGGCCGCGCTGAGTTCCGCGCAGCCGGTGTCCTCCTGCGGGCGCAGCGCCGCAGGCCCGGTGGTGCGGGCCTGCGGGGCACCGGTGAAGTCAGAAAGGTGCGCGACATCGCCTTCCACATATCTACCAACGCTGTGGCGCGCCAGGGGTTGCCTCCGCACGGCGTTCAATCACCGTGGCGACCAACGTGTCGATCAGTTCCTGGGTGACGCCGAGCCCGGGGAAGGCCGCGAGCGTGGCCAGCGGCATGTTCCCGATGATCGCCAGCAGTTCCTCGCTGCCGAGGATGCCGCCCGGCCTGCCGTCCGGGCCGGTGCCCAGGGCGTCGCGCAGCGCCTGCCCGCCCGTGGGGTCGGTGAGCCACTCCGTCAGCGTCGAGGTGCCCGACAGCGGCAGGGCTGGCGGGGTGGCCGGGACGCTGATCACCGCCGACAGCCGGATGTCGCGGGACGAGGCACCGACGCAGATGTTGAACTCGCCGCCTTCCAGTACCCACCGCCGGTGGATGGCCGACCAGTAGGACAGGTCACGGGCGGTGAGGGTGAACGTGATCTCCCGCTCGGCCCCCGGCTCCAGGCCGATCTTGGCGAACGCCTTCAACTCGCGCGGCGGCCGGGCCACCGCCGCGGCCGGATCCCCCACATAGACCTGGACGACCTCATGCCCGGCACGGTCGCTGGTGTTGGCGATCGTGCACCGCACCGTCACCGCCAGGTCGCCGGCGTCTGCCGAACCGGCCTGGCTGATCCGCAGGTCACGGTAGGAGAAGCTGCTATACGACAGGCCGTGGCCGAAGGGGTACGCGACCGGCAGGCCGAGTGCGTCGTAGCCGCGGTAACCGGCGAACACCCCCTCGCCGTACCGGACGTGCCCCTCCTCGCCGGGGAAGTTCAGGTACGCCGGGCAGTCCGCCAGCCGCAGCGGGATGGTCTCGGCCAGCCGCCCGGAGGGGTTGACCGCGCCGGTCAGCACGTCCGCGACCGCGGACCCGGTGGCCTGCCCGGCCAGCCAGCACTCCAGCACCGCGGACGCGGCGTGGTCCCAGGTGCTGGTGCGGACCGCTCCGCCGTTGCACAGCACGGCCACGATCGGGGTGCCGGGGACCGCCTCGGCGAGCCGTTCCAGCAGGCTGGTCTGAGCGTCCGGCAGGTCGATGTGCGCCCGGTCGTAGCCCTCGGATTCGTCGGCGGGCGGCAGGCCAAGGAAGACAAGCACCACATCGGCGCCGGTGGCCGCGCTGACGGCCTCGGCCACCAGGTCCGGGCCGGGGCCGGGGCCGGAGTCCGGGCCGGAGTCCGGGCTGCCGTCCGTGGCTGGGTCGGGCGAGCTGCCGTCGATCCGGTACCCGGCGGCGAACCGGAGCGTGGCACCCGGCAGCGCCGCGGCCAGCGCGTCCAGCGGCACGTCCACCTGGGTCGGGCTGACCTGGGAGCTGCCTGCCCCCTGGAACCGGGGCGTGCGGGCGAACTCGCCGATCACGGCGACGGTCCGGCCGGCCATGCCGGTCAGCGGCAGCACCCCGTCGTTCTTGAGCAGCACCAGGCTCTGCGCCGCGGCGCGGCGGGCCAGGGCATGATGCGCCGCGGCGTCCAGGCCCGCGGGCTGCCTGCGGCGGGACCGGAGCACCAGCCGCAGCACCCGCCCGGCGGCCCGGTCCAGTACGGCCTCGTCCAGGTCCCCGGCCGCGACCGCGTCGACGATCGCCCGGTCGCTCACGCCGAGCTTGGGCGGCATCTCCAGGTCCAGGCCAGCGCGCAGCGCCGCGACCCGGTCGTGCACGGCGCCCCAGTCCGAGACCACCAGGCCGTCGAACCCCCACTCCTCGCGCAGCACATCGGTGAGCAGCCAGCGGTGCTGCGAGGCGTACTCGCCGTTGACCTTGTTGTAGGAGCACATCACCAGCCACGGCCGGGCGGCGGTGACGACGTGCTCGAACGCAGGGAAGTAGATCTCCCGCAGGGTCCGCTCGTCGGCGTCGGCGCTGATGCGCATCCGGTCGGTTTCCTGGTTGTTCGCCGCGAAGTGCTTCACGCACCCGCCGACCTGCTGCGACTGCAGCCCATCGACGATCGCCGCGGCAAGCCGCCCGGACAGATGCGGGTCCTCGGAGAAGTACTCGAAGTTGCGCCCGCACAGCGGGTGCCGCTTGATGTTGATTCCCGGGCCGAGGACCGCCGCGATGTCCTGGGCCCGCGCCTCCGCGCCCAGGGCGCTACCCACCTCCCTGGCCAGGTCCAGATCCCAGGAACAACCCAGTGCCGAGGCGGTCGGGAAGCAGGTGGCGGGCTCGCTGGCCCGCAGCCCGGCGTCGGCGCTGCGCTCCGTCTGCTTGCGCAGCCCGTGCGGGCCGTCCGACACCATGACCGCCTCGATGCCGAGTTCGCTGACCGGCGCGGTGTGCCAGAAGTCCGAGCCGAGGCACAGCGCCGCCTTCTGCGGCACGCTCAGCCCGGCCAGCAGTGCGGCTATTGATTCGTCGTCGGCCAT
>CAVXMG010000013.1:0-89057 GCA_963762735.1 uncultured Actinomycetes bacterium | reverse complement strand
GACGCTCAGGGGACAACTGGCAGAACTCGCTCCCGCCGTCGGGTGTCGCCGCTGCGGTACAGTCCGCGCTTGGCGATGTACTGGACGATGCCGTCCGGCACCAGGTACCAGATCGGCTGCCCCTCGGCGACGCGCTGCCGGCACCCGGTCGAGGAGATCGCCAGCGCCGGGATCTCCACCAGGCTCACCTTGTCCTCGGGGAGGCCCCGATCGGTGAGCCGGTGTCCAGGCCGGGTGCAGCCGACAAAATGCGCGAGCATGAACAACTCGTCCACGTCCTGCCAGGAGAGCATTCGCGACAAGGCGTCGGCACCGGTGATGAAGTAGAACTCCGCGTCCTCCCCGCGCTCCGCGCGCAGGTCACGCAGCGTGTCGATGGTGTAGGTCGGGCCCGGGCGGTCGATGTCCAGCCTGCTGACCGAGAACCGCGGGTTCGACGCGGTGGCGATCACGGTCATCAGGTACCGGTCCTCGGTCGCCGACACCTTCTTGTCATGTTTCTGCCAGGGCTGGCCGGTGGGCACGAAAATCACTTCGTCCAAGGCGAAGATGTGCGCCACCTCGCTGGCCGCGACCAGGTGGCCGTGATGGATGGGGTCGAACGTGCCGCCCATCACGCCGATCCTGACCTTGCCTCCAGTTCCCATCCCCAGACTTTAGCGACCCAGTGCATCCGCCGTGATCAGGACACCGGCCCGGCGTTAGTCCAGGCCGGGCAATGGCGCGGCGCCGTCACGCCATCGGACGACCCGGACCGCCTTGCCCACCTCGCTGCGCGGCACCGTGCCAGGGGGCAGGACCCGGACCGCGACGCCGACCCCGAGTTCGGCGCGGAACCGGGCCTCCAGTTCCCCCGAACCAGGCAATTGCCCGGCCCCGGAACCGGCAGGCCCGGCGGCGGACGGTGACCGGTCAGCGGCAGCCGTTTTGTATTCACAACACACAATCAGCCGGCCAGCAGCCCCACGCTCATCGACCACCAGCAGATAGTCGGGACTCATCGCCGGCGAGGCCAGCAGTACGCGTTCCACCTCGCTGGGGTAGACGTTCACGCCGCGCAGCACCAGCATGTCGTCGCGCCGGCCGGTGACCTTGCTCATCCGCACCAGCGTCCGGCCACAGGCGCAGGTGCCCCGGCGCAGCGCGGAGATGTCCCCGGTCCGGTACCGCAGCAGCGGCAGCGCCTCCCGGGTCACCGTGCTGAACACCAGTTCGCCGGGGTTGCCGTCGGGCACCGGCGCACCGGTCTCCGGGTCCACCGTCTCGACAAGGAAATGGTCCTCGTTGACGTGCAGGCCGTCCGCCGCCTCCAGGCACTCGGCGGCCACCCCGGGCCCGATCACCTCGGACAACCCGTAAATATCCAGGGCCGCCACGCCGAGCAGTTCCTCGATGCGGGCACGCATTTGGGCGGTCCAGGGTTCGGCGCCGAACAGGCCTGCCTTCAGGCTCAGCCCCTCCCCCGGCCGGCGCCCGCCGCGGCCAGCGCCTCGCCGAGCCGGATCGCGTACGACGGGGTGCAGGTCAGGATGTCTGGACGTAGGTCGCGGATCAGCGTGACCTGCCGCGCCGTCATGCCGCCGGACACCGGGACCACCGTGGCGCCGAGCTCGATCGCACCCTGGTGAATGCCCAGACCGCCGGTGAACAGGCCGTACCCGTAGGCGTTGTGGACGGTGCTGGCGCGCGTCGCGCCCGCCGCCGCCAGCGCCCGCGCGCACATCCGCGCCCAGAGCGCCAGGTCCGCACGGGTGTAGCCGACCAGCGTAGGCCGGCCGCCGGTACCGCTGGAACCGTGCACAGTGACCAGGTCCGCTGGCGGAACTTCCAACATGCCATACGGATATGCCGCCCACAGGTCAGCCTTGGCGACCATGGGGAGCCGGGGCAGGTCGGAAAGAGCGACGTCGTCCGGGGCGGTCACCCCCGCCGCGCGCAGCCGCTGAGCCTGGACGCCATCGGTGCCGAGGAGCCGGCCGACCAAGGCCCGCAGCCGCGATTCCTGCAGGCTGGCGAGTTCCTCGGCGGGCATGGCCTCCGCGCTGGGCTCGAACATCTGCCTCACCTTCCCCGCCTGGCTCCCGGCCATCCTGCCATGATCCGGACATGCCCGGCGGGGGTTAAGCCCCCTGCCGCTGGTGGGCCTGAACCCCCTGCTCGCGCGCTCCGCCGGGCACATAGCATCGGGGTATGACCACCGTGCCGGATCGTGCCCGGGTACGCCTGCCCGGGATCTCATCGCGCGCTTACGAGCATCCCGCCGACCGCTCCGCGCTGGTGGCGATGCGCAAGCTGACCGGCTTCGACGTGCTGCTCAGGCGGCTCGCGAGCCTGTTCTCCGACCGGAGCCTGCGGCTGCTGTTCCTGGCCAGCTCGGTCCGGGCGTCGACAGAGCAGTTCCCGCACCTGTACGAGCTGCTGCTTGACGGCTCCTCGATCCTGGACCTGCCCGAGGTGCCCGAGCTGTTCATCTCCCAGGACCCGATCCCCAACGCGATGACGCTCGGCTCGGACAAGCCGTTCATCGTGCTCACCACGGGCCTGGTGGACATGATGGACGAGGAGGAGATCCGATTCATCATCGGCCATGAACTCGGGCACGCGCTGTCCGGCCACGCGGTCTACCGGACCATGCTCTACCACTTGACCCGGCTCGCCACCCGGATCGCCTGGTTCGCGATCGGCTACATCGGGCTGCGCGTGATCATCGCGGGCCTGGAGGAGTGGTACCGCAAGTCCGAGCTGTCCTGCGACCGGGCGGGCGTGCTGGCCGGGCAGGACCCGTCGGCGGCGCGGCGGGCGCTGATGAAGACCGCCGGTGGCGCCAAGGTGTCCGAGCTGAGCCACGACGCGTTCCGGCAGCAGGCCTACGAGTACGACGCCGTGCCCGATGTCAGGGAAGGGCTCATCAAGCTGATGCAACTGCAGGGCAACACGCACCCGTTCGCCGTGGTGCGGTTCGCCGAGCTGGACCGGTGGGTGACGGAAGAGGACTACGAGGCGATCCTGTCCGGCCAGTACCCGCGCCGCGAGGACGACCCGCAGGTCTCGGTGGGCGAGGAGATCAAGGCCGGGGCCAAGTCCTACCAGGACTCGTGGAACCGGACCTCGGACCCGTTCGTGGGGCTGGTGAAGGGCTTCGCGGAGAACGCCGCCGGGGCGGGCGCGTCGCTGTTCAGCGGGCTGTTCGGCCGTCCGGGGAACGGCCCGGGCAACGGCGGCTCGGGATCAGGGCCGGGGTCAGGCGGCTCGGACTCGGACTGACCCGGTTCCCGGGCTGCTTCAGGCCCGGGCGCGGCTGAGGATCACGAGGTCGTCGCGGTGCACGACCTCGCGCTCGTACCCGGGGCCCTTCCGGGCGGCCAGCCACCGGGTGGACCGGCCCATCAGCGCAGGGATCTCGGCCGCGTCGTAGTTGACCAGGCCGCGCGCGACCACATGCCCATCGGGACCTGACAGGTCGACCGGGTCGCCCGCGTCGAAGTTTCCATCGACCCCGGTGATGCCCGCGGGCAGCAGGGATGCCCGGCTGGCCACGACCGCGCGGACCGCGCCCGCGTCGAGCGTCAGCGTGCCCCGGGCGGACGCCGCGTGCGCCAGCCACAGTTGCCGGGTGGCCGGGCGGCGGTCATGCGGGGCGAAGTAGGTGCCGGCCGGCTCGCCTGCCAGGGCCAGCGCCGCCTGGTCGGCCCGGGCCACCACCGTGGGGATGCCCGCCTCTGTCGCGATCAGCGCCGCATCCACCTTGGTGACCATTCCCCCGGTGCCCACCTGCCCCAGCGCACCACCCTGCCCCGGTGACCCGGCGCGCTCCGGGGACCCGGCCCGCCCGGCGGACCCGGCGTGCTCCGGCGACCAGGCCCGCCCAGCGGCCGTCGCGCCGGGCCTGCCCGGCGGGCCGAGGGTGACGCCCTCCAGGTCGGCGCGGTGCTGCACCCGGCTGATCCGGCGCGCCCCTGGGTGGCGGGGATCGAAGTCGTAGAGCCCGTCCACGTCCGACAGCAGGATCAGCGCGCCGGCCCGGACCACGTGCGCGACCAGGGCGGCCAGCCGGTCGTTGTCGCCAAACCTGATCTCGTCGGTGGCGACCGTGTCGTTCTCGTTCACCACGGGCAGGACGCCCAGTTCGAGCAGCCGGTTCAGGGTCCGCTGCGCGTTGCGGTAGTGCGCGCGGCGCATCAGGTCGTCCGCGGTCAGCAGGATCTGCCCGGTCTGCACCTCGTGCCTGGCGAACGCGGCCGTGTACACGGCGACAAGCAGGCCCTGGCCGACGCTCGCGGCCGCCTGCTGGGTGGCCAGGTCCCGGGGCCGGCGGGCCAGCCCAAGCGGCGCCAGGCCCGCCGCGATCGCCCCGGAGGAGACCAGCACCACCTGCGTACCCGTGCGCACCTGGTCGGCGAGCACCCCGGCCAGCGCCGCGATCCGGCCCTCGTCGATCCCGCCGTCGGCGGTGGTGAGCGAGGACGAGCCGACCTTGACCACGACCCGGCGGGCGGCGGCGATGTCGGCCCGGTCGTCCTGGCCGGAGTCCTCCGCCGCTGCGTCCCCGGTCACCAGGGCAGTCGTTCGTCGGTGCCGCGGGGCCCCAACCCTTGCGGCGAGCCGGCCGGCACATCCGGGTCCCAGTCGAACACGACCGCGTCGTCGGGATCCCCGATGGCCACTTCGGCGCCCGCCTGGGCCCCGGCCTCGGCCAGCGCCTGCTCCACCCCGATCCGGGCCAGCCGGTCGCCGAGGTAGCCGACCGCCTCGGCGTTGCTGAAGTCGGTCTGCCGCACCCACCTGGCCGGCTTGTGCCCGTGCACCAGAAAACTGTTCTCGCCGGTGCGGACGATCTCGAACTCGGGGCCGTCCGCGGCGGGCGGCCTGATCACCTGCCGGGTGGGCACCGGCGGCGGGGCCGCCGCGCGGGCCGCGGCGACCACCCGGCCCACGGCGAACGCGAAGTCCCGCACGCCCTCGTGGGTGGCCGCGGAGATCTCGCGGACCTCCAGGCCCCGGCCGACCAGGACCTCACGGGCCCGCTCGGCCGCCTCCCGCGCCTCCGGGACGTCGATCTTGTTCAGGGCGACGATCCGCGGCCGCCCGGCCATGTCGGCACCGGTGGCCTCGGCGTAGGCGGCCAGTTCCGCCTCGATCGTGTCCAGGTCGGCCACGGGATCCCGGCCCGGCTCCCCCGCCGGGCCCGCCGCGCAGTCGAGCACGTGCACCAGCACCACGCAGCGCTCCACGTGGCGCAGGAAGTTCAGGCCAAGACCCTTGCCGCTGCTCGCGCCGGGAATCAGCCCGGGCACGTCGGCCACCACGAACTGGGTGTCGCCTGCCTCCACCATGCCCAGGTGCGGGGTGAGCGTGGTGAACGGGTAGTTCGCGATCTTGGGCCGGGCCGCGGACATGGCCGAGATCAGCGAGGACTTGCCCGCGTTGGGGAAGCCGATCAGGCCCGCGTCGGCCACGGTCTTGAGCTCAAGCACCAGGGTGTGCTCGACGCCCGGCTCGCCGCGCAGCGCGAACCCGGGGGCCCGGCGCCGTGGGGAGGCAAGCGCCGCGTTGCCCAGGCCGCCGCGGCCGCCGTCCGCGGCCACGAACCTGGTCCTGGCGCCCACCAGGTCGGCGAGCACCTCGCCATCCAGCGCCTTGACCACGGTGCCGTCCGGGACGGTCACCACCAGGTCCCCTCCGTTGGCGCCGCTGCGGTTCGAGCCGGAGCCCTGCTTGCCGTTGCCCGCGCGGCGCACCGGCCGGCGGTGCAGGTCGAGCAGCGTGGCCATGCTGGGATCCACCTCGAAGATGACGTCACCGCCCCGGCCGCCGTTACCGCCGTCGGGGCCGCCGAGCGGCTTGAACTTCTCCCGGTGCACCGACGCGCAGCCGTGCCCGCCGTCGCCCGCCTTTATTGTGACGGTGACGTGGTCAGCGAACTCGGCCACTTGTCTATCCCTCCTGGTGGCCACATGACTCTAGGGCGGACCGGCCGGCGGTCCGCCCTAGTGTGGCTCGGTTAGCTCGCGGCGGACTAGTCCGCCGGCGCGCCCGCTTCCGCGATCACGCTCACGGCCCTGCGGTTGCGCACGCGGCCGAACGTGACCGCGCCGGTGACCAGAGCGAACAAGGTGTCGTCCTTGCCGCGGCCGACGCCAGGGCCCGGGTGGAAGTGGGTCCCGCGCTGGCGCACGATGATCTCGCCCGCGTTGACCTGCTGACCGCCGAACCGCTTGACGCCCAGCCGCTGCGCGGAGGAGTCGCGGCCGTTCCGGCTCGATGACGCGCCCTTCTTGTGTGCCATCGTCAGCTCTTCTTCCTCGCCGCGGCCTTCCGCTCGGCGCTGATCCCGGTGATCTTCACCTGGGTGTAGCGCTGGCGGTGGCCCATCCGTCGCCGGTAGCCGGTCTTGTTCTTGTAATGGATGATGTTGATCTTGGGCCCGGCTACCTCGCCCAGGATCTCGGCGGTGACCTGGTAGTGACCAAGCTCGCCCGGATCGCTGATGACCTTGCCATCATCGACGACGAGCACGGCCGGCAGCGTCACGTTGGAACCGACCTTACCGGCAAGGGTGTCGACGGTGAGGACGTCGTCCACCGACGCCTTCTCCTGCCTGCCACCGCAGCGCACGATCGCGTACACCGAAGAACTCTCTCTCTGCTTGTGCGGGCCCAACGCGCTGTTCCGCGGCTGCGGATCACAGGCACGAAGAGGGGCTCGCCAGCTTTGCACCGGGCACCCTGGAACCCAGTCCTGGATCCGTCCTGTGCGCTGGCGCTTCAGGCTATCAGACCCCGGCGGCCGCCGATGCCTCCGGCGCCGCCTGCCCGTCGGTGCTCACGGCCGCGTCCGGCGGCCCTGGCTCCCGGGTGGCGGCCCGCCGCCGGCGCCGGCCGCCGAACGACTGGTCCGCCGCCGCGCCGTTCCCGGCCACATCGGCGGGTTCGTCCTGGTCAGCGCCGTAACCGGCCGCGGTGCCGGCGGCACCGGAGTCCAGGCCGGCCGCATGGCCACCGCCGGCGGGCGCGGCATCCCCGGGCGCGCCGATGTTGGCTGCGCTGGTGCCGGACTCGCTGGTGCCGGACTCGCTGGTGCCGGACTCGCTGGTGCCGGACTCGCTGGTGCGGGACTCGCTGGTGCCGGACATGACCACGCCGGCCGCGGAGGTGCTGGCCGCAGGGACGCTGTCCGCGGGAGCCTCGGCGGTGCGGGCCGCGGGCTTGTCGTCCGCCCTGCCGTCCCTGTCAGCGCCATCCTTCTCGGCACCGTTGTTGTCGGCCTTGCCCTGCCGTTGCCGCCTGCCTTCCCTGCTCCCCTTGCCGTCCCTGGCCGCCTTGCCGTCCTTGCCGTCCCTGGCAGCGGCGCCGTCGGGCCGCGCCCGGTGCTGGTGCTCCACCCCGTCCAGGGAGATCAGCACGCCGCGCCCGTTGCAGCACTCACAGGTCTCGGAGAAGGCCTCGAGCAGCCCGGAACCGACCCGCTTGCGGGTCATCTGCACCAGCCCGAGCGAGGTCACCTCGGCCACCTGGTGCTTGGTCCGGTCCCTCGCCAGGCATTCGAGCAGGCGCCGCAGCACCAGTTCGCGGTTGCTCTCCAGCACCATGTCGATGAAGTCGATCACGATGATCCCGCCGACGTCGCGCAGCCGCAGTTGCCGCACGATCTCCTCGGCGGCTTCCAGGTTGTTGCGGGTGACGGTCTCTTCCAGGTTGCCGCCCTGGCCGGTGAACTTCCCCGTATTCACGTCCACGACGGTCATGGCCTCGGTGTTGTCGATGACCAGCGACCCGCCGCTGGGCAGCCACACCTTGCGCTCCAGCGCCCTGGCCAGGTGCTCGTCGACCCGGTAGCGCGCGAACGCGTCCTCGTCGCTCTGCCAGTGCTCGAGCCGGTCGGCCAGATGCGGCGCCACGTAGCGGACGTACTCGTCCACCACGTCCCAGCCCTCTTCGCCGGAGACGACCAGCTTGCTGAAGTCCTCGTTGAAGATGTCCCTGATCACCCGGATGGTCAGGTCCGGCTCGCTGTAGAGCAACTCGGGCGGGCTGGCCGACTTGGCCTTCCGCTCGATGCTCTCCCACTGCGCGGACAACCTGGCCACGTCGTGGGCGAGTTCCTCCTCCGAGGCCCCCTCGGCTGCGGTCCGCACGATGACGCCTGCGTTCTCCGGCATGACCTGCTTGAGGATCTGCTTGAGCCGGGTGCGCTCGGTGTCGGGCAGCTTGCGGCTGATGCCCATCATCGACCCGCCCGGCACGTACACCAGGTACCGGCCGGGCAGGCTGGCCTGGCTGGTCAGCCGCGCACCCTTGTGCCCGACCGGGTCCTTGGTCACCTGGACCAGCACCGACTGGCCGGATCTGAGGGCCAGCTCGATGCGCTTGGCCTCGCCCTCCAGGCCGCTCGCGTCGAAGTTCACCTCGCCCGCGTACAGGACGGCGTTGCGGCCCTTGCCGATGTCGACGAAGGCGGCCTCCATCGACGGCAGGACGTTCTGGACCTTGCCGAGGTAGACGTTGCCGACCAGGGACTGGTGGCCGCCCCGGTCCACGTAGTGCTCGACGAGCACCTTGTCCTCGAGGACCGCGATCTGGGTCCGCTCGGCGCGCTGCCGGACCACCATGACCCGGTCCACCGCCTCGCGCCTGGCCAGGAACTCCGACTCGGTGATGACCGGCGGACGGCGGCGCCCGGAGTCGCGCCCTTCCCTGCGCCGCTGGCGCTTGGCCTCCAGCCGGGTGGACCCGCGGACGACCTGCACCTCGTCGCTGGAGTCATCGCCGCCGGAACGGGCCTTGCGCACGTGCACCACGGTGTTCGGCGGGTCGTCCGGCCCGGTCTGGTCCGCGTCGGCCGCTGAGCCACGGCGGCGCTTGCGCCGGCGCCGGCGGGTGCCGCCGCCCGCGGCCTCGTCGTCGTCGGCCTCATCGGCGCCCGCGTCCTGCTCACCAGCCTGGGCGGCACCCTGGCGCGCTCCGGCATCGGTTTCCTCGGCGGCCTGGGCCCCGTCAGTTGCGGCGGCGTCCTGGCTGCCGTCATCCTCGGCGCCACGGCCGCGTGACCGCGATCCGCGGCGACGGCGGCGACGGCCCGCACCGTCCGCCTCACCCTCGCCGGGCTCGGCCTGGTCATCGGCGGCGGCCTCGTCCTTCGCCTCGTCCTTCGCCGGGCGGGCCGGGGCTGCCGTGGCAGGCGGGGCCGACGTGTTCGCGGGCGCCTGGAAGATCACCGCGGGCGGCTGGAAGGTGGCGGCCGGCACCCCCGGCGGCTCGGCGTGCGCCGGGGCGGGCGACTGCCCGGCGGCAGGCGGCTGCCCAGCGGCAGGCGGCTGCCCGGCGGCAGGCGCGGCAGGGCTGGCGAACGGCGCGGGCGGGCTGCTGAACGGGGCGGCGAACGGCGGCGTCGCCGGGCTGGCCGAGCCGGGTGCACTGCCAGCGGCGGGGCTCCCAGCGGCCGGGCTCCCGGCTGCCGGGCTGCCCGCGGCTGGCCTGTCGGCGGCTGACCTGTCGGCGGCGCTGGCCGCATCGGGTGACGCCGCGGCTGCCCCCGCATCGCCATTCTCGCTGGGCGCGGCGGCGCGGGCCGGGCTGCGCCGGGTGCGCCGGGCCGGCCGGCGCGTGGCGGTCCCGCCATCGGCCTGGTCGCCGGTGGCATCAGCAGCCGCCCCGGCCTTGGCCGCTGCGGGCGTATCCGCGGCGGCCGCATCGGCCGTGGGCGTGACTGCGGCGGCCCCGGATGCGGCGGCCTCCGGGGTTTCCGGCGGTGCCGAATCGGCGGCAGGTTTGGCTGTCCGCCGCCTGGTGGTGCGCTTACGCGGCGCCGCCGTGGCGGCGGGCGCGTCGGTCAGGCCGGACGGGCCATTGCTGGCTGCCCCGTCACTGCTGGACCCTGTGTCGTGTCGCTCGTTGTCGAGCATCCGGGCTATCTCCCGTCAAGCTCCCGGGCGCGGACGGCCGCAACGGCCCGTCCGCTCCGCGCAGGAGCTGGTCGCACGCGACATCCCGGCGGGCACCTGCCGACTCGGCGGTGCCACCGGTGCGCGTTATCTCCAGTTGTGGTCCTCCCGGCGTGCTCCGCACCCGCGGCTGCGGTGCCGCATCCGGCTGCAGCAGCTCCGCGGGCAGGGTGAGCCCGCTTGCCGCGGCAGCGGCGCCGACACCGTCCGCGCTGAGCGCGCCCTGCGCCAGCCGGGTCACCAACGGTGGTGACGACGGCGCAAGGGCGGCCAGGCGGCGGAGCGCGGCCAGGATGTCGTCAGGCCGGACGGCAGGTATGACATGCCGAACAACCATTCGAAGTATGGCATTCCCGGCGTCGCCGCCCTCGGCGGCGCACCGGTCGGTTCCCATGGCGATCACTGCGGCGCGGGCGTCCATGCGCCGCGGCCCCTTGCTGGTGATGCGCTCGACCTCCAGGCTGTCGCAGGCGAGAAACTCGTCCGCGGCACGGGCTGCGTCGGCCGGCGGCACGCCGGGCAGGACCGCCTGCCACAGGGACGCCTCCAGCGGAAGCGCTCCCAGCCCGGGCGGGGCCTGCATCACCTCGATCACGTCAATCCCGTCTGGCAGGGCCGCGTCAAGCCGTTCCCGTACCTCGGATACGGCACACGCCCTCGTGAGCGAAAGCTCCAGGTACTCGGCCTCGCTCGCTGTTCCTGTCGGAGCCGCGCCAGCGTAGGAGATCTTCGGGTGCGGCGTGAATCCGGCGGAATAGGCGATGGGCAGCCTTGCCCGGCGAACTCCCCGTTCAACGGCACGCGCGATGTCTCTGTGGCTGGCGAAACGCATCCTGCCTCTTTTAGCGTACCGGACGATCAGCTGGCAGGTCACTGCGGGCACACCCGGGCGCGGCACCCCTTGGCCCGGCATGCTCAGGCTCCGGTCCTGGCCGGCACGGTCGGCAGCGGCAGCAGCGTCGCCCCGGTCGGCCCGGCCTGGATCTCGGTGCCCATGGCCGGGCAGACCCCGCAGTCGTAGCACGGCGTCCAGCGGCAGTCATCCACTTCCCGTGCCCCGGCGGCGTCGCGTGCGTCCTGCCAGTCCTGCCAGAGCCAGTCGCGGTCCAGCCCGGCGTCGAGGTGATCCCACGGCAGCACCTCGCTGTACTCGCGCTCCCTGGTGGTGTACCAGTCCAGGTCGACCGGCTCATCGGCCAGGGCCGCGGCAGTGCAGCGCTCCCAGCGGTCAAAGGAGAAGTGCTCGCTCCACCCGTCGAAGCGGGCGCCGTCCGCCCAGGCCGCCTTGATCACCTTGGCGACCCGCCGGTCGCCGCGGGACAGCAGCCCCTCGATGATCGAGGGCCGCCCGTCGTGGTAGCGGTAGCCCACCGCGCGCCCGTACCCGGGGTCGGCGCGCAGCGCGGCACCGAGGCTGCGCAGCCGGGCGTCCACCGTCTGGTGAGCCTCCTGGGCGGCCCACTGGAACGGGGTGTGCGGCTTGGGCACGAAGCCCCCGATCGACACCGTGCACCGGATGTCCCGGCGGCCGCTCGCCTCGCGCCCGGCCTTGATGACCTTCTTGGCGAGGTCCGCGATGGCGACCACGTCCTCGTCGGTCTCGGTCGGCAGGCCGCACATGAAGTAGAGCTTGACCTGGCGCCAGCCGCTCGCGTAGGCGGTGGTGACGGTCCGGATGAGGTCGTCCTCGGTGACCATCTTGTTGATCACCTTGCGCATCCGCTCGGTCCCGCCCTCCGGGGCGAACGTGAGGCCGGACCGGCGGCCGCCGCGGGCCAGCTCGTTGGCGAGCGTGACGTTGAACGCATCCACCCGGGTCGACGGCAGGGACAGCCCGAGGTTGGCGCCCTCGTAGCGGTCGGCCAGGCCCTTCGCGATCTCGTTGATCTCGCTGTGGTCGGCGCTGGACAGCGACAGCAGGCCGACCTCGGCGAAACCGCTGGCCGTCACCCCCTGCTCGACCATGTCCCCGATCGTGGTGATGCTCCGCTCGCGCACCGGCCGGGTGATCATGCCTGCCTGGCAGAACCGGCAGCCGCGGGTGCAGCCGCGGAAGATCTCGACGCTGAACCGCTCGTGCACCGACTCGTGCACCGGCACCAGCGGACGGCGCGGGTAGGCCCAGTTGTCCAGGTCCATGACCGTGTGCTTGGCGACGGTGTGCGGCACGCCCGGCCGGTTCGGCGCGACCCGCCGGATCCGGCCGTCGGGCAGGTAGTCGACGTCGTAGAAGCGCGGCACGTACACCCCGCCCTCGGCTGCCAGCCGCAGCAGCAGCCCGTCCCTGCCGCCGGGGCGGCCCGCCTGCTTCCAGTCCCTGATCAGCTCGGTGATCGCGAGCACCGCCTGCTCGCCGTCGCCGAGCACGGCGCCGTCGAGGAATTCGGCGATCGGCTCGGGATTGAACGCGGCATGCCCGCCGGCCAGCACGACGGGGTCATGCTCGTCCCGCTCCGCGGCCGTGAGCGGGATGCCCGCCAGGTCGAGCGCGGCCAGCAGGTTCGTGTAGCCGAGTTCGGTGGCGAAGCTGATGCCGAACACGTCGAAGTCACGCACCGGGCGGTGCGCCTCGACGGTGAACTGCGGCACCCCGTGCTCGCGCATCAGGTGCTCCAGGTCCGGCCACACGCTGTAGGTGCGCTCGGCGAGCACCCCGGGCCGTTCGTTCAGCACCTCGTACAGGATCTGCACGCCCTGGTTCGGTATGCCGACCTCGTAAGCGTCCGGGTACATCAGCGCCCACCGGACCTCGGCGGCGTCCCAGTCCTTGACCACCGAGTTCAGCTCGCCGCCCACATACTGGATGGGCTTGCGGACCAGCGGAAGCAGCGGTTCCAGCCGCTCGAACACCGATTCTCCGCCCATGCCATCAGCTTACCGAGGCCGCACGCAGCCCACGCAGGTCCTCGCCGTGGGGCGGGCGGCGAGCCGCTCGGCGCTGATCCGCGCGCCACAGACCTGGCAGATGCCGTAGCTGCGGTCCGCCAGCCGGGCCAGGGCCGCATCGATCTCGGCCAGGTCCTCCCGGGCCGTGTCCGCCAGCGCGGCGACATGCTGCCGCTCGAACGCGAGCGTGGCGCCCTCGGGATCGTGCTCGTCGTCGGCGCCGACGTCACGAGCCGCCGCCACGATGCCGCCGAACTCGCGCTCCAGCGCGGCCAGCCGGGCCAGGGCGCGCTCCCGCGCGGCGGCCAGGGCCACACGGGCGTTTTCCTGCTCGGACATGGGTTCCTCCCCCAGGCCATCTTCGCAGCCCGCACCGGCGAGCCCGGTTTCGCGCGAGGCGCCGGCATCGGGCAGGCTGGTGCCATGGCAGATGAACTGACGCTGATGGCCGTCCACGCGCACCCGGACGACGAGGCCTCGAGCACCGGCGGCGTGCTCGCCACCTACTCCGGGCAGGGCATCCGCACGGTCGTAGTGACCTGCACGAACGGTGAGTTCGGGGATGCTCCCGGTGGCGTGAAGCCCGGCCAGGACGGTCATGACGAGCAGACCGTGGCCCAGTTGCGGCTGGCCGAACTGCGCGAGGCGGCCAAGATACTCGGGGTCAGCGACCTGGAGATGCTGGGGTACCACGACTCGGGCATGCCCGACTGGGACTACAAGGACCGGCCGGAGGCGTTCTGCAACGCCCCACTGGAGGAGGTGACCGGCCGCGTCGGCGCGCTGATCGAGCAGTACCGCCCGCAGGTCGTGGTCAGTTACGACCCCGAGGGCCCCTACCAGCATCCCGACCACGTGCACGCGGCCCGCGCGGCGGCAGCGGCGGCGGAAGGCCACCGGCATCCCGGCCAAGTTCTACCTCACCTCGATGCGCCCCAGTTCCTGGCAAAAGATTTGGGCGGCACTACGCGAACTCGGGGAAGACGTGCCCGGGCCGCGCAATGTGACCCCGGAGATGCGTGCTCAGATGGCCGAGGCCGAGGCTCGCATCACCACGACAATTGACATAAGGCCGGTGCTGTCCCGCAAGCGGGATGCGCTGTTCGCACATTCCAGCCAGATCCAAGAATCGTGGTTCAGCAAAATCCCGCCGGACATCGCAGAGGAGGCGTTCGGCTACGAAAGCTTCATCAGGGCCAGCGACTCCACCGGGGCGCCGCTGCCCGAGGACGACCTGTTCGCCGGCCTGCGCGCCCCTGCCGCTAGCCGCACCGCTCTTACGCGGGGAACTCGCAGGTGAGAGGCATGTGGCGCGGTCCTGCGAACCCGCAGGCGGCGGGCTGCCGAGGCTCCGGCGGGCGGCCAGCGTCAGGGGCCGATGATGCGGCCAACTGCCGGGTGAATGAACGGCCGGAGGCGAGGGCGGGCGAGTGCCCAGGCCGTGCGCTTTTGCCGTGGATGTCAGCCTGTGGGCATTCCCGCGCCGGGGTGCCCGGCCTGCGGACTGGCGGGTGGGACCCAAGGCCGCCACGGCGGCAAGCACGCCGGGTACCAGCAGCATGCCGATCGACAGCAGCCCCGGCCAGAGCGGCCCCCGTGACCAGGATCGCGCCGGTAATCAGCATGGGCACCGGCCACAACCGGCCGGCGGCAAGAGCGAACAACACAGTGGCGACTCCAAGTACCGCCAGATACCACCACGCCGGAGTATTGCCCTGCGCGCTGATCACCACGAAGTAAATCCCGGCGTTAGCGGCCGTCCATACCGCCGCTCCTATCGCCAGAAATCGTGCGCGCATGCCGCCATTATCCACACGAACAGGCATTCGCGGTAGACCCCGAAATAGGTGTTTGGCCGCCCACGCGTGTGCGTTACGGCACACTTCGCCGGGCGGAACTGTCCGCAAGCGCCAAAGCACGCGGGAGCGAGCCAAACACTGGGAGGCACGGGACGGGCGGTAAATGCGGTAAATCGAGAGGCGGACGGGGTGCGGCGCTGGAGCGCGGGGCCGGTCAGGCAGCGCGCGACTGGACGGGGCGGCGGCCGCCGGTTGCCCTTCAGGCGTCCGTGCGCACGGGAGGCGCGGGGGACGCCGCTGCTGCTGCGGGTGGGTAGTTTGACTGGTATGAGGTTCAGTGGTGCCGGCGCTGCCGGGACGGGAGCAGGGCAATGACGGCCGAGGCCTACGCGGCCGCCGCGGGCCTAGTCGAGCGCTCGGCGGCGGCATACGTGTCCGGGGTGCCCGAGTACCCAGCGGACGACGGGTACTTCGGCCCGGCCAGCGTCACCTGGCGGGTAGCCGGTGACCTGGGCAGGTCGGTGGCCGGGCTGCGGGCGCTGATGCTGCAGGCGCTGCACCCGCTGGCGATGGCGGGCGTGGATCAGCACAGCAACTGGCGCTCGGACCCGGTGGGCAGGCTCGCCGCCACGTCCGGGTACCTCGCCACGATCAGCTTCGGCGACCGCGCCGCGGCGGAGCGGGCCGCGGCCCGGGTGCGCCGGGTGCACGAGCACATCACCGGGACCGACACGATCACCGGCCGCCCGTACGCGGCGAGCGACCCCGCCCTGCTGCTCTGGGTGCACGCGACCCTGGTGGAGTCGGGCATCGTGGCGGCCGGGTCGTTCGGCACTGCGCTGTCAGCCGGCGACAGCGACCGCTACGTCGCCGAGATGACCGCCGCGGCGGAACTCGTCGGCATACCAGCCGGCCTGGCCCCCGCCAGTCTCGCCGGCCTGGCGGACTACCTGGCCTCGGCCCGCCCGGAACTGCGCCGTACCCCTGCGGCAGCGGAGTCGATGGCCTACCTGCTCGACCCGCCCGGCCTCGATGAGGACGTCGCGGAGATCTGGGCCGACATCAGGGACGGGGTGCTGGCCGTGCTCCCGGCCTGGGCCCTGGAGATGTACGGGTACCCGCCGCAGTCGCTGACCGAAGCACGGCAGACCGAGATCCGGCAGGCACTCGGTGTCTTCGACGCGGTGTTCCTCGGCGAGCCCGGGGTGCTCGAGGCCCGTCAGCGGATCACCCTGCGGATGCGCGCCGCGCGGCAGGCGTGACACGCGGCAGGCGCGCGGTGCGGCGGCGCGGATGAGGAAGGCCATCGCCGCGGCTGTGGCCGCCGCCGGTGCGACCGCCGCGCTGGTGCTGATCCGGCGCCGGCGCCGGGGCCACGGCCGGCTCCGGCTGCGGCGCGGGATAGCCGCGCTGCGTCTGGCCGCACGCGGCGGGGCGCGCTATGCCAGCAACGCCCCGCGGCTGTTCGCGGCGGCCGGCGAGAACCGGCAGCGGCTGCGCAACGACCTTGCCCTGCAGACCGCCGAGGACGTAGCGGACACCCTTGGCGCCATGAAGGGCGTGCTGATGAAGCTTGGCCAGATGGCCAGCTACGTGGACGACGGCCTGTCCCCCGCCGTCCGGCGCACCCTGTCCCGGCTGCAGGACAGCGTCCCGCCGATGAGCCCGGAACTGGCCGCGGGCGTCGTCACCGAGGAACTCGGCCTGCCGCCGGACCGGGCGTTCGCCCGCTGGGACCCTGAGCCGATCGCCGCCGCGTCGATCGGCCAGGTACACCGGGCGATGACCCACGACGGGCGCGCGGTGGCGGTGAAGGTGCAGTACCCGGGGATAGCCGAGAGCATGGCGGCGGACCTCGACAACGTCTCCCTGCTGCGCCGGATGCTCAAGATAACCGCACCGAGCCAGGACGTCGACGCACTGGTCGGCGAACTGCGCGACCGTGTCCTCGAGGAACTCGACTACCGCAGGGAAGCGGAGAACCAGCGGCTGTTCGCGGCGTACTACGCCGGGCATCCCACGATCGTCGTGCCGGCGATCGTCGGCGAGCTGTCCGCGCGGCGGGTGGTGACCAGCGAGCTGTCCACCGGGGCCCGGTTCGCCGAGCTGGCCGGCTGGTCGCAGGCCGAACGCGACCTGGCCGCGGAGACGATCTACCGGTTCGTGTTCCGCAGCCTGTACGAGGCGCACGCGTTCAACGGCGACCCGCACCCCGGCAACTACCTGTTCCACGGCGACGGCCGGGTCAGCTTTCTGGACTACGGGCTGGTCAAGCACTTCACCGACGTCGAGCTCGGACCGCTTATCCACATGGTCCGCAACCTGTGCGTGGCCAACGACCCCGAGGCGTTCCGGCGGGCCATGGAGGAGGCGGGCTTCCTGGTCAGGAACGCTCCGCTGAGCACCGACATGATCGTCGACCACATGGCGGTCTTCTACCAGCTGGTCCGCGAATCGACGCCGCTGACCATCACCCCGGAGTACGCCTCAGCCGTGGTGCGCCGCTTCTTCGACCTGCGCAGCCCGGTCGCCGCCTACGTGGCCGTCCCCCGGTCCTATGTGATCTTGCAGCGCATCAACCTGGGCCTGTTCGCGCTGCTCGGCGAGTTGAACGCGACGGCGAACTGGCGGGCCATCGCCGAGGAGATCTGGCCGTTCGTGCGGGCCCCGGCGTCCACCCCGATGGGCGAGGCCGAGGCCGCCTGGCGGGCCGGGCGCGCGGGCACCCGCTCGCTCGCCGGGCCGAGCGCGCCCGCCTGACCGAGCGTGCTCCGCCGTGGGGTCCGGATGCGTGGTTGCCTTGTGCAGGTCATCGGGCCGTGCTAGCTGGTGCCGGCGGCTGGCCCGGGGTCGCGGCGGGGTGGTCCGGCCATGCGACGGCGTACCGCTGGTCTTGCCCGTCATGGATGCGGGCGTAGCGCAGTAGTTCCCTGATGATGCCGGCGTTGCCTTGCGCCCAGCCGGTGTACGGAGCCAGCGTGGGCGGGCTGTTGCGGTGCTCGTAGTTGCTCCAGCGCGCGCCGCCAGCGTCCGCGGTGGCACGCGCGCCGAGGTCACCGACGAGAACGTCCGCGAATGGCAGTCCGTCCGCCTGCTCGGCCTGCCGGTCGCAGGCCAGCGCGAGGACCCCGGCCGTGCCGCAGCAACGGCCGCTGTTGTCCCAGAATCCGGGGCGCAGCCGGTCCGGCCGGCCGCGTGGCCGACGGCGGCCAGGGCGCAGGCAACACCGAGCGTGCCGTGCGAGATGTGATGAAACCGCGCGGGTATCCGCGCGTGCCGAGCCATCCGCGCGACTCGTCCCCATTCAGCGCAGTGTCCCACACCAGCGAAAACACCGGTCCGCGGGCCGTCGTGGCATGCGCGCCCACCGCGGACCTGGCAAACACCGCGCCACTATTCCACGCACCGCTGGCCGCGCCGGGCCGCTCTGGCGAGGTCGGCGAAGATGCCGGATGAGCGGCATGGCGGCCGGGATCACGGATCCCGGCCGCTGCGCCGCACGCGTCATTTCAGCTTGAACGTCAGGATCTTGTGGATCTTGGTGAATGCGACATCGACGACTCCTGTTGCGCCGTCGAAGCTGCCCGTTCCGCCGGTGACGGCCAGTACGGCCGATTGCGGCTCCTGGTTCTTGAAACGGACCACTCCCTGGACGGTCAGGCTTCCGCCCTTCGACACGGCCGTGACCACGCAGTCGCCCAGAGTCTGCTCTGCGTACTTCTCCGGCACCCTGGTGAGGGTGCACACGCCCGAGTCGAAGCCCACGATCGGGTAGCCGCTTCCCCGCTTGTGGGTAACGGTGATCTGATCGTTGATGATCAGCTCGTCGCCCTGGGCGAAGGAGCCGGGATTCGTGCCCGCTACCGGGATGAAGCCTGGGTCGCTGGTGCCGTTGTTGATGTCAAATGCGTAGTACCTGAGGGTCCTGGCGGCGCGGGCCGGATTCCCTTGCGACGCGACGGCCACGCCGATCGTGCCGCTCGCCGCTAGCGCCGCGCCGGCGGCAATGATCGCTGTCCGTCGCACTGACCTATGCATGCTGACCTCCTGCTGCTTGATGGTGTTGGACTCGTGGCGTTGCTAACGCCCACCTCTTGTGCGGCGGGCTCGGCTAGACAGGCTTGGCTGGTCCCGCATCCGCCGCATTTGCTCTCTCAGTGCTCGCTGATGGCGGCGTGCTGGCCGACGGCCTGCACCTGGTAGCCGGTGACGTTATGGATCTCGATCCGGTCCGGTCCTGGCAGCAGCGCCCGGTCCTCACCGGGCAGCAGATCGGTGGCCATGACCGTCCGCTGGGCGGCGTCCAGCGTGTCGACCGAGGTGGCGAACGTCACGACGATCGATCCGAAGTCGTGGCCGCGCAGCAGGTACACGCTGACCAGTCCGCTGAGCTCGCGAATCGCCGGCCAGACTCGCTGCCGCCCGCCAAAATCCGCCGCCGCGACCTGCTCGGGTGTGCGCGGGCCGTCGAAATACAGCAGCCGGGCATGAGTTGCTGGGTGCGCTGCGGCAGGTCCTTGCTCGTATTCGCCGACCTTGTAGATTGCGCCAGCAGGCGTGCCGAACCGGGCGCGTGTTGCCATGAATTCGGTTGCGTTGGTCTCGGTGTCCCACAGGGTGAGGCGAACCGCGGCCGACCCGGCCAGCTGCTGCAGATTGATGCAGCCCAGCAAGCCACGCTGGCCCGCTACCCTGGCGCTGGGGTCCACGGTGTCCCGGCCTCCGCTGCCGGGACCGGGCTGGCTGTTGATCTGTTCCACATGGGCGTACATCTCGGGCTCCTCTCCTGCCGGAATCTGACCCGACCACTGTCGGACGAGTGTTCATGCCTGCGCATGCGTGCTAGTACGTGGCCCGGTACGCGACTGCGTTCGCGGTGACCATGGACGGCAGCTCGCGTGCCGCGGGAGTATTGCGGCGTGGCAGATGCCGCGCTCGGGCCAGGCAGGCTGGCAGGGCGCACACAGGAGTTGACACAGCTGGGTCGCTGGCTGACGGACGCGCTAGGGGGTCATGGCCGGCTCGTGGTGCTGACCGGCCCGCCGGGGATCGGGAAGACCCGGCTGGCGGAGGAGCTAGCAGACGATGCCCGCGGCAACGGGACGCGCGTCTTGTGGGGGCGTGCGGTCCAGGAGCGGGGCGCTCCGCCGTTGTGGCCATGGCGGCGGATTCTGAACGCAGTCGGCCAGGTACGTGCCGGGGCGCAGCTGACTGGCGAGGCGGGCATCGGCAGCGCCAGCTCCGACGATCTGGCTGCCGCGAGATTCCGTGCGGCCGCGATCGCAGCTGACTCGGTCACGGCCGCGGCAGCGGCCGCTGACTTGCTCGTCGTCCTGGAGGATCTGCAGTGGGCTGACCACGCGTCGCTGTTCCTGCTGCGAGAGCTCGGGGCCGAGCTGCCCGGATCCCGGCTGCTGGTCCTGGCCACCTGCCGGGACACCGCCGGCGATCCTTGGCGGGACACGCTGGGGGACCTGGGCAGGCTGCCGGGCCTGCAAGTGCTGCGGCTCGCGCCGCTGAGCGAGGCTGCCGTGGGAGAGATCCTCCGGGCAGCCGGACTGCCCGCGGATCCGGATCTGGCGCAGTTCGTACATGCCCGTTCCGAAGGTAATCCGCTCTATGTGGCCACGCTGGCCCGCTTGCTCGCCGCCCGGCCGGGCGCCGGAGGTGACGCCGACGCCCTCGCGCGCGTCGCGGGTGGCAGCGCTGAGATCAGCCACCTGGTGTCCTCGCTGCTGCGCGACCTGGATCCAGGTGCCCGCGATGTGCTGGCCGCGGCGAGCGTGCTGGGTCCGGAGTTCGACGCCGACCTGGCCGCAGCAGTCGGCGGCAGGCGTACCGACGTGTCCGGCCCTCTCTCCGCCGCCGAAGCCAGCGGTCTCGTCGTGCCGCTGCCCCATCGACCGGGATCGTGGCGGTTCACGCACGCCCTGATCCGCGACGGCATCTATGGCAGCATCAGCGAGGCGGAGCTGGCCGGCCTGCACAGGCGCGCCGCCTCGGTGCTGGAGCCGCTGGCTGCTGTGGATCGGGAACGGGGCGGCGAGGTAGCTGCGCACCTCCTGCGGGCCGCGCCCGACCGGGCTGCGATGCAGCGTGCCGCGGGCTGGGCCTCAGCCGCCGCCGCGGCGGCGACATCGGGCCTTGCTTTCGAGGACGCCGCCCGGTACCTGGCCACCGCGCTAGCCGCGGCCGGGCGCGGCGGCGTGAGTGACGCGGAGCGCGCCGCATTGCTGATCGAGCTGGCCACCGCGGAGTACCGGGCCGGACAGCTGGCTGCGAGCCTGCAGCATGCGGTGAGCGCTGCGGATGCGGCCGAACGAGACGGGCGGCTGGACCTGGTGGCGGACGCCGCTCTGGTGGTCCGCGGCGTCGGGCATCGTCCGGTCGCGGCAACACTGCTCGGGCTTTGCGATCGCGCGCTCGCCGACGAGCACTGCCCGGCGGCCCGGCGTGCCCGACTGCTCGCGCAGCGAGCGGCCGCGCTGGCGGAGCTCGGCGACTTGACGCAGGCTGGCGCCGAGTCGGCCGCCGCCGTTGCTGCAGCGGTTGCAACCGGTGATCCAGTCGCTGAGCTTGAGGCTATCCGGGCCCGGGTTGCCGCCCTATCAGCCCCGCAGCACAAAGCCGAGTGGCTGGGCCTCGGCAGCCGCGCGACCGAACTTGCCGCGAGCGCCGGCCAGCCACTCGCAGCGGTGCTCGGCCGCATCTGGCGGATCGACGCCGCGTATCAGCTGCTGAACCTCGAGGCGGTGGATGCGGAAATCCTTCAGATCGCGCAGCTCGCCGAATCGACCCAGCTGCCACTGGCCCGCTGGCACCTGCTACGGCAGCAGGCATCCCGAGCCGCGCTGGCCGGTCAGTTCGCGCTGGCCAGGGACCGGTCCTGGGAGGCGCACCGGCTTGCGGTCCGGCTCCAGGATCCCTCGGGTGCCGGGTTGTCCTACGCCTTCGCCGTGTGCCTGGCGATGACCCGGGGCGATGCAGCCGAGATCCCGGCCGATTTCTTTGACTTCGCCGCAGCCTCCCCGCAGATCCCCATCATTACCGCCGGGCTGGCCAGGGCGCTGCTGTCCGTAGGCCGGGCCGACGAGGCACGCGCCGTGTACGACACGCTGCGAGGGCTGCCCGCGGCCGGAGACAAGGACACCAGGACGCTCGGCGCCCTGATCCAGATCATGGACGTGATTCTGACCTTCCAGGACACCGAGGTCGCACAGGCCACCTATAACCTGTTCTACCCGCACATCGCCGATTCGGGCGCAACCGGCACCGGCGTGGTGTTCCTGTCCGGCTCACTGCACTGGCCGCTAGGCCGGCTCGCCGCGCTGCTTGGCCGCACCGGGGATGCGGTCGGCCACTACCAGACCGCCGTCACCATAAACGCCCGCATCGGGGCCCGGCCATTCGTGGCGCTCGCCAGGCTGGACTGGGCCGGCGCGCTGCGGGCGCGCGCGGCCCGCGGCGACCTGCCACAAGCCCTGGATCTTGCCCGGCAGGCCGCACTCGAGGCGGATCGTCTCGATATGCCAGGTCCGGCCGACCGCGCCAAGCAGCTCACCCAAGAGCTGGAGCACGCCATCCAGGCGGGTGATCCACTGACGGGGCGGGAACGGGAGATAGCCGAACTGGTCTGCGCCGGGCTTACCAACCGGGCCATCGCCGACCAGCTCGTGCTCTCCGAGCGGACCGTCGAAGGGCACATGCGCAGCATGCTGGCGAAACTCCAGCTCACTAACCGAACTGAGCTGGCGGCCTGGACTCGCCGCGCCCCCGGCTCCTGACAAGAGCCTGCGAATGAGACCACCCGCGACGCCGTCAAGGTAGCCGGATACACAAATCCGCTCGCCGCCCAGCGAGACGCGATTCAGTTGGCCTACTCGCCGCTGCGGGGCGTCGAACGGCCACCGTATGATAGTCAGGTGTCCCGGCTTATCTGGCGTGCCGCACTTGTCGCTGGATGTGTTTTGATGGCAGCGTTCCTGGGAACGCTGGCTGGCCCCGCCAACCTGAACGTGGTGGTTGTGGCTGCCATCGTGATTCCCGTCGCCGTGATCGGTGCGATCGAGCTGCCCAGGGCTTTCCGCCGCCGCAACCTCTGACGATTCGGCCTCGGCCAACGCCACAGGGTTATGCCCTGAGTGGTTGAAGCGGCATACTCCGGCGACAGGGCAAGCCCGCACACCAACGACGACACTCCCTGGCCGGGCGGGGGCTGGTCCTGGCCCGGCGAGCAGCGGAAACGGCCGCTGGGTGCCGGGCACCAGCACCCAGCGGCCGCCGCGGTCGCGCGGGGATCAGTGCGCGACCACGATCTTTCCGAGCAGGCCGTGCGACTCACCGTCCGGCCCGGCGGAGAAGAGCAACTGGTTGTTTCCGGCGGCATTGCCGTTGCCGAACATCAGGCCCCAGAGCCCGTCGATGACGATCGGCTGGCCGTTGGAGCCCCGGAGCTGGCCCAGGCGCTGGCCGGTCGTGGGGTTGTAGACGTTGATGTGGCCGTCGCCGAAGTTGCCGACCAGCAGGTCCCCGGCGAACTGGCCGAAGCTGGCCGGCGCCAGGGCCATGCCCCACGGCGAGTTGAGCGCGCCGCGGGTGATCAGCCGGTGGATGAACTTGCCGTTCCTGCCGAACACGTCCACGAAACCGTTGCCCGGCCCGGCGACGTCGTCGTGCAGCGTGGCGTCCTGCTTGGCGAACGACACGTACAGCTTGCCCATGATCACGGCGATGCCGAACGGCCCGTAACCGGCCGGAAGCTTCGGGTCCACGAACAGCCCGCCGGGCAGTTCGACCGGGGTGAAGGTGCTGTCGTAGGCCTCGACCCGGCCGGACCTGAAGTTGGTGGCGTACAGCGTCGTGCCGACCGACGACTTGGCGATGGCCAGGCCCTTGTACACCGCGTTGGCGCCGTTGTTCCTGGCCACCTCGGTCACCGTGGACGGGTTGGTGCCGTCGGGGTTGACGTTCGGCGCCCAGCCGTCGATCGTGCCGTTCTCGGTGTCGAACAGGAACAGCGACGAGCCCGAGTTCCCGTGGCTGTCGCTGACCACGAACGCGGACGAGTCGGAGTTGAACACCTGCCCGGTCGGTGCGGCCCCGGTGACGTCGATCACCAGCGGGACCTTGCTCACCGACGTGGCGCTGGCACCTGCGTACAGTGTCGCCTTGTCGGAGCCGTTGTCGGCCACCCAGAGCGGTGAGCCTGGCGCGGCGTTCGTGCCCGGGGAGGCGGCCAGCCCCCAGGCGTTGACCAGGTCGGGGTCGGTCAGCTGTGCCTTGCCTGACTGGTCGGATACCAGGTTGATCTGGCGGTAGGTGGAGAAGTGCGTGGTGGCGCCGGCCGGTGCGGCGCCGAGCGCCCCTGCGGCCAGCGTGCCTGCGGTCACGATCGTGGCCACGGACAGCCCGCGCCGTGCGTGGCGCGTTGTGCTGAGCCGGAACTGCGTCACTGGGATCATCCTCGCTCCCCGATTGTCGGTACAGGTCCCTGGTGAGCCGCGCGCCGCCAATGGCGACGCGCCCCGACGACTTCACGTACCGCGGCGGCGCTCGGTTCAAGAATCAGCAAAGAATCCTCTATGGATTTGCATAGCGGGACGAGGACGTTCCGCGCCACCGCCGCCTGGGTGGCCGCGGGGTCTTGTCGGCGGCGGGGCTTACCCTGGCGCCGTGGGCGACGAACACCGCGAACCTGAGCAGGCCAGAAGACCGGTATGAGGATCTCGTGGACGAACTCGTCGGCGCCGACGGGGTGACGCCGCCGCGCGGTGGCAGCGGGTTCGGCCGCTCGGCGCTGCGATTCCAGAACAAGATCTTCGCCATGTTCGTGCGCGGCCGGTTGGTGGTGAAGCTGCCGTCCGAGCGGGTCGAGGAGCTGATCGCGGCCGGCGAGGGCGTCCACTTCGACGCGAACAAGGGGACCCCGATGCGGGAATGGCTGAGCCTGGATCCGGACTCCGCCCGGCCGTGGCTGGCGCTGGCCACCGAGGCGCTGGACTTCGCGCGCCGGTCGCAGCGCCAGTCGCGGCGCCGGTAGCGCCGCTCCCCGCCCCGCCCTTAGGCGGACCACAGCCGGTCCGCGGCTAGCCGGGCGCCAGTACTGCGCAGAGCCGGGCCACCGCGGTGCTGTAGGCATGGCCCGGCGGCGTGGCATAGCCGACTACCAGCGCCGGGCCGCCGCCGTCGTGGCCGGGCATGGCGTAGGCGCTGAGCCCCTCGACGGCCAGGCCGTGCCGCGCGGCCCGGGCGACCAGAGCGTCCTCGCGCGGGCCGGGCGGCAGCCGGAGCACCGCGTGCAGGCCGGCCGCGATGCCGGTGACCCGCACCTGCGGGGCGCTTGCGCGCAGCGCGGCCACCAGCCGGTCCCGGCGGCGCCGGTAGGCCAGCCGGACCCGGCGCACCTGCCGGTCATAGGCCCCGGAGGCGATGAACTCGGCCAGCGTGAGCTGATCCAGGCTGCTGCTCAGCTGGCCGGCCGCGGCCTTGACCGCCACGACCTCATCCACCAGGCCGGCCGGGAGCACCAGCCAGCCAAGGCGCAGGCCGGGCGCGAGGCTCTTGCTGGCCGTGCCGGCGTACACGACGTGCTCGGGCGCGAGCGCCTGCAGCGCGCCCACGGCGGGCCGGTCGTAGCGCAGCTCGCCGTCGTAGTCGTCTTCGACGATCACCGCGCCCGCGGCCGACGCCCAGTCGGCGGCCCGGCGGCGCCGTGCCGGTGCCAGCGGAACGCCAAGCGGAAACTGGTGCGTCGGGGTGAGCAGCAGCGCGTCCGCCCCGTCGAGGTCGCCGATCGCGGCGCCGGCCTGGTCGACGGGTACCGCCGTCACGGCGAGCCCGCTCTTTTCCGCGATGCGCCAGTGCAGCTGATGGCCGAGCGCTTCGGCCGCCAGCGTCGCCGCTCCCCTGGCGCGCAGTGCTTCGCAGAGCAGTTCCAGGCCCTGGGCGAAGCCCCCGCAGACCACCACGCGGTCCGGGGTGACGGCGACGCCGCGGGCACGGGCCAGGTAGCCGGCCAGTGCGGTGCGCAGTTCGGGCAGGCCGCGCGGGTCGGTGTAGCCCAGCGCCCGGGCCGGTGCCGCGACCAGTGCCTTGCGGCCCGCGGCCAGCCACGCCTGCCGTGGGAACGCGGCCACATCGGGAACCCCGGTGCGCAGGTCGTAGCGGGCCTGCCGGGCCACGGCCGGAGGCGGCGGCCCGGCCGAGGCAGGCGGCGCCGGCGCCCGCTCGGCGACCCAGGTGCCCGATCCCTGCCGGGCGGCCAGCCAGCCCTCCGCGACGAGCTGGGCGTAGCAGTCGGCGACCGTGTTCCTGGCGATGCCCAGGTCAGTGGCGAGTGCCCGGGAGGACGGCAGCCGGGTTCCTGGCAGCAGCCGGCCGCCCCGCACGGCGTCGCGCAGCGCGGCCTCCAGGCCCGCCCTTACCTGGGACCCGGCGAGGTCCAGGTGCAGGTCGAGGCTGGAAATGGCCCATGAATCTGACACGAAAGTGGACCTCACCTGTGGGCTGATTTCTCCATAGTGTGGAGCTCAGAAGACAGGACAGCAAGAGCGAGGGAGCTCACCATGACCGCCACCACCGTGCAGGTGCCCGTCCGGCTGGACTTCGACGCCCACGCCCCGGCATTCGCCAAGGCGCTGGCACACCTCGACAACGCCGCGACCAGGCAGCTCGACCAGGTGGACTTCGATCACCGGCTGCGCGAACTGGTCCGGATCCGGGCCTCGCAGCTCAACGGGTGCGCCTACTGCATCGACATGCACACCAAGGACGCCCGCGCCGCTGGCGAGACCGAACAGCGGATCTACGCGCTGCCCGCCTGGCGGGAGACGCCGTTCTTCACCGCCAAGGAGCGCGCCGCGCTCGGATTCACCGAGGCGGTGACCCTGCTGGCCCAGGATCACGTGCCGGCCAAGGCGTACGCCGCGGTGGCGGCCGAGTACTCGCCGGACGAGATCGCCGCACTGGTCAGCCTTCTGGTGGCGATCAACGCCTGGAACACGGTGGGCGTCAGCACCCGTACCTGGGTGCCAGGGACCTACGAGCTGTGAGCCCACTGACCGCGACGGCCCGGCGGTTCCGCGCGGCTCACCATGGCCCGCGGCCGCTGGTGCTGCCGAACGTCTGGGATGCCGCGAGCGCCCGGGTGTTCGCCGGGGCGGGGTTCGGTGCGCTGGCCACCTCCAGCGGCGCCGTCGCCGAGACCCTCGGCTATGCCGATGGCCAGCGGACACCGGCGGCCGAGATGTTCGCGGCAATCGCCCGGATCACCCGCAGCGTGGACGTCCCGGTGACCGCGGACATCGAGGCCGGGTACGGGCTGGCACCGGGCGAGTTGGCCGGGCGGCTTGCCGATGCCGGGGTCGTCGGCTGCAACCTGGAGGACTCCGACCCGGTCACCCGGGAACTAGCCGACCCAGGCCGGCAGGCCGACTACCTGACCGGCGTGCATACCGCGGCCGGGGAGGCGCTGGTGATCAACGCCAGGGTGGACGTGTTCGTCCGCCCCCGGCCAGAAGGGGGCGGCGACGCGGTCGAGGATGTTGTCGAACGGGCCCGGCGCTACCTGGAGGCCGGGGCCGACTGCTGCTATCCGATCCTGGCCCCGCTCGCGGCGCTGCCCGGGCTGGTCGCCGACATCGATGGCCCGGTCAACGCCATGTGCCGGCCCGGCGGCCCGTCGCTGGCCGAACTGACGGCGACCGGGGTGGCCAGGATCACGTTCGGCAGCTCACTGCACCAGCGCGCCACCGACGAACTCACCGTCGTCGCCCGGGCCCTGCACGCGCAGGCATAGCGCCTGCGCGATCCGCCGCTACTCCCCCGCGCCGTGGGCGGGGTGCGAACGGTGGTGTGAAAGCGGTGCGGCAGGCGCGTTGGGTGGGGTGCGTGAGGTTTGGGTTGGGTGGCGCGGCAGCAGCCGGGGATGGGGTTGGGCGCGGGGTGGTGCGCCCGGAGCGGGTGGAGGATGGGGGGATGGCTGCCGAGGAGACCGGTTACCGGCTCTACCAGGACCTGGCCGCGTGGTGGCCGCTCATCTCTCCGCCGGAGGAGTACGCCGAGGAGGCCGCGTTCGCCGGGCAGGTACTCCGCCAGGCTGTCCGGCCAGTCCGTGAGGTGCTTGAACTTGGCAGCGGCGGCGGGCACTGCGCCAGCCACCTGACGCCGGGGCTGGCCATGACCCTGGTGGACGCCTCGGGCCCGATGCTCGCGGTGTCGCGGCGGCTGAACCCCGGCTGCGAGCACATCGAGGCGGACATGCGCACGGTCCGGCTGGGCCGCGACTTCGACGCGGTGTTCATCCACGACGCTGTGGATTACATGACCACCGAGTCCGACCTGCGGCTGGTCATCGAGACCGCGTTCGCGCACTGCCGCCCCGGCGGCATCGCGGTGTTCGTGCCCGACCACATCACCGAGAACTTCGAGGCGGGCACCGGCTACGGCGGCGTCGACGGCCCGGATGGCCGTGGAGCACGCTACCTGGACTGGGCCTACGACCCGGACCCTGGCGACACCTGGACCCTCACGCAGTACGCGTTCCTGCTCCGGGACGCCGACGGAGAGGTCCAGGTGGTGCACGAGACACACCGGCTCGGCCTGTTCGGCCGCGGCACCTGGCTCCGGCTACTGCGCGAGGCCGGCTTCCGGGCAGGTGCGGTCACCGAGGAGACCGCCGAGGACCGCCAGCCGCGCGAGTTGTTCACCGGGCACCGGCCGCCGGGCCCGGCCGCGGAGCCAGGCCCGGCCGCGGAGCCAGGTCCAGCCGGGGAGCCAGGCCGAACGTAGCGAAAAGGCCGGGCTCGGCGAACACCACGTTGCGGCCGATGCCCGCGCGGGTGACCGTGAATACCTGCAGCGTGTGCAGCTGGTATTCGCCACCGGCGCGCACGTACGCGGCGACCGCGGGCTGCCCATTGGCCGCGGTGCGGAGCATGCGCCAGTCCGTGCCGCGCATGGCCCAGACCCGGGCCATGAACCTGCCGTAGTTCTCCCGCCCCGCGTACCAGACGGCCATCGGCGGCATCTCCAGGATCGCGTCCGCTGTCAGCAGCCGGGTCAGCGCGCTGATGTCGGCGTTCTCGAACGCCGTGACATAGGCGTCCACGGCCGCCCGCAGGTCAGGCTCGGCGGGCTCGTCGATCTGGTCCTCGGCCACCCCGGCGAGCCTGGCCCGGGCCCGCTGCAGCGCACTGTTCACCGCCGCAGGCGTGGTGGCCAGCAGGTCCGCGACCTCCGCGGCCGGCAGTTCAAGCACCTCGCGCAGGATGAGGATCGCCCGCTGCCGCGGCGGCAGCAGTTGCAGTGCGGCGACGAACGCCAGCCGCAGGCTTGACCGGGACATCGCGACCGCGGCGGGGTCGGCCCGCTCGGCCCACACCAGCGCATCGGGCAGCGGCTCGAGCCACGGCGACTCGGTGCGGACCAGCGGCTGGCCGATGTCCTCGCTCGGCCCTGCGATAGCCGACGGCAGCGGCCTTCGGCTGCGGCCCGCCAGCGCGGTCAGGCAGGCGTTGGTCGCGATCCGGTACAGCCAGGTGCGCAGGGAGGCCCGGTCGCTGTCGAACCGGCCGGACGCGCGCCAGGCCCGCAACAGGGTCTCCTGGACCAGGTCCTCGGCGTCGTGCACGGAGCCCAGCATCCGGTAGCAGTGCGCCAGCAGTTCGCGGCGGAACGGATCCGCCTGGCGGGCGAAATCCTCGCTGATGGAAACCGTCACTTCGCCTCCTGGAAAAGACCGGCCCGGCACTGCCGTATCGCATGATCGGGCATCCGCCGGCGGCCTGCCCTCACCGGCGCGGCCGCGCCACTGCTCATACCTACCTGCCGCGGGCCGCGGATTCATCGTTTTGCGGGCCGGCGCGATGAACCGGGCCCGCGGGCCAGGTATGTACCGGCGACTCACCGAAGCGGAAACGGAGAAGCCCATGACCATGCTCGACCGCGCCAGGCCCCGGGACCGGGACCGGGACGCCGCCGCGCCGCCCGGCCGCCGCTGGCTGATGCTGGCCGTCCTGCTCGGCGGGCAGTTCATGGCCCTGCTCGACGCGTTCGTCGTGAACGTGGCCATGCCCTCGATCGGGGCCGGCCTGCACGCGTCCGGTGCCGCGCTGCAACTGGTGGTCGGCGGGTACACCGCTACCTACGCGATGCTGCTGATCACCGGGGCCCGGCTTGGGGACCTCTACGGCCGCCGCCGGATGTACCTGCTCGGCGTCACGGTGTTCACCGCGGCGTCGCTGGCCTGCGGCCTCGCCCCGGACAGCGGGCTGCTGATCCTCGCCCGGTGCGCGCAGGGCGCTGCCGCGGCGGTGATGGTGCCGCAGATCATAAGCGTCATCCAGATGCGGTTCACCGGCCCGGCGCGGGCCACCGCGCTATCGGCGTGGGGAGTGGTGCTGGCGACCGGCGCGGTCGTCGGCGTCATCCTTGGCGGTGTCCTGGTCAGCGCGGACCTGCTGGGCGCCACCTGGCGGCCGGTCTTCCTGATCAACGTCCCGTTCGGCATCCTGCTCGCGGTGCTGGTGCCGCGGCTGGTGCCGGCCGACCCGCCACGGTCAGCAACGGCCCCGGCTGCGCGCCGCCTGGACCTGCGCGGCCTGGCGATCGCGGCACCGGCCGTGTGCCTGGTCGTGCTGCCCCTGGTGCTCGGGCACGACCTGGGCTGGCCGCGCTGGACGCTGGCCTGCATCGCGGCGGGCCTGCTGCTCGCCGGGGCCTTCGTGCGCGCCGAACGGGCGATCGCGGCCCGCGGCGGTGACCCGCTGCTGAACCTGGAGGTGCTGCGTGCCCCCGGCCTGGCCGCCGGGCTCGGCACGCTGTCGGCAGTGATGGCCGGCGTACGGCGGGTTCCTGTTCGTGTTCACCCTGCACCTGCAGGCCGGGCTGGGGCAAAGCGCGTTGCGGGCGGGCCTGTCGTACATCCCCCTGGCGGGCATGTTCGGCCTGGTCGGCTATTTCTGGCGGCGACTGCCCACCCGGGTGCACCCGGTGCTTGCACCCGCCGGGCTCGTCCTGTGCGCGGCCGCCTACCTGGGCATCGCGGCGGCGGTACGCGGCGGTTCGGCCGGGCGGCCCAACGTTGTGGCTGGCGCTCGCCGTGGCCGGGGCAGGCCTGGGCCTCGCGATTCCCCCGCTGCTCACCCAGTCGCTGGTCGGGGTGCCGCTGTCCCAGGCCGCCGACGCCAGCGGCCTGGTCACCACGGCCGCGCAGCTCAGCCAGGTCATCGGGGTCGCCGGTTTCGGCACCGTGTACCTGTCCCTGGCGCAGCGGGCCGGCCCGCACGCCATGGCCTCGGGAAACGCCCTGGCAGACACCGCCACAATGCTGGCGCTGCTGGCCGGGATCGGCCTGGTGCCGGCGGTGGCCCTGGCCCGGACCGTGCTCAGGGCAGCCGGGCCGCACCGGTGATCAGTCGAACGGCCCCGGTTCTGGCAGCGCCATGGCCGCGGCGGGCAGGTCGGGCAGTGGCCGCCGCGGCTCACGCACCCCGGCGCCAGGCGGCCCGTTCCCGTCCCGCCCCCGGCGGCTGCCCGCACGGGGCCGGACGCGGTCCAGCAGCCACCGGGCCGGCGCGGTCAGCGCAATCCACAGCGGGTTGGCCAGCACCCGCCGGGCCACCTTGCGGTTCCGGGTGGCCACGGCGTAGGCGGCGCGTCCGGGGCCGGTGTGCCGGACCAGCACCTGCCCGCGGCGCCCGGGCAGCCCGCGCCGCCGCACCAGGATCCGGTCCCGGCCCGGCGGCAGGCCGCGCAGGTAGTGCCGGTTCACCAGTTCGCCGAACAGCAGGACGGCCGGCGCCAGCACGATGAGCAGCATCGTCACCGTGCCGGAGGCCAGCGCCCGGCCGAGTATGCGCCAAGGCTTCATGTTTTTCAGTATGCGCCCTGACTTGGTGCGGTACGGCTGCCCGTGGTCAGCCCGTGGCGAACGCGCGCCGCCGCCCTGGCTAGCTGAACACGCGGTGGCGGCGGTGGATGGACTGCAGCAGGCCGACGGCGATCATGTCGGCGAACAGGGCTGACCCGCCGTAGGACACGAACGGCAGCGGCAGCCCGGTGACCGGGGCGATCCCGATCGTCATCCCGATGTTGATGAACGCCTGCGCGGCGAACCAGATCGCGACCCCCGCGGCAACCATCAGCCCGAACGCGTCGTCGGCGCGGGCCGCGATGCGGACCGCGCGGAAGATCACCAGGCCAAGAAGCACCACGATCGTGGCGCAGCCGACGAAGCCGAGTTCCTCGCCCGCCACGGCGAAGATGAAGTCGGTGCCCTGGAAGCTGTAGGAGCCGAGGAAGCTGCCCGCGGTGAGCTGGCCGTGGAACAGGCCCTGGCCGAACATGCCGCCTGAGCCGATCGCGATCTTGGCCTGGAACGCCTGGTACCCGGTGCCCGACGGGTCGGCGGACGGGTGCAGGAATGAGGTCAGCCGGCCCACCTGGTAGGTCGCGAGCAGGTGCAGTTTCAGCACGGCGAGCAGGCCGAGCGCCCCGGCGCCGATGAGCAGTGCCAGCCAGCGCAGACCAACGCCGGACAGGATGATCATGCCGCCGCTGATGACCACGACGATGACCGCGACGCCGAGGTCCGGCTCGGCCAGCACCAGGCCGATCACCGGGACGGTGCAGGCCACCGCCAGGGCCAGCGGCCGGACTCCAGGCCGCGCCGACCGTTCGCCGGCCGCGCCGAAGATCAGTGCGATCATCATGATCAAGCCGATCTTGGCGTACTCGGAGGGCTCAATCTGGAACCCGCTGGGCAGCGGGATCCAGGAATGGGAGCCGTTGATCGTGGTTCCGAGGGGGCTGAGCACCGCGAGCAGCCCGAGGAGGCCTGCCGCGTAGGCGAACGGCGCGATCATCCGCAGGACCCGGTAGTCGATCAGGGTCACCCCGGCCATCATGATCAGGCCAATGACCACGACCAGCAGTTGCTTCTTCAGGTAGGTGTGCGGGTTGGCGCCCGCCTGGGACAGCCCCGGTGCGGTCGCCGACCAGACCAGCAGGGTGCCGATCAGCGACAGCGCGAGCACGGCGAGGATCAGGATCCAGTCCACGTGCCGCAGCATCGAGTCCCGGGCCACGGCCCGGCGCCACAGGCTGGCCTGCCGCAACGTGGGCACGGCCGTCTTGACCCCGCGGAAGCCGAGCGCCGGGCGCACCGGCTCGAGCCCGCGCAGGCCTCCGGGGCTGCGGCCGCGGCCGAAGCTCATCACGGCGCCCCCTGGTAGCCCGGCGGCGCGGTGATCGCGCCGCTCGCGGAGATCCCTGGCAGTTTGCGGGGTGCCTGCCCGGCCGGGAAGGCCGCCTTGTGGCCCTCCAGCCCGTAGATCGAGTCCCAGATCTGCCTGGCGGCCGGGGCGGACACGTCCGCGCCCTCACCCGATTTCGGCACCATCACCACGACCACGTACTTGGGGTCGCTGGCGGGCGCGTACGACGCGAACACCGACGTGGCCTGGCCGCCGAAGATCTCGGCGGTTCCGGTCTTGGCCGCGATCGGCACCTTGTTGAGCGGGAAGCCGTGGAAGGCACCCGCGGCCGTGCCGCCCGTGACGACGCCCTCCAGCGCGTTCGTAAGGTAGCTGAGCCACCAATGCGGCAACCGGAGGTGCCCCACCACCGGAGGCTTGATCCGCTGGACGACCTTGCCGGTCGGCGAAATCAGCGCCTCGCCGACCCGCGGGCTGTACAGCGTGCCGCCGTTGGCGATCGCGGCGTAGGCCCGGGCCAGTTGCAGCGGCGTGACGCTCACGTAGCCCTGGCCGATAGCCGCGATCGCGGCCTGGCCAGGGGTCCACTGGTACCCGGTCCGGCAGTCGTCATAGGCGATCTGCTGGACGTAGCTGCCGTTGGCGTTGCCGTGCTTGCACCAGTAGTTCTTGTACTGCTTCCAGTAGTTGTACAGCCACTGCCGGGTGGGAATCGTGCCGGCCGACTGTTCCGGCAGGTCGACGCCGGGGTTGCGGCCGAAGCCGAAGCTTCAGCTCCATCTTTTGCATCTTCTGCACCGGCGCGTGCGGGTTGACCTGGAAGTTCGCGCGGTACTTGTCGTGCAGGTACATCTGGTAGGCGATCTGGTAGAACACGGTGTCGCACGACCAGACCAGGGCCGTGTGCAACGACATCGGACCAAGGTTGGCGGTGGTCCAGTTGTTGAATGTGTGGCCCGCGATCGTCACCGAACCGGGGCAGGCGTAGGGGCCCGCGGCAGACATTCCGTCCGCGACCGCGGCCGAGGCCGAGGTGACCTTGAACGTGGAGCCGGGGCCGTACTCGCCCTGGGTGGCGCGGTTGAGGATCGGCTCACCGTGGGCGGTGCCGAACAGGCCCTTGAACTCCCGCTTGGAGATGCCGCCGTTCCAGATACTGGGGTCGTAGGTGGGGTAGCTGGCCATGGCAAGTACCCGGCCGGTGGTCGTCATCACCACCGCGGCGCCGCTGGTGGCGCCGGTGTTCCCCTCTGCCTGCGCGCTGTGGAGGGCATTCACCAGGTCGTTGTAGGTGTCTACCTGGAGCTGGGCGTTGAGGCTGGTCACCAGGGTGTTGCCGGCCTTCGGGCTGGCCTGCTTGCGGATCCCGGTGACCGTGCCTGCCGCGTTGACCGTCAGCGTCTGCGCACCCGGGGTACCGCGAAGCTGCCGGTCGTACTGTTCCTCAAGGCCGGCCTGGCCGACCAGGTCGACGCCGGAAAAGCCGGTTACCGGCAGGTGCCGCTGCGCCACCTCCTGCGGGGTGATCGGCTGCAGGTAGCCGAGCATCTGCGCCGCGGCGGTGGCGTACGGCTGCACGTAATGGGTGACCGGCTGGGCCTGGGCGGTCACCCCGGGATAGTCGGCCTGGTTCTCCATGATCTGCAGGGCCACCGCGGCGGGCACCTGCTGCGCCACCGGGATTGGCTGGTACGGGGAGCCCTGCCAGCACGGCTGGGAGACCCCGGCGGTACACAGCCGGATCTTCTGCTGCAGCAGGGCGAGCTTCATGCCGAGCAGGTGCGCCAGCCGGGCCAGCTCGCCGATGCCGCCGCCTGACTGCTGCGAGACCAGCGCCCGGTTCACCGAGACGACCAGGGAGGTGTGGTTGTTCACCAGCGGCTGGCCGGTGTCGTCCAGGATCTGGCCGCGCACCGGGGGCACGATCACCGTTCTGACCTGGTCCTGGGTGGCCGCGCTCGCATAGCTCCCGACGGTCATCACCTGCAGGTACCACAGCCTCCCGCCGAGCGAGAGCAGCAGCACGGCCACCACGGCGTACAACACGACCAGACGCCGGCGTGCCGCCGGAATCATCGCAATCCCCCCTTGCCGAGCCTGGAGAACTTTCGCCGCCACCTGGGTGCCCGCAGCCTCGGGCTGGCTCCACGGGAACCGAGCGTGCGCCCGGCCCGCTTCCACCGTGCGCCGGGGCGCCGGAACCGCGGGGCCGCGGTGCGCAGTGCCGCGGCCGGCTTGCGGCTGCGGGCCCGGAACCTGGGGGCGGCCGCCGAACGCCCCGCGGTGCCCCCCGTGCGCGCGATGGAGCCGCTCGCGAACGAGCCACGGCCCATCCGCCGTCGCCGGGCCGGGCCGCCCGGCCAGATCGAGATGCCGAACCTGCCGCCGTCGGTGGTGTCCCTGCGGCGCTTGCTGCCCAGCTTGAGCCGGGGCTGCCGCTGCTTGCGGCCAGGTGCCTGGCCGAGGGCCGACGGGCCGCCGGACAGCGCGCCGGCGCGCAGGCGCGCGGACCGGCCGCTCCGCGTTCCGGGCGCCGGCTCGTCGAACGCGGTGCCCGGCGCGGCCCCGGCCAGGTACCGCCTGGCCACGACGGCCCCGTCGCGCCGCCGCGGGGTGCCAAGCCGCAGGTTGACCGTGGCCAGCGGCCGGGCCAGCTTGCCGTTGCCCGGCTGGCGCGCCGCGGCGGACCCGGCCGTGCCGCCGCGCAGCCGCAGCCGCAGCGGGCGGGGCCGGTCCACCCACGCGCCGGCCCGCTTGCCTGGCTGATCCCGGCTGCCGCCGATCCAGCCGTCGGTGCGGTGCCCGGCGGCGGCCCGCAGCCGCGGGGACCGGCCCAGCCCCGGTGTCGCGCACCGCGCCACCGGCCCCGCCCGCGAGCAGGCCCGCGCCCGCCGCGGCCAGTTCCCGGCCGCTGAGCAGGCCCGCCGGGGCGCTGTCGGTCCCCCACCGCGCGTACCCGCCGGCCAGCACCACCGCGTACAGCACGAACGGGCTGATCAGCAGGTCGTAGGTCACCGCCGCGGGGAGCACCTGGCGCACCGCCTGCCAGGTGATGTCGGGATCGCCGAAGATCAGCCCGGTCAGCGCGTACAGCACCTCACCGGCCGCCGCGCCCAGCGCCACACCGGCCAGCGGCAGCCAGGCGGACCGCTCAAGCGCCAGGCGCAGCCGCCCGCACCCGTAGCCGACCAGGCAGAACACCAGCGCGCTCTGCCCGAGAAGACCGCTGGCCGGCGGGGCGATGTCGAGAGCGAGCCCGGCGGCGAACCCGATGATCGCCCCGTCGCGCGGGCCGGCGGCCAGCGCCATCGCCACCACGGCCACCAGGACCAGGTTGGGCCCGGAACCGCCGGGGAACGGCACGTTGTCCAGCACCGTCACCTGGATCAGCACCGCGGCCAGGATGGCTGCGGTGGCGAGCAGGACGCGGCGCATGCTAGCCCCCCGCCCCGCCGCCGCCGGTACCCGGGGTCGCGCCGGCCGCCGGGGTAGCGGACGGGCCCGGCGAAGCGCCGGTGCCGGGCCGGGCTGGGGCCGGGCTCGGCGGCCTGGTCGGGAGCACGGAGTCCCGCGGGTTGTGCCGCGGCGGCACGATCACCACGCCGACGACGCCCAGGGCGCCGTCGTCGGCGAACGGCCGGACATAAGCGATCTTCGTCAGCGCGCTGGCGCTGGCCACCACCCGGGTGATCACGCCGACCGGCACCCCCGGCACGTACGGCCGGCCGCCGACCGACCCGAACGTGACCAGTTGCTGCCCCTGGGCCAGCACGGCGTTGGCGTCGAACACCTGCAGCCGGAGCGCTGCCGGGCCTGCCTGGCTGTGCCCAAGACCGGTCACCGCCCCGATCTCCCCCGTCCCGGCGATCCGCACCCCGACCGTGGCCGCCGCATCGGTGTCGAGCAGCACGGTGGCGGTGTGCCCGCTCACCGAGGTCACCGTGCCCACCAGGCCCGCGCCGTTCAGCACGGTCTCATCCGGCTTGAGGCCGTCCGCGCTGCCAGCGTCGATCGTGACCGTGTTCTCGTACGCCGGGCCCGCCGCGACCACGTTCGCCGCCACGATCCGGTACCGGCCGCGCCCGGCGAGCTGCAGCAGCTTCTGCAACTGGGCCTCGTCGGCCTTGCTGAGCCGTGCCTGGCTCAGCTCGCCGCGAAGCTGGACCACCTCGCGCTGCAGCGCGCTGATGGTGGCCCGGGAGTGCGCCGCGGAGCCGAGGTTGTCAAGGAAGGCCGCCATCGGCTGGGTCACGCCGCTGGCCACGCTCTCCGCGGACCCGAAGAGCAGGCCGCCGAAGGAGCGCAGGCCACGAACCGGCCCGGCGCCGGAGTTACGCGCGTCGACCGTGATCAGTGCCAGGGCGGCGATGAGGAGCGCAGCGAGAACCAGGCGGGTCCGCCGAGTGTCGTGCACCGGTTCTCCTCGTTCATGCCGCTCGCGTTTCCCGCGGCTGCCCGCGCGGGCTGCGGGGTCAGCGCCTGCGACTCTGGCACCAGGACCTGGCGGAGCGTGTCGAAGTCCTCCACGCACTTGCCGGTGCCGAGCACCACGGAATCGAGCGGGTTGTCGGCGAGGTGAATGGGCATGCCCGTCTCCTCGCGCAGGCGCTCGTCGAGCCCGCGCAGGAGCGCACCGCCGCCGGTGAGCGCGATGCCACGGTCCATCACGTCGCCGGCCAGTTCGGGCGGGCACTTGTCCAGGGTGGTCTTCACCGCGTCCACGATGAGCGCCACCGGCTCCTCGATGGCGCGGCGGATCTCCTCGGCGGAGATCACGATGGTCTTGGGCAGGCCGCTGACCAGGTCCCTGCCCCGGATCTCGGCGTTCGGCTCGTCGGCGGACGGATACGCGGAACCGAGCGCCATCTTGATCTCCTCGGCGGTGCGCTCCCCGAGCATCAGGGAGTACTCCTTCTTGCCGAAGGTGATGATGGCCTGGTCCATCTCGTCGCCGCCGATCCGGATGGACTGCGAGGTCACGATTCCGCCGAGGGAGATGACCGCCACCTCGGTGGTGCCGCCGCCGATGTCCACCACCATGTTGCCGGTCGGCTCGTTCACCGGGAGCCCGGCTCCGATGGCCGCGGCCATCGGCTCCTCGATGATGTACACCCGCCGGGCACCAGCCTGATGACCTGCTTCCTTCACCGCGCTCTGCTCCACCCCGGTGATGCCGCTGGGCACCGCGACCACGACCCTGGGCTTGGCCAGGTGGCTGCGCTTGTGCACCTTCTGGATGAAATAGCGCAGCATCCGCTCGGTCACGTCGAAGTCGGCGATGACGCCGTCCTTCAGCGGCCGGACGGCCACGATGTTGCCCGGCGTCCGGCCGATCATCCGTTTGGCTTCCACGCCCACCGCGACGATCTGGCCGTTGTTCGTGTTCAGGGCAACCACGGACGGTTCGTTGAGCACGATCCCGCGCCCCCGCACGTAGACCAGGGTGTTCGCGGTACCGAGGTCGACCGCCATGTCACGGCCCAGAAACGCCAGCGCGTTGCTCATGTGGAACGAGACCTTCCCAACCAGGATGATGCCGGGTGAGCTGTGATTTTGCCCCGCGCCTGGTGGCCCTTCACGGCGCGGCCTACGAGTGGTTCATCGACCAGGGCCGGGCGGCCTAAACAACGTCCGGGAAGAAGATCTTGATCTCCCGCTCGGCCGAGTCAGGCGAATCCGATCCGTGCACAATGTTGTCCTGTACTTCCAACGCGAAGTCGCCGCGGATGGTGCCCGGTGCCGCCTTCACCGGATCGGTCGCGCCGGCCAGTGCGCGGAACGCCTCGATCGCCCGCGGCCCCTCGGCCACCAGGGCGACCAGCGGGCCGGAGGTGATGAATTCCACCAGCGAGCCGTAGAACGGCTTCGCCACGTGCTCCGCGTAGTGGGTCTCGGCCAGATCCTTGCCGACGATCCGCAGGTCCATGGCCACGATACGCAGCCCCTTGCGCTCGATCCTGGCGAGGACCTCTCCGGTCAGGCCGCGGCGCACTCCGTCTGGCTTTATCAGGACCAGGGTGCGTTCAGACAACGTACTTCCTCCTCATTGGGGGGCTTTTGACGTGCGAGGGCAGCACACGAAGCGGGGAATGACAAGCATCGGCTTACCGCGCCAATCTTACCGGCGCCGGCGCCCCACGGGCCGCCTTCCACCCGGTCAAGACCGTCCCAAAACTCCCGCCGCAGCGCCGGTAGCCAGCACAGATGCGCTCATATACCGGCAAACCATCCGTCCCGTCCCGGCCCATCCCCCGGCATCCCGTGTCCCCAGCTGATGATCATGGTGTTTTGGTCGCTGGAGCAGCCAAATCACCATGATCACGATGGGAGATGGGCGGCTGGGCGGGTTACGGTACCTGGTAGCGGCGGCCGAGCCAGATGGCGGTCAGCCAGAGCGCGCCAAATATGGCGCCGAGCCCGTACATCGCGGGGACCACGATCCCGGTGGCGATCACGGCCACCTGCAGCACGGTCCCGCCGACCAGCGCCCAGCCCTGCCCGGGCCGGCCCACCAGCCCGGCGATCACCAGCGCGGCCACGGCCAGCACGCCGCCGACCACGCCCGCCTGGGCCGGCCTGGCGTGGCCGATGGTGATGGCGACCGGGATGGCCAGCCCGATCACCACCACCTCGAAGATCAGCACGGTCGCGCACAGGCGCCTCATCGCGCGGTCTCCCCGCCCGGCCCTCCCCCGGCCGGCTGGCCCGCGCCCGCGGCACCGAGCAGCAGCCGCGCCTCGCCCGCCGTGGTCGTCGACCCGGTGATCAGGATCCCGGCGCCGGCCCGGCCCGCGCCGTCGGCGGCCTCGTCGGCCAGCGCGGTGGCCGTGTCGATGGCGTCATCGAGCCGCGGCGCGGCGAACACCCGGTCCGGGCCGAACACCTGCGCCGCGAGGCGCTCCAGTTCGCCGGGGTCCATGGACCGGGCTGCGGAGTTCCTGGTCACCACCAGGCTGGAGACGGCCGGCTCCAGTTCCGCCAGCATGCCGGGCACGTCCTTGTCCGCGCTGACCGCGAGCACGGCAACCAGGGTTTCGAAGCCGAACGCCTCGGTCACCGCCGCCATGCTGGCGGCCATGCCCGCCGGGTTGTGCGCGGAGTCCACGATCACCACAGGGCTGCGCCGCACCACCTCCAGCCGCCCCGGTGCGGTCACCGCCGCGAACGCCTGGCTGACCAGTTCCTCATCCAGCGGCCCGGTCCCCGAGAAGGCCTCCACCGCGGCCAGGGCGCAGACGGCGTTCTGCGCCTGGTACGCGCCGAACAGCGGCAGCAGCAGGTCTTGGTAGCTGCCCCTCAGGCCGGACAGCGCGAGCCGCTGGCCGCCGACGGCCAGGTCGCGGCCGGTGACGGCGAAGTCCACGCCCTCGGTGAGCACCGGCACGGCCATCTCCGCGGCGCGCCGCTCCAGCGCCGCGGCCGCCGCCTCGCTCTGCCGGGCCAGCACGGCCACCGCGCCCGGCTTGATGATGCCCGCCTTCTCGGTGGCGATCGCCCCGACGGTGTCGCCGAGGTAGGCGGTGTGGTCGATGGCGACCGGGGTGACCACCGCGACCGTGCCGTCGGCGATGTTGGTGGCGTCCCAGGTGCCGCCGAGGCCCACCTCGATCACCGCGACATCGACCGGTGCGTCCGCGAACGCGGCGAACGCCATCGCGGTGAGCATCTCGAAGAAGGACAGTTGCACGGCCTGCTGCCCGTCGACCATTGCCGCGTACGGCGCGAGGTCCTCGTAGGCGGCGACGAAGTCCTCCTCGGACAGGGGGTCCCCGTCGATGCAGATCCGCTCCCGCATCGAGGACAGGTGCGGGCTGGTGTACAGGCCGGTGCGCAGGCCACGGGCCCGCAGCAGGGTCTCGGTCATCCGCGCCGTGGAGGTCTTGCCGTTGGTGCCGGTGATGTGGATCACCGGGTACGCCCGCTGGGGATCGCCGAGCAGCGCGGCCAGCGCGGCGATCCGGTCCAGCGTCGGCACGATCGCGTGCTCGCCGCGGCGGGCGTAGATCTCCCGCTCGACGCGCCGCAAGTCTCCGCTCAAGCGTCGTCCCGTGGCAGGGCCGCCAGGCGGCCGGTGAGCCGGCCGATGTCGGCATGGGCGGCGTCCAGCCGGTCCCGGGTCTTCGCCACCACCTCGGCGGGGGCCCTGGCCAGGAACGATTCGTTGGCAAGCTTGCGCTGTGCCTGCTCGGCCTCGGCGCGCGCGGCGGCGAGGTCCTTCTCCATCCGGCGGCGCTCGGCGGCGACGTCGATCACGCCCGCGGTGTCCAGTTCCACCGTCACGTTCTCGGCCACCACGGAGGTCGTGGGGCGGAACTCCGCGCCGGGCGCGCTGAGCCGCAGCAGCGCCCGGATGCTCCCCTCGTGGCCGGCCAGGGCGCCGCCGGCCAGCCCGGTGAGCGCCGCGGGGACCTGCTGCCCCGGGCGCAGCCCCTGGTCCGAGCGGAACCGGCGGACCTCGGTCACCAGCCGCATCACCGAGGCGATCTCGGCCTCCGCCGCCGGGTCGCGGCGGCCCGCGTCAGCCGCGGCGCCGGGCCGCTGGCCCGGCCACGGCGCGGTCATGACCGTGTCGCCGCCGGTCAGCGCCTGCCACAGTTCCTCGGTGACGAACGGGATGACCGGGTGGAGCAGTCGCAGCAGCGCCTCGAGCACGTACCCGAGCACCTCACGGGTGGTCTGGCCGCCCTGACCTGGCAGCGCCGCCTTGGCCAGTTCCAGGTACCAGTCGCACACCTCGTCCCAGGCGAAGTGGTAGAGCGCCTCGCAGAGCTTGCCGAACTGGTAGTCCTCGAACAGCGCGTCGACCTCGGCGGTCACCGCGGCCAGCCGGGACAGAATCCACCGGTCGGCGACGGTCAGGCTGTCCCCCGCAGGCAGTGCGGCAGGCACCGTGGCACCGTTGAGCAGCGCGAACCGGGTGGCGTTCCAGAGCTTGTTGCAGAAGTTCCTGGCGCCGGTGACCCATTCCTCGCTCACCGCGACGTCGCCGCCGGGGCTGGCCCCGCGGGCCAGGGTGAACCTGGTCGCGTCGGCACCGAACCGGTCGATCCAGTCCAGCGGGTCCACGGTGTTCCCCCGCGACTTGGACATCTTCCTGCCGTAGGCGTCGCGGACCAGGCCGTGCAGCGCCACCACGCGGAACGGCACCGCCTGCGCCGGGTCGGCGTCCTTCATCGCGTACAGGCCGAACATCATCATCCGGGCGACCCAGAAGAACAGGATGTCGTAGCCGGTGACCAGCACGCTGGTCGGGTAGAACCGGCGCAGGTCCGCGGTGTCGTCCGGCCAGCCGAGCGTGGAGAACGGCCACAGCGCCGAGGAGAACCAGGTGTCGAGCACGTCGGGGTCCTGCTGCCAGCCGTCCCCCGGTGGCTCCTCGCCGGGCCCCACACAGCGGACCTGGCCGTCAGCGGAGTACCAGACCGGGATGCGGTGGCCCCACCACAGTTGGCGGCTGATGCACCAGTCGTGCATGTCGTCGACCCAGTCGAAGTAGCGGGCGGCCATGTCACCCGGGTGGATGCGCACCCGGCCGTCCCTGACCGCGTCCCCGGCCGCCTTGGCGAGCGGCTCGACCTTCACAAACCACTGCAGGGACAGCCGCGGCTCCACGATCGTGCCGCACCGGCTGCAGTGCCCCACCGCGTGCACGTAGGGCCGCACCTCGGCGATGACCCGGCCTTCTTCGCGCAGCGCGGCGAGGACGGCGGGCCGCGCCTCGAACCGGTCCAGGCCCTGGAACGGGCCCGGCGCGGTGATGACCCCTCGCTCGTCCATGACGGTGCGGCTGGGCAGGCCGTGGCGGCGGCCGATCTCGAAGTCGTCCGGGTCGTGTGCCGGGGTGACCTTGACCGCGCCGGTGCCGAACTCCGGGTCCACGTGCGGATCGGCGATCACCGGGATGCGCCGGCCCGACAGCGGCAGTTCGATGTCCCGGCCGACCAGGTGGGCGTACCGCTGGTCGTCCGGGTGGACCGCGACGGCGGTGTCGCCGAGCATGGTCTCGGCCCTGGTGGTGGCGACCACGACCTCGTCCGGCCCGTCCCCGTAGCGGATCGAGACCAGTTCGCCGTCGGTGTCGGTGTGGTCCACCTCGATGTCGGACAGCGCGGTCAGGCAGCGCGGGCACCAGTTGATGATCCGCTCGGCCCGGTAGATGAGGCCGTCGTCGTAGAGCCGCTTGAAGATCGTCTGCACGGCGCGGGACAAGCCCTCGTCCATGGTGAAGCGCTCACGGGACCAGTCCACGCTGTCGCCGAGCCTGCGCATCTGGCCGAGGATCTTCCCGCCGGAGGAGGCCTTCCACTGCCACACCCGCGCCACGAACGCCTCGCGGCCCAGGTCATGCCGGGACAGGCCGTCCTTGGCCAGTTCCCGCTCGACCACGTTCTGAGTGGCGATACCCGCGTGGTCCATGCCGGGCAGCCACAGCGTGACGTAGCCCTGCATCCGCCGCCGCCGGATCAGCGCATCCATGAACGTGTGATCGAGCGCATGGCCCATGTGCAGGGAGCCGGTCACGTTCGGTGGCGGGATCACGATGCAGTACGCCGGCCCCGGGGCGCCCGCGTCCGCGGCGAACAGGCCCTTGGCGACCCACTCGTCGTAGCGCCGCGCCTCCACCTCGGCCGGCGCGTATTGCGGCGGAAGCTGGGTTCGCTGGTCTTCGGTCACGTCAGGTGAGTCTAGGGCCATCACGGGCCGGCAACGGTTACGGGCACAAAGGGGTCACCGCCCCGCCGCCGAGGTGGATCGATCCCGGCTGCCCATGCGAACCTGAGAAAACGGCAGGCGGTGATCCGGCAGTCCCGTATGCCGTGATTCGGCAGCGGTGGGCACGCCGCAACCTGGATAGGCCCAGGCCCAGTGACGAAGGAACGGGGCCTGCGGCCACCGGGGGGTTCCCGGGGGGTCGCTCCCCCGGGGCCAGCACTGTGGAGGTGACACTGGCGTGCGACGTGGGCCCGCCGCCGTCCGCAGCCTGGTACCGCACCGGCTTGCGCTCACCGCGGTCATGCTCACCGCCATGCTGGCGGCCACGCTGCTTTCCGGGCTTGTCTCTTTCGCGGCCATCGTGACCAGCTATGCCGTGCGGGTCACCCTGGCCAGCAGCCCGGCCACCAGCATCCTGGTCACCTCGTCGGCGGGTTCCGCGGCCGCCGCCGCCCAGGACTCCACGCGGGTGGCCGCCGTGCTGCACCGCGCGCTGCCCGGCGGCCCGCTCAACATCGCCGGCTCGCTTGGCACCGACTACCTGAACATCCCCGCTGCCGTGGCCGGCCAGCACGCGCAGACCCACATCATCTCGCTGCCGGATCCGGCCCGCCGCGCGGCACTGGTGGCCGGCACCTGGCCGCCGCGGGCAGCGCGCGGCGGCGCGGGCACGGCCCTGCCGGTCGCGGTCCCCGCGGCAACGGCCGCCCGGCTGCGGCTGCGCCCCGGCAGCACGCTGGCACTCCTGGTGGCCGCCACGGGTCACCCGATCGCCGTGCGGGTCACCGGGATCTTCCGCCGGTCGCCCGGGGCCGGTGCGTTCTGGGCCCTGGACCCGGCGGGCTCCGCGCTCCCCCGGACGGTCGGCGGGTTCACCATCTACCCCTCGCTGGTGGCCAGCCAGGCGGGCATGACCGCACGCGGTATCCCGGTCAGTTCCGCGTCCTGGGCGGTGGGCCTGGACACCGGCCGGATCGGAACCGGCAGCCTGACCGCGCTGGCCACCTCGCTGGGCCCGGACCTGAACGGGCTTGGCAGCTCCGCCCGGCTGCGCAACGTCGTGGTGACGACCGGGCTGCCGGCCCTGCTGGCCGGCCTGGAACAGGCCGTGGTGGTGGCCAGGTCCCAGCTCGCGGTCGGCATTCTCATCCTGCTGGTGATCGCGGGAGCCACCCTCGCCCTGGCCGTCTCGCTGCTGAGCAGCCAGCGCGAGGCCGAGGCGGCGCTGCTGCGCGCCCGCGGTGCGTCCCGGCGGCAGTTGTTCCGTACCGGGGCGGCCGAAGCCCTGCTGCTTGTCGCCCCGGCCGCGCTGCTGGCCCCGATCCTCGGCGGCCTGGCGCTCCCGGCACTGGCACGGCGCGGCCCCCTGGCGCATAGTGCGATTCGGATCCCCGTAACGTTCCCCGCCGCGGCCTGGCTGGCCGCCCTGGCCGCGGCCGCGGCCTGCGCCCTGGTCATCATGCGGAGCTGGGTGAACGCGGCCCAGTCGCCGGTCAAGGCCCAGGCTTTGGGCGGGGCGGCGGGGTCGTGGCTAGCAGAGCGTGGCAGGCGCCGCGCGGTCGCCGTGGCCGCACGATCCGGCCTGGACCTGGCCCTGCTCGCCCTGGCGGTGCTGGCCGGCTGGCAGCTCGCGCACTACCAGGCGCCGGTCACGGTCGGCGTGGACGGTTCCATCGGCGTCGATCCCATCCTGGTGACCGCGCCGGTGCTCGGGCTGGCCGCCGCCGCGGTACTGATGCTGCGGCTGCTGCCCGCCGTGGCGCGGATCGGCGACCGGGCCGCCGTCCGCGGCCGGGACCTGACCGCCGCGGTCGCGGCCTGGCAGATCAGCCGCCGCCCGGTGCGCCAGGCGGGTCCGGTGCTGCTCGCCGTGCTCGCGGTCGCGACCAGCGTGATCGCGATCGGGGAATGGAGCACCTGGCAGCGCTCCGTCCAGGACCAGGCCAGCTTCGCCACCGGCGCCGACCTGCGGGTGAACCTGCCGCCCGCCGCGCCGCTGCCGGCCGACCGGGTCACCACGCTCACCGGGGCGCACGGCGTGACCGGGGCCACCCCGGTCATCCGGTCCACGATCGGCCTGCCGAACTCGGGCACCGCGCAACTGCTCGCCCTGGACGCGCGGCAGGCGACCGGGGTCGCGGCGATCCGGCCGGACCTGGCGCAAGGGTCGCCCGCGGCGCTGCTGCGGCGGCTCGCCCCGGGAACGGCGCTGGCCGGGGCGCCGCTGGCGGGCAGGCCCGCCCGGCTGCTGATCACCGCCCGGCTGTCCGGGGCGGTGGGCAAGCCGTACCTCTCGGTCACGATGGCCGACGGGTACGGCATCAGCTACCAGGTCCAGGCGGGCCCGCTGCCGGCGGACGGCCGGCCGCACACGCTCACGGTGCCGGTGGCGCCCAGGCCGGGTATGGCGTACCCGCTGCGGATCACCGGTTTCAGCCTGCAGTACCTGATGCCCAGGCAACACGACGGGCCGGCCCAGTTGGTGGTCTCCGGCCTCCGCGCCGCGCCGCGCACCGGGCCCGCAGGCCCGCCCGCCAGCCTCGGCCCGCAGGGGGACAGGTACAAGTCGTTCGGCAGCGCGAGCCCGCCCGGCCAGCTCGGCTTGCTGAGCAAGCAGCCCGTGGTGACCCCGGCCTTCATCGGCCATGCGGGCCTCACCCTGGATTTCACCACCGGCTCCGGCTACGGCCCGCCGATCCATTCCTGCGGCCAGTTCCCCAACCGGCACCCGTGCGGGCCACCGGGCTCGATACCCACCATCGTGACGATGACCTACGCCGTTCCGTCGGCTGTGGTCCCGGCCGCCGTGACCCGCAACTTCGCCAGCGCCACGGGGACCCACCTCGGGCAGACGTTCCCCGTCATCTTCCAGGGCGCGACCGTGACCGTGCGGGTGGTCGGCATCGTGTCCGGCTTCCCCACGCTGACCGGCCCGAGCGGCGGGGTGATCGTGGACCAGGGGCTGCTGCAGCAGGCGCTTGATGCCACAGGTACCGGGCCCGCGGGCGTCACCGAGTGGTGGCTGCGCGGCAACGGGCCGGTCAGGCTGCCCGCCCTGCCGCAGGGCACCACGGTCACCAGCCGGGCCGCCATGGCCGGTGCCCTGCTCGCCAACCCGCTCGGGGCCGCGCCGCAGCTTGCGATGCTGGCGATTGCCGCCGCGGCGGTGATCCTCGCCGCGGGCGGGTTCCTTGTTGCCGCGGCGACCGCCAGGGAACGGGCCCATGACATGGCACTGCTCGCCTCCCTCGGCGCCACCAGGCGCCAGCTCACCAGGCTGCTCTGCCTGGAGCAGGCCCTGGTGGCCATCCCCGCCGCCGTGGCCGGGCTGCTGCTTGGCCTCCTGCTGGCCAGGCTGGTGATCCCGGCGGTGACGATCACCGGCACCGGGCGGCACCCGCAGCCGCCCGCGCTGATCCAGGTGCCGGTGGCCGTGCCCGTGGCGGTCGCGGTGATCATAGCCGTGGTGCCGGTGCTCATCGCCGGTGCGAGCGGTGGCCCGCGGGCCCGGGTGAGCGCGCACACCCGCGCGGAGGCCTCGACATGACCAGACGGGCCCCGGCATGAGGCGGCTGAGGCGGCTGGGCAGGTTGCTGACCGGTCCGGCCGGCCGTGGGCCAGCGGTGGCGCTGGCCGTCGTCGCCGCCCTGGCCGCGTTCCTGGCCACGGCCGGCCCGCGCGAGTCCGCCGCACTGCAGGACACCGCACTGCACAAGACCCTGGCCGCCAGCTCCGCCACCGGGGTCGGCCTGTACGCGAACGCGGACTGGGACATGACCGGCACCACGCCCACCGACCTGCTCTCCGCGCAGGAGATGCGGATGGCCGGCCATGTCCTCAGCTCCTTCCTGGTCGCGCCGCTGAAGCCGGAGCCGGGCACCCCCGCCTGGTCCGGGCTCACCACGCAGTTGTATGGGGTCACGAACCCCGCGCCCCGCGCCGTCCTGGGCGAGCCGCCACAGATCGAGCTTGGCTACCGCAGCGCGCTGGCGGCCAACGGCCGGCTGGTCGCCGGGTCCTACCCGGGCAACGCCACCCTCACCGCGGGGCGTAGTAACCACCCCGAGGTCACCCTGGCGGTCGCCGTGACCACGGCAACCGCGGCCAGGTTCGGACTGCGCCCAGGGTCCATCGTCAAGCTGGCGGCGCCCGCCAACGGGCAGGCCCCTGCCGTGGTGCTGAAGGTGACAGGGATCGTCAGGCCGGCCCACCTGGGTTCGGCCTTCTGGGGGTCCGCCGGAACGATCGCCCAGCCCTCGATCGAGGGGCTGTCGTGGCTGGGCGGTGCGCTGCTCGGCGGGTCCGAGCTGAGCGCCCTGCCGGTGGCCTTCCCGCTGCAGACCATTCAGGTCCAGTGGGGCATCCCACTGGACGTCAGCCACCTCACCGTGGCCCAGGTGCCGGCCGTGATGAACGCGCTCACGGCGACCGCGGGCAGCAACGCCGGGCCACAGGCCGAGCAGGTCTCGCACGCGCCGCTGGCCGAGGCGCCGGCATTGTTCCCCGCCGGGCTGGACACCCTGCAGAGCTTCACGGCCGAGCAGGGCGCGGTGGACGCCATCGACGCGCTGCTGGAGTACGGGCTGTTCGCCGTCGCGCTCATCCTCCTGGTCACCTGCGCCCTGGTCGTGACCGACGCCTACGAGGAGGAGATCTCGCTGATCCTCGCCCGGGGCGGCAGCATGCAGCAGGTGACGCTGCGGGTGCTTGGGCGCACCGCCGTGGCCGCCGGCCCGGCCCTGGTGGCAGGCATCGCGGCCGGCCTGGCCGTCACCCCCGGCGCCGGGAGCACTGCTGTCCTGCTTGTGGCCGCCGTCGCGGTGACCGCGCTCGCCGCGCCGGCGGCCATTGCCGCCTGGCGGCACCGGGGATCCCGTCCGGTGGCCAAGGCCGGCCGCGGCGACCTGGCCATCCCGCGCCGCTCGGTGCGCCGGCTGGTCGCCGAGGCCACGGTGCTGATCGCGATCATCGGGGCGGTCGCCGCGCTGCGGCTGCGCGGCGCGGCCACGGCGTCCGGCCCCGACCCCTACGTCAGCTCCGCGCCGGTGCTTGTGGCCGTGGCGGCGGGGCTCATCGCAGCGCGCGTCTACCCGCTGCCGCTGCGCGGGCTGGCACGGCTGACCGCGCCACGCCGGTCCCCCGTCGGCTTCCTCGGCATCACCGCGGCCGCGCGTGGCCGTCCCGCCGCGCTGCTGCCCGCCCTGGCGCTGGTGGTCGCCCTGGCGGTGGTCGCGCTCGGCGGCACGCTGCGGGCGTCGGTCAGCCGCGGCCAGGTGGCGGCGTCCTGGCAGCAGACCGGCGCCGACGCGGTGATCCGCACCAAGGGATCCCAGCAGGTCGTCTTTCCGGCGGCACAGCGCGCGATTGCGGCGGTCCCCGGCGTCACGCACAGCGAGGCGGTTTACGCGGTCGCCCCCGGCGACCCGCTGGCCGCCAACCTGCTGGTCGGGTCCGCCAACGCGATCAGCACCGGGGTGCTGGTGGTGAACCCGGCGCGGTACGCGGCCCTGGTCGCGGCGACCCCGTTCCCTGCCTTCCCCGGGCACCTGCTGGCCAGACCTGGCCCCCGGGGGGCGGCGGTGCCCGTGATCGCGACCCCGAAGATCGCGGCGGCGATCCGGGCGGGCAACCGCCAGCTTGGCTTCGCGGGCAGCCTGCTGACGCTGCGGCTGGCCGGCACCACCACGGCCACCCCCGCGCTGACCGGCGGCGGCCCGTTCGTGATCCTGCCGTCGTGGGTGGTGCCCAGGCTCAAGGCCGGCGCCGCGCCGAACATCGAACTTGTCACCGGGCCCCGGCTCAACTCCGGCGATCTCACCAGGGCGCTACGGCGCACGCTGCCCGACAGCGAGGTGGCGCTGCGGCAGACCGCGCTCGCCGCGGAAACCGGGTCTCCGCTGGTGCGCAGCGCCGATATCGCGTTCGATCTGTGCGTGGCGGCGGCGGTGGCGGTCAGCATCGCGGCCATCCTGCTCGGGCTGCTGCTGTCTGGCCGGGACCGGACCCGGGTGGCGGCCTGGCTGGCGGCGCTGGGCATGACCCGCCAGCAGGCCCGGCGGCTGGCCATGCTCGACGCGCTGCCGCTTGCGCTGATCGCGGTGGTGGGCGCGGAACTGGCCGGCGTCGCGCTCGGCCCGATCCTCGCGCCCGCGCTCAACCTGTCGGCGTTCACCGGCTCGGGTGCGGCGGTGCCGGTACGGCCGGACGTGCTGGCACTGGTCGTCCCCGCGGCCGGTGCGGTCATCCTGGTATCGGCGATCGCCGCCGCGCAGAGCGCACTGACCCGCAGGCGCACCAGGACCGGCGTGCTACGACTGGATGAGGGCAGGTGAGGCGGTTATGAGCGTGGAGCAGACCTCCATCGAACAGCTCACCAGTGGCCAGCAGGCCGCTGGGGCCACGCGCGCCAGCTTCGGGGACGACGCGGTCATCGCCTGCGACAGCCTGGTCAGGATCTACTCCACGGCCGGCATCGAGGTCCAGGCTCTGCAGGGGCTTGACCTGCTGATCGAGCCCGGTGAGCTGACCGCGCTCGTCGGCGCGTCGGGCAGCGGCAAGTCCACGCTGCTCAACATCCTGGCGGGCCTGGACACGCCCACCGCGGGCCGGGCCCGGGTGGCCGGGCACGACCTGCTGGGCATGGGCTCGCGGGAGCGCCTGGCCTACCGCCGCCAGACCGTGGGCTTCCTCTGGCAGCAGACCAGCCGGAACCTGTTCTCGCACCTGACGGCGGCGGAGAACGTGGCGCTGCCGATGCGCCTGGCCGCCAAGGGCCGGCGGACCAGGCAGCGCCGCACCACCGAACTGCTCGGCGCGCTGGGCGTCGGCTACTGCCAGGACCGGATGCCGGCCCAGATGTCCGGCGGGGAGCAGCAGCGCGTGGCGATCGGCGTGGCGCTGGCCAACGAGCCGGCGGTGCTGCTCGCCGACGAGCCCACCGGGGAACTCGACACCGCGACCGGCGAGGAGGTGTTCGCGGCGCTGCGGACCGCCAACACTGACCTCGGCGTGACGATCCTGGTGGTCACCCACGACCAGCAGGTGTCCGAGCAGGTCCGCAGGACGATAGCGATAAGGGACGGCCGGATCAGCACCGAGGTGCTCCGCCACACCGCGACCGACGAGCACGGACAGGAGGCCGACGTGGCCCAGGAGTACGCGGTGCTCGACCGCGCCGGGCGGCTGCAGATCCCGCGCGACTTCATCGAGACGCTGGACATGCGCGACCGGGTCCTGCTGGCCCTGGAGTCCGACCATGTCGGAGTCTGGCCGGACGCCGCGCGCAGGGACGGTGCGACCGGGCCGGTGGTGCGCCGCCGGGCGCCACGGCCGCCACGAACGCGATGGTCGGCGGGCCAGCCCCGGACGATGGGCAGGGCGAAGCATGACCGGCGCCGCAGCGGAAGCCGTTCAGCAGACAAAGATCGTGCGGGTCGAGGAGGTGACCCGCAGCTACGGCAGCGGCGCGACCGAAGTGCACGCGCTGCGCGGGGTGTCGTTCACGATCACCAGGGGCGAGCTTGTCGCGCTGCGCGGGCGGTCGGGTTCTGGGAAGACCACGCTGCTGAGCATCATCGGCGGGTTGGAACGGCCGTCCAGCGGCCGGGTGGAGGTGGACGGCGAGGAGGTCACGGCGATGAGCCCGGACGGGGTGGCCAGGATGCTGCGCGAGCGGGTCGCGTTCATCTTCCAGTCGTTCGGGCTGCTGCCTGTGCTGTCCGCGGCGGAGAACGTGGGCCTGCCGATGCGGCTGGCCCGGCTGGACCCGGCCGCCAGGGAGCGCCGCGCCGTCGCGCTGCTGGACCTGGTGGGCCTGGCCGGGCACGCCGGGCAGCGCCCGTATGAGCTGTCCGGCGGCGAGCAACAGCGGGTGGCGATAGCGCGGGCGCTGGCGAACAACCCGCGGCTGCTGCTCGCCGACGAGCCCACCGGCCAGCTTGACCTGGAGACCGCGCGGCAGATCATGCGGCTGATCCGCAGCATCGCGCACGGCGAGGGAATCACCGCGATCGTGGCCACCCACGACAACGCCCTGATCGAACTGGCCGACCGCGTCCTGGAACTGAAAGACGGCCGCCTGATCGGCGACAGCGTGGCAGCGGCCTAGCCTCTTAGGCGGACTTCTCGCGGGGGGTGCGGCGGCTGGTGACGCCGCGCGGCACCAGGGTGGGGTTCACGTTCTCCAGGACCACCGGCCCGGTGATCACCACCCGCTCCACGTCCTTGCGGCTGGGCACCTCGTACATGACCGACAGCAGGACCTCTTCCAGGATCGCCCGCAGCCCCCTGGCGCCGGTCCCGCGCAGGATCGCCTGGTCGGCGACGGCCTCGAGCGCGTCCGGGGTGAACTCCAGCTCCACGCCGTCCAGCTCGAACAGCCGCTGGTACTGCTTGACCAGCGCGTTGCGCGGCTCGGTGAGGATCCGGATGAGCGCTTCCCTGTCCAGGTTGTGCACGCTGGTGATCACCGGGAGGCGGCCCACGAACTCGGGGATCATGCCGAACTTCAGCAGGTCCTCCGGCATCACCTCGGCGAACGCGTCCGTCGTGGCGTGGTCGTTCTTGACCCGCAGCACGGCACCGAAGCCCATGCCGTTCTTGCCCACGCGCTGCTCGATGATCCGCTCCAGGCCGGAGAATGACCCGCCGCAGATGAACAGGACGTTGGTGGTGTCGATCTGGATGAACTCCTGGTGCGGGTGCTTGCGGCCGCCCTGGGGCGGCACCGACGCCGTGGTGCCCTCCAGGATCTTCAGCAGGGCCTGCTGCACTCCCTCGCCGGAGACGTCCCTGGTGATCGAGGGGTTCTCGCTCTTGCGGGCGATCTTGTCGATCTCGTCGATGTAGATGATGCCCGTCTCGGCCTTCTTGACGTCGTACTCGGCCGCCTGGATGAGCTTGAGCAGGATGTTCTCGACGTCCTCGCCCACGTAGCCCGCCTCGGTGAGGGCGGTCGCGTCGGCGATGGCGAAGGGCACGTTGAGCAGCCGGGCCAGGGTCTGGGCCAGCAGCGTCTTACCTGAGCCGGTGGGGCCGAGCAGCAGGATGTTCGACTTGGCCAGCTCGACGCCCTCGTCGCCGGACCTGGTGGAGTCGCCGCCGGACTGGATCCGCTTGTAGTGGTTGTAGACCGCGACCGACAGCGCCTTCTTGGCCTTCTCCTGGCCGATCACGTAGGCGTCGAGGAACTCGTAGATCTCGCGCGGCTTGGGGAGGCTGTCCCACTGCAACTCGGCCGGCTCGGCAAGCTCTTCTTCGATGATCTCGTTACAAAGGTCGATGCACTCGTCGCAGATGTACACGCCAGGGCCGGCGATGAGCTTCTTGACCTGCTTCTGGCTCTTCCCGCAGAACGAGCATTTGAGCAGGTCACCGCCGTCACCTATGCGTGCCACCCAGTAACTCCTTCATGCGGGGACCGCGGATGCGGCCCGGCCACCACCAGGGAGCCCCGCCGCCGTGGGCTGGCCGTTCACCCCGGTCGATCGAGTCCGTAGTGGAACGGTACCTGCCGAAGGGCCCTCATGCGAAGCCACCTGTTTTCGGCGCGGCGACCGCAAAAGGAACTCAGCCGGGCATACTCCGGTACTGCCTAAGACGACACTACCTCGGCACGGCGCTTCAGGTTCGTGAGAACGTCGTCCACGAGGCCATACTCCTTGGCCTCTTGGGCCGAGAAGAACTTGTCCCGCTCCACATCGTGGCGGACCTGCTCCTCGTCCCTGCCGCTGTGCTTGGCGATGATGCGCTCCATCGAGCTGCGCATCCGCAGGATCTCCCTGGCCTGGATCTCCAGGTCGCTGGACTGCCCGTAGCCGCCCTCTGTGGCCGGCTGGTGCAGCAGGATCCTGGCGTTGGGCAGGGCCATCCGCTTGTCCTTGGTGCCCGCGGCGAGCAGCACGGCGGCCGCGGAGGCGGCCTGGCCGATGCACACGGTCTGGATCTCCGGCTGGACGAACTGCATGGTGTCGTAGATCGCCATCATCGAGGTCACAGACCCGCCGGGCGAGTTGATGTACATCGTGATGTCGCGGTCGGGGTCCATCGATTCCAGCGCGATGAGCTGTGCGATCACGTCGTTGGCCGACGCGTCGTCGATCTGCACGCCGAGGAAGATGATCCGCTCCTCGAACAGCTTGTTGTACGGGTTCATCTCCTTGATCCCGTACGACGTGCGCTCGATGAACGAGGGCAGCACGTAGCGTGCCTCCGCCAGGCCGGCGGGTGCGGCCCCGGCGGGTGCGGTCAGCCTGGCCTGGGCCAGCGGCCGGTGGGATGTGCTCACGGTAGGTTCCTCCGCTCCGGTCCGGGTGTTCACGAGACTGGCCCGGCCGAGGGGACCTCGATCGCACTGCGGACCACCATGTCGACGAAGCCGTAATCCTTGGCCTCGTCGGCGGTGAACCAGCGGTCACGGTCGGAGTCGGTCTCGATCTGGTCCACGGTCTGCCCGGTGTGGAAGGCGATGCGCTCGGCCAGCGTTTTCTTGACGTAGATCATCTGCTCGGCCTGGATCCTGATGTCGGAGGCGGTGCCGCCGATGCCGCCGGAAGGCTGGTGCATCAGGATCTGCGCGTGCGGCAGCGCGTAACGCTTTTTCGGGGCGCCGGCGCAGAGCAGGAACTGGCCCATGGACGCGGCCATGCCCATCGCGTAGGTGGCCACGTCGTTCGGCACGTACTGCATCACGTCGTAGATGGCCAGGCCGGCACTGACCGAACCGCCCGGTGAGTTGATATAGAGGCTGATGTCGGAGTGCGCGTCCTCGGCGGCGAGCAGGATCAACTCGGCGCAGATCCGGTTGGCGATGTCGTCGTCCACCTGCTGGCCGAGGAACACGATCCGGTGCCGGAGCAGCCGCTGGAACAGCTGGTCGCCCAGCGGCAGCAGCGTAGCGTCCGCCGTGCGCGCCAGGATCTGCGCGACCTGCTCGTCGCTGGGCGTCACGCCCGCGATGCCCTCCCTGACCGCTTCCGCCTGCCGCGCCGCGTCGCTCACGGTGCCCCTCCTCGTTCCTGCGCTCTGCCGCGCTGTGCCCACAGTCCTCTCCAGACCATGTCGTCTGCCGCTGGCGCCCGTTTCGCCCCGGTATCGCCCCGGCGGGCCGCCGGTGTTTCACCGGGCCGTTGACAGTGACCCTAACGCCGCCGTGAAGGTCAAACGTCCCCAGTAACGGCCTGTTCGCTGTCGGCGCACGGCAGTAGCGCGCAGGACAAGGGGCCCGGCTGCGCCGGACTAGTCTTCGGCGCTCTCCCCGGCGTCGCCGGTCTCCCCGGCGTCCTCGCCGTCGCCGTCGCTGTCCTCGCCCATCGCGGCCACGGCCTTGATGTCCACCGGGCGACCGGCCTCGTCGGTGACCTTCACCTGCTCGGTGAGCAGCCTCAGCGCCTTGCCGCGCAGCACCTCGGACATGGCCATGCCGAGCTGGCCACGGTCCACGATCTCCTTGGCCAGCCGGTCCGGCTGCACCCCGAGACGGTAGGCCTGCTCGACGATGTAGGCGTTCAGCTCTTCCTGCTCCACCCGCAGGTCGTTGGTGCTGGCCAGCTCGTCAAGCACGAACCCGGCCTTGACCGACCGGCGCGCGTCGACGGCGATCTCGGCGTCCAGGTCGTCTTCGCTGATGCCGCGGGCCTCCAGGTAGGCGTCCTTGGTGGTGCCGGACCGCTCCAGCTGCTCATCAAGCGAGCGCTGCCGCCCCTCGACCTCCGAGGAGACAATCCGGTCGGGCAGCGGGATGTCCAGCCGGTTGATCACGGCGTCCAGCGCCCGGTCCCTGGCCTGGCCGACCTGCCCGAGCTGCTTGACGTTCTCCAGCCGCCCCCGGGTGCCGGCCCGGAACTCGCCGAGCGTGTCGTACTCGCTCGCCGACTGGGCGAACTCGTCGTCGAGCTCGGGCAGTTCCTTGACCTTGACACTGTGCACGGTCACCGAGACGTCGGCCTGCGCTCCGGCGTGGTCGCCGCCGGCCAGCTCGGTGGTGAAGGTGGTCGCGTCGCCCGCGGACATGCCGGTGAGGGTCTCGTCAAGGCCGTCCAGCAGGGTCCCGCTGCCCACCTGGTAGGAGACGCCGCTGGCCTGCGCGTCCTCGGCCAGCTTCCCGCCGACCGACGCGGACAGGTCGATCGAGACGAAGTCGCCTTCGGCGGCGGGCCGGTCCACGCCGCGCAGCGAGGCGAACCGCTCCCGCAGGTCGCTGAGGTACTCCTCCACCTCGTCCGGGCCGACCTCGAAGTTCTCCACGGTGACCGGGATGGTGGACAGGTCGGGCAGCTCGAACTTGGGCCGGACGTCCACCTCGGCGGTGAAGGCGAGCTGGTCCCCGTCGTCGAGCTGGGTGATCTCCAGGTCGGGCTGGCCGAGGGCGCGGATCTCGCTGTCCTCCAGCGCCTTGCCGTAAAGCTGCGGTACCGCGTCGTTGATGGCCTGCTCGAGCACCGCGCCGCGGCCAAGCCGCTGGTCGATGATGCGCGGTGGGACGTGGCCCGGCCGGAATCCGGGGATCCGGACCTGCCTGCCCACCTCGCGGTAAGCCTTGTCGAGGCTGGGCTTCAGCTCCTCGAAGGGAACCTCGATGGTCAGCTTGACCCGGGTCGGGCTGAGCTCCTCGACATCGGTCTTCACGGCGGCGTCACTCCCTGGTCGCCTGCACGGCACGTCGTTGGGGCGGGGTGGTGGGGTCGAAGCTAATAGGGGGGGTGGTGGGGTCGGGCTAATACTGTGGTGGGCTGCGCGGCGCCATGGCGGTGCGGGTGCCCGCCGCGCCGCTGGCAGCTACGCCGGCCAAGTCTAGGGCAGCCGCGCCCCCTGGCAGGCCACGCTTTCACCGCCGCTCCGTACCGCCGTGCGGCCCGTGGCAGCCGCGGCGGCGGCCCGATCGCGTGTTTCACCCACCCCGGGTGGTGATAATCGGGCGCTGAGCTGGGACAATGGCGCGGGTACGGGGAGAGCGGGGCAAGGAGGCGGCTGATGACCTCTTCCGATGCCCGCGCGCAAACCGGGCCGCTCGCCAGCCCGCTGGCCGCCCGGGGCGCCAGGCGGGTCGCCATGGCCGTCGCGGCCGCCATGCTCGCCCTCGGCCTCCTGCTTTTTTTCTGGCCATACGCTTCGCTCGCGGTGACCGCCGTCCTGCTCGGCATCGCCCTCCTGGCAACCGGCGTGCTTCGGCTGGTGCGCGGCGTGACGGCTGGCGGCGAGGCCAGCGCGCACCGCAGCACGCACCTGCTGATCGGGATCCTGGCCGTGCTGGCGGGGATCTACTGCCTGGGCGATATCGCGGGAACCGTGATCCTGCTGTCCCTGGTGGTCGGGTTGTTCTGGGTCATGCACGGGCTGGTGGACCTGGTGGCCGCCGGCAGCCGGGGACCGGGCTGGGTGCTGACCGGCATCACCGGCGGCCTGAGCCTGCTGGCCGGGCTGATCGTGATCTTCTGGCCGGCGATCACCGTGCCGGTCATGGTCGCGGTCATGGGCGCCTGGCTGGCCTGCAATGGGGCGCTGCTCGCGGTCACCGTGCTGTACCTGCGCCGCATCGCCAGGTCGGCCGCCGCAGACAGAGCCAGCCCTAACGGGCCCAGGCAACGCGACGAAGTCGCGGGGCCTGATGCCCATCGGGGGTTCCAGGGGGTCGCCCCCCTGGGCTGGCACCGGGCCCAGGCAACGCGACGAAGTCGCGGGGCCTGATGCCCATCGGGGGTTCCAGGGGGTCGGCCCCCTGGGCTGGCACCGTAAAAGCAGGCCGAGCCGGCGGCCGCGGGCGATCGCGTCCCGCCGGGACCGGACGCCCAGCTTCCGGTAGGCCGAGCGCAGGTGGGTCTTCACGGTGTTGACCGAGAGGAACAGCGCTTCGGAGATCTCCTCGTTGGTCATGTGCGAAGGCAGGAACCTGAGCACCGCGCACTCACTGTCGGTCAGCTGCACCCCTGTCCGGCCGGCGGCATCGGCCAGCCGGGGCCTGGAACTGTCGAACCGTTCGAGTAGCCGCCCGGCGAAACCGGCGTAGCGGCTGGTCGGTGGCACCAGAACGGTGATCGCCGAGCGGACCGCGAGGCCGCCGTCGAGGAAGACCCGGTAGGCGCCCTCCGGCTCGGCCAGCCCGAGCGCCTCCGCGAGCTGGGCGGCCGCCCCGGCCGCATCGCCCAGGCGCCGGGCGGCCACCGCGGCGGCCAGCAGCGCCCGGGTGCGCTCGTGCAGGGTCAGGACAGCCGCGCCGTCGAGACAGGCGGCCGCCACGTCCCGCGCGGCGGCGAAGTCGCCCTCGGCAAGCAGCAGGCCGGCCCGGGCCAGCGCCGGTTCGCCGCAGCCGGGGCCCGCGCCGCCGGAGCGGCCCGCCCCGCCGCAACCGGGACCTGCACCTCCGCACCCGAGGCCCGCACCGCCGGGCCGTAGCAGCGCGCGGGCGCGGGCGAGGTCGCCGGCCCGCAGCGCGGTTTCCGTCTCCACGGCGTCCGCCGCGCGGCACAGCCCCGCGCAACCCGGCGGCGGGCCCTCACGCAGCCCGGCCAGCACCGCCCGGGCCGCGGCCGGGGCACCGTCGGCCAGCAGCACCCGCGCCTGGATCAGTGCCCTGATGACCGCCACGGGCGGCTCGCCCGGCACGTGCCCGGCCCTGTCGCCGTCGGTCTCGTCAAGGAACCGCTGCGCCGCGAGCAGGTCGTCCCTGGCCAGGCTCACCTGCGCGCCGCCGAGCGCGGCCAGGCTGGCGGCCTCGGGGGTAACCGGGATGACGCGCGTGCGCACCTCGTCCGCGGCGTGCTCGGCGGCCGTCAGCTCCCCGGCGCAGGCCAGCGCGAGCGCGCGCCAGGCCCGCGCCCTGGCCCGGAGCAGGTCCAGGCCGCCGGTGCTGAGCTGGCGGTCCGCGTGCCGCAGCGCGCGGGCCGCCGCGGCAATGTCCCAGCAGTGCAGGCTGGCGCAGCCAAGCGCGAACCAGAGCAGGCCGGCCGCGCGGTGCTCGGCCCGGGTGGCCGCCGACTCCTGGGCCGGGCCGGCCAGCGCCCAGCCGCTCCGGGTGAGCGCCGGGGCGCCGCGGCGCTGCTCGGCCGCGGACAGAATCCACAGCGCGGCCAGGACCGGCTCGACCACCCGGCGGGTGGCCGCGGCCGCACGCTCCACCGAGCGGGCGGCCGCCTCCAGGTGCGCCGCCGCGCCCTCGGTGTCCGCGCTCCACAGCCGCGCGCTGGCCCATGCGGCGGCGACGGCCGCCTCCCCGGCCCGGTCGGCGGGGAACAGCCCGAGCACCGATTCCAGCGGCCGCGCGCCGTCGGACATGACGATCCCGACCGCGGAACCGGCCAGCACGTCGGCGGCCTGATCCCAGTCCTGGGCGGCGCACGCTGCCCGCACCGCGTCCAGCGCCCGGTCGTGCGCGGCGTACCAGCGAGCCGCCCGGCCGAGCAGCACCGGGACCTCATCGGGGAATTGCCTGTGCAGTTCGGCGCTGAGCACCTCGCGCAGCAGCGGGTGGTACCGATAGCCGTGCGCCGTGCCATCCAGCGCGTCCACGAGGCAGTTCTCCCTGCTCAGCCGTGCGAGCGTGGCCGCGCCTCCGGCCTGGCCGCAGATCGCGTCGGCAAGGTCGCCCGACACTTCCGCGACGACCGAGGTCCGGGCCAGGAAGGCCCTGGTGTCCGGCTCCTGCGGGGCGAGCACCTCGTCCCAGAGGTATTCGGCCACCAGCGGCCCGGCGCCGGACAGGTCGCCGGCCATGCCGCCGGCGACCTGTCCGGCGGGCCAGGCGCCGTCCCGCGCCTGCATCGCCGCCAGCCGGACCCCGGCCATCCAGCCTTCGGTGCGCCGGAGTATCTGGTCGCGCTCGGCCGTGCTCAGCGGCATGCCCAGCATCGCGAAGTAGGCCTCGGCCTCCTCGGCCGTGCAGGCCAGGTCGGCGGCGCCGACATCGCCGAGTTCACCGCACACCCGCAGCCGTGCCAGTTGCAGCGCGGGCGGCCGGCGTGCGGACAGCACCAGCCGCAACGTCGGCGGGGCATGGCGGATGAGCACGTCAAGCCCGTTGAGAACGCCGGGGTCGGTGGCTTCGTGGATGTCGTCGAGCACGAGGACCAGCGGCTCGGTGAACGCCTGGGCGATCTCCACCAGGCGCATCGGGAAACCGTCGGGCCCGGTGTCCTCGAGCATGTGGAGGACCTCGGGCGGCGCGGGCCGGACCCGGTTGATGCTGGCGCACACGTAGGCCCAGAACCAGTCGCGCCGGTCCGCGGGCTCTACGGTGAGCCAGATCACCCGCCCGGCGGCGGGCCGCAGCGCGGCCCACGAGGCGCAGGCGACCGTCTTGCCGGCGCCTGGCGGCCCGGAGACCAGCGTGACCCGGTGCCGGGTCGCGCGGTCAAGCAGGGCGTGCACCCGCTGCCGCGGCAACACGGGGAAGCCGGGCCGGGGAATCTGGAGCTTGCCGTCGAGGAACGGCGTACCGAGCCGCTCGGTGTCGCCGCACCGGCCAGGCACCATCGTGCTACTGAGCGTGTCAGTCATTCGATGTCCCCCCGCGGCGGCCAGCACGCCTGATGTCCCGGGATACCGGGCGCAGGGGAAGACGGCCTCGGCCCGCCGGAAAAACGCTCCCCCGCCCCATCGGATGCGAATGCGCTGACCATAGGCCTTTGCTGGCTACTACCCCCGTTGAGCTGTATCAACACACCGTCACAATTTGCGCACACAGCGTTGGTAAAGGCGCCCTTCATCCCCCGGTGCCCGGCATCGGGGGCGGCGGATCCCGCCGCCGACGGGGGCGGCGGGGGTGCCGGACGGTCCGGGAACGACGACGCTTCGTGGGCAACGATTGCGCGCCAAACGGGTAACCATTGCCGTCCGGCGCTGGCCATCCGGCGGCCGGTAAGTAGCGTCGGCAGCATGGGCCGGAGCCTGGGCCAGGGCACGCACCGCCCGCCGCGCCCTGATCAGCGCGACAGGGCCCGGGGTGCCCGGGCGTCGTTCGTCCTGCGCCGGATGAGGTGGTCCCGGCTGCTGCCGGCCAGCCTGCTGCTGGCCGTCCTGGCCTCGACGATGGTCACGGTGGCCCTGGCCAGCTTCGGCAGCAGGGCCCTGCCCGCGGCCGAACACCGGCGGCTGGCGAACGTCTCCGATGCCACGATCGAGATGAGCGGCCAGATCGGCGCCGCCAGGGCGGACGCGGACGCCAAGGTCATCCGCGCCTCGATCTCCGCTGCCCTGGGCCACACCGGCTTCCAGATGCTCAGCGGCCGGTGGTCCGACCAGCTCGCGCTGCCCAGGCCCCGGGGCAAGAGCCAGGCGCCCGGTATCCAGGCCGCCGTACTTGCGGGGGTCACCGGTCACGCCGAGCTGACGGCCGGGCACTGGCCGGGCCCCCGGAGCGCCGGCAGGCCCATCCCGGTGGCGCTGCCGGCCAGCACGGCGGCGATGCTGCACTTCGCCGTGGGACAGGTGCTCGCGCTGCCGGACAGCATCACCGGCGCCCGGGCCCGGCTTGTCGTGACCGGGCTGTACCGGCCGCGGGATCCGGCAGCCCCGTACTGGCGGCTCAGCCTGCTCGGCACCTCGGGCAGGCTGGTGCAGGGCGTGTTCGTCACCTACGGCCCGATGCTGGTGGCACCGGCCTCGCTCGGGCCAGGCGGGCTTACCGTGGGCCAGGCGTCCTGGCTCCTCACCGTGCACACCGCACGGATATCGCCGGGCGACACGGCCCCGATCGGCACCCGGCTCGGCGCGGTGATGACGTCCCTGCAGACCCGGCAGGACCTGGGCGGATTGCAGGCGGCCACGAGCCTGCCGCAGACCCTGTCCGCCCTCGCCAGCAGCCTTGTGGTCGCCAGGTCGCTGCTGCTGATCGGCTCGCTGCAGCTGATACTGCTGGCCACCGCCGCTGCGGCGGTGGCCGCCAGGCTGCTGGCCACCCAGCGGGAGGAGGAGAACGCGCTGCTGTCGGCGCGCGGCGTCGCCCGTGGGCAGCTTGCCCGTGCCTCGCTCGCCGAGGCGGCGCTGCTGACCGTGGCCGGCGTCGCCGCCGGCACCGTCCTGGGCTGCTATCTGTCGGCGTTGCTGATGTCGGCCAGCGGGCTCCCGCATCGCACCGGGGGCCTGGCCGTGACGCTGCGCCAGGGCCTGGCCGGCGGCGCCTGGTGGCCCGCCGCGGTCATCGCCGTGCTGGTCATCCTCGTCGTGGTCCGGCCCGCGCTCCGCCCGGCGACCCCCGGCGCCGCCCGGCTACGGCGCGGCAGGCAGGCCGCGCTGGCGACCGCCGCGCGGGCCGGCCTGGACACGGCGCTGCTCCTGCTCGGCGTGGTGGCCTTCTGGGAGCTGCGCAGGTACTCGGCGGTGCCCAGGCTGTCCGGCGGCGCCCTGGGCATCGACCCGGTGCTCGCCATCGCTCCGGTACTCGCCCTGGCCGGGCTCGCGCTGCTGCCGCTGCGCGCGCTGCCCGCGGCCGCCCGGCTGCTCGACCGGCTGAGCGCCCGCGGCAGGCACATCGTCGCGGCCCTGGCGAGCTGGCAGGTGAGCAGGCGCCCGGTGCGCCAGGGCGGGCCGATCCTGCTCGTCGTCCTCGCCGTGGGCACCGGCACCCTCGTGCTCGCCCAGCACCAGAGCTGGCGGCAGTCGCAGCTCGACCGGGCGGCCTTTGCGACCGGCGCCGACGTCAGGGTGAACCTGGCCACGCCGCTTCCGCTGGCCCGGGCCAGCCAGATCGCACATGCCAGCGGCGTGCTCGGCGCCATGCCGGTCAGCAACTTCAACAGCGGGTTCGACGTCTACGCGCTGAACGCCCGGGCGGCGGCGGCCACCGTGCTGCTCCGGCCGGACCTGGCCGGGCTCCCCGAGCCCGCGCTCTGGCAGCGGCTCGTCCCGGCCCGCGCCGCCCCCGGCCTGGCGCTGCCCGGCCGGCCGGCCCGGGTCGCGGTGACCGCGGCGGTGAGCCCGCCGCGCGGCGTCAGGTTCGGCGCGCTGCCGGTGAGCCTGTCCGTCCAGGACGGCTGGGGCATCGTGTACTCGGTCCCGGCGGGCAGCCTGCCCGCGGACGGCCGCCCGCACCGCCTGGTGGCCGGCCTCGCTGCCCCCGGCCAGGCCGCCCCTGGCACCGGCCAGGCGCGCTACCCGCTGCGGCTGCTGGGGCTGTCGCTGAGCTACAAGTTGCCCCCCTTTCCCGTGTCGCCCCTGGGCATAGCGGCGGGCAAGCAGACGCAGGCACCGATCGCGGCGGCCCGCGCCACGCTGGACGTGCGCGCGCTGGCGGTCTCGCCCCGCGGCTCCGGCGGCTTCCCCGCGCCGTTCACCGTGGCCACGCGGCCCGGCGGCATGCTCCCCCGGTGGCACGCCACGGCGGCCGCTGCCGGGCTCGCCGATCCGCACGCGATCGGCATCAAGCCCGCGGTCAAGGCGTGGCGGCCGGAGTCGGCCGCGCTGACCTTCAGCGTCGGCACCGGGCTGCTCATCCAGAAGGCCGGTGCGGTGCCTGTGCCCGTCGCCGGGCAGCTTGCGCTGACCGCCGGGTACCCCTCCGGGCCACTGCCGGCCATCGCCACCCGCACGTTCGCTGGCCGCCGCCAACAGCCGCGTCGGCCAGGTCGTCCCGCTGCCCGTCGGCAACGCCACCGTGCCGGTGCTGCTGGTGGCCACGATCCGCGCCTTCCCCAGCGCCGGGAACGGCACGCCCGCGGTGATCGTCGACCAGCCCTCGCTGCAGGCCGCGCTGGCCGCGCAGTCGCAGCCGCCGTTGCCGGTGACCGGCTGGTGGCTGCGCACGGCGCACGGCGTCCCGCCTGGCCTGCCCGTCGGCGCCAGCGCGGTGAGCCTGGACCGGGCGCAGGCTGCGCTGCTCGGCGACCCGCTGCCGAACGTGCCCCAGCTCGCGTTGCTGGTCATCGCGGTGGCCGCGGCGCTGCTTGCGGCCATCGGGTTCGTCGTCTGCGTGGTGGCCGCGGTGACCGAGCGCCGCCTGCAGGACGCTCTGCTGGCCGCGCTCGGCATGGGCCGCGGCGCCAGGACCGGCCAGTTGTGCCTGGAACAGCTCATGGTCAGCCTGCCCGCCGCGGCGGCGGGCGCACTGATCGGCGTAGGCCTGGCCCGCCTGCTCGTCCCCGCGGTGACGCTCACCAGCGGGGCGGCGGCGCCGTTCCCGCCGGTGCGGGTCGTTGTCCCGCTGGGCTGGACGGCGCTGCTGGCACTGGCGGTCGCGGCGGTACCTGTCCTCGCCGCCGCGGCGGCCTCGGCCTACCACCCCGACCCCGCCGCCCAGCTTCGCGCCGGGGAGTCGGCATGACCGCGCCGGGGAGCGGGGACAAGGCGGGGAGCCAGGACGAGGCGGCCCGTGGCGGGCGCGTGAGCCGGGCCCGGGCGGCGTGGCCGGCGATGACCGGCACCGCGGCCGCGGCCAGTGTGACACTCGCGCTGCTTGTGCTGGTATGCACGTTCGTCGCGGTCGCCGTGCCACGGGCGAGCCTGGGCTACCGCACGGCCGTGCTGCAGCGGACCTTCCAGGCCGCCACTGCGGGGCAGAAGGTGGTGCTGGCCGACGGCGACCTGTCCGGGCTCGGCGCCCGGCCGCTGAGCCCGGCGCTGCTTGAGACCGCCGGGGCCGAGCTCGCCATCGGGCTGCGCCAAGGTGGCCTGCCGCTCGCCGCGGCGCGAACCCAGTGGTCCGGGCTCGCCACCGGCACCACCCCGCTGTCCGGGGCCACCGCGCCGGGGCTTCGGCACATGCCGCAGCCCGTCATGGAGATGCTCTACCGCAGCGACCTGGCCAGCCGGTCGGTGCTGACGGCGGGCTCGATGCCTGCCGTGGTGACCTCCCACGGCGGCCATGGCACGTTCGGTGTGGCGGTCACCACGGGCACCGCGGCCCGGCTCGGCCTGCACGTCGGCTCGCGGCTCCGGACGGCCGGCCAGACGCTTGTCGTCACCGGGATCGTCCGGCCGGCCCGCCCGGCCTCGGACTTCTGGACCGTCGACCCGATCGCAGCCACGCCCCAGCTGACCCAGCTCGGCACCGACGCCGCCCCGTTCTGGACCACGGCGGCGTTCGTCGGACCGGCCGAGGTGAAGGAACTGCAGCGGCAGCTTGCCGCGGAGCCGCTGCACGCCCTGTGGAGCTTCCCGCTGGACCTGGGCGGGGTCACCGCCGACCAGGCCGCTTCGCTGGAGAGCAAGCTGCAGGCCACCTCGTACCTGCCGGTGGCCAGTTCGGTCAGCTCGAGCCTGGCGGTGACCGGAAGCCCGGCCAGCCCGTTCGTGGTCAGCCTCAGCAGCGGGCTGACCGTGATCCTCCCGCCGTTCGTGGCGACCGACGATGCCGTGCAGCGGGCCCTGTCGCTGTTGTTCGTCAGCCTGGCGGCGATCGGCGCGGTGGTGGTGCTGCTCGGTGCCCGGCTGGTCACCGTGCACCGGGACGGCGAGTACGCCATGATGCGGGCGCGCGGGGCGGCGCTGCGGCAGATCGCCCTGGTGGCGCTGCGCGGCGGTGCCGTCACGGTGCTGCCTGCCGCGGCCGGTGGGGTCGCCGCGGCCATCGCGGTGACCCCGGGACCCGCGTCGGTGCTGTCGTGGTGGCTGGCGGGCCTGATCACGGTGGCCGCGCTGGCCGGCCCCCCGGCGCTGGCCGGGTGGCGGCACCGGGCCCGCCGCGTGGTCGCTGGCCCCCAGGGCGCGCCCGTGGCCCGGCGCCGGCTGGCCGTGGCGCGCCGTTGGGTGGCCGACGTCATGCTGGTCTGCGCCGCGGTGGGCGGGCTGGTCATCCTGCGCCAGCAGGGACTGCCACCGCCGGGCAGCACGGACTTCTTCACCGCCGCCGCCCCGGTGCTCGTGGCGATACCGGCGGCGCTGCTGGTGATGCGCGGCTACCCCGTCATGCTCCGCCAGCTCACCCGGCTGGCCTGCCGCTGGCGCGGGGTCGTGATGATCGTCGGCTTCGCCCGCGGCGGCGCGGCGGCACAGGCGGGGGTGCTGCCCGCGTTCGCGCTGGTACTTGCGTTCGCCGTGATCGCCTTCGCGGCGATGGCCCGGAGCGCGGTGGCAGCCGCCGACGTGGCGGCGTCGTGGCAGGCCGCCGGTGCCGACGCGGTGGTCACCGCGCCCGCGGTCGGCCCTGGGATCGTCCCGGCCGCGCAGCGGGCCATCGCCGCCGTGCCGGGGGTCCAGCGCACCGCCACGGTCTCGGTGGTGACGGGCACGTCCGGCCAGGGCCTGAGCGTGCCGGTCGTGATCGTCGACCCGGGCCGCTACGCCGCGCTCACGGCGGCCACGCCGCTGCCCCCGTTCCCCGCGGCCGCACTGGCCAGGACCGGCGCCGCGGCCGGGCCGCACGCGCGGGTGCCCGCGCTGGTCTCGACGGCCGCCCGGGACATCCTGGGCAACGGTTCCGGCCTGTACGTGGCGGGCCGGACGATCCGGCTGCGGGTGGCCGGCCGCCTGGACACCTTCACCGGCGTGCCGGCGGGTGGCCAGTTCGCCGTGGTGCCGCGGTGGGCACTCGGGGCGCAGGCGCCACCGGCGACCGTGATGGCAGTGGCCGGGCCGCGGCTGGACACGGCGGCGCTGCTGCGCACCGCGCACCGGGCGGTGCCCGGCGCCCGTGTCACCCTGCGCACAGACCTGCTGGCCTCGATCGCCAGCGCGCCACTGCCGCACGGCGGGTTCGTCACGTTCGCCCAGGGTGCCGCCGCCGCGCTCGGCCTGAGCCTGCTCGTGCTCGCGCTTACGCTTGTGCTCACGGCCAGGTCCAGGGAGATGACGCTGGCCCGGCTGGCCACCATGGGCCTTGGGCCGGCCCAGTCGCGGCGCATCACGGCGGTGGAGACCCTGCCGGCGATTGCCGCCGCCGCGGTGGGCGGGGCGGTCTGCGCGCTGGCCCTGGTACCGCTGGTCGGCCCGGCGGTGGACCTGGCGGCGTTCACCGGGATGCCGGTGAACGTGCCGCTGCATGCGAACCTGGTGGCGATCGTGGCCACGGCGGCCGGGCTGGTGCTGCTGGCCTGGCTGACCCTTGCCGTGCAGTACCGGCTGGCCCGCGGCCGCGGCACGGCCCAGGCGCTGCGGGTGGGCGAATGAACGGGTGGCGAAGGAATCGGAGGCGAGGCCGGTGACGGCGACACCGGGGGACGGTGCCTGGCGGGCGGACGCTGCGCGGCTGGCGGAGAGCACGGGCCGCACGGGGAACATCAGCGCGGCGGCCGGGCTCAGCGAGCTCGGCGCCGAGGCGGAGCGCGCCCGGGCCTCCTACGGTGAGGGGGCGCTGATCATGTGCGACCGGCTGGTGCGCATCTTCGCCGCCGACGGGATCGAGGTGCAGGCGCTGCAGGGACTTGACCTGCTGGTCGAGGACGGCGAGCTGACCGCGGTCGTCGGTGCCTCGGGCAGCGGCAAGTCCACGCTGATGAACATCCTCGCGGGCCTGGACGCCCCCACCGCCGGGCGGGCCAGGGTGGCCGGTCATGACCTCGGCGCGATGACCTCGCGGGAGCGCCTGGGCTACCGGCGGAGCACGGTCGGCTTCGTGTGGCAGCAGACCTCGCGGAACCTGCTCCCCTACCTGACCGCGCTGCAGAACGTGATCATGCCGATGCAGTTCGCCGGGCTGGGGCACCGGCCGCGCGCCCGCCGGGCCACCGAACTGCTCGACGTGCTGGGGCTGAGCCATTGCGCGGGGCGCAAGCCGTCCCAGATGTCAGGCGGCGAGCAGCAGCGCACCGCAATCGCCACCGCGCTGGCGAACAATCCGCGGGTGCTGCTGGCCGACGAGCCGACCGGCGAGCTGGACAGCGCCACGGCCCGTGAGGTGTTCGCGGCGCTGCAGACGGCGAACACAGAACTCGGCGTGACCGTGCTCGTGGTGACCCACGACCCCGCGGTGTCGGCCCAGGTCCGGCGGACGATCGCGATCAGGGACGGCCGGACGAGCACAGAGACGCTGCGGCACGACGTCGCCGACGAGCATGGCAACGCCACCCGGCACGCGGTCGAGTACGCGGTGCTCGACCGGGCGGGGCGGGTACAGCTCCCCCGGGAGATGACCGAGGAACTCGGCATGCGGGACCGGGTCCGGCTGCAGCAGGATCCCGATCACATCGGCGTGTGGCCCGACCGGGCCGGCAGCCGCCCCGGCGCCCCGCCCGCCCATGGCGCCGGCGCATCCAGCGACTCCGGAGACTCCGGAGAGGACACGGTATGACCGGCGCGGAGACTGGCCCGGCCGGCGGTGCGCAGGCCACCGACGAGGCCCCGGTGCTTGTCGACGTCCGGGACGTGGAGCGCACGTTCGGCAGCGGGCGGACCGCCGCGCAGGCGCTGCGCGGTGTGTCGTTCACGGTCCGCCGGGGCCAGCTCACCGCCCTGTGCGGCCGGTCCGGCTCGGGCAAGACCACGCTGCTGAACGTCATCGGCGGCCTGGACACCCCGACCGGCGGCACCGTGACCGTGGCCGGCCGCGAGGTCACCACGATGACCGAGCGGCAGCTGATGGAGCTGCGCCGGGACACGATCGCGTTCATCTTCCAGTCGTTCGGGCTGATCCCGATGCTGTCGGCGGCGGAGAACGTCGGGATCCCGCTGCGGATCACCGGCACGCCGTCGGCCGACAGGGAGCAGCGGGTCGCGATGATGCTGGAGATCGTCGGCCTCTCCGAGCATGCCGCGCACCGCCCGGATGAGCTGTCCGGCGGCCAGCAGCAGCGCATCGCCATCGCCCGGGCGCTGGCCGGGCGCCCCCAGCTGCTCATCGCCGACGAGCCGACCAGCCAGCTCGATCTGGAGACCGGGCGGCAGATCATGCGCCTGCTGCTCACCGTGGTTCGCTCGGAGGGGATCACCGCCCTGGTGGCCACGCACGACGAAGCACTCATGGACCTGGCCGACGAGATCATCCGGCTGGAGGACGGCCACATCGTGAGCTGAGCGTGCCCCGGCAGCGGAACTGCCGGGGCACGCTCGGGCTATCTCCAGGCTCAGCCGTAGTTGCGGAACGCGGGCCAGGCCTGGGCCCAGGACGACCGCAGCCCGGTGGCCACGAAGACCTGAGCCCCCTGCTCGTCGTCGCTGACGCCAAGCCCGTTCCAGTACGTGGCGACCAGGCGGACGTGCCGGAACTCGCGGCGCAGGAACGCCGGATCCAGGTTGACCGCGATGGCGGCGGTGTCGGCGGCGGGCGGCGGCCCCCACAGCCAGAAGTTGTTCGCGCCGCTGCAGGCCTGCGGCAGGCCAAGCCCCGGCCCGTAGCGGTCGATGGCACCGGCCTCACCGTAGTTCCCGGTGAGGATCGTGGTGTGCCGCCGCTGCGCGGCCGGCAGTGCGCGGTACTCGCGGGAGACCAGCGCCACCAGCTTCGGCCAGGCGATCTCCTCGCCCAGGTCGTAGTTGATCTTCTGCACCGGCACGGTGTGCAGCGCCCGGGCCGGCAGCACCGGCAGCGTCACCGGCGCGGCGATCAGCGCGCCGGCCAGCATCGCGCCGGCCATCACGACCGCGGGCCGGATCCGCCCGGCCAGCGGCCTGCGCGCGGCCAGCCAGCGCTCGGCCGGCACGCACCCGGCCGCGAGCAGGAACGTGTACGCCCCGCCCGGGTAGTACGCCTTGCCGCCGAGCACGAACTGCGCCGCGATCACGATCACGCAGGCGATGCCGACCGGGCGGAACGAACGGGCCGCGGCGCTGCGCACCGACCAGATCGCCCCGGCGGCCCAGACCGGCACGAGCACCGGGCCGGTGTAGAGCACCTGCGCGATCCAGTAGACGGCCCGGTTGTGCCCGGCCTGGCCCTGCAGCGCGCGGAACACGTCGATGCTCGGCCAGCCGTGCGCCGCCTGCCAGATCAGGTCGGGCGCGGCCAGGGCGGCGGCGATCACGCAGCCGGCCAGCAGGTACCTGCTGCGCAGCAGGTGGCGGGCATCGGTGACGAGGAACCCGGCGGCGAGCGCGGCGGCCAGGAACGCGATGTTCCACTTGGCCTCGCTGGCCACCCCGATGCTGGTGCCGACGGCCAGCCACCAGCGCGGGTCCTGGGTGGTCAGCAGCTTCATGACCAGCAGCAGCGTGACCGCCCAGCAGACGAAGTCGGGCGTGGTGGTGGTCAGCTCGTGCATCGCGCCGAGGTACTCGCCGCAGGTCGCCGCGGCGAGCGCGGCGAGCAACTGCCCGGTCCGGCCGGCGCCGAGCATCCGGCTCATCACGGCGGTCGCCACGACCAGCGCGGCGAGCCCGAGCGCGGGCACCACCCGCAGGCCCACGAGAGTGTTCCCGCCCAGGGCCGCCGCGGCCCGGGCCAGCAGCGGGGTCAGCGGCGGCTGGTCCACGTAGCCGAAGGCCAGGTGGTGCCCTGCGGAGAGGAAGTAGAGCTCGTCACGGACGTAGCCGTAGCGCGCGCTGAGGGCCATCTCGACCGCGAACGCCGCGACCGCGACGATCGCGATGCCGCGCCACGGCGCCCGGCTGTGCGGCCGCCGGCCGCCGGTGCGGGTGTGGCTGCCTGGTGCCCGGCCGCGGGCGGCTGCTGGGTTTCGCCGGTGAGGTTCATACGAAAATCGTTGCGTTACGCACGGCCGGGGCACATCGGGCGCCCGGGCGATTCGGCGGCTCCCCCGCAGGGCCGGCGCCGGGGCCGGCCGGGCCCGCCCCTCCCCCGTCCGGCGGAGTGGCCGCCTCCTCCGGGCGGGGGAACCTCGCGGCCGGCCCCGCGGGCGGGGCACGCCCTGCTCCCCGGGACCCGCCGTGCCAGGATCGGGAGGGACATCGAGGCAGGAGGCGAAGCGATGGCTGACGGCGCCGAATGGACCCGGCCAGCCCGGCGGCCACGAAGATGCTCGGGCTGCTCAGGTATGTCGACGGCGACCTCGGCGACGAGGGCACCTATCAGGCCATGTCCGCGCAGATCGGCACCGGCCAGCGGGTGCTGTACTACCTGGAGGTGCCGCCGCCGCTGTTCGGCCGGATCGCCCAGGGCATTGCCACGGCCGGGCGCGCCGGCGGGAACCGGGTCATGGTGGAAAAACCGTTCGGCTCCGACCTGGCCAGCGCCAGGCAGTTGAACGCGCAGATGCACAAGTACTTCCCTGAGGAGAACATCTACCGGGTGGACCACTGGCTGGGCCTGGATCCGGTGGAGAACGTCCTGTTCGCCCGGTTCACCAACGCGGTGATCGAGCCACTGCTCAACCGCAACCACGTCGACAGCATCCAGATCACCATGGCCGAGGCATTCGGCGTCGCCGACCGCGGGCATTTCTACGACGGCACCGGTGCCATCAGGGACGTGGTGCAGAACCACATGCTCCAGGTGCTCGCCACGGTGATGGCCGACCCGCCGGACGGCCAGGGGCTCAGCCAGTGGCGCGACGCCAAATCCCGGCTGATCGCCTCGCTCACCCCGCTGACCCCGGCCGACACCGTCCGCGGCCAGTACGAGGGCTACCTGGACGTGGCGGGTGTGGCCCCGCACTCCACCGTGGAGACGTTCGTCGCGGTGCGGCTGATGGCCGACACCTGGCGCTGGGCGGACGTGCCGATCCTGATCCGGGCGGGCAAATGCCTGCCGGTCACCGCGACCGAGGTGACCGTCAGGTTCCGCCGCCCGCCACGGGACATCTTCGGCCTGGCACCGCTGCCGCCGTCAAACGAGTTGCGGTTCCGGGTCTGGCCGGAGACCCAGGTCGGCCTCACCCTGTCCGGCAAGAAGCCGGGGGCCGGCTGGGAACCACAGGAGGAGGAACTCGCGTTCACCCAGCAATCCGGCGAGGACATGCGCCCCTACGACCGGCTCATCGGCGCGGCCCTGGACGGCGACCGGTGGCTGTTCGCCGAGCAGGACACGGTGGAGGCCGCCTGGCAGGTCGTGGATCCGGTGCTGGGCGACGTGACGCCGGTGCACCCGTATGCCAAGGCCACCTGGGGCCCCGAGGAGGCCGACCGCCTGCTGCCGCACCGGGACACCTGGCACGACCCGGCCTGACCAGCCGATGCACCAACGTGGTGCCGAGGCCCGCTGCCGCGCACTGGCATGGGGCTGGGAGGCCACCTGGACAGGAGGCGAAAGCCTGTAGCCGGGGAACCCGGGGCGGTAGTGAGACGTTGTCCGAGGGTGCAGCTGACGAGCATCGTGAGATGGTTGCTGCAGAAGCCAGGAACAACGGAACTGACGCCGTTCCGGAAGCTGCTGCCCCAGGTCGGCGGGCATGAGCAGCGACTGCGCGGGCTGAGCGATGGCGAGCTGACGGCGGCGGCGCAAGCGGCCCGTGACGACGCGGAGATCTGCGCTTGTGGCCGCGAGGCGGCGCGGCGCGCACTCGGCGAGCGGCCGTACGACGTGCAGGTGCTCGGCACGCTGGCGATGCTTTCTGGGCTGATCGCCGAGATGGCGACCGGTGAGGGCAAGACCCTGAGCGGCGCGCTCGCCGCCGCCGGCCATGCTTTGCGTGGCCGGTTGGTGCACGTGATGTCGGTGAACGATTACCTGGCCCGCCGCGACGCCGAGTGGATGCGGCCGGTCTACGACCTGCTGGGCGTGACGGTCGGCTGGATTGGCCAGGCCTCAACGGTGGCGGAACGGCGGCGCGCCTACGCGGCGCAGGTCACCTACGCGCCGGTGAGCGAGATCGGCTTTGACGTGCTCCGCGATCGCCTGGTCACCGACATTGCCGATCTGGTCGTGGGTGATCCGGATGTGGTCTTGATCGACGAGGCTGACTCGGTGCTGATCGATGAGGCGCGGGTGCCGCTGGTCCTCGCGGGTGCGGCGGAGATCGCGGACATCGATCGCGAGATGGCGCGGATTGCGGCCGGGCTTCGCCCCGGGCAGCATTACGAGGTCGACGAAGACGCTCGCAACGTGTCCCTGACCAGTGCGGGGGCACGAGCCGCGGAGCGGGCGCTAGGCGGCATCGACTTGTACACGACCGAGCACGCCGAGGCGCTGACCCGGCTCAACGTGGCCCTGCATGCTCATGCGCTGCTCCAGCGCGATGTGGACTACATCGTGCGGGACGACGCGGTGCAGCTGATCAACGAGTCCAGGGGCAGGGTGGCCCGGCGGCAGCGCTGGCCCGACGGCCTGCACGGGGCGGTCGAGGCCAAGGAGGGCCTGGCCGCGAGTGAGACCGGCGAGATTCTCGACTCCATCACCATCCAGTCCCTGGTCCGCCGCTACCGGACCGTCTGCGGGATGACGGGGACCGCAGTGGCGGGCGGCGAGCAGTTCCGGGAGTTCTACCGCCTGGAGATCGCGGTGATCCCGCCGAACCGCCCGTGCATCCGCGCCGATGAACCCGACCGGCTGTACCCGACCATCAGGGACAAGGAGCAAGCGGTCGTCGGCCATGTGGCCGCGGCACACGCCACCGGGCGGCCCGTCCTGATCGGCACTCTCGATGTAGCCGAATCCGAACGGCTCGCCGGCAAGCTCGACCGCGCCGGGTTGCGGTGCGCCGTGCTCAACGCCAAGAACGACGCCCAGGAGGCCGCCATCGTGGCCGAAGCCGGGGCCTACGGCACGATCACGGTGTCCACCCAGATGGCCGGGCGCGGCACGGACATCCGCCTCGGCGGCGCCGACGGCGACGGGGACCTGATAGCCGGGCTGGGCGGCCTGTACGTCATCGGCACCGGCCGACACGCGAGCAGCAGGCTCGACCACCAGCTGCGCGGGCGCGCCGGGCGCCAGGGCGACCCGGGCGGGTCCGTCTTCTTCGCCAGCATGGAAGATGAGCTGATCCTCCAGTACGCGCCCGACGAGGCGCGAGCCGAGCTCCCTGACTCAAGGGCGCACTGGGTGCTGGGCCACGCGCAGCGCGTTGCCGAGGGCGTCAACCTGGAGATCCACCGGAACACATGGCAGTACAACAAGCTCGTCGAGGACCAGCGGCGCATCGTCTTGGACCATCGCGACCGGGTGCTGCGGACCGACGGCGCCCTGTCAGCACTTGCCCGGCAATGCCCGGAGCGCCTGGAAGAGCTGAGCCCGGGCGTGGACCGGAGCGTCCTGGCCAGCGCCGCGCGCCAGATCGTCCTGTTCCACCTGGACCGGGCCTGGGCGCAGCACCTGGCCTTCCTGGCGGACCTCCGCGAGGGCATCAACCTGCGCGGCCTGGCCCGCGGAACCGCCCCGCTGAATGAGTTCAACAGGGAAGCGGTCCGCGCATTCCGCCCCTTGCTCGAGGAGGCAGTGGCGCAGTCCGCCGAGACCTTCCGGATCGCCGCGATCACCGCCGACGGCGTCGATCTCGAGGCCATCGGCCTGAAGCGCCCCACCGCCACCTGGACGTACCTGGTGCACGAGAACCCGTTCGGCACCGAAATCGACCGGGCCCTTCGAAGCATCGCCCGCCGCATCCGCAAGCCTGTTGGACGGCGGCTCTGAGGCCGGTTTGACGCCATTGACACGGGAATCGCCACCGTGCGGATCGACTACGCCGACGGCGCCGCGTGCCAGTTCGGCATCGAGATTGTCACCCCCCAGTCAGCAGGCTCCTGGCGCATCGACATCGGCCCGCTGAGCTATCAGCAGGCCGGACAGTCAAAGTCGCTAGCGCGACGCGCGCCGCGGGCGGCCGGGCCGCCCGGGCGGCAGAAAGCGCCGTCCGGGGAAAGGCCTATCGCCCCAGATGTCGTATGGCGAGGCCGTTACGGACTGCGTTAGTTTGGCCACGGCATGGGAGGCGGGATGAGGAATGGACACATGCGAGCCCCGGCACTGGCCGGCGCGGCAGTGACCCTGTTGACCGCGACGGCGTTGACCCCGGTGGCAACGGCGGCGAGCGCCGCATCGGCACCGGCCGGGCCGCACCGAGCGGCGTCCGGTACCTGGGCGATCCAGCCCACAAATAACCCTCCCTCCCGGCAAGGCGACCTGGTCGGCATCTCGTGCACCTCGCCGGCTGCCTGCACCGCCGTGGGGCACTACAACAACTTCTCGAACACCGTCGCCACGCTGGCCGAGGCGTGGAACGGCACGTCGTGGTCCATCCAGAAAACCGCCACCCCGGCAGGCACCCACGAGAGTTACCTGACCAGCGTGTCGTGTACCGCGGCCGATGCCTGCACCGCCGTGGGGAACTACCGGAACAGCGCTGGCAATGTCGTCACGCTGGCCGAGCGGTGGAACGGCACCTCGTGGACCATCCAGCCGACCCCCAACCCGGCAGGCGACCAAAACAGCGGGCTGTCCGGGGTGTCGTGCACGTCAGCGAGCGCCTGCACTGCCGTCGGGTTCGCGGGCAACTTCGGCGAAGGCAGCCTCACGTTGGCCGAGCGGTGGGACGGCACCTCCTGGTCCATCCAGCCGACGCCCAACCCGCAGAACCCCAACCACGCCTCACTCAACAGCGTGTCGTGCACCTCGGCCAGTGCCTGCACCGCCGTGGGCACGGCAGGCGGTTTCGTGGTCCTGGCCGAAGCGTGGAACGGCACCTCGTGGTCCATCCAGCCGACGCCCAACCCGGCGGGCACCACCGCCGCCACCCTGTTCGGCGTGTCGTGCCTGTCGGCCAGCACCTGCTTCGCCGTGGGTAACAACCGCAACGGCTCCGGCATGCACCGCTTGCTGGCCGAAGCCTGGAATGGCTCCTCCTGGTCCATCCAGCCGGCTCCCAGCCCAGCGGGAGCCAGCCGCAGCTATCTCAACGGTGTGTCCTGCACCACGCCCAGCGCCTGCATCGCCGTCGGAACTTACCAGGCAAGCTCGGGTGCCCATGTCACGCTGGCCGAAGAATGGAACGGCTCGTCGTGGTCCGTCGAACCGGCGCTCAACCCGGGTTCGGCCCGCAGTGGCCTCAACGCCGTGTCCTGCACCTCGGCCAGCGCCTGCACCGCGGCGGGCAGCGACCTCAGCAGCTGGGCAATCCAAGTCACCATGGCGCAGGCATGGAACGGCACCTCGTGGTCGGTTCAGCTCACACCGAACCCACAGAGCTTCACCGAGAGCACCCTCAATGCCGTGGCGTGCACCTCGGCCAGCGCCTGCACCGCCGTCGGAGGATCCGGCACGATCGGGCTGGCTGAGCAATGGGACGGCTCGTCGTGGTCCCTCCAGCGGGTGACCGGCCCGAAGGGATCGTCCGCGCCATCGCTCGGCGGTGTATCGTGCCCCTCGGCCAGCGCCTGCACCGCCGTGGGGAGCTACAACACCCGTCGCGGCAGCGACACGCTGGCTGAGGTGTGGGACGGCTCCTCGTGGTCCGTCCGGCCTACTCCCAATGCGGGCGGCTTCCAGTTCGGCTTCCTCAGTGGGGTGTCGTGCGCCTCGGACAGCTTCTGCGCCGCCGTCGGAGGGTCCGCTAACGAGGAGGCCGTACCGCTGGCCGAGGTATGGAACGGCACGTCGTGGTCGATCACACCGACGCCCTTCCCCGCCAGCGCCATCAACGGCGACCTGATCGGTGTGTCCTGCACCTCGGCCAGCGCCTGCATCGCCGTGGGAACCTACGAGAACAGCTCGAACGTGTTCTTCACGATGGCCGAGGCATGGAACGGCTCCTCGTGGTCCATCCAGCCAACACCCAACCCAACGGGCTCTACCCGCAGCCTGCTGCAGGGCGTCGCCTGCGTCTCGGCCAGCGCCTGCACCGCCGTGGGATCTTTCGGCGACAACCGCACGCTCGCCTCGCAGACCCTGGCCGAAGTGTGGGACGGCTCCTCCTGGTCCGTCCAGCCGACGCCCAACCCCACCGGTAACGGCACTCCCGTTCTGTCCGGGGTCGCATGTACCTCGGCCAGCGCCTGTACCTCCGTGGGCAGCTATCAGACGGCCGAGGGGATACCAGTCACCCTGGCTGAGGCATGGAACGGCTCGTCGTGGTCCATTCAGCCGACGCCCAACCCGAGCGATTCGACAGCCACGTTCCTGTCCGGCGTGGCCTGTACCTCGCCCGCCGCCTGCACAGCCGTTGGCAGCGGCACGTTCAGGCCCAACAACTTGGGCGGCGCTTCCACCGGGACTCTCGCCGAGGCCAGGTCCTAGCGACCCGGTCCTGGCGGGGCCTGGAATTGATCTACAACAAGGCAGACCACCAGGTCAGCATCTACGCCACCATCACACCCGGCACCCCCGCCGCCCTGGCCGCCATCATCGCAGGCAGCGAGCAACCCGCTGCCCCCGTCGAACCGGCCTCTGATCGGAGCCGACGCCTGGCCATGGAGTGGACTACCGATCCGTAGTGGCCTACCTCGCAGCCCTTCGCTGGTCAGCGGCTACGGGCCAGCTGCGTTTGCCGGTTGAGCGGAGGCTTGCGTCAGTGCGGCCTGTGGGCGGCCCGCCGCTGCCCAGGCTGGGCCATGCGGGGCGGCTCGACAACGTCGGCGGCGTGGCGCAGCGCCCGGGCGAGGCGCTGCCGTATCCCTGCCAGCCTGCCAGACCAGGACGACGACGGCCCAGGTTGGCTCGGCCGCTGGGTGTCGCCCTTCTGGCCCGCGTCGAAGTTGGCGAACACCCGTGCCGGATCTTCGTCTTCTTCGTAAAACTGCTCGGCCTCCTGGGGTTTCACACTTGCCATAATGCCTCCGTCCTGGGCAACGTGTCACCTTACGTACGCGCTTCCCAGCGCGTAGACATCCCCGGCCGGGTCATCGACCGGGTACAGCACGACCACACAGCGCCGATCGCTGATCCTGACCTCGACCAGGGCGCGGCGGCCTCGGTCAGGATGGTTATGCCAGACATACCTCAGACCGGCCACGCCGACGACCGCGTCACGGACCTCACGGGGGTCAAGCCCGTGTTTGGTCGATAACTTCCCGGCAGTCGCCCCACTGATGATCAGCTTGGCGACCCACAGAGAGCGAGGCATGGCGCGACCATAGCGATGTGGGCCGACAAGGGCAGGGTATGGGCAGTGCGGGTCAGTGCACGTGCAGGGAGACCAGTAGCGCCGCGAGGATGACGCCAAGCACGGCGGCGCTGCCCGCCTCCCCGGCGAGCCGCCAGCTGCGCACCCCGGCGTTCATCCCGGCCAGGGCACCCTCCAGGACGAGCACCACGATGGAGGTGCACAGCACGGCCAGCACCGTCGACCAGAGCGAGACGTGCGCCACGGCCAAGGCGGTCGTCAGGATGACGGCGGGCAGGCCGCCCAGCAGAATGGTGGACTCGTGCCCGGCCGAATGCCGCAGCAGCCGGTGTAGCGGCGTGGCGCTGCCGGGACGGCGCTCGCTCACGGTCTTGGTGTAAATGTGGGCAAGCCAGTACACGATGAGCGTCGTCACCATGGCCTCGTCCATGCCGAAGGCGGTCTCGCCCCGGCCCGCCCCGACGGCGAGGGCGGCGGCCGACACGATCGTTCCGTATAGCAAACCGCCCCCATCCAGCCGCGACGCCCATCGGGACGCAGCGGCCGGCCGGGCTGCCCGCGTGCCTTCATCCGTCACTTGTGCACCATAGGGCGCTCCATGGACAGCACGGTCACCTCCTGAGGGTGATGCGCATTCTGGTGTCGCGAGCGACTGTGGTGTTGCGGTTCCCAGGGCAGCGGCCGCCCCAGGGGCCCGGGGGCGTCGGGGGACGCCCGGCTGGAGGCGCCGTGAGCATCTCGGACTTCGTGCGCCGGCCCGTTCCATTGGGCCTGCGGCGGGCCAGGGCGCCCGCCACGGCGGTCACCGTCGCCCGGCCGGCCGCCGCTGCTGCCACGGTGCGCCGCGGGGCGCCGGTGCTGTCCCTGGCCTGTGCCCTGACCGACGGCTGGGCCGACGGCCTGGGCCAGGCCGTGCTCGCCCGGCTGGCCGGGTTCCGGGTGGTCGGCACGGTGGTGCTGGACCTGGGCAGTGTCGCGGATCTGGACGACGGTTCCCGGCAGGCGCTGTGCGAACTGCGGGAGCTGCTGCAGCGCCGCGGCACCGACCTGCGGCTTGTGGTCACCTCGCGCGAGGCTCGGAAGGCCCTGGCTGCGGCCACGGAACACCGGATCGGCCCGGAGACGGTGCACGACTGCGCCCGGGCGGCCATGCTCGCCGCCTTTGCCCAGGCCCCGGGGCCTGGGCTGGTGGACGCGGCGATACGCGACGCGCTGGCGGCGCCGCCAGACACCCTGTAGGCCGGGCTCAGGCGGCGGGCGGCCAGGTGGTCCCGGTGATGTGCTGGTACGCCTCGATGTAGCGCTGCCGGGTGGCATCGACGATGTGCGGCGGAATGGCCGGGCCCGGGGCGGTCCTGTCCCAGTCGACGGTCCGCGACCAGTCGCGGACCACCTGCTTGTCGAACGCGTGCTGGGGACGTCCAGGCTGCCACGACGCGGCGGGCCAGAAGCGCGAGGAGTCGGAGGTGAGGACCTCGTCGGCGAGCACCAGCGTGCCGTCGGGCGCCCGGCCGAACTCGAGCTTGGTGTCGGCGATGAGGATGCCCCGCGGCAGCGCGATGTCGTGGCCCCGCCGGTACACCTCCAGCGTGGTCCGGCGCAGTTGCGCCGCGGTGTCCGCTCCGACGGCCGCGATGACGCCGGCGAAGGTCATGGGCTCGTCGTGCTGCCCGGCCGGGGCCTTGGTGGTGGGGGTGAACACCGGTTCCGGCAGCCGGGAGCCCTCGGCAAGGCCCGCGGGCAGCGGTATGTCATGGATGGTCCCTGTTGCCCGGTAGGAGTCCAGGCCGCCGCCGGCCAGGTAGCCGCGGGCGATGCACTCGACCGGCACCATTGCCAGCCTTCGGCAGCGCACCGCCCGGCCGGCGAACTCGGGTGGCACGTCGGTGGCGGAGAGGACATGGTTCGGCGCGATGTCGGCCAGCCGCTCGAACCACCACAAGGAGAGCGCGGTGAGGATCCGGCCCTTGTCCGGGATGGGGGTCGGGAGGACCACGTCGTAGACGGACACGCGGTCGGAGGCGACCAGGATCAGGTCGTCCCCGTCGGCGTAGACGTCACGGACCTTGCCCGAGTGAACGAGTTCCACGATCAGTCCCCATGATCCGCGCGCTGCCGGTGTCGTTGCCGTCACTTAACTTGATAACCAAGTGAACCAGGAGCCAGGACGGGTACCGGCACCGGTGGCGGGCGATTCCGGGGCCGCCGCAGCCCGTTCTGGAGCATGGGCGACGGGGAGTCGGGCGGCCGTCACGGCCGGGGAGTGGGAGGAGTCCGTCATGGACAAGGATCTGGCCGGTCAGGTTGCCGACATCGCGCAGCGGGTCGTGGCCAGCGGGGCGATTTCCGCGAACGGGCACGGCAACGTCAGCGTCCGGGTTCCGGGAGCTGCGGAAATGTACTTCACCGCGGGCCCCTCGCTGCGCGGCCACCCTGCCTCGGCGGTGGTGCGGGTCGGCCTGGACGGGACCTTGCTCGAGGGTGAACTGCCGCCCATCCAGGGAGCGGTGGTCGCCATGCACACCGCCATGTACGCCGACAATCCCGAGGTCGGTTGCGTACTGCATACCCATTCGCCCTACGCGACCGCCTTCGCGGTGGCCCACCGCCGGATCGAATGCTGGGTGGAGGCCATGGCCATGTTCGGGCTCGCGCAGGGCGTCCCCCTCGCCAGGTACCGGCCGCGCGGGTCGGCCGAGGCGGTCGCGAGCATCCGGGCCGCGGTCATCCCGGGAGTGCCGGCCGTACTGCTGGCCAACCATGGCGTGCTGGTCTTCCACCGGACCCCGGACCTGGCCATCCTGGTCGGCTCGGTCGTCGAGGAGGCCGCCCAGGCGGGCATCAACGCCGCCGGCCTGGGCGGGCCCGTCGAGATACCGGAAGACCTGCGGGCCGCGGCACTGCAGCGCGCCATGACCTTCGACAGCCAGGGAACGGTGCGCGCTTAGCGGTGGCCCGTCACAATGGCCCCATCGGGATCAGATGCTCCTCCAGTGCCCTGGCCTAAGCCGGGCCACCTCGGGCGGCTATGTCCGGCCTGAGGGGGTGGCGACGGCGCACGACGGTACGCGCTGACCTGATCGACGGCATGCGCGCCGAAGTGACGGTCATCGCCAGCAGGCCCGAGCACGAGCGTGCGCACGGGGGCGCATGAGGCCCCCGCCCCGTGTTGCGTGCGCTGGCTCATACGTAGTCGGCAGTCCTTGTCGAGCGGGCTTCCAGAGGAGCGTGAGAACCCAGTTGTTTGGTGTGGGGTTGGGTTACGTCCACGTAATGGATGGGTAAAGATTCCTGCATACAGGGGGACGCGATGTCCGGTACAGAGGCGGATGCCCCAGTCGAGGGCACCAAGGGCGAGGCCGGCCAGCTGATCATCGCGTGGGGCAGCGCCGCAGTGTCTGGTGCGGTCGTGGGTTGCTTGCGTGCCCGGGTGGGACGTAACCGGGACTGGTGTATCAAACGTCCGCCGTCGCCCCTCTTCTATAAGTGGGCTGAGCAGCCGAGACTACCTTGACGATCAAGGAAGGAGTCGCAGATAAGGGGGTGAGAAAATCTCTTCATCCGATTCGGCTCACCTAGTTCAGACTTAGCGAGCGTGCCGGAATGCAATTCAACGGGGTAAAAGCCCTTATTAACGTTTCACGTGAGGCCGGTTATGCACTTGGGCATGTACCTGATATTCGCGTCAGCGGGCAGCGCCGTGGCTACCTTGACCCTCCTCGTCGTGCTGCGGTACTGCTGGAGGAGGGACAAGCCACTCCAGGAGCCCTAAACAGCGTCTACAACCTCCCAGCGGTCTCCTACGTTACCTCTAAGAGTCCGTTGTGGATGGCGTTAACGCTGGCAACGGTCGCCTTTTTCGCGGCCCGGCACTTCCTCCTCACCAAGGACGTCCTACCGCTAGTCCCGATCTGGGGGATCGGATTCGTAATGCGGGTGGTCCCGCTCGTCACTTCTTGGTTCGATAAGCCCTTCACGACCACAGCCCAGCAAGGCCAGGCACTTGACCGCTTGAGCGTGGTAGTGGCTGTTCCCGTTTACAACGAACACCCGATGATCCTCGATCGATGCCTGTGGGCACTGGTCAATCAGTCCCGGCAGCCCGACGTGATCCATGTCGTCGAGGACGGTCCGTCCGCCGATTATACGATTCTTCGCGACTATTGGCTGAGGCAGCGCCCCGGCCGGGTGCAGGTGCAGTGGACCCAGCAGCAAGAGAACGGTGGGAAGAAGTTTGCTCAGTCGGTAGTGTTCGTGAATCACCCGGAGGCAGACATTTTCGTCACCGTGGACAGCGACACGACCCTGGAGCACCGGGCGGTTGAGGAAGGCATGAAGCCGTTTGCCGACCCCAGCATTATGTCCGTAGCGGGCGTGGAGGAGAACTTCAACAAGGACGTGAACTGGCTGACCCGTTCCGTCGCTATGAGAAACACCTACTACCAGCTCACGGTGTGGAGCACGCAGTCAATGTTTGGCGATCTTCTTGTTAACCGGGGAACGTTCGCACTGTACCGAGCTCGGGTCATCCAGGAAATCGTCCCCGCCTATGTCGGTGAAACCTTCCTTGGCAGGCCTATCAGGCTCGGCGACGATGGCGCGCTGACACTCTTCAGCCAAGGGCAAGGCCGCACAGTACAGCAACTATCCGCGTTCTCTCTTCCGATGCAGCCGGAAAGGCTCTCACACCATTTCAGACAGTGGGTACGATGGGCTCGTGGTGCGGCCGTTCGTAACTGCTGGCGGCTGCGGTACCTGTCCCCAAGGTCATACGGGTTCTGGTGGACGCTCCTGGTCTGGTACATGAGCTTCATGACGGCTGCTCTTCCTGTCATCCTGCTCGCAACCTGGCCGCGGTCAGAGCGCATCCTTGCGATCACCGGACTGGCCCTCATCTGCTGGCCCTATCTCGTGAGCGTTCGCACCCTCTCCGTGCGCCGGAGCAATGACAGCGTCTGGTTCCGCATTGGGTCGCTGCTTCTGTTCCCGACGGCGGTCTTGTGGGCCGCACTGGTACTGCGCCCAGTCCGCTTGTACGGGATGGCGACCTTCCTGAAGCAGCGGTGGACCACCCGGCAGACCGGACCGGAGGGCATGAAGGTGCCAGCACCAACATCGGTGCCAGAGCCACCTCCGATGCTCCCGGAACCGGACGGAGTTCTTTCATGAAGCGGCAAGCGGCCAAAGCGCTCACCATCATGGTGCCCGTCCTCGCCGTCGCCGCGCTCCTCGCCTGGCAGTTGACCAAGTCTGCTGCGCCGGCTCCGGCTAGATCCGGTGCCTGCCTGCCCAGCTGCCACTATGTGGGCGTGGCTCTCACCTTCATGAGTCAAGACCATCTCAGTGCGTTCGAGCATGATACAAGTTTTGAGCCGGATATCGTTGCGAACTATCAGGGGTTTGGGCAGCCATTCCCGTTCTCCTGGGCCCGAACGTTGCTGGCCCAGGGAATCCTGCCACTGATCCTGCTTAACCCCCGTCGGGTAACTCCCGGGGCCATCGCCGCTGGCCGGTATGACGGCTATCTGAGCCAGTATGCTGCGGCGGTACGTGCACTCGGCGCTCCGGTCGGGCTCGCGTTCGGGAATGACATGAATGTCTCGTGGAATCCGTGGGGATATCGCAACGTTCCACCTGGCGTATTCGTCGCCGCATGGCGGCATATCCACCAGGTATTCACTGCGGTGGGGGCGCGGAAGGTCATCTGGGTGTGGGAGGTATGGCCCATCCGGGATACTCCCGGGAATCGGAAGGTCGCTCCAGATCCCCATCCATGGTGGCCGGGCAGGGCGTATGTCGACTGGGTCGGGCTGGACATCTATTACTACAGTCCGGCCGCCACGTTCCAGGGAGAATTTGTTCCTACGATCACTGCGGTGCGAAGCTTCACTGATGACCCGATATTGCTTAAAACGGCCGTGCCCGACCGGAGCGACCAGGTGCGGCAGATCGCCAATCTGTTCGCCGGGGCCCGGGCCTCGCACCTTCTGGGCGTCGTCTGGTACAACCAAAACGGCCGTAAGACATGGCAGCTCGACAAAAGCAGGCGCGCTGCCATCGCCGCATTCCGTCGGGGTGCCGCCAGCATGCTCGCATCCAGATAACGCCCAGCGGTTCCGCCAGGCCGGCAGGGGGGCACATGCCTCAACGTAGCCAAGACTCACGCGGGGGCGATCCTGGCGCAGGCCGGCCGGAACGATTCGGGCCGCACGCGGGACGGCTCGGCCCGTACACGGGACGGTTCGGCCCCGCGGGGGAACGGCCTGGCTCGCCCGCGGCCAGGCCCGACCGTCCGAGGGTCCCGCGAGGCGCATGGCTCCCCACATCCGTGGCGAAGATCGTCTCCCGCCGACAGTCCGGGACACAGCGACCGGAAGGGAAGCACGGCGGGCGGCAGGCCCTGCCCGCGCGGACCGGCCTTCTCTGGCTGCTGGGCGCGGCAGCGGCATTCACGCTGGCGGTTCTCGCGCTCAACCCGCTGTACCAGGGCTTCGGCTGGGATGAGACCGTCTACGTCAGCCAGATCAGCAAGCACACCCCAGCCATGCCGTGGGCCCCGGAGCGGGCTCGCGGCATGCCGCTGCTGGTCGCGCCGGTGACCCTGATCACCAGCTCGCCCACGGCGCTCCGGGTGTATCTCTCGGTGCTGGCCGGAGCCGCGCTGTTCCTCGCCCTGCTTGCCTGGCGCCGGCTACGGCCCGCCTGGGTGCTTGCCCTGGCGGGCCTGGTCTTCGGCGGCCTATGGGTTGCCCAGGGAGAGGCATCCCTGGTCTTCCCGAACTTCTGGACCGCGGTCGGCGCGCTGAGCGCGGCCGGGCTCTTCCTGCGTGGCGTGACCAAGATCGGGTCACCGCGTGTGAACGCCATCCTGCTCGGCGTCGCGGTCGCCTTCACCGCGCTCATGCGCCCGGCCGACGCGGCTTTCCTCTTCGTCCCGCTGCTGCTTCTCGGGCTGACGGTTACCGCATGGCGCTCCTGGCCTGTCCTTGTCGCCATCACGGCAGGGCTGGCCACCGGCCTCGGGGAGTGGCTCGCCGAGGCTTACCTGTACTTCGGCGGCGTGGGGGCCAGGCTCCGGGGAACCAGCGGCGCCAGCAACGGCACCGGCCTCCACCTGCTGAACGGCCTCCGGGTCATGAACGGGCGGACGAGCTGGGCATACCCTGACATCCTCGGGTGGTGGGCCGTCTTCATCCTGCTCGCCGTGCTCGGCGTCTGGGCCGTCAGCCGGGGCCGGGGCTGGCCTTATGCGCTCGTGCCCGCGGTGTGCGCGGCGAGTGTTTACCTGCTGTATTCGTTCCCTAACGTTGTCAGCGCCAGGTACCTGCTTCCTACCTATCTGCTGCTTGCCGTCCCGGTGGCAGACGGGATCGCATGGCTATCGGCAGGCGCGCTCCGGTCGCGGCGGGTTGCGGGGATCATCGTGGCGGCGGTGTTCATTGCCGCAGAACTGGCAAGCCAGCACCTCGTGCTCGCCAAGCAGACCGGCGGCAGGGAAGCCGAGCTCGGCTCCGACGGCCAGGTCATCAGCGAGTTGTACCATCTGGGGATTCGCCGACCGTGCATCATCACGGCTGACTCCAGGCAGCAGCCCTTCACGCCATTCGCGATGCCCGCCGCTTTCCGTATCGGATGCGCGTTCGCCTGGAACATAAGGAAGCTCACCTTCCCGACCCGGCGCCGGGCGGTCATGATCGAGTTCGGGGGCGCGCATCCGTTCGGCTACGCGCGCGGCTGGCCCAAGGTCAGCCTGCACACGATTTACGGAGTCGTGCAGATCTGGTTCGAGCCGAGGACACTGACCAGACCGGCGCCCGCATCACAAGGGCAAGCAGTCTGGCGCCATTAACCTCGATGATTCACGCCACAGACCTCAGGTCGTGGCTCGCTGCCGGCGTATTGATGCCACTGTTGCGGTGTCGGTGGCCCCACGCCGGTACAGAGCGCCACGTAAGGATCCGCAAATTGCGACACCTCCCACAAACGGGCGGTGCCATCGCTGTCGGCGGTCGCGAGCAGCTTGCCGTCCGGGCTGAACGCCACCCCGTTCACACCACCCACGGCAGGAGCGGTGACACGGAGGGGTGCGCCGCGGGCCTGGCCGGTAGCCGGATCCCACAACCGGACCGTGCCGTCGTTGCTGGCGGTGGCGAGCAGCTTGCCGTCCGGGCTGAATGCCACCGCGTTCACGCCGCTCAGGGGACCGGCGTGCAGGGGTGCGCCGGCGGGCTGGCCGGTAGCCGGATCCCACAACCGGACCGTGCCGTCACTGCCGGCACTGGCGAGCAACCTGCCGTCCGGGCTGAACGCCACCCCGTTCACACCACCCAAGGTGGTGGTGGCAGGCAGAGGTGCGCTGGCGCGCTGACCGGTGGCCGGATCCCACAACTGGACCCGCCCATCACTGCCGGCCGTGGCGAGCAGCTTGCCGTCCGGGCTGAACGCCACCCCGTTCACACCACCCATAGCAGGGGTGGTGACATGGAGGAGCGTGCCACGGAGCTGGCCAGTGACCGGATCCCACAACCGGACCGTGCCGTCACTGCCGGCACTGGCGAGCAACCTGCCGTCCGGGCTGAACGCCACCGCGTTCACGCCGCTCAGGGGACCGGCGTGCAGGGGTGCGCCGGCGGGCTGGCCGGTAGCCGGATCCCACAACCGGACCGTGCCGTCACTGCCGGCACTGGCGAGCAACCTGCCGTCCGGGCTGAACGCCACCCCGTTCACACCACCCAAGGTGGTGGCAGGCAAAGGTGCGCTGGCGCGCTGGCCGGTGAGGGGATCCCACAACCGGACCCTGCCGTCGCCGCGGGCGGTGGCGAGCAACCTGCCGTCCGGGCTGAACGCCACCCCATTCACGAAAGCCTGCGCACCGGCAGCGGCCAGGAGGGGCGCGCCGGCGGGCTGGCCGGTGGCTGGATCCCACAACCGGACCGTGCCGTCACTGCCAGCGCTGGCGAGCAACCTGCCGTCCGGGCTGAACGCCACCCCGCCCACGAGAGCTTGCTGGCTGGTCACGAAGGCTTGCGGGCCGGCGGAAGCCTGGAGGCGATTGCTCCGTGGCTGACCGGTGACCGGATCCCACAACCGGACCGTGCCGTCGTTGCTGGCGGTGGCGAGCAGCTTGCCGTCCGGGCTGAACGCCACCCCGCTCACGCCACCCGAAGTGGTGGTGACACGTAGTACGCCGACGGGCTGGCCGGTGCGCAGATTCCACAACCGGACCGCGCCGTCGCTGCCGGCGGTGGCGAGCAGCTTGCCGTCCGGGCTGAACGCCACCCCGTTGACACTTCTCAGGAGACCGGTGGTTTGGAGGGGTGCCCTGGCAGGCTGGCTGGTATGCGGATCCCACAGCCGGATCGTGCCGTCACCGCTGGCGCTGGCAAGGAGTTTGCCGTCCGGGCTGAACGCCACCGCGTTCACACTCGCGCCGCCGCGCAGGGGTACGCCGACGGGCTGGCCGGTGCGCGGATCCCACAGCCGGACCGTGCCGTCGCCGCCGGCGCTGGCCAGCAGCTTGCCGTCCGGGCTGAACGCCACACCCTTCACAAAACCCGTCGCGCCGACGGAAGCCCGGAGGGGCTTGCCGCGGGGCTGACCGGTGGCCGGATCCCACAAGCGGACCATGCCGTCGCTCCCGGCGGTGGCGAGCAGCTTGCCGTCCGGGCTGAACGCCACCCCGTTCACGCCGCTCAACTTGTTAACGAGAAGGGGCTTGCCCCGGGGCTGGCCGGTGCGCGGATCCCACAGCCGGACCGTGCCAGCTCCGTCAGCGCTGGCGAGCAGCTTGCCGTCCGGGCTGAATGCCACCGCTATCACGCCGGCAGGATCGGCGGGAAGCATGCCGTTTTTTTCTTGCTCAGTTAGCAGGTCTGTCATGACAGAGCCAGCTTGGTCGGTAGGAGCGACGGCCCAGGCGGCGACGGCGAGCCGTCGCGCGGTCACGGGATTGGTCGGATCGATGGTGAGACTTTCGGCGGCGAGCTGGCGGGACAGGGCGATGGCGTGTTGCCGGGCTGCCACGTTACTGGAATGGACTGCCAGCAGGGCGAGCAGCGTCACGACCCCCACTACCAGGAGGAGTACTGCGGTGATCGATCCCAGGATGAGCAGTCGGCGGCGTTCCCGACGACGGTTCTGCAATTGGCGGAATTCGTCACGGCGGCGGCTGATCCAGGGAACCAGGAACTCGCTGGTGATCTCGTAGAGGTCGAGATCGCGGCGGCGCTCTCGGCGCACGAGCCTCGATTGGCTAAGCCCCTCGAGCGCTTGATCGAGCAGGCCCGGCGTAATGTCGCCCTCCTGCTCCTGGACGCGTTGAAACGGGTCGACGGCCGATATCACGTTGCATATCCCGGCCGAGTTGTCATCTGCCCGAGCAGAGCAATCGCGGCGGGTCTCAGCTGAGCCGTCATGCCGTCGAGCGCCTCGCCCAGATAATCCTCCAGAAGCCCCTGCGGGCCCTTCTCGGCGAGTAGCGCCTCGGGGTTGTCGCTTTGCCACAGCCGCAGGCAGACCGTCTGCACTTCGGACAAGCTGACGTCGCCGGAGCCGAAGCGCTGCGCCAGCACCGTCACCAGACGGTCGGCAAGGGCCGGGGAAAGCTGGCGCGTGAAATGATCGGGATAGCGCTCGAACGGTCCCCGGATGATTGTCGGCAGCGCGTCGGACGTTGGCGGGGTGATGCGCAGCGCCTGATCGACAAGCTCCGGGCAAACGCCGACAGCAGCTCCTTGACCTTGCCCAGATAGTCCTCCCGGAAGACAAAGAGGACTTTGACTGGAAGCGACCCGCGCAACAGCCGAACGAAGAGCTCGACCAGACGCCGCTGCACATCACGGGCCCTGGCCTCGTCGAACAGGGTTACGATCTCCTCGAACTGGTCGAAGATCAGCAGCGGCCGATACCGCTCGCACGCCGCGCGAACGCGTTCCTCGAACGCGTCCACCGCCAGCACGGTCCGCGCCGACGATTCCTCGTCGAGCGCAAGGACGGAAGGCAGCAACTCCGCCTCGTCATCGTCCGCGCTGCGGATTCGCTCGATGACGAGCTCTTCGGATGCGCGCGGCTGCACGCGCAGTCGCTCGGGCGCAAAGCCGAGTCGTACAGCTTCAGGGATCAGCCAGGCGTTGATCAGGGAGGACTTGCCCGAGCCGGAGTCGCCATAGAGCAGCACGCCCCGGTACACGGAGACAAGGCTGGCCAAGCGGCGCGTCTCCTCGCCGCGCGCGAAGAAGATCGCGTGGTCGAGGTAGCGGAATGGGTGAATCCCGCGGTACGGGATACTTGGGACGGCTTCCGCAGCTCGCTCACGACGGTGATGGCTGAAGTTCCTTCCCGAGAACGCGCTCATCAAGCCTGGGCACGAACGACCAGACGTCCTGCGCGATGAACTTCACATACCGGCGCTGGTTGTCCCACACATCAAAGATCAGCGGGTCCGGGTGGTAATCAACGGAATACATGTCGGGCATGCTCGCGCTGTCGATCTTCGAACGAAGCGTCTTAAACAGCAGGCGAAGGTTGTAATCAAGCAAGCTATACCCGACAAAAGCGTGGTCCAGCCCGTCAGGTAGTACTTCCCAAGCGTCAACGGAACCGGGTCATACGGGTCCTTGCTGGACATCCGCAGAACGAACTGGATGTAATCCTCGTCGGTGAGGACGATCGTCTCCGGACGGAGGATGTCACCATGGATCTTGAACACGACAGGGCTCTCAGCCGTCGGGTCGCGGTAGTCAGTTGTCGGCTCGAGGTT
>CAVXMG010000012.1:0-31080 GCA_963762735.1 uncultured Actinomycetes bacterium | reverse complement strand
TACTTCCGCGCCCAGCGCCCGCAACCGCGCCGCCAGTCCCACCAGCGGTTCGTCACCGCGTCCCCCATAGGTCGACAACAACACACGCACGTGGTGCCCCCATGTCTTCGTTTGTTCTTGGTCCGGCCGCCGATTCTGCAGCACGACCCGGGTCTTGCCGCAAGCCCCCTGGTCTGCTATACGTTGAAAGCGGCAAGGAGTGAGATCTCCTTGCCTTTGCTTTTGTCGTCCGCTGGGAACTGACAGCCTTCTTGCGAAGCGGGGGGCTCCCGCTGGCCGCCGGCCGGGGCAGAATGGCCGCATGGATCTTGGCTTGCGGGACCGGGCATACCTGGTGACCGGCGGCAGCCGCGGCCTTGGGTTCGCCGCGGCCCGGGCGCTGGTCGCCGAGGGGGCCCGGGTGCTGCTCAGCGCCCCGCATCAGGCCACGGCCGCCGCGGCCGCGGCCCGCCTCATCCAGGACGGCCCGGCCGGCGCCGCCGCCTGGGCCGTCGCGGACAACGCCGATCCCGCTGCCCCCGGCCAACTGATCGCCGCCGCCAAGGACCAGTTCGGCCGCCTCGACGGTGCGCTGCTCAGCGTCGGCGGATCACCCGCCGGGACCATCGCCGACACTACCGACGACGCATGGCGCTCGGCGTTCGAAAGCGTCTTCCTCGGCGCCGTCCGGCTGGCCAGGGCCCTCGCCGCCGACCTGGCCGGCACCAGCAACGGCAGTGCCGGGACCACGTCCCTCCCCGGGACCGGCGGCTCCATCGCCTTCGTGCTCGCCGCCTCCGTCCGCGCACCGCTGCCGGGGCTGGGCATCTCCAATGGGCTGTTCCCCGGCCTGGCCGGCGTGGTCAAGACCCTCGCCGACGAACACGGCCCGGCCGGGATCCGGATCAACGGCCTGCTGCCCGTCCGGATCGCCACCGACCGGGTCCGCCAGTTCGACGCCCTGTTCGGCGACCCCGACGAGGTACGCGCCCGCCAGTCCCAGAACATCCCGCTGCGCCGCTACGGCGAACCCGCTGAGTTCGGCCGGACCGCCGCGTTCCTGCTCTCCCCCGCCGCGTCCTACATCACCGGCGCCATGATCCCCGTAGACGGCGGCGCGATCCGCTCCATCTGAGGCGCAATCCGGCCTTCCTGCACATGGGTGCCGCGGTCGCCGGGCTGGCGGACACGGGAGTGGCGAGCACAGCAGCGGGCCGTGGCGGCCGGGATGCGTCCCGGCCCGCACACAGCCGGGGAGGCCGTCGGGCCAGCACTCCCGCCCACGCATGAACATAGATGCGTCCCCGGAGGCGTGCTGCTGACGTGAACGCGCCTCTTATTGGAGTTTGTAGCCGCACTTGCGTTATGGTCGCAGAATGCCGACGTTCCGAATCAAGGAGGCCGCGAAGCTTCTCGGGGTCAGCGCAGACACCTTGCGCCGCTGGGCGGATGGGGGCCGGATCGAGACGACCACCGATGCCTCCGGGCGACTCGCGGTGGAAGGGGTGACGCTTGCCAGGTTCGCGCAGGATCTGGCCGAGGCGGCCAATCACGACGTGGGCGAGATAGTGGTGGCTCATTCGGTGCGGAACAGGTTCAGTGGCCTCGTCAGCCGGGTTGTCCGCGACAGCGTGATGGCCCAGGTGGAGATCCAGGCCGGGCCGCACCGGTTCGTCTCGCTGCTCAGCCGCGAGGCCGCGGACGAACTCGGCCTGGAGCCGGGAATGCTCGCGGTTGCCGCCGTTAAGGCCACCAACGTCTCCGTCGAGATCCCCAGACCCAGTTGATCCCGGCCTGCCAAGATTCAACCTAGGAGCTAATGATGCGCCGTTTCACCCTCACCATTGCCGGGCTGGCCGTAGTCGCTCTGGCCGGATGCTCCAGCAGCAGTTCAAGCTCGACTCCAAGCGCGAGCACTTCTCCGTCCGCGTCGACAGGGTCGATAACCGTATTCGCCGCGGCATCGCTGACGGGGACCTTTACCCAGCTGGGGAAGCAATTCGAGGCGGCCCATCCAGGGGACACGGTGAAGTTCAGCTTCGGGCCGAGTTCCGGCCTGGCTACCGAGATCACCAGTGGCGCACCGGCTGACGTGTTCGCCTCGGCGGCGACGGCGAACATGCAGCAGGTTGTTACCGCCGGAGACGCGTCCAATCCGCAGAATTTCGCCAAGAACATCATGGAGGTCGCCGTTCCTCCGAATAACCCTGCGAAGGTGAAGTCCGTCAATAACCTGGCGAAGAAGTCCGTCAAGGTGGCGCTGTGCCAGCCGCAGGTGCCGTGCGGGGTCGTGGCAGCGGAGGTGTTCAAGAACGTCGGGATCACCGTCAAGCCGGTCACGCTGCAAGCGGACGTGAAGTCAGTGCTGACCCAGGTCGAACTCGGCAACGTCGATGCGGGCATGGTTTACGTGACCGACGTGATGGCGGCCGGCACCAAGGTCAAGGGCGTGGCGATCCCGGCAGACGATAATGCCTCGACGCTCTACCCGATCGCTACCATCAACGCCAGCAAGCAGAAGTCCGAAGCAGAGGCATTCGTCGCCTACGTGTTGTCACCCGCGGGCCAGCAGGTGCTCGGGGCCGCGGGGTTCGAGAAGCCCTGACCTAGCTCCGGAGCCGCCATGGTGACCCGTACCGCGCCTTCGCACCTGACAGCCCGCGAACGAGCCAGGCGGACCGCGCGAGGCGGTTCTTCGCGATCAGTGCCGGCGCCCTTGCTGGCGCCGGCACTGATCGCGGTCGCTTTCCTGTTGCTGCCCTTGGCCGGGCTGATAATCCGCGCCCCCTGGGGCCATCTCGGGGCAGCCCTCAGCGGGTCGGACGCGACCCAGGCCCTCGTTCTTTCCCTGTGGACCGCAACCGTGACCACGGGGATCTCCCTGGTCATCGGCGTGCCGCTGGCGTGGGTACTGGCCCGGAGCAGCTTCCCGGGACAGCGGCTCCTCCGTGCGCTGGTGACCCTGCCACTGGTGCTTCCGCCGGTGGTCGGCGGAGTCGCGCTGCTGCTGGCCTTCAGCCGGGTCGGCTTTGTCGGCCGCTATCTGGATGACTGGTTCGGGCTGACGATCCCGTTCACTCCGCTGGCTGTCGTCATGGCCGAGACCTTTGTCGCCATGCCCTTCCTGATCATCACCGTCGAGGGGGCGCTGCGATCCGCGGATCAGGGTTTTGAGGAAGCGGCGGCCACACTGGGCGCGAAGAGGATGACCGTGTTCCGGCGAGTCACGGTGCCGCTCGTCGCCCCCTCTCTCGGGGCAGGCGCGGTGCTGTGCTGGGCGCGGGCCCTCGGCGAGTTCGGGGCGACGATCACTTTCGCCGGTAGTTTCCCGGGCCAGACCGAGACGATGCCCATCGCCGTGTACTACGCGCTTGAGACTGACCCCAATGCGGCGATCGCGCTGAGCCTGGTGATGCTGCTGGTTTCCGTCGTGGTGCTGGTCTCGCTTCGCGACCGCTGGCTACGGGGCGGCTCGGTCCAATGACGCACGAGGGCAGCGGCGGCCTCGTCGTCGATGCCGAGGTCAGGCGCGGCAGTTTCACCCTCGCGGTCAGCCTCGCCGCCGCACCCGGCCAGGTCCTCGGCGTGCTGGGACCGAACGGCGCCGGAAAATCCACCCTGCTCAGCGCGGCGGCCGGCCTGACCCCCGTCTCCGCCGGGCGCATCATGCTCGCCGGGCAGGTGATGGACGACGCGGACGCAGGAACCTTTGTTGAGGCATCAGGGCGGCCGGTCGGTTTCGTCTTCCAGAACTACCGGCTCTTCCCGCACCTGACCGTGGCCGAGAATGTGGCGTTCTCGCCGCGTGCCCGGGGCCTGGGCAAGCGGGCCGCCCGGTCGGCTGCCGGTCACTGGATCGACCGGCTCAGACTGACCGACCTCGCCGACCGCAAGCCTGACCAGCTGTCAGGTGGGCAGGCGCAACGGGTGGCACTGGCCCGCGCCCTGGCGGGGCAGCCAACCCTGCTGCTGCTAGATGAACCCCTGTCAGCTCTGGACGCCGGCACCCGCCTGGATGTGCAGGCCGAACTCAAGCGCCACCTGGCAGACTTCACCGGGCCGTGCCTGCTGGTTACCCATGACCCGCTCGAAGCGCTTGTGCTAGCTGACCAGCTCATCGTCCTCGAAGACGGCCGCATCGTCCAGGAGGGCACCCCCGCGCATATCGCCCGCCGGCCCGCCACCGACTATGTCGCCAAGCTCGTCGGCCTGAACCTGTACGCCGGTCACGCCGACGGCTCCCAGGTGGCACTCACCGGAGGCGGGGCCTTCGTCATCCCCGACCAGGGTCAGCACGGCGACGTGCTCATCGCGGTCCGCCCGTCCGCACTGGTCGTCAGCAATCAGCGCCCACAGCCCAGCAGCGCTCGCAACACCTGGCCCGCGAAGATCGCCGGCCTTACGCTGCTGGCCGACCGCGTCAGGCTTGACCTCGACGGACAGCCACCCGCCCTGGCTGACGTCACGCCCGCGGCCGTCGCAGAACTGTCGCTAGACGCTGGCAGCCAGGTGTGGCTCACCGTCAAAGCCACCGAACTCGAGGTCTACAACCACGACCACATCCGGCGAGGCTAGGGGGCTCGTGACAAGGGTTCACCTAGTGGATCGTGGCGGCGAGTATGCGGGTGATGCTGGTGACGACCGGCCAGGGCGGTGCCAGCTGGATCGGCGGCAAGCGCGTGCGCTAGCCCCATCCAGTCCAGCGCCCCGTCGATGGTGCTTTCCGGGGTGTTGAGGTCGTAATGGCGGTCGACGTATAGCAGTCCCGGCGCCCGGCGCCGCAGAGCCGCCACTACCCCGAGCGCGATAGTGCAATTCCCGCCGAGCACCAAGGCAATGTAGCCGCGCGCGGTGTTATGTTGTCCGTTCGCCGGTGTCCTGCGGGATGCTGGCCTGGTGAGACTGGATCTCTAGCTGGGAGGTCCCGATGGACGACCTCAATGATCCAAGAATCTCGGCATACAAGCCGCAGCGGCGGCTGCGCCTGCCAGCGCCGCCGGGATATCGGCGGAAGCTGAGCAAGGCCCAGCGCAAACAGAAAGCGTCGGCTGAAGCGCGCGCAGAAGCGCGCGCAACCAGGCTGCACTTGGTCGGCTTGACCGACGCCGCGGTGATCGTCATCGGCCTGGTCGCCGTTGCAATGGTTGTTGTCATACTCGTGCTGGTAATGATCAGCCATCCTTAGCCCCGCGGCCATCGCGCTCGCCGCCCGCTGCCGCATGGACGAGTCCGGCGGCCCCCCGGGGGAGGCTGCCGGTCCAACGCCATCCCTGGCGGGTGAGGCCCGTCCACCCCACGGTCGCGAATCATTGAGGAAGCATTCAACACTGGGACATCTATGATCCGTGACCGTTCAACCAGAGGTGAGCCCGATGGCCAAGAAGAAGGGCAAGCAGACGCAGCACGAGGCTGCGGGCCAGGCGCCGCCGACTGCGGAGCGGCAGGACGCTGCGGGCGGCCCGCTCCGCGAGGATGAAGCGCAGGGAGTATGAGGGGGAGATGCGGGTCCTGCATGGGGAGCTGGTGGCGATGCAGGAGTGGGTGAAGGGGAGCGGGGCGAAGGTCTGCGTGGTGTTCGAGGGCCGGGATACCGCGGGGAAGGGCGGCACGATCAAGCGGATTACCGAGCGGGTCAGCCCGCGGGTGTTCCGGGTGGTGGCGTTGCCGGCGCCGACCGAGCGGGAGAAGTCGCAGATGTATGTGCAGCGGTATCTCGGGCATCTGCCCGCTGGGGGGGAGGTGGTGATCTTTGACCGGAGCTGGTACAACCGGGCGGGTGTGGAGCCGGTGATGGGGTTTTGCACGCGCGCGGAGACCGAGCGGTTCCTGGGGCTGGTGCCGGCGTGGGAGAAGGCGATGACCGATTCGGGGATCTTGTTGCTGAAGTACTGGCTGGAGGTCAGCGCGGGGGAGCAGACCCGGCGGCTGGAGTCGCGGATCCATGATCCGCGGAAGATCTGGAAGCTCTCAGACATGGACCTGAAGTCCTACAGCCGCTGGTATGACTACTCCCGGGCCAGGGATGCGATGTTCGCCGCCACCGACACCGCGTGGGCGCCGTGGTTCGTCGCGGACACCGACGACAAGAAGCGGGGCCGGCTCAACATCATCAGCCACCTGCTCAGCCAGGTGCCCTACCAGCCGCCCGCCCACCGCGACATCGTCTTGCCCAAGCGCCAGCGACCCGCCGGGTACACCGAGCCAGACCTGCCGCTACGGCACATCCCAACACCGTTCTAGCGGTCGCTAGCCCTACCCTGTTCCCGAACGTCTCGTGATGATCACGCCGAGCGGTACGCGCGCACTCCACTAGCGATGAGGCGCAGGCCGGGGACCAGTTGAGGCACGTGCCGGCGGTAGCGCGGGTAGTCGTCAGGGAACTCGGCCAGCATGAGCCGCTCCTCGATGCGGATCTTGAACTCGAGTACCACGAGGTAAACCGCGAAGGGCACGATCCACCGGCCGCCTCCGGCCAGCAGCAGAGAGCCGAGCATCATGCCAAGGAGCCCGGTGTAGATGGGGTGCCTGGTGATGGCGTACGGCCCACCGGTGCGGAGCTTGTGCTCCTGCTTCACCGTGGGCGCGGCGCTCCACATCGCGCCGAGCGCGAGCCTGGCCCAGACCGTCAGCGCCGTGGCGGCCAGCAGGATCGCCAGTCCCAGGATGCGGAGCCCTGGAGCATGTATCTCAAGGGGAAGCCAGTCTGCCCTGGGGACGGCGACGGACAAGCCAGCCACGACGACCGTGCTGATCCACATGGGCGATACGAAGCGCGCGCGGGTCTGCTCCGCCGGGGACCTGGACTCGTAGTAGATCGCACCAGCCAGCCAGGCCAGCGCAACGGCACCCCAGCACGCGACGAGGCCGACCACGGCAATCATGTTCAGCGGCTGCGTCCTCATTGCTCACACCTCCAGCGCCTGACCGGGGATCGTGCCCTGCGGCATCTCCCGGTGCCACACGATGTCAAGGTAGCTTTACCTCTCATCTGTCAAGGTAGCTTTACCTCTGCTTCGATGTCAAGCACCCTTTACCACGCGAGTCGCACGGCCAGTGGCGGGCCCGGCGGGGCTCTGGCCGGGCTATCTCAGGGTGATGTGCTCGTCCCCGATATGCGCGACGATCTCCAGCCGGCCGCCGAGTGCGGCGACGTAGGCGGCCAGCGTACGCACCTCGGTCGCACCCGGCTCGGCGCGCTCGATCGCGGAGACCCGTTCCTGGCGCACGTTCATGCGCCGCGCCACCTGCGCCTGGGTCAGCCTCATCCGCTGGCGGGCCTCGGCGAGCGTGTGAGCGCGGCTGCGCGCGACGAGTGCACCCGCCCCGATCTCCACCTCCGTCTCCGCGCCGGGAAAGAACTCATCGAGAAAAGAGTCCGCGTCATAGGAGGTGAAGGCGTCGGCAGCCGGCTCATCCGCGGCTGAGCCATCCGTGGCGACCGGCAGGCGTTCTATCGCGATCCGGATGGCGGCCCGGTAGCCGTCCTCGGAGTTGCCCGGATCTTCGACGCAGGCCACCACGAGCGCCGTGTCTCCCTGGCTCCACCACGAACAGCAGCCCGAACCGGATGTCGTCGGGAGCACCCGGCCGCAGTTCCATCATGCCGGGCGGCGGAGGAACGCCTTCGTGATCTTCGGGCTCGGCACCGGCCTGGGAACCCGGCGCGTTATCCCGGATCTCCCGCAGTAGTTCGTCCCCCGCATCGGCCGTTACCCGGACAGTTACGGATGAGGTGTCACTCCGCCGCGGCCACCTCCAGATCCCGTCGGCCTCCTCGCCGAGGCCGGCCATGACCTCGCGGACCGATCGGGATGCCTCGGCGGCCGTGTAGGTCGCCTTGAGCGTCTCCTTCCGGACCCGGAACGCCTCGACCTTCCGCTGCAGGCGCTGGCTGGCGGCGGTCAGCTTCGCCTCCTCACCGGTCAGGCGGAGATACTGCCGGCGCAGGTCGGAGAGATATTCTTCGACAACCGCCGCCCGGCTTGCGGCAACGCCGGCCAGATCCTCCCGGCCCGCCCGCTGCGCCTCGTCGCGCTGGCGGGCGAGGCTGTCGGCTTGCCGCTCCAGCGAGCCGAGCTGCAGCTCAAGGCGTTTGCGCGACGTCGCCACATCAGCGACACCGCGGCGGATCTTCGTCAGCGTTTCGAGCTGACGCTGGTAGGAGTGGTCCAGGGCTTCCCTGGGGTCCTCCGGCTGTCCGAGCACGGACTCCAGCGCGACGACCAGGGGCGGCCCGAGCGCCCCACCCGCGTCGATCAGCGCTAGCATCGCCTCGCCCACGAGGCGGGCCTGCTCAGGTTCGGTGTCCCGCAGATCGGCGAGCCAAGTGCGGATCTGGCTGTGCAACCGGAGCTGGTAGCCCATGGTCGTGACCCCCGAGCCCTCCAAGCCTAGTACTTACATGTACTGTGCCACCGGGTATCCCGGTCCGGCAAGGCAGGCCCCCGAGAGGTGCGGGCAAACCGGCTCCCGGTTACCTCTTGGGCCGATAGCTGAGACGTTCCCGCGCCACCTTGATTCTGCCCGAGGCTTCGTTAGCGGCGGCCACTCGTAGCGCCCTATCTAGATCAGGCCGGCCGATCAAGCCGTTAGCCAGCAGGAACTGCGCAAGCTCACGCTGGTGGTGTTGCTCGTTCCAGATGCGGCGCTGCAGCTCTTTCTTGAACTCCCCCACCGTTCCCTCGGCGCTGAGGTCCAGGGCAATGGCAACGTCGATCATCGCCGTGGTCCGCGGCGCGACCGTGCCCAGTATGTAGTCCCGGTAGTAGTAGGCCAGGGCCATGCGAGCCAGGCCGTTTCGCTTGAAATAGGCGTCCACCTTGGACACCGCATCCGGCAGCGCCGGGCTGACCGACCCGGGCACCTGGGCGGGCCCGACCGTGTTCTCCTTGGTCGGGCCGAGGACCGAGCCAGGCAACTCCTCGGACCGCTCACCGTCATCCTCCGAGGTGCTGACGCGAAGCGGCAGAATCCATTTCCCGACACTGACCACCCACGCGCCCTCGGTCAGCTCCACCGGGTGCGTCTCAAAGCGCGGCAGGGCAGGTGGCAGCGTGTTCACCGCCTGGGCCTGCACTTCCTTGAAATGCCCGGGCGACCCGTCCGCGTACGGCGCCAGGTAGACCGCGTGAGTGGTGTCGCGGCTGAACAACTCCCACCGGTACTGGACGTGCCGCAAACCGGGGCAGCGGGGCGAGCGGTGCAGCGTCGGGTCCCGGCCAGCGCTGAGCGTGGTCCGGTCCAGCCAGGTGATGTGATCGGGTGAGCAACTGGACCAGTCGCTCCGCCCCGCGGGCCAGATAACAAGCTCTGTCATCGGACTTACCCGTCGCCCCCGTGGATGGCCGGGCAGGCGCATCCGTCAGCCGATGCCATGTCAGCGATGATAATCAGGACATTCCCCGGCAGTGCCCGGGGTTCAGCGGGCACTCGGCACCAGCAGCCGGAACTGGGTATGGAAACCGAACCGCAGCCGATCGCCGTCGGTGACCGGGAGCCGCTGCCCCGGCTGGACGGGCTGGCCGTTGACCCACGTCGGGCCCGCGGAATCCGCGGGTTGCAGCCACCATTGCTCCTCGCAGTACTCGATCTTGGCGTGCTCACCGCCCACGGCCGGGTCAACGAGCACGATGTCGTTGCCGGGATCGCGGCCGACCGTGACCGAGTCGCTGGCCAGCAGGTACTCGCCGGCCTGCCCCTGCTCGCCCCATAGCCAGGCGAGCAGGGGCCCGCCGGACCGGGGCGGCAGCCGGGCCGCGTCCGGCCAGTCCGCCCCGGCGTCGGGTGCATCGCGCGCCGGCCCGTCGATCGTGTCCGCGTCGGCATACGGCCCGCGCGCTGCCCGGCCTGGCAGGCAGGCCATCGGCTGGGTCTGTTCGCCGGATCCCCGCGGTGTGGCGCCGGTCATCCCGATTCCTCTCCGGCGCTGCGGTAGCCCCCGGGCTCCGGCTGCGCTGCCATCCCGGTGGCTTCCGAGACCGTCTCCAGGTCAAGGGTGCCGTGGCCGGGCAGGTCCGCGGGCATCCCGTCGAGCGTGGTCTCCGGGCTGGGCGGAACCTTCCGGGACCCGGCCTCGCCGGCTGGCGGGCCAGGCTGCCACGGCACGCGCAGCCGCGCGTTCTTCGGCTCGTGGGTCACCCGCGGGCCCACCAAGAAGCCGGCCTCGGGCTGGCCCTGGACCCGCTTGCGCACCGCGATCAGCTGCACCCAGACCCGTTCGGCCATGGTGTGCGGGGAGCCGGGGCAGCGCAGTTGCGGGTCGGTTCGCAGCCACTGGCGCACCAGCATGTCCAGGTCCTCGGGAACGTAGCCGATGAGGTCGCGGACCGGAACCGGGTCCACCGTGCCGATCAGGTTCGTGATGTCGGGCGGGGATTCGTACTGTCCGGACCGGTCGACCAGGCCCAGTGCGCGGGCCTCCCGGTAGAGCGGCGGATAACCGGTGAGCATCCGGTACATCACCGCGCCCAGGGCACGGACGTCGGCGTTCCTGCTGATCCAGTTGGGCTCCCGGGCCATCTGCTCGGGCGGGGCGTAGAACGGGGTGAAGCGTGCCATCGCGGTCGTGTCGTTGCCGCCGTTCGCCCGCTGGTACTGCTGTGCCAGGCCGAAGTCGATGAGCTTGACCTGGCCATCCTCGGTCAGGGCAACGTTGGCGGGCTTGAGATCGAGGTGGACCAGGCCCAGATCCCAGGCGGCGCGCAGGCCCGCCAGTATCTGCACGGCGAAATCCAGCACCTGGCCGATCGTCAGCGTGTCCTGCTCGGCGGCCGCGCGCAGGTGCCGTTCGAGCGTGGTCGGGTAGAGGCGGGTGACGATGTAGAAGCCGTGCTCCACATCGAGATCGCAGTCAAGCACCTCGGCGATGTTGCCGTGGACCGGCCCCAGCGGCAGCGACATCTCCATCTGGGCATGACGCTGCTCCCTGAGCGCCTTGCTGCCCACGGCCCCGGGCGGCGGTGCGACTATCTTGACGACGGCCTCTGCCGGGAATTCCTGTTTCAGGTCCACGGCCACGAACGGAACCCGGCCCGAGTGGGGCGCATCAGCGAGCGGCCGCTGGACGTGCCACCGGTTCCCGATCACCCAGCCCCGGCCGGCAGCGGTGGCCGGTTCCCCCGCGAGGACCGCGTGACCGGTACCCCGTCGCCGGGCGCCCCGTTACGGCTCAGGCCGTTGTCGGCCGCGCCGCCCACGCCGCTCCCGCTCGCGCCGTTCCCGGCCGCGCCGCTCCCGGTCGCGCCGTTCCCGGCCGCGCCGTTCCCGGCCGCGCCGTTCCCGGTCAGCGGGCCGACCAGGGCGCCCGCAGCACCACCGGCGTAGGCCGCCGAGCCCTCGGCTGCGGTCTGCAGGCCGGGGTACAGCGCCACGATGCGCTTGTGGTACCCGGCCTCGGTCACGGCCTGGTGGGACTTGAGGTCGAAGTCGCGGGTGATGGCCTGCTTGCGGCTGTCATGATCGCTGTCGGCCGCCGCGTCGGAGCGCGAGTTGCGGACCAGGCGGACCGCCGCGTTGCGCTGCAGTACGTCGTGCACGGTGTCCGGTGAGAACGTCTTGAGCAGTACCGGGGCGAGGTCGATGAACATCAGTGCCGACCACAGCAGCAAGCGCCGCAACAGGAAGCCAGAGTTCTGCCGGCTCAGCGTGTCCAGCGCCCGTTCGCGGGCCAGCAGGCCGTTGTCGGCGTCGATCTTCTTGGCCGCTGCCGTGATCTTGGCGGCCGTCTGCTGGCTGAGCGCCGTCGCCTGCTTCCGCGCCTGCGCCGCCGCGCTGCTTGCCGTCTGCTGAGCCTTGTTCTGCAGGCGGACGTCGGCCCGCCAGATCTGGTAGTCCTGCGTGGTCTGCGGTCCAGGGCCGGGCACCTGGGTGACCAGGCCGGGCGGCAGGCCGTGGCATTGCGCGGTCAGTTCGCAAAGGTAGATCCGGTGCGCCTTGTCGGCCTTCCGGGCGGCGGCCCGCAAGGCCTTCTGATCGGCCGCGACCGGCAGGTTGATGATGGCGAGTTGCTTGGCACTCGCGGCGTTGAGCTGCGCGGTCTGCTGGCTTATGTCGGTGACGTGCTGGGCAGCGAGTTGCTGGCTGATCTCCGGGCCGAATATCGCCAGCACGATCGGCTCGCTGATGACCAGGCCGACGAGGGCGGCCATGATGAAGCGGATCGTGAAGTGCACCGCCTTGGACCGCGCCTGCTGCCGCTGGCTCGGCACCGGGGCGTCCGCGGTCAGCGGGCCGTAGTCGATGCTGCTCACGATCCAGCGGTCGAAGTTGAGCACGATCGCGCCCCACAGCAGGCCCACCGGCAGGTAGAAGGGCCAGTCCCTGGCCGTGAATACCAGCGACAGCGCCACCGTGAGCGAGGCGGTGGCCGCGGTCGCGGTCAGCAGGACGATGGCGCCCATCGACGTGTAGCGGACCCGGTCGGGCACGGTCTGCACGTACTGCGGATCCACGCCTGCCACGCGCAGCAGCGCGCTGGTGTGGATCAGCCACCACACCGCCAGCGGAACCAGCACGATCGCGGCGCATATCACCGCCAGGGCGAGCCCAGGCATGGATTTCCCCTTCCGCCGCGGCGGAACCGGTACCGGGCCGCGGCGGCTACCCGATGACCACTGCGGACACTGGTGCGCTTGACTGCTGGCCCCACCGGATGGAGTCCCCGTTCCTGATCACATGCTCACTTGTCAGTGGGGCGCCATTCAGCAGCACTCCGTTACGGCCCAGGACGGTGATCCGCCACTCGCCGCCGGTGCAGGTGAACGTGGCATGGACGCGGGAGACGGTGGGCTCCTCGGGCAACTGGAGTTCTACCGCCTTGCCGCGCCCGGCGCGGGCGCCGGAAATACGGGTTTCGGCGACGGCACCGTTTGTGATCAGCCGCAGCAATGGAGTCAGGGCGGCCTCGGTGACCGTCGCGGCGCCCGTCATGAATGTCGGGGCCACCGCCAGGTCGGACCTGGTCCGGCCGTCGCGGAAGGGGCCGACGCCCGCAGTCATCACCGGATACGCCCCTTCGGCCAGGCTAGGCGCGCTGACCGGGGCCTGCGCGCTCAGGCAGCCGTGCGCACCAACCGGGCCTGCCATGCTGACCGGACACACCGACCGGGCCCGACACACCGACCGGGTAGGCGGCGCACACCGGGTCCGCGCTGGTGACCGGGTCCGCGTCCAGGGTCATGGCCGCTAGCGACGACCGCTGACGGAGCCGGTAGCGGCCCGGGGGAACCGCCGCATCCGCGACGACTCCCACCTCGAGGGGGATGTTGCTGACGACCCGGGCGGAGTGCGCCGCAACCTCTGCCGCGTAGGCCTCGGCCGCGCTGGCGTTCACCAGGCTGAGGTCGATCAACTCGGCCAGCGACTCGATGTCGGCAGGGTTCATCCGGAGTTCCACGGCGTTCGGCGCCAGCAGCGAGCCCTGCGGGGTCACGATGAACACCTCGGGCAGATGGCGCAGGGCAACGCGCAGCACGTCCCGCCCGTCACGCCACGGCCGGCTGGCGGCATGGTGAAACCACGGGTGGTCCCTGCCGAACCCGAACAGCCGCAGCACCACCACCACACCGGCGGCAACGGCGCCGAGCAGGAACAGCAGGTGGTACTTGCCACCAAGGACCCGGAGCCCATCAGGAAGACCAGCCAGAGCCCGCCGATCCCGGCCGCAAGCAGCCATCGCCTCCGGCTCCGCGCCTGCAGTGGAGCCCGGACGCGCACCGTGGAACCGCGGTTAGCCATCGACTCTCCTTCACGTTGGCGCTGCCCGGCCGCTGTGCCTGGGGTTGCATCCCGTGATCCGCTGCTCAGCATGGGCGGCGCCGCGCCGCGGGGTCAACGATCCGCCGGGACTTCCCAGACATCTGGGAAAACGCCCCGGGCCCGGCCCTGGGCTGGGACGACGGCCGGCCAGGCCCAGGCCCAGCCATGCCCGGCAAGCGTGGCCCGGCCCGGGCGAGGGCCCGAAACGGGGGCCTGCCCTGCTGGTCCTGGACCTAGTCCGGCAGCACCGCCAGGCGCAGCTCGCGCAGCCGGTCCGGATCCGCGATCACGTCGATGGCGGTGATCTGGCGCGCGTCGCTGATCGTCAGGGCCAGCACTCTCCGCAGGTGACCGGCGGGCGCGAAGACGATGCCCACGGCCCCGTCCACCAGGGCCAGCCGCGACTCCCCGGCCATGGCGGAGGCCGCGATCGCCCCGGTGGCGACCATCTCCGCACCGTGCAGCACGGCCTGCCGTCCGGCCGGTACGGCGGCGGCATCGGCGGCCAGCGTAACGTCAGAATCCAGCAGCGCGACAAGGGCCGACAGGTCACCGCCGCGGGCGGCGGCGAGGAACGCGCCGGCCACCTCCCGCTGGCGGGCGATGTCGGCGGCATGGTCCGGGCTGGGCGCGCCGCGGACCCGGCGCCGGGCGCGGCTCGCGAGTTGCCGCGTGGCGTCCGGCGAGCGGCCGAGCACATCCGCCACCTCGGTGAACGGCACGGCGAACATGTCGTGCAGGACAAACGCGAGCCGTTCGGCGGGGGTGAGCGTATCCAGCACGACCAGCAGGGCGAGGCCGACCGAGTCCGCAAGCACGGCCTCGTTCTCCGGATCGCCCAGCGACGCGACCGCACCTGCCCCCAGCGACCCGGCCGCCGCGCCAGCCCCGGCAGACGCCTCTGCCGGGGCAGGCCAGGAGTCGCCCACGGGCTGCTCGGCCCGGCGCCGGCGCGACCGGAGCATGTTGAGGGACACCCGGGCCACGACCGTCGTCAGCCAGCCGCCCAGGTTCTCCTACGCCGCTGGCATCCGCGCTGGTCAGCCGCAGCCAGGTGTCCTGTACCGCATCGTCGGCGTCGCTCATCGAGCCGAGCAGCCGGTAGGCCACCGCACGCAGGTGCTCGCGGTGCTCCTCGAAGGCACCGGCCAGCCAGTCACTGTCGGTCATGTCACATTCCCTCGTTGCCTGGTGTCACCACACTGACACCTGCCACCGCGGCGATGTGACATGCGGGGCAGGTGCCCGGGCGGGCCTTCACTGGAAGGGCCGCATCGCAAGAGGAGGAACAATGACGTCACTCATCCTGGTCACCGGCGGCACGGGCACGCTCGGCCGCCATGTCGTGCCGCGCCTGCTGGCGGCGGGCTGTCGGGTACGAGTGCTCAGCCGGCACGCTCACGAGGCGGCGGACGGCGTCGAGTACGTAACCGGTGACCTGCTCAAGAACGAGGGAATCCCGGCCGCGGTGGCGGGCGCAGAGATCATCGTGCACTGCGCCGGGGGCCGCAAGGACGACGACGTGGCGACCAGGAACCTGGTCGCGGCGGCGTCCCAGGCCGGGCACCCGCACCTGGTGTTCATCTCGGTGGTCGGGGCCGACCGGATCCCGGTGACCAGCGCCGTCGACCGGGCGATGTTCGGCTACTTCGGGTTCAAGCTGGCCGCGGAGCGGGTCGTGGCCGAGTCCGGCCTGCCCTGGACGATCCTGCGCGCCACCCAGTTCCATGACCTTTCCCTGGTGGTCATGGGGCAGATGGCGAAGCTGCCGGTGATCCCGGTCCCGGCGGGAGTCCGGTTCCAGCCGGTCGACACCGACGAGGTCGCGGCCAGGCTCGTGGAACTGGCGCTCGGCGCCCCGGCCGGGCTGGTGCCGGACATGGCCGGCCCACAGGTGTCCAGCATGGCCGACCTGCTGCGGACGTACCTGCGGGCGCGCGGCAAGCACCGGCTGCTGGTACCGGTCCTGCTCCCGGGCCACGCCGCCCGCGCGGTGCGGGCCGGCGCCAACCTGGCGCCTGGCCGGGCGGTGGGCCATCGGACCTGGGAGGAGTTCCTGGCCGAACGGGTGCCCGCACCAGCCTGACCGGCACATGTTGTAAAGGTCACTTGACGTCCGGGCCGGGTAAAGTTACCTTTACATCATGCGCAACCGGGCCGTGGAGGAGGCAGTCAGATGAGGACGTTCATTCGCCCGCGGCTGTGGAAGCCCGGCGTGATCTTCGTGGCCGGCACCGTGTTCGCCGCCGCGTGGCTGGTGCGCGGCGGCCACGGCTGGGTCCTCGCGACCATAACCGAGGTGACCATTCTCATCTATGCGGCCGCCATGTACATCCGGGGCGGCCAGCACACCGAGGAGGGCGCGCTGGCCGCCTCCCAGCGCGACGAGCGCCAGCAGCTGATCAACCTGCGGTCGCGGGCCCTGGCCGGGAATGTCGCGATGATCGCCTCCTTCATCGGCCTGACGGTCGCGGTCGCCGTCAACGGCACCTGGTGGTGGCCGTGCGCGGTCATCTTCGGCATCACCGGCTTCGCCTTCCTCTACGGGCTGTCCAGGTTCGGCGTGGGCGAAGAGGGGCCGGCCGAGGACGACGAGGGTCCGGCGGGCGGGGATGCGAACTCCGGCTACGAAGCCAGGTCCCAGGTCAGCTCCTGATCCGCCCCCGGCTCCCGGTCACCTGGTGACCTGCCCCCGGCTCCCGCAACCGATCGCGCTGCCGCCGCGGGCCCGGCGCCAGGCGACTTCGAACACGATCGCGGCGGCCAGCACGGCGAGGAATACCGGCTGTTCGTACCCGCCGATCAGGCTGTGGCCGAGACCGGCCCCGGTGAACGCCAGGATGCTCAGCGCCGCCCATCCGATGCTGGTCACGACGCAGTGGGCGTGGCGGCAGCGCCAGAGGTTCAGTCCGCACCAGGCGGCGGCCGCCAGGGCGGCCAGCCCGTCGACGGCCAGGTTTCCCCGTTCCGGCAGATGCGGCGCGAGGTTGAGCAGGGCGATGACGGCGGCGCAGTAGAGCACAGCCGCCCAGCCGGTGCGGGGCAGCAGGCGGTCCGCGCGCCGCTTCAGCGCGGTGTCGGCCGGCAGATCCGGGGGAGACCACCCAAACAGCGCCCGCCCGCTCTCGCCCTGAACCCGTGCCCCGGCCATCGGCCTCACCACCAATCTGCGGCGAGGCTATGGCCCCCCCCGGTGGAGGGGCCTCGAGCCAGGCCCAGCGCGGCAGCCCACCGACCACGCGGACGCACCACAGCGCTTCCTCACCGAACAGCCGGTAGTTTCCCTGGCTGCGGCCCACCGTGTAGATCAGGCCCATGTCCTCATAGGTGCGCAGCGCCTTGACCGGAATCCCGGTGCGGCGCGAAAGGGTGCCGATCGTCATCGTCTCAGCCACAGCGCCTCCCTGGTTCGAAGCCGGGGGCCACGTGCTGACTTTAGGACCCCCAGGGCACGGGAAGGTCAAGCGCTAGCGTGGCAGCCATGCTCACCGAGCGCTTGGCGCTGCGCCGGTTCACCACTGCCGACACGCAGAACCTGCTCAGCCTGGACGGGGATCCGCAGGTCATGCGCTTCCTGACCGGCACTGCCAAGTCCCCGGCGCAGATCCGCGACGAGGCGCTGCCCGAACTCGCCGGCTGCCACCTGCGTTTCCCCGGCTATGGGTACTGGGCCGCGGAGACCCGCGCCGACGGGAAGTTCATCGGCTGGTTCGGGCTGCGGCCGGTCACGCCGACCGACGACGCCATGGTGAACTGGCCCGACGCCCGCGGCCAGACCGGCGTCGCCAGCCTCGGCTACCGGCTGCGCCGCAGCGCCTGGGGGCGAGGGTACGCCACCGAGGGCGCGCGGGCGCTGGTGCGCCTGGCATTCACCGGCCTCGGTGCGCGCGAGGTCGTGGCCACGACCATGGCGGTGAACACCGGCTCCCGGCGGGTCATGGAGAAAGCCGGCCTGCGGTACGCCCGGACCGTGCACCTGGACTGGCCAGAGCCCCTCGACGGCAGCGAGCACGGCGACGTCGAATACCGCCTGCTCCGCGAGGACTGGCTGCCCGCTACTTCCGTTGATTTATGCGCTACGACGGCCACCCAGCCGCCTCGCCGCCGGACGCCGGCGATCCCGGGGTCAGCCAAGAGCCGCCGCCACGACGGCCCGGGCCGCCTCCTGGATCGCGGCCAGCTGCGCGGGACCGCGGAACGACTCGGCGTAGAGCTTGTAGACGTCTTCGGTGCCCGATGGCCGGGCCGCGAACCAGCCGGACTCGGTGACCACCTTGAGGCCGCCGATCGGCTCGCCGTTGCCCGGCGCGGTCGTGAGCACCGCCGTGATCTTCTCGCCCGCGATCCGGTCGGCGGTGATCTGGTCCGGGGACAGCTTGGCCAGCACGGCCTTCTGCTCCCTGGTGGCCGGGCTGTCGATGCGGGCGTAGGCAGGCTCCCCGTACAACTCGGTGAGACCGTGGTACAGCTCGGACGGTGTCTTCCCGGTCACGGCGGTGATCTCCGAGGCCAGCAGGGCGAGCAGGATCCCGTCCTTGTCGGTCGTCCATACAGACCCGTCGCGCTGCAGGAACGAGGCACCGGCGCTTTCCTCGCCGCCGAACGCGACCGAACCGTCGAGCAGGCCAGGCACGAACCACTTGAACCCGACCGGCACCTCAAGCAGCCGCCGGCCCAGGCCGCCGGACACCAGGTCGATCATCGACGAGCTGACCAGCGTCTTGCCGACCGCCGCCGTGGCCGGCCAGCCGTCCCGGTGCCGGTACAGGTAGTCGATGGCGACGGCGAGGTAGTGGTTGGGGTTCAGCAGCCCGCCGTCCGGGGTGACGATGCCGTGCCGGTCGGCGTCGGTGTCGTTGCCGGTGGCGATCGTGAAGTCGTGCTGGCGGGCGATCAGCGCGGCCATGGCCGACGGTGACGAGCAGTCCATCCGGATCTTGCCGTCCCAGTCCAGGGTCATGAAGGCGAACCTGGCGTCCACGTTCGGGTTGACGACCGTCAGGTCCAGGCCGTACCGCTCGCCGATCGCGCCCCAGTAGGCGACGCTGGCACCGCCGAGCGGGTCCGCGCCGATGCGTATCCCGGCCGACTTGACCGCGGCCAGGTCGACGGCCCGCCCGAGCGCGGACACATAGGCGTCGAGGAAGTCGAACCGCCCGGTGGTGGCGGCCGCGGCCGCCCGCGCGTAGGGGATCCGCCGAACGCCGGCCAGCCCGCTGGCGAGCAGTTCGTTGGCCCGGTCCTGGATCCACCGGGTGATGTCGGTACCGGCCGGGCCGCCGTCCGGCGGGTTGTACTTGAAGCCGCCGTCCGTGGGCGGGTTGTGCGACGGGGTGACCACGATCCCGTCGGCGCGGTGGGCCGAGCCGGGCGCGTTGTGTGCCAGGATCGCCCGGGACACCGCCGGGGTCGGCGTGTATCCGCCGCGGGCGTCGCACAGCACGTGGACGCCGTTGGCGGCGAGTACCTCCAGCGCGGTGACCTGCGCGGGCTCGGACAGCGCGTGGGTGTCGGCGCCCAGGTACAGCGGGCCCCTGATGCCCTGCCCGGCCCGGTACTCGCAGATCGCCTGGGTCGTGGCGGCGATGTGGTCCTCGTTGAACGTCGCGGTGAACGCGGACCCGCGGTGGCCGGAGGTGCCGAACGACACCCGCTGCGCCGGCTCACCTGGGTCGGGGTGCACCGCGAAGTAGGCGGTGACCAGTTTCGCGACGTCGACGAGGTCACCGGGCGCGGCGGGCTGGCCCGCCCGGGGGCTGGTCACGCCGTCACCCCGGCCGCCGGGCACGCAGCCCCGGCGGCGCGGCCGCAGCGCCGCCGCGGGTGCCGGTCATGGCAGCGCGCCCAGCCGTGGGCTGGCGCGGGTGCCGGGTCATGGCAGCGCGGCCAGCGGAGCGCTGCGGCGGGTGCCGTTCTCGGTCCATGTCACCTCCGCGGAGCCGTCCGCCAGGTCGGCGCGCAGAATCGCCTCGTCGCCGTCGCGGGCCCAGCTCATCTCGATCCTTGCAGCATTGCCCGAGCAGGTGAGGCTGCCCTCGAACGCCGGGTGGCTGTTGCGGAACCTGATCAGCCGGCACAGCGCCTGCACCACCGGCCGGGCCAGGGCATCCTCGATCTCGGCCGGCGTGTAGTGGTGCCGGTTGACGTCCCGGCCGACGTGCGTGCGGGCCAGCAGGTCCATGTCGTTGCCGCCGGCGAGCAGGCCCACGTAGTAGACCTGCGGGACCCCTGGCGTCCAGAACTGCAGCGCCCTGGCGAGCAGGTAACGGCCGTCGTCGCGGCCGAGCGCATCGTAGAACGTGCAGTTGACCTGGTAGAGGTCCACGTTCGAGGCCGCGGCGCCGGTGGCCTGCCGGGAGGTGCCGCCGCTGCCGTCGTGGATCGCCTCGACCAGCCGGTCGAGCTGGCCACGGCTGAGCAGGCCAGGCCCGGCCCGGCCGGTGGCGTCCGGGCCGACGTCGATGACACCGATCCCGTCGTGGGTGTCCAGCACCGTGACCGCGTTGGCCGGGCGGAGCCCCTGCCAGGTGAGCAGGGGGTCGGCGTCCGCGGCGGTCAGCGCGTGCAGGATCAGCGGCGGCAGGGCGAAGTCGTACACGTAGTCCACCTGCCGGGCGATCTCCACCTGGTGCAGATAGTGGGAATGCACCTCGACCAGGACCACCAGATCGCGTTCGTGGCACCAGGCAGCGACCTCGCCGATGAACTTGAACGTCTCCGGGGTCATGAATGACGTCAGGCCGGGTGTCTTCACCGCGTATCCCACGGCGTCCAGCCGCACCTGACCGATCCGCGCCCCGGCCAGCCGGTCGATGATGCGCCGCAGGTAGGCGCGGGTCGCCGGATGGCTGACGTCGACGTCGATCTGCTGCGGTGTGAACGTCGTCCACACCAGCGCCTTCCTGCCGTTGCCGAGCAGGTACGGGGTGAACGGGAGGCCGGGCCGGGGCCGGTACAGCCGCAGCAGCATCTCCTCGGTCGCGCCGCCGGGAAACGTGGTGCCGTAGGTGAGGAACATCCCGGCGAACTGCGACGCGTCGCCCTTGGCCAGCCAGTCCTGGAACTGTGGCGAACCCGAGGAGACATGGTTGACGATCATGTCGGCCATCACCCGGTACTCGGCGCCCAGCGCGGCGATGTCCTCCCACGAGCCCAGGCGCGGGTCGACCTCGGCGTGGTCCTGCGGGTCGAATCCCGCGTCGGCCCCGTCGTAGGGGCGGTAGAACGGCAGCACGTGTACCCCGCCGAACAGCCCTTGCAGCGGGCCGTTGAGCAGTCCGTGCAGTCCGCTCAGGTCGCCGCCGAAACGGTCCGCGTAAGCGATCAGCTCGACTTTGGCTGGCATGGCACTCCTCATTACCCCTCTGGGTAGCCATATTCCCAGCCGTGCGGCGGATCGAGCGCCGCTATGTGCGGCCTGTCGGTATGCCGGGCGTCCGCGGCGGGGTCCCCGCCGTTGCCGGGGGCAGGGCCGGCTCGTCGAACAGCGGGCATTGGCCGAGGTCCGGGCATTCGCAGCGCGCCGCGCACTCCAGCCAGCCGCGCACCAGCTCGGTCCGCTCGATCAGGGCGGCGATCTCGGGCAGCTTCCTGCTGGCCACCTCGCGGAGCCGCTCGACCGCCGCTGGGTCCCCGGGCGAAGCGGACAGCAGCACCTTGATCTCATCGAGCGCCAGGCCCGCCCGCTGTGCGGTCTCGATCACCGTCAGCGTGCGCACGATGGCCTGGTCGTATCTGCGCCGGCCGGCGGCCCGTGCTGGCTCGGGCAACAGCCCGATCTGCTCGTAGTAGCGGATCGCGGACGCGCTCTTGCCAGTCAGCTTGGCCACCGCGCCGATGCTGAGCGACGGGGCGCCGTCCGGGCCGGCGGCGGGGTTTGACATCAAGCCGACTTTAACAACGACGATGGCAGGCGGGCGATGTCTTAAGGCCCCGCACCGAGGAGGCAGGCCATGACCGCAGCCCGGATACCCGCCGATGACACCACCGCCAGCGTGCCGGTGGCCTGCTCGCTCAGCACGGAAGGCCTGGCGGAGCAGGCCGGCCGCTGGGCGCGGCTCGCGGCCAGGGCGATGAACGGGCACGAGAAAACTGCCGATGGCCTTCGCTTTGGCTTCCGCCCGGAACCGGACATCGAGGAGGAACTCCGCGCCCTGGTCGCCGTGGAGACGCGCTGCTGTCCCTGGGCAACCTGGACAATACAGATCGGCGCGACGCAGCTCGTGCTGAACGTCCGCGCGGCCGGTGACGGCGTCACCGCCCTGCATGGCATGTTCACCGGTCTGCAGCAGGCCCCGGTCCCACGGTAGGCCTGCCGCCGCCCGGTCGTTTCACCGTCCGGCGACGCCCGACTCTAAGCTGATCGAACCCCAGGAATCCGGCATCCCGGCGTTGCTCAGCCGAAGGTCGGCCGGGCTGGCCGCGCGAGCGGTCCACCGCTCGGTGCATCCCCGCTTGTCCAGGCAGTACCACCGAACGTCGGCGCAGGCGCTGCCGCCGTCGGCCATCATGTGGTCGGCGGGCAAGCGGATCCCGCACAACCAGCAGGGCTGGACGGCACCCGGCCCGGCCGGGGCGTAGGACAGACGCTCTTGATCGGGCATTATCTGCTCCCCTCCAGGGCGGTTTGCCGCCCCGTAAGGACCGGGAAACGGGTTTCGGGCCGACCCGGGCTTGCGGCCGGCCGAACAACCACCCCGTGGCAGTGTCGCACGTCAAGCCCGACAGCGCACGTCATGTGTGAAGCGACCCCCTTCGCCCCCCGGGCAGGTACGGCGGCCCGGCCGGGTTATGTGGCGCGCTGCCGGCCGGGGTTTGCCACCCAGTCGGGCGGGTAGCGAGGCGCACCAATTGACCTGGGGGCGGGGCGGGAGCGAAACCGAGGAGGGTCTGCGAATGGTTTCTGAGACTAGAGCCAGCCAGCCGTCACAGCGCAATGTGCTCGAGGATCTGGATTCGCGGATCCCGACATCTTTCTACTGGTACCTGGCCGTGCTGGCCTGCGTCGGCGGGTTCCTCTTCGGATACGACACCTCCAACATCGGCTCGGCGCTGGTCTTCATTACTTCATCACCTGCTTATCACCTGTCGAGCTTCTGGACGGGGTACCTAGTGGCGGGTGCGTCCCTCGGCGCCGGCGCGGGAGCGCTCATCGCCGGGCCGCTGACCGACCACTTCGGGCGCAAGACCCTGCTCATGACGGACGCCGGCATCTACGCCATCGGCGCGCTGCTGTCGGCGTTCGCCCTGAACGCCTTCATGCTGCTGTCGGCCCGCACGCTCATCGGGCTCGCGATCGGGGCCGACTCCGCGATCGCGACCTCCTACATCGCGGAGTTCGCGCCCCGCGACCGGCGCGGCCAGCTGAGCATCATCCAGCAGTGGATGATCACCGTGGGAATCCTGGTCTCCTATCTCGTGGCCGTCGTCATCCTGCTGGCGCTGCCGAACAGCGCCGACGGCCTCGACTGGCGGCTCATCCTTGGCATCGGCGCACTGCCGGCGATCGTGGCCGTGGCGCTGCGGGCCCGGATGCCCGAGTCCCCCCGGTGGCTCATGCTCCATGAGCGCTACGCCGATACGCAGAAGGCGTTCGGCCAGCTCGGGATGGAGACCACCGAAGCGGAGATCCGTTCCGCCGCGGAGCAGCTCAAGAACACCGAAGCGGTGCGGCAGCGGAAGACGCAGTGGACCAGAGGCGTGATCCGGGCGCTGATCGTGGTCTGCGTGTTCTTCATCTTCCAGCAGATCACCGGGATCAACATTCCCTTCTACTACGGCCCGAAGATCCTGTCGACCTTCTTCCAGAGCTCGCACAACGCCGTCGCCGCCGCGGTGGCGGGGGTCGAGGTCACCGCCATCCTGGGCGCGGTCAACGTGGTCGCGACCTACTTCGCCTTCCGCTGGATCGACAAGTTCGGCCGGCGCCCGCTGGCCATGGGGGGCTACCTGGGCATGGCGGTGTTCATGCTGATCGCGGCGGCCGGGGTAGCGTTCCTCACCGACATACCGAAGACCGTGGTGGTCATGGTCGGCTTCTCGTTCTTCATCACCTCGTTCGCGATCGGTGTCGGCGGGACGGGCTGGCTGCTCCAGGGCGAGGTCTTCCCTACATCTGTCCGCGGCCGGGCGGCTGCGATCGCCGCGGCAGTCGATTGGGTAGCCAACTTCGCACTGATCGAGGCGTTCCCCGCCTGGCAGAATGCATGGGGCCTTGGCTGGGTCATGGTGTCCTTCGCGGTCCTCTCGCTGGTGGCGATCGGATTCGTGTACAGGTTCGTACCCGAGACAAAGGGCCACTCCGTCGAGGAGGTCGTCCAGATCTTCGAGAAGCAGGCCGAGCCAGTAAGGCGCCTGTCTAGGGCAGGCACGCCCTGGTGCCCCGCCGCGCCGCCCTGATACTCAGGAGCGATGGAGTTCACCGAACTTCGAAGCCCTGAGCTTCGACTGCTACGGCACCCTGATCGACTGGGAAGCCGGCCTGCTGGCCGTGCTCGGCCCGTGGGCGCGGGCACGCGGGCTTGAGCTGACCGGCGAGGAACTGCTGACCGCGTATGCGCAGGTCGAGTCCGCGGTCGAAGCGGAGCACCCCGCCGAGGCCTACCCGGAAGTCCTGGCGCGCGGGATGCGGCTACTCGGCGAGAACCTGGGCGCCGAGGTCACCGGGGACGACGCGGCCCGGCTGGCGCGCTCGGTGCCCGACTGGCCCGCGTTCCCCGATTCACCTGACGCGCTGGCCGCGCTGGGCAGGCGGTTCAAACTGATCGTCCTGTCCAACGTGGACCGTGTCTCGTTCGCCGGGTCGAACGCCCGGCTCGGTGTCGAATTCACCAGCGTCATCACCGCCCAGGACGTCGGCTCGTACAAGCCATCGCCGCGGAACTTCGATGCCCTGGCCAGCGAGGCGGCCCGGCTGGGCATCAGGCCGGGCGGCCTGCTGCACGTGGCGCAGAGCCTGTTCCACGACCATGTGCCCGCCAAGCGGGCCGGCCTGTCCACGGTCTGGATCCACCGGCGCCACGACCGGGGCGGCTGGGGCGCCACCCCGCAGCCGCCGGCGCCGGTGACGCCGGACTGGGAGTTTCCCTCCATGGCCGCCTTCGCCGCCGCCGTCGCGGAATCCGGACCGTAGCGAGCCATCGGGGGGTTCCAGGGGGGTCGCCCCCCCAGGCCAGCACTGCCAGCACTGTTACATGGTCCAGAGTGCCTCGGTGGGGGACATGCGGGCTGCGCGCAGGGCGGGGAGCAGCCCGGCGGCGGCGCCGATGATGACGGTGGCGCCGAGGCCGCCAGCCCAGGCGAGCGGCGGGATGACCACGGCCCAGCCCTTGGTGTTGGCGTAGATGATCGTGGCGGCGACGCCGAGAGATCACCCCGGCGGCACCGCCGGCCAGGGCGAGGAGGATGGCCTCGGCGAGGAACTGGATGCGGATATGGCCTTTGGTCGCGCCCAGGGCGCGGCGCAGCCCGATCTCCGAGCGGCGTTCCAGCACGGAGATGACCATGATGTTGGCCACGCCGACCGCGCCGACCAGCAGCGCGACGGCGCCCAGGCCGAGGAACAGGACGTCGAAGGCGCCCTGGGCGTCGGCTTGGGCGATGAGCGCGGCGGAGGGCTGGGAGACGTTGACCTCCTCGGGCTGCTGCGGGTTGGCCTGGGCGGCGAGCAGATTGTCCACCTTGGTGGTCTGGCTGGTGACGGTGCGCACGTAGATCGTGGTCGGCCGCCCGCCGTATTGCAGGTAGGTGTGCGCGGCGGGGTAGCCGACCAGCACCGCGGAGTCGATCTCCGGGGCGAGCACCGCGGGCTTGAGGATGCCCACCACGTAGAACCATTGCGAGCCGACCCAGATCCGCTCCCCGGGCCAGACCTGGTCGATGCCCATCCGTTGTGCGGCGGCGGCGCCGAGCACCGCCACCGGTTCCTTCTCGGTGGCGGCGTTGAGGAATACCCCGTGCGCGAGGGTGGTGCCGACCGCGGCGGGCAGGCCCAGGCTGGTGGCGTCGACGCTGAGCGCGTTGGTGTCCACGGAGGGGATGTAGGGGGAGCGGAAGGCGCTCTTGTTGCCCACGGTGCCGATGTCCTGGACGTTGGTCACGCCCGTGCATGAGGGAGATCATCCCGGGGGAGGCCTTGGGCAGCTGGGCGGTGCCGCCGGTCAGCGACTGCCCGTTCTGCGCCGTCAGCAGGTTGGTGCCCAGGGCGGAGATCTCCGCCAGCAGCCCCGCCTGGGAGGAGGACGACAATCCCAGCACCGCGACGATCGCGGCGACGCCGATCGCGATGCCAAGCGCCGACAGCGACGCGCGCAGCTTGCGGGTGCGCAGGCCGACCGCGGCCAGCCGGGCCAGATCCGCCGGATGCAACCGGGCCGCCGAGGGCGCGACGGTGGTCATGATGTCCCCTCCTGGTCCCCGGCCGGCGGCCCAGCGGGGGTCCCGGGCGCGGGCGGGAACGCGGTGTCGGTGATGACGCGGCCGTCAAGCATTTCGATGCGGCGGCGCATCCGGGCCGCGACGGCGGCGTCGTGGGTGACCACCACGATCGTGGTCCCGCCCGGCGTTGAGCTCTTCGAGCAGGTCCAGCAGGGCGGCGCCGGTCGCCGAGTCCAGGTTGCCGGTCGGCTCATCAGCCAGCACGATCGCCGGCTCGCCGGCCAGCGCCCGGGCGATCGCCACCCGCTGGCGTTCCCCGCCGGACAGCTGGGTCGGCCGGGCGGCCAGCTTGTGGCCCAGCCCGACCCGTTCCAGCGCCCAGGCGGCCCGCTCCCGCCGCTCGGCCGCCGGCACCCCGGCATACAGCAGCCCGTCAGCGACGTTGCCCAGCGCGGTGGCGTGCTCGGACAGGAAGAACTGCTGGAACACGAACCCGATGCTGGCCGCGCGCAGCCCCGCCAGGCCCCGGTCCGACAGCCGCGACCACCTCCAGCCCGGTGACCCGCACGCTCCCGCTCGACGGCCGGTCCAAGGTGCCCATCAGGTGCAGCAGAGTGGTCTTCCCCGACCCGGACGGGCCGCGGACCGCGACCAGCTCCCCCGCGGCCACGGCCAGGCTCACCCCGGCCAGCGCGGTCACCGGCGGCGAACTTGGATACACCTTGACCACCTGGTCCAGTTCCAGCACCAGGCCCGGCCCGCCGTCGCGCCCGGGCGGCTGCCCGGCCACCGGGTCCGCCGTCGCCGTGCTCATCGCACTGCCTCCCTGGCCCTGCGCATCGCCGCCGCCCGCCTCACAGCGCCGGGACCACGACGTGCTGGCCGGGGGTCAGGTTGCCGGTGACCTGCACCATGCCCGCCGCGTCGTCGAACAGCCCGACCGCACCTTGACCAGGTGGTGCCCGCCGGTGCCGGTCACCTCCACGTCGTAACCACCGCTGCGCGCCATCAGAGCGGCGACCGGCACCACCAGGGCATTGGGCACGCTGCCGGTGGTCACCGTCACCGTCACCGGCGCCGAACTCAGGTCCTTGGCCGCCTTGGGGTGATCGAGGGTCACATACACCGGCACGCTGGTCACCCCGGAGGCGTTGGTCGAGGCGACCTTGCTGACCTGCGTCACCACCCCGGTGGTGGCGCCGCCCTCGGGCAGGGTGATGCCCACCTTGTCCCCGGCCTTGATCTCGGTCTCCAGCGACGGGTCCAGGTTGATCGTCACCTGCGGCACCGGCGAGGTCGCGGTCATCAAAGCCGTGCCCGGCGCGGCGGCGGTCCCCGGCGTGATCCCCGTTTCCCACGCGCTGATCTTCGCGGCGGTCGGCAGGAACACGACCTGTCCCAAGCGTGACGGTCGCCGAGGGGACGGTAATCCCCAAGCGCGGTCTGGTAGTCCTCCCAGGCCGTTGCGGTCGCCGCGCTGAAGTACCCCATGCCCAGGCCCGCGGCCAGCACGTCGGCCCGGGTGGTGTAACCGAGCGCGATCAGGGCCTTGTTGAACTCCCGCACGTCCGCGCCGGTCAGCCCCTCGGACATGTCCCGGTAGTCGGGGACGTTCCCGTACAGCAACACCACCGGCGTGCCGGACACCTGATACAGCGTCCCGCCCTGGCGCACCGTCTTGCCCACTGCCGGCAACGTGGTGACCGTGCCGGTCGCCTGGTTCACGATCGTGTACGAACCCGAATCGGCCAGCGTGCCCGACAGCGAACTCTGCGACGTCAGCGTCTCCCGCTTCACCACCGCGATCGAGGTACGGTACGCGGTCCCGGCCGCGCCCGGCCCGGACGAGCCGGAGCCCTTGAACGCACCGGCCGCCACGGCCACGATCACGCCCGGCCGCGATGACGACGACCACCACCCCGGCCACCAGCCAGCCCCGGCCACCGCGACGGCGGGTCACCTCCGGGCCAGCCTTACGCCCCGACGAAATAGTGCCGCTCATGATCCACCGCCAGGCTGGTATGTCTTGCGGGCCCGCTGCGCGGACTGGAAGTGCGGAGAACTAGGGCTCATGCCAGTTCCGCTCAAGGTGAGAGTCCGCCGCCGCCGGCGAGCGGGACGGGTGCCGTCGGTCATGTCGAGGTCCCCTTGGGATCGGTGATGGCGGTGTGCCGGGAACCATCATGGGTGGCCGACCTCAGTGCGCTGCGCGTATTGCGTGTGAGTTCGGTGTGAGTGCCGGGGCACCCGCCGGACCTGCGGATTCCCCTCCGCTCACACCAAACTCGCATGCTCCTCACACCGGAACCTGGGGTTAACGTGGTCAGATGACCCGTGAGGGCAAGGAGCACGGCGATGACTGAGGCGGCGACGAGCCTGCCCCCCGGCCACGGGGAGCTACTGGTAGTCGATGACGAGCCGTTCCTGCGCGAGGCGGTCGCCGCCTCGCTGCGGTTCCTGGGCTTCGAGGTCACCACGGCGGAGAACGGCGCTGGCGCGCTGCGGCTGGCCAGGGACCGCCCGTTTGACCTGGTCGTGCTGGATGTGATGCTGCCCGACACCGACGGTTTCGAGGTCGTGGCCCGGCTGCGCCGGGACGGCCTGCGGGTGCCGGTGATCTTCCTGACCGCCCGCGACACCCAGGCCGACAAGGTGAACGGGCTGACCATCGGCGGCGACGACTACCTGACCAAGCCGTTCGGCCTGGAGGAACTGGCGGCCAGGATCCGCACCGTGCTGCGCCGCACCCGGCCTGCCACGGCCTCGGGCCCGGTGCTCACCTTTGCCGACATCGAACTGGACCAGGACAGTTACGAGGTCCGCCGGGCCGGTCACCTGGTCGAGCTGTCCCCGACCGAGTTCCGGCTGCTGCGCTACCTGATGCTCAACCCCGGCCGGGTGCTGACCCGGGCGCAGTTGCTGGCCCACGTGTGGGACTACGACTTCGGCGGGTCCAGCACGGTGGTGTCCACCTATGTCGCCTACGTGCGGCGCAAGCTGGCCCAGTACGGCACGGACGTGATCCACACCCAGCGGGGCATCGGCTACAGCCTGCGCCTGCCCCGCACCGGCGAAGGGGCCAACGGTGCGGACGCCTAGGCTTTCCCGGCGGCTCCGCTGGAAGCCGCAGCGGCCGGACTGGCACGCCATCCTCACGCTGCAGCGGCCCCGCCGGGCCCAGCTCCGTACCCGGGTACTGGCCGGCGTGCTGGCCGTCACCGTGATCGCCCTGGTCGCGTTCGACTTCGCCGCGGTAGGCGCGCTGCGCCGGTACCTGCTCGGCCACACCGACGCGCAGCTCCAGACCGTGCTCGGCCTGTACCGGCCGACGACGATCACGCTGCCCCCCAGCGGCAACTGGATCTACCGGGGACGGCCGGTGAGAGCAGTCTTCGAGCGCCAAGTGCCGCGGGCTCGGCTTCAGCCGGCCCCGGTGACCGGGAATGTGCACCAGGCGGCCGGCGGGCCGCCCCCGTCGCCCCGGGGGCCGCACGTCCAGCAGGTGATCTCCGGTCCGCGGTTCAAGGTCCCGGCACCGATCCTGGCGCAGTTCGGGGTCGGGCTGGTCAGCGGGAAGAGCCCACGTGAGTTCGTCAGCGGGAACCCCGGCCTGGTCCCGCGCATCCCGCCCAGTCAACTGCTGCGCCTGCTCGCCGCCAACCATGGCGGCCAGGACGTGATCAGTGCGGACCGTGGCGGCACGCTAAGGATCGGCGCCATCAGGGAACCGGGCGGCTTCCTCTACGCCACCACCAGCCTCAGCGACGTGAGCAGCACCGTCGACCACCTGGAGCTGATCCTGGCCATCGCCTCGGTCGCCGTCGGCCTGCTGGTGGCCGGGGGCATCGGGCTGGTGCTGCGCCGTGGCCTGCGCCCGATCGAACGGATGGCCAGCCAGGCCGACAAGATCACCGCCGGTGATCTCACCGAGCGGGTCCGCCCGCAGGATCCGGGGACCGAGGTGGGCCGCCTCGGCGCGGCGCTGAACGGCATGCTCACCCGGATCGAGGCGTCGGTCAGCGAGCGCGAGGCCAGCCAGGAACTGACCCGGCGGTTCTTCGCCGACGCCAGCCACGAGTTGCGCAACCCGCTCGCCTCGCTGCGCGCCAATGCCGAGTTGTACCAGCAGGGCGCGCTGCGGGAGCCGCACCAGGTCGACGAGGCGATGCGCCGCATCGCGCACGAGGCGCAGCGGATGAGCGCCCTGGTCGACGACATGCTCCGGCTGGCCCGCCTGGATCAGCAACCCGGGCAGCACGCCGAGCCCGTGGACGTCACCGCCCTGGTCACCGAGTGCGCCGAGCGCGCCGAGATCACCGACCCGCAGCGTGCCTGGCACACCGACATCGCCCCCGGCCTTTCCAGCACGGGGGACGAGGAACTGCTCCGCCGGGCCGTCGACAACCTGCTCGCCAACGTCAGGGCGCACACCCCGGGCCACACCACGGCCACCCTCACCGCCGCCCAGCACAACGGCAGTATCACCATCGAGGTCAGCGACGACGGCCCCGGCGTGCCCCCCGACCAGCTCGCCCGCATCTTCGACCGGTTCTACCGGAACGGCCCGGGCCGGGGCTGCCCGCCCGGATCCGGCCTCGGGCTCGCCATCGTCAACGCGGTCGCCACCACCCACGACGGCACCGCCCAGGCCAGCCTGAACGACCCGCACGGGCTGCGCATCACGCTCACCCTGCCCGCCTCCGGGCCAGCCTCAGCCGACCCGGCAGCCCCGGTCCCGCACACGGTCTCCGCGCCGCCCTGACTCGCGGACGGCCAGGGACCCGGCCGCCCGGATGGGCGACACGGACGACGGTGGCCAATGGCTCTGGGATAGGGCCCGCTGAGGCCGCGTTCCCAGGCCGGGAACGCGGCCTGACCCGGTCTTGATCCTGCCGGTCAGCCGTTCCGCGGCTGCGGTGCCCTGCGGGCCGCGCCGCGCAGCGCCACGGCGAAGGCGAGCGCGGCGGCCAC
>CAVXMG010000011.1:0-19578 GCA_963762735.1 uncultured Actinomycetes bacterium | reverse complement strand
GGGGTATCGCCGAGCCCAGGTCGCTTGTGGCGCAAGCAGCCTGCCTGCTGACGACCAGTTCATGATCATGGAGGTGAGGCACCTGGGGGGTGTACTAATAAATCCGAAAACCCCGGCCCCGCCGACCAGACTCCCCGCCTAGTGATCATGTGGACCGCCGACCTGGCGGGCCTTCAAGCTCATCAGCCCCGCCGAGGCTAGCGACAGGAGAGCACCAACGGCCCAGGCGTGCGGATGCCCAGGAAGGCATGATCGTTGCCGTGTCGGTGCGGTTGGCCGGTGATTTCGGATTTGCTTTTTCATCGCGTGCGGAAGGCCGCGCAAGGCGGAAGATCGCGGGCTATCTTCCGGTCGGCCAGCTAGGCCACGCGATCACGGCAGTTGACCGGGCTTGCCGACCACCGCTATCTGCTGCACGGCGTTTCCGTTCACGGTGCCCTTCGGCATGGAGGTGCTGTTCAGGGCGATCTGCGAGTCGCCGATGTACAGGTAGGTCTCCGGATCGAAGATCAGCTCGTCGAGCGTGCCTTGGGAGGGGTCGTAGGCGGCGACGGCGATGCCCTTGCGGCCGGCCAGGGTGGTGGCGTGATCGATGACCCTGATGCCCTTGATCTGGGACAGGGCCTGGAACATCAGTGCGGAGGCCCGGTGCGGCACGAGGTATTGGTATGAGTCGCTGACGATGCCCATGATCGCGCCCGCGGCGGGCGGCGCGCCTTGGCCGGTAGCGGCAGAGCGGAGCAGGACCCGCTTCATGGCCTTGACGGTCCGGGGCAGTGTCGTCACGTAGGCGGGCGGGGCGGGGCAGTTGGCCTTGTAGTTCCAGTTGGAATGCGGCAGCGTGAGGCAGTCGGGCTGGCCAAAGCCGTGGTACCACCGCTTGCCCGCGGCCCAGCGCTGCAGTATCAGGCCGCCGTGCCAGCCGTCGGCGGACAGCCAGGCACGGGTCACGAAGAGCCTGTTGTGCTGTGTTACGTACCGGGAGACCGACTCGGTGTAGATGAATTGGTCCGCCCGGGGATGGAGGTCCGGGACGGCCGCCGTGGCCCGTGCGGCGCGGAGCAGGACCGCCGCGGCGGTAGCCGGCGGGTACACGCGTTGGGCAGGTGAGGACGACGGGGCAGGTGAGGACGGCGAGCCCGCCAGCACGCTGGGCAGCACGATCGCCGCGCTGGCGGCCGCTGCCAACAGCGCGGCCCCGGCGATCCCCCACCGCACAAGGCGCCGGGACCTGGGCACAGGTGTCCGGCGCCGGGGCCCGGGCACGGTTTCCCGGCCCGGGGTGGTTCCGGATTCCCGCTCGGTGGCGATCTCGGCGAACAGGGTGGCGCGAGCGGTGTCACGCACTGCGGCGGGTAGCCCCGGCACAGGTGGTGCGATGGCCGTGACCAGGGTGATCTCATCCATGTTGTCGATCCTCACGTGTTCTTCGAGGGGGGCAGGAGGTCCAGTCCGGCGCCGCGGCGCAGCTTCACCCGGATCCGGTGCAGGCGCGAGCGGACCGTGCCCAGCGGTATTCCCAGCGCCTCTGCGGCCTGCTCGTAGGACAGCTCCGCCCAGGCGACCAGCAGGACCAACTCCCGGTCACTGTCGGAGAGCTCACCGAGCACGCGCATGATCCGCGGGCGCAACTGCGCGGCAGTGACCCGGTCGAGGACCTCGTCCGCAACCACGTCGGTGGCGGGAACGCCGGGAACGGCGGCGAGCACCCGGGCATAGCGCCGCTGGGCCCGCTGGTACTGGCTGATCACGTTGACCGCGATTCCATACAGCCAGGGCCGAGCGTCGTCTCGGCCGGTGTCGTAGCGCCGCCGGTTGCGAAAAGCCGCCAGGAACACCTCGGACATCACGTCGGCGGCTGCTTGCTGGCCAAGCCGGCGCGCCGCATAGCGGTAGATACCCGCTGCGTGGCGGTCGAAGATCTCCGCGAAACACTCCGCGACGGCCACCGATCGCTCGATTATGGCCGCGTCGCTCAGGGCGGCCGAACCGGCCAGGTCGCTACGGCGTGGCTCGTTCATGTGGTCCTGTGACGCGGCGAGTGAGTTCTCATTGGCTGGTTCTTCCTCTGCCAGGTCTGTCAGCATCCCCTGCAGCAGGGCTACCGGGGCGCTCAACGGTGGGTGGTCACCCTGTATTTGGCCGCCGAGCCAGGCGGGTTCCATAAGAATGCGAGGCATCACGGGCTCGCGAGCCGCGCGAAGTGCCCGCAGCCCCTTCACCAGCGCGGTCAAGGTGGGAAACCCCGACCCCGATTAAGAGCATCCCAAGGGCGAAACCCAGTCATCGGGCATAGCCGGCTCGCTGCCTGCCACGCCCGCATGGCAAGGCGGAAACCAGGCGGCCATGATCACGGCGGAGTGTCACAAGGGCATGGCGCGACAAATCCGAAACGCCACGTTCACGCTGGTAGATCACGGGAGCTGGCCATGATCACGGGATAACCGCACCTGGGGGATGGCGTGCCAAATCCGAAAACCCTGACCTCGCCGACCAGGGGCATCGCCTGGTCATCGAGTGGACGGCCCGCGCTCCCATGCCGGACCTGAATGTCGTCGTTGTGGCAACCACGACAAAAGAATGTCGTCGTTGTGGCAACGACGACAAACGCACCCGGGAGGGGATCCGTCCCGGCGGCCACACCGGCCGCTGTAGTCACAGCAGCCACGCAGCGCCGACCGGCATTCCTCAAGATCACGGAAGTGCTGCCGGTGGGAGGGGGGCAATATCGCCATGATCACGAACTTGGTCGCCGGGATCGTCAGTTGCTGCGGTGCGACATCGCGGATCGGTGTGCTGCGTGCGCGCGAGGCGGTGTGCTTACCGCGAGGGGAAAGCCGTAGGCTCGAAACAGCAGGGCGAACGCGCCGGGGCGCGGTCGGCCGAAACGGGCCGCGCGCTGCTACGGCGTGGCACTTGCGCACTGCCGCGGAATCGATCAAGTGAGGCACAGTGGACCCAGAGGGCGGGATGGACCTGCAACAACTGCTCGCAGCCGCGCAGCAGATGCAGGACCATCTCATGAACGCACAGCAGGAACTGGCCGACGCCGAGGTCGAGGGCACCTCGGGCGGCGGGCTGGTCAAGGCCCGCGTCAACGGCCAGGGCGAGCTGGTAGACCTCACCATCAGCCCGGCGGCCATCGACCCTGCCGACCCGGCGGATACCGCGCAGACCGTCGCTGACCTGGTGCTCGCGGCGGTCAACAACGCTTACCGCGCGGTCGGCGAGCTGCAGCAGGAGAAGATGGGCCCGCTGGCGGCCGGCCTCGGCCAGCCGGGCATGCCCGGCATGCCCGAGATCCCCGGCCTGCCGGGGCTGTTCGGCGGCGCGCCGGACGACCCCGGTGAGCCCGGCGGGGAGCCGGGGCCGCTCGCACCATGACGACATGAGGGGCTGACGTGTACGAGGGAGTGGTGCAGAACCTCATCGACGAGCTTGGACGGCTGCCGGGGGTGGGGCCGAAGGGCGCGCAGCGGATCGCGTTCTACCTGCTCGGCTCGGACCCGGCGGATGTCAGGCGGCTCGCCGCGGTGCTTGTGGAGGTAACCGACCGGGTCAGGTTCTGCCGGATCTGCGGGAACGTGGCCGAAGAGGAGGAGTGCCGCATCTGCCGGGACCCGCGCCGCGACCTCTCGATCATCTGCGTGGTGGAAGAGCCCAAGGACGTCGCAGCCATTGAGAAGATCCGCGAGTTCCGTGGTCGCTACCATGTCCTCGGCGGCGCGATCAGCCCGATCGACGGGGTCGGCCCGGAGGACTTGCGGACCAGGGAACTCATGGCGCGGCTCGCGGACGGTGGTGTGACCGAGGTAATTCTCGCCACCGACCCGAACCTTGAGGGCGAGGCGACCGCTACTTATCTGGCCCGTTTGCTGAAGCCGCTGGGGCTGCGAGTGACAAGGCCGGCCAGCGGGCTCCCGGTCGGGGGGGACCTGGAGTACGCGGATGAGGTGACACTCGGCCGCGCGTTCGAAGGACGGAGGCTGCTTGATGTCTAGCGCACCGGCCCGGGGGCTGCGCGGGGATGGCTCCGGGGATGGCTGGCACCCGCTCGCCGAGCGGGTCGCGGCCCAGGCGCGGGATTTCCTTGACGGGGTGGGGGCGCTCGCCAACGGGCAGGGCGGCGACGAGATCGTGCCGCTGCTGCTGCTCGAGGTGTCGCAGATCTTGCTCGCCGGGGCCCAGCTCGGCGCGAGCCAGGACGTGATTCCACCGGGCAACTGGGAGCCCGACGTCGGCGCTGATCCCGATCTTGACCAGCTCCGGGCCGGCCTGGCCGCCCGGCTGAGCGACTGCGACGAGTACGGCGAGCTTTTCGACCCGTACGCGGACACCAGGCCGACCGCATTCCGGTTGTCGGACGATCTCGCCGCGGTGGCCGCAGACCTGATCCACGGCCTGCAGCACTACGAGGCGGGCAGGTCGCTCGAGGCCCTCTGGTGGTGGCAGTACTCCTACGTCAACCACTGGGGCACCCACGGGGGAGCCGCCCTGCGCGCGCTGCACGCCATCGTCGCTCACGCCCTGCTCGACGTCGGCGAAGAGGCCACCCCAGGCTGAGTAGGTACACTCAAGCCCGCCAGGACCCCCAACGGGAGGAGCGGCGCGCAGGTGGCGCTCGTCGTGCAGAAGTACGGTGGGTCGTCGGTCGCCGACGCCGACGGCATCAAGCGGGTGGCCCAGCGCATCGTGGTCACCCGGAAAGCGGGCCACGCGGTGGTCGTGGTCGTCTCCGCGATGGGCGACAGCACCGATGAGCTGCATGACCTCGCCCGTCAGGTCAGCCCGCTGCCGCCCGCCAGGGAGCTCGACATGCTGCTGACCTCCGGCGAGCGGATCTCTATGGCGCTGCTTGCGATGGCCATCGCCAACCTCGGGCTCAAGGCCCGCTCGTTCACCGGTTCCCAGGCCGGTGTGATCACCGACGACGTCCATGGCAAGGCCAGGATCATCGACGTCACCCCCGGCCGCATCAGCGGTGCTCTCACCGACGGGGCGATCCCGATCGTGGCCGGGTTCCAGGGCGTGTCGGCCAACGGCAAGGACATCACTACGCTCGGCCGGGGTGGCTCGGACACCACGGCGGTGGCGCTCGCCGCCGCGCTCAAGGCCGACGTATGTGAGATTTACACCGATGTGGACGGCGTCTTCACCGCCGACCCGAGGATCGTGCCCACCGCCCGGCGGATCCCGGCGATCAAGTACGAGGAAATGCTGGAGATGGCGGCGTCGGGCGCGAAGGTCCTGCAGTTGCGCTGCGTGGAGTACGCCCGGCGGTACGACGTGCCCATCCATGTCCGGTCCTCGTTCAGCAACCGGACCGGGACCTGGGTGGGCGACGAGCCGCGCGAAGTGGAAGGGCCAGGCATGGAGCAGGCGATCATCTCCGGCGTCGCACACGACCGGAGCGAGGCGAAGGTCACCGTCGCGGGCGTGCCCGACGTCGTCGGCCAGGCGGCGAAGATCTTCCGGGCCATCGCGACGGCAGGCATCAACATCGACATGATCGTGCAGAACATCTCCGCCGCGGCCACCGGGCTCACCGATATCTCGTTCACCCTCCCGCGCGACGACGGGGAGGCGGCGCTGGCGGCACTGCGTGCCGTGCAGCAGGAGATCGGCTTCGAGAATCTGCTCTACGACGACCGGATCGGCAAGGTGTCACTCGTGGGTGCGGGAATGCGCTCGCATCCCGGGGTGACAGCCACGTTCTTCGGGGCTCTCGCCGGGGCAGGGGTGAACATCGAGATGATCTCCACCTCGGAAATCCGGATCTCGGTCGTGGTGGACGAGAACGAGGTGGACGCGGCCGTGACCGCCGCGCACCGGGCCTTCGACCTGGATACCAGCGAGGTGGAGGCCGTGATCTACGGGGGGACGGGCCGGTGACCGGGCGGCCTTCGCTGGCCGTGGTCGGCGCCACCGGGGCGGTCGGCACCGTGATGCTCGACCTGCTCTCCACCAGGGACGACGTGTGGGGAGAAATCCGGTTGGTGGCCTCGCCGCGCTCGGCCGGGCGCTGGCTCAAGGTTCGCGGCACCCAGACCGAGGTGCAGGCCCTGTCCGCCGAGGTCTTCGACGGCGTGGATGTGGCCATGTTCGACGTGCCGGACGAGGTATCCGCGCACTGGGCCCCGGTCGCGGCAGCGCGCGGCGCGGTGGTCGTGGACAACTCCGGCGCGTTCCGCATGGACCCCGACGTGCCGCTGGTGGTCCCCGAGGTCAACCCGGAACAGGTGACCAGGCGGCCCAAGGGCATCATCGCCAACCCGAACTGCACCACGCTGTCGCTGATCGTGGCGATGGCCGCGCTGCACCGGGCTTACGGCCTCAAGGAGATGGTGGTGGCCTCCTACCAGGCCGCTTCCGGCGCCGGGCAGGCGGGAATCGACACGCTCTACGCCCAGACCGACAAGGTGGGCGGGTCGCGCACGCTCGGCCAGCGTGCCGGTGACCTGCGGGCCGCGGTCGGCGATCTCGGCCCGTTCCCGGCCCCGCTCGCGCTCAACGTGGTGCCCTGGGCCGGCTCGGTCAAGCAGGACGGCTGGTCCTCGGAGGAGCTGAAGGTCCGCAACGAGTCGCGGAAGATCCTCGGGCTGCCGCACCTCAAGGTGCACGCGACCTGCGTCAGGGTCCCCGTGGTGACCACGCACGCGGCGGCCGTGCACGCCGAGTTCGAGCGCGAGGTGACCCGGCAGGGCGCCCAGCGCGTGCTGGCCGCCGCACCGGGCGTGGTGCTCACCGACGACCCGGAACAGGCCGAGTTCCCCACCCCGGCCGATGTCGTGGGCACGGACCCGACCTGGGTCGGCCGGGTCCGCGCGTCCCTCGACAACCCGCATGCGATCGAGCTGTTCGTCTGCGGCGACAACCTGCGCAAGGGCGCCGCGCTGAACACGGCCCAGATCGCCGAGCTGGTCGCCGCCCAGATCACCTCCCGCTGACGGCCCCGGCCCTCCTTTTCCGCCCTGGTGACGCCGTAGTGACGCATGCCCTGACGTCGGATGACGCTATGTTTGACGTCATATGACGGCAAGCTGACGTCATATGACGCTTGACTGACGTCATAAGTGGTGTCATGATGACGTCATGGACCTCACCGAATACACCGAAATGTTGCGGCGGGAACTGGGCTCGGTCACCCGGTTCGGCGGCGAGGAGTTCACCCGGACGGCCGAGATGCTGGCCGACGCGCTGGACTCATCCGTGCGGCTGACCCTGCTCGAGGTCCTGTCCGCCGCCGCGGCCGAGATCACCACCCGTCTCGACGGCACGGTCATCGATGTCCGGCTGTCGGGCAGCGAGCCGGAGTTCGTGGTAAGCACCGCGCCCGGCGAGCCAGCGGACGAGCCGGCCGGGGCCGACCCCGGCGAGGCCTCGGACGACATGACCAGGATCACCCTGCGACTGTCCGGGCCGCTCAAGGCCAGGGTCGACGCCGAAGCCGCCGCGGCGGGACTTTCGGTGAACGCCTGGCTGGTCCGCGCCATCTCCCGCGCACTTGACCCGGGCCCGGGCAGGCCGCCGCGCATCCAGCGCGGACCCGGTACGCGATTCACCGGTTATGCGCGCGGCTGAACGCCGTCCTATCCATCGGCACGACCAACACGAAACGGACTAGAACGATGCCTCACTGGGACTTTCCCGGCTCCGATCCGATCGACGTCTCCGTTGACCTGGCCTCCGGGCACGTGACCCTGGCCGCCGGGCCGGTGTCCGCGACCACCGTGGACATCGCACCGTCCCGGTTCAGCCGGAATGCGGAAAAGCTGATCGACGAGGTCAGGGTCGCCTTCGACCATGGCCGGCTCGAGGTCGCCGGGCCCCGGCGGACCGGCCTGTTCCGCGGCCACGCCGCCTTCGACGTGACGATCACGCTGCCCGAGGGCTCACGCTGCATGGCGCGCACCGCGTCCGCCGACATCACCTGCAACGGCGAGCTGGCCGAGCTGGACGCGCATGCGGCCAGCGGCGACATCACCGCGGCCAGGGTCACCGGCCACCTCCAGGCGGAGACCTCCTCCGGTGACGTCCGGCTGGACGAGACCGGCCCCGCGGAAATCCGCACCGCCTCCGGGGACGTGCGCCTGACCTGGGCTCGCGACGACGTCACCGTGCGCACCGCGAGCGGCGACGTGAACATTGCCAACGCCGCCGCCGATGTCGCCGGCATGACCGCCAGCGGCGATTTCCGGATCGCGAGTGTGGCCAGGGGCAGCACCGAGGTGAGCACGGCGTCCGGTGATGTCGTCATCGGCGTGAACCCGGGCGTCGGCGTCTACCTGGACCTGTCCAGCGCCACCGGCTCTGTCACCAGTCAGCTCGACGAGACCGGGCCGAGTGAGGACGTCGCGCTCGGGGTGCGGTGCCGCACCGCCAGCGGCGACATCCGGATCGTCCGGGCGGCGGCCGCCGAGCCTGCCCCGGCCCGCGACGACGCGCCCGCCCAGGAGCGCGTCGCCGCCATCGAGCCCACCCCGGCCGAGTAACCGGCCAGCGCCGGCTGCCCGTCCACCCCGTTACCCCGCCACCAGGGAAAGGAGCCACGAAGATGAACCCCTACGCCGCAGAACGGCTGACCCAAGAGCGCACCACCCAGTTCCGTGCCGAGGCGGCCCGGCGCAGGCCAGCGGCTGGCGCAGGCCGCACGATCCGGCACCTGACCGGCTGGGCCCTGATCCAGATCGGGCTCGCCCTGGTCACCTCGTCGGCGCGGCGGCAGCACCGGACCGTGAGCCCAGAACTGCCGTGAGCCACGCTGCGCACGGCCACGACGGCACCCACGCGAGGTTGCGGGTGTCGTCGTGGCGCTGTCCGTCCCCGGCCCGGGCAGCCGGGTGGACGCGCCGGGGAGTCTTCGGCAGGCTGTCTGGCATGGACCGGACTTTCACACTGGAACAGGCTCGCCTGCTGCTGCCGGACCTCCTGGCCAGAGCCGACGACGCGGTGAAGGTGCGGGCCGACCTGGTCGAGCTGCAGTCCGCGCTCAACCGGGGCACTACCTCTGCGCTCGGCGGCCTGCCCGAGGCCAAGGCGCTCGAAGCGCGGCTGAGTGACATCCTCGGCTGGTTCTCGGCCGAAGGGCTTGACCTGAAGGGCATCGCGCCCCTGCTGCTCGACTTCCCCGCTCAACTGGACGGGGACACCGTGCTGCTCTGCTGGCTGGAGGGCGAGCGTGAGCTGCGCTGGTACCACAAGCCCGAGCACGGTTTCGCTGGCCGGCGGCCCATCCCGGGCGGGGCCAGCTGACCTGACCCGCGGGCAGGCCAGCCGCCCGCCATCGTGGTCCCGTGGCATACCAGAGAGCCGCGGGCACGTCTTGGATCGTTCCGCTCTCAAGCAAGAATCCTGCGCGATATGATCGTTATAGGTCATAGAGGAATAGCGGGACCTCTTAATTAATGGCTGATACGGCATTTGGAATTATGAAATGGCGTGTCATGGCTGGGTCATTGACAGGAGGGATCTTGCCGGTACGGCGTGGTCGCCTGGCCGGGCGGACTCGCGGTAGGCGGTCGGGCGCTCGCCAGGTTTCCCAGCTAGGACGCGGTCAGCGTCACCAGGGATACCGGGCCGGTGACTTGGCCTACATCGCCACGGGCGCGGCCGCCCTTGCCGTCGCATCGGCGGCTGCCGCGACGACAAGGACGGGCCACGCGATCGCCCTCGCTGTCCAGCACTTTCTGCTTTTCTACGCGGGAGTCTTCGCGCTCGTCGCGCTGACCGCGTCCGTCGGCGCCGGGCTGGCCGCCGCCGACCGGGTGTTCATGTCTCCCGGCGGCCGGATCGCCGCCCAGGCGGTCCACCGGGCCGTGTCCTTCGCCGCCGTGGCGTTCCTGGCGGTCCACATGGCCGTGGAGGTGCTGGCCGGCCGGTCCCGCCCGTCCGACGCCGTGGTCCCGTTCCTCGCCCACGGCCGTACCCTTTATCTCGGCCTCGGCACAGTCGCTTCTGATCTGCTCGTCGTGCTCGTGGTGACCGGGCTGCTGCGGGGGCGTTTTGCCAGCGTGCGGCCCGCGTGGCTGTGGCGGGCACTGCACGCCGTGGCGTACCTGTGCTGGCCGCTCGCGATCATGCATGGCCTGCTGGCCGGCCGCACCGCGAAGCCCTACGTGGACTGGAGTTACGGCGCCTGCGTTGCCGCGGTGGTGCTGGCCCTGGTGTTCCGGGTCGCGGCCGGGCCACGCCTCGGCGAGACCGCGGCCAGCCACGCCGAGGAAGCACCGGTGGGCATCCCCTACCCGGCGGTCCCGCCCGCGGCCCCGCTGGCCGGACCGGGGCTCACCGGAGCGGGGCTCGCCGGACCGGCCCGTCCCGGCCTGCCCGGTCCCGGATCGCAGTTCGTGCCTGGTCCTGGGTCGCCCTCCGTGCCCGGGACGCGACCGCGCTTCGTGCCCGGATGGACGGGCGCCTGGGAGCGGCGCGCACTGCCCGGCCCTAGCGGTGCGACCCCGTCCGCCCCGGACCACCCCAGCTACCCGGGCCCCGGCAGCGCGGAACCCGGTTACCCTGGCCCCGCTTACCCGGGCCCTGGCTACCCGGGCCCGGAGTACCCCGGCCCCGGTTACCAGGGCCCGGGCCACCCCGGCCCGGGTTACCAGGACAGGGGTTACCCGGAAAGCGGCTGGGCCGGACAGGACGAGCCTGCCCAGGCTCCCTGCCGCGGTGACGGCGGCCGGTGAGCATCCCATGCCAGAGGTGATGCGGATCGGCCAGGCGCGGCTGACCGCCGGGCTGGACCGGTGCGCCCAGATTGGCCTGCGCGAGCACGAAGAGATCTTCGGCTCGCTGCGGCGCATGGGATCCGCGCAGCTCGTCGACCTTGCGGAAAGCGTTGACCTGCGCGGGCGCGGCGGTGCGGCATTCCCGTTCGGTCACAAGATGAGGGCGGTCGTCGCGTCGGCGGCCCGCGGCGGCAAGCCGGTCGTGCTGGTGAACGGCAGCGAGGGTGAGCCCGGCAGCGCCAAGGACGCGATGCTGCTTTCCCGGTCGCCGTACCTGGTCATGGCCGGTGCCCTGCTCGCCTGCCAGGCCCTGGGGGCCAGGGAGATAGTGGTCGGGGTGGCCGGGGGCGCGCTGGCGGGCATCGTCGCTACCGCACTGCGGGCTGAGCCGAACCTGCGGCGGCTGGCCCGGGTCGTCCAGGTGCCGGACAGGTTCGTATCCGGGGAGGGCGGTGCGCTGGTCAACGCGGTCAACGGCCACGCGGCCCTGCCCCCTGGGCGCAAGCGCAGGGCGAGTGACAGCGGTGTGGGCGGGCGTCCCACGCTGCTGTCCAACGCGGAGACGTTCGCGCAGCTTGCCGTCCTCGGCCTGCTCGGCCCGAGGGCTACGCATCGGCCGGGACCGCGGACGAGCCTGGCACGGTGTTGCTGACCGTCGGCGGTTCTGCCGCCCGCCCGGCGGTGGTGGAGGTTCCGGTGGGGACCGCCCTCGGTACCGTGCTGGACATCTGCGAGGCCAGTGTGGCCGAGGGGGTGCTCGTCGGCGGCTACCACGGTGCCTGGCTGCCCGCCGAGATCGCCTATGACGTGCCGGTATCCCGCGCCGGGTTGGAAGCGGCCGGCGGAGCCCTCGGGGCCGGTGTGGTGCTGCCGCTGGATGCCGGCACCTGCCCGCTTGGCGAGGTGGCCCGGGTCGCGCGCTACCTGGCGGCCGAGTCCTCGGGCCAGTGCGGCCCCTGCAAGCTGGGCCTTCCCGGGGTCGCCCGGGCGCTGACCGCGGTCGCCGACGGCTCCGGGGGCGTTGGCGCGCTGGAAGCCGCCCGCCGTTCGGCCGGCGCGGTCCGCGGCCGGGGCGCCTGCCACCACCCGGACGGGACGGCCAGGTTCGTGCTCAGCGCGCTCGACGCGTTCCCCGCCGATCTCGCCGCGCACGTGTTCCGCGGCGGCTGTGGCCGCCCGGTCCGCGGTGTGCTGCCGATGCCCGCCGCCGACGTGCAGGCCAGGCTGCTGGTGGACTGGACCAGGTGTGCCGGGCACGGGCTGTGCGGGCGGCTCGTGCCGGAACTTGTCCAGCTCGACCGGCACGGTTACCCGGCCTTCCTTGACATGCCGGTCCCGTTCTGGCTGGAGCGTGACGCCCAGCAGGCGGTCGCGATGTGCCCGGCGCTGGCGCTGCGGGTGGAGCGTGGTGCTCCCGCGGCGCTGCCGCCCGGCGGCGGCGCCCGCGGGCTGCCCGGGCCGGGTGGCCCGGCCCGGCGGCTCACCAGCTGAGCCCGGCGGCTCACTACGCTGGTGCAGGTCCGGCGGGCTCGGCATGAAGCCGGCGAAAGGGGCGAGGAGTGGACGCAGCGAGCGGACAGGGCGCTCCCCGGGTGCTGCCGCTGCCGGTGGGCATCGCCGTCACCGGCAGGAGGAGCGAACGTGGCTCGCCGGGCAGCGTGAAGGTCCCGGCCCGGCACCACTGGGGCACGCAGACCCAGCGGTACCCCGGCGGCGCATCAGCGGGCCGGGCATGAGAGCGGCCCGGCTGCACGGGGCCGGTGACCTGCGGCTGGCCGACGAGCCCAGGCCGGCCGCCGGGCCCGGCGAGGAACTCGTCCGGGTGACCGCGGTCGGGATCTGCGGCTCCGACCTGCACTGGTGGGACGAGGCGGGGATCGGGGACGCCGTCATCACCCGCCCCCTGGTGCTCGGCCACGAGGCCGCCGGGGTGATCGAGGCGGGCCCGCGGCGCGGCGCCCGGGTGGCGATCGACCCGGCGATCGCCTGCGGCACGTGCCGGCCGTGCCTGGATGGCTACCGCAACCTGTGCGCCCGGATCCGGTTCGCCGGGCATGGCGACCAGGACGGGGCCATGCGCGAGTTCCTGGCCTGGCCGTCGGACCTGCTGCATCCGCTGCCGGACAGCGTGACCGACACCGACGGTGCGCTGCTCGAACCGCTCGGCGTCGCCATCCACGCCCTGGACCTCGGGCACGTCCGGCTCGGCGCCCGCGTCGCCGTGGTCGGCTGCGGGCCGATCGGGCTGCTGCTCATCGCGGTGCTGCGAACCGCCGGGGCCAGGCACATCGCCGCCTTCGAGTCGCTGTCGCACCGGCGCGAGGCGGCCCTGCGCTACGGTGCCGACGTCTGCCTCCGGCCCGACATCCTCCCCGGGGACCTGCGCGAACTGGTCGGAGAGGGGGCCGACGCGGTGTTCGAGATGGCCGGGACCGCCGACGCTGTGACGCTGTCCATGGCTGCGGCCCGGCCCGGCGGCCGGGTGGTGCTCGGCGGCATCCCGGCCGACGACCGGATCGCCTTCGAGGCCTCCACGGCGCGGCGCAAGGGGCTCACCATCGCGATGGTGCGGCGGATGAACAACGTCTACGGCCGGGCGATCGCCCTGGCCGCGGCGGGCAGCTTCAGCCTGGCCCCGCTCGTCACCGACCGGTTCGGCCTGGCCAGCGCTGGTCAGGCGTTTGGTATTGCCGCGAAGCGAAAGGGCCTCAAGGTCGTCATCGAGCCAGCGGCCTGACGGCGCGCGCGGCGCAGCGGGCCGCCGGTCCCGGCCCGCCGCAGATGACGGTACCTACCGGTAACATCCTGCGCGTGGCCGACAGCTTCTTTGTGCCGCTCGGCGAGGGCAGGTGGCTCGCCACGGTGCACACCACCGGGCCGTGGGACGAGCGCGCCCAGCACGGCGGGCCGGCGTCCGCGCTGCTCGGGCGCACAATGCAGCACTGCGAGCCGCGCGAGGACATGGTCGTGGCCAGGTTCACCACCGAGATCCTCTCGTCCATCCCGGTCGGCGAGGTCGAGGTGCGGGCCCGCCTGGCCCGGCCGGGCCGCAGCGTGCAACTCCTTGAAGCGGTGCTCACCGCGGCCGGGCGCGAGGTCGCCTGGGCCCGGGCGTGGCGGGTGCTGCGGACCGACTGCCCGGACGCTGGGCCAGGCCTGGCCAAGCCGCCGCCGCTGCCCGGCGCTGGCGCGCCGCTGACCCCCGGCGGCTGGGTGGACGGGTACCTGTCGGCGATCGAGTGGCGCTCGGCGCACGGGGCCTTCGGCGAGCCCGGGCCGGCCACGGTGTGGGCCAGGATGCGCTATCCCCTGGTGCCGGACGAGGAGCCGGCGCCGCTTGAACGGGTCCTGGCGGTGGCCGACAGCGGCAACGGCGTCTCGGGGGAACTCGACCTGCGCCACTGGCTGTTCATCAATCCCGAACTCACCGTCCACCTGTTCCGGGAGGCGGCCGGGGAGTGGATCTGCCTGGACGCGCAGAGCAACGTCGCGGCCGGCGGGGCCGGGCTGGCGACGTCGGTCCTGTCCGATCTGGACGGCCCGGTGGGGGTCGGTGCGCAGGCACTGCTGGTCGCTGCGCGGCCCGGCCGCCCCGGCTGAGTCCGCGCGCAGGCCGGCGGGACCCGTGGCCGGCCAGGAGCGATCAGGCCGCGGAGACCCCGGCCACGATCAGGTCCACCACCCGCCGGGCGAACTGGTCTGTCAGCGGCCGGTGGCCCTGTAGCAGCCGGTGGTAGGCCGAGCCGAACAGCAGGTCGAGCACGACGTCCGCGTCGGTGTCCGCGGGAATCTCCGCGCGGTCGATGGCCCGCCTGACCAGGAGCGTGTTGCTGGCCCGGAGCGGCTCGAACACCCGCTCCCGCCATGCCGCGGCGAGCGCCGGGTCGCGCTGCGCCTCGGCAACCAGCCCGGCCAGCATCCGGCCAGCCGGGGTGCGGGTCACCGACCGGATCCAGCCGCGCAGCGCGGCGAGCAGGTCGCCATGGAAGGTCCCGGTATCCGGCAGTGGCTGCTGGCGGGAGAACTCGGCAAGGAAGGCGTCGAGTGCGAGGGCGCCGCGGGATCCCCAGCGGCGGTAGACGGTGGCCTTGCCCACCCCGGCACGGGCGGCCACCTCCTCCATCGACATCCCGCCAAGGCCGCGCTCGGCCAGCAGTTCGGTGGCCGCGGCCAGGATGGCCCGGTCCGCCTCCTCGCTGCGCGGCCGGCCGCGCCTGCCTGGCACATCAGGGCCGGGGGAGGAGTGTCCTACCTCACTTCCGGCCGCTGGAATACCCGTGCCGTCCATAAGGTTGCAGCGTACAGCAAAGAAACGAGACGTAGCGTATCGAAAAAGGTGTTTCCCGCGTGATGTTCCTGACCAAGGAGCGCACCCAGTCCAGCCACCGGATCCCTCAGCCCGCCAAGCCGACTCTCCCGGCCTCGCCGGGTCATACGGCCTCGTCGGGTCATACTGCACCGCCGGCCCGCCCGGCATCGCCGGGCCATACTGCACCGCCGGCCCGCTCGGCGTCGACGCCCGCCCCGCCGTCGGCCCCGCAGTCCCCCGGGCCGCCCCGGCTGCGCGGACCGGCGCTGGCCCTCATCCTGACCGCGGCATTCATGGTGGTCCTCGACTTCAGCATCGTGAACGTGGCGCTGCCGTCCATCGAGGCCGAGCTTGGCTTCCCCGCCGACGCGGTGCAGTGGATCATCACCGCCTACGCGATCGCCTTCGGCGGCCTGCTCATCCTCGGCGGCCGCGCCGCGGACCTGTTCGGCCGCAGGCGCATGTTCATCGCCGGGCTGCTGGTCTTCTCCATCGCCTCGCTGGCGGGCGGCCTGGCCCATGACCCGGTCCTGCTTGTCGCCTCCCGCCTGGTGCAGGGCGCCGGGGCGGCGCTCGTCGCGCCCGCGGCGCTGTCCCTGATCACCACCGGGTTCGCCGAGGGGCCACAGCGCAACCGGGCCCTGGGCATCTACGGCGCGACGGCCTCGGTCGGCTTCGTCGCCGGGCAGGTGCTCGGCGGCGTGCTTGTCCAGTTCACCAGCTGGCGCGCGGTGTTCCTGGTGAACGTGCCGGTCGGCCTGCTGGCCGTGGCCCTGGCCCCGTGGCTGCTCGGTGAGTCGCGCCGGCGCAGGCCAGGGGCCAAGCTGGACGGTGCCGGGGCGCTGCTGATTACCGTGGCGGTGGCCGCGGCCGTGTTCGCCGTGTCCCAGCTCGGCGTGCTCGGCTTGGCCTCTCCGGTCCTGCTCGGTGCGATCGGCCCTGGCGGTCGTGGCCGCCGCGGGATTCGCCGTCGTCGAGCGGCATCAGCCCGACCCGCTGGTCCGCGCCGACCTGCTCCGGATGCCCGGGCTGCGCAAGGCCAGCACGATGAACCTGCTGCTCGGCCTGTGGAACGCCGGGGAGCTGATCGTCTTGTCGCTGTACTTCCAGCAGGTCCTGCACGACTCGCCGCTGGCGACCGGGCTGGCCATCGCGCCGCAGGGGATCATCGGGTTCATCGCCGGGGTGTTCGGCGCCCGGCTGGCCAACCGGGTGGGCGTCCGCCGGGTGCTGGTGCTGACCAGCGCGGTGGCCACCCTCGGCTTCCTGGTGCTGACCAGGCTGCCCGCCACCGGCGGTTACAGCCCGCTGCTCGCGGCGGTGATGCTGGTCGGTTTCGGTACCGCGGGAACCGCGTTCGGGACCATGGTGACCGCCAGCCACGGAGTGGCGGACGACGACCAGGGAGTGGTCGGCGGGGTGATCAACACCAGCCGCCAGATCGGCGCGGCCATCGGGGCGGCGCTGCTGCCCGCCGTCGCGGGCGCGGTGGACCGGGGTGGGCACACGGTGGCTTCCGGGGACCGGGCGGCCATGCTCGCCGGGGCGGTGGCCGCCGCGCTCGCCCTCGTCGTGGCGCTGCGCGGCGCGGCCCGCAGGGCACCGCAGCCGCGGAACGGCTGACCGGTCAAGCCGCGACGCGGCCGCCGTGCTCCCCGTCGCCGCCCGTGCGGGCATGACAGTTCCTCCGTCAGGCGGTCGGCTCTTCGCGCAGCATCCGCGGAGCTGCAGCGGCAGTGCCTTGATGATTCCAGTTCCGCGCGGCCCCGCGCGGGTCCAGCCAGGCAACTATTGTCCGAGAGAATACTCTTGGAGTATTCTCCCGGTTATGAGTGTTCCGCTGACGCTGCTTGGCCTGCTTGAGCGGGGGCCGAGCCACGGGTATGACCTGAAACGGGACTACGACGCGTACTTCGGCCGGGGCAGGCCGCTGCGCTACAGCCAGGTGTACGCGACCCTGTCCCGGCTGGCCAGGGACGGGAAGGCGGTCGCCGGGCCGGTCGAGCAGGGGGCCGGGCCGGAACGCCGGCGGTACGTCATCACCGAGGAGGGCGTCGCCGACGTGGAGCGGTGGCTGGCCGAGCCGGTCCCGCCGGAGCCGGACCTGCAGAGCGAGCTGTTCGCCAAGGTGGTGCTCGCGCTGATGCTCGGCCGGCCGGCCGACGGCTACCTGGACACCCAGCGGGCGGCGCACCTGCAGCGGATGCGCGAGCTCACCGAGCTCAAGCGGGACGGGGATCCGCTCGACGTGCTGCTCGCCGACCACGCGCTCTACCGCCTGGAGGCTGACCTGCGATGGATCGACCACACCGCGGCCCGGCTGGACCTGCTCGCACGGGCGGTGCGCTGATGACCGCGAACCTCGCCGCCGCGCGGAACCCAGGACCGGGAACATCGTCGAGGCGCGGGACCTGGTGCTGTCGTTCGGCGAAACGCCGGCGCTGCGCGGCGCCTCGCTGGCCGTCCGGCGGGGCGAGATCGTCGCGGTCATGGGGCCGAGCGGCTCGGGCAAGTCCACCCTGCTGCACTGCCTGGCGGGCATCCTGGTCCCCGACGAGGGCGAGGTCTGGTTCGGCGGGCAGCGGCTGGACACCCTGCAGCGACGACCGGCGCAGCGCGCTGCGCCGGGACCGGTTCGGGTTCGTGTTCCAGTCCGGCCAGCTGGTCCCCGAGCTGACCGCGGAAGAGAACGTCGCGCTGCCGCTGCTGCTGTCCGGCACCCGCCGCGGCCCGGCGATGACGGCGGCCAGGAAGTGGTTTCCGCGCGCTCGGCCTGGACGGGCTTGAGCGGCCGCAGGTCCGGGGAGCTGTCCGGCGGGCAGGCGCAGCGCGTCGCGCTGGCCCGCGGCCTGGTCGCCGGCCCGGAGGTGCTGTTCGCCGACGAGCCGACCGGGTCGCTGGACTCGGTGTCCGGCGAGCTGGTGATGGACCTGCTCACCGCCGCCGCCCGCGAGCACGGCACCACCGTCGTCCTGGTCACCCACGACGCCCGGGTCGCCGCCTACGCCGACCGCGAGGTCATCGTCAGGGACGGCACGGTCAGCACGCTCACCGGGGCCAGGCCGTGATCCCGCTCGGGCTGCGGCTGGTGGTCAGCGGCGGCCGCGAGGCGATCACCCGGCTGGTCGTCCTGGCCGTCGCGGTCGGCCTCGGCGTCGGCCTGCTGCTGACCGCCGTGGCCGCGACCAACGCGGTCACCACCTGGAACAACCGCCACGCCTGGTTCTGGACCGGCACCGCGTGGGTGCCCCCGGGCCCGGCCGCGGGCGTCGCCCCGCTGTGGTGGCACCCCGGCAGCGACATCTTCGACGGCCAGCAGATCAACCGCTTCGACGTGGCCGCCACCGGCGCCTCGTCCCCGGTGCCGCCGGGCATCCCCCGTGACCCCGGCACCCGGCCAGTACTACGCCTCGCCCGCGCTGGCCGCGCTGCTGCGCAGCACCCCGGCGAACCAGCTGGCCGGCCGCTACCCCGGCCACCTGGCCGGCACGATCGGCGACGCCGCGCTGCCGTCACCGGACTCGCTGGTCATCGTCGTCGGGCGCACCCCGGCGCAGCTCGCGCACACTCCGACAGCGTGCAGGTGACGTCGATCTCCACGACGGTGGTGGGCATGCCCGTCCCCCCGACGGAGGCCAACCCCAAGGGCCTGACCTACATCCCGCCCGACCGGGCGGCGCGAAGAGCGCCATCGACCTCATCCTGTCCGTCGTGGCGCTGGCCATCCTGGCCCCGGTGCTGATCTTCATCGCCACCGCGACCCGGCTGTCGGCCGCCCGCCGCGAGCAGCGGTTCGCGGCGATGCGCCTGGCCGGCGCGACCCGCAGGCAGGTCTCCCTGCTCGCCGCCACCGAATCGACGGCGGCCGCGATCCTGGGGATGGCCGCCGGGTTCGGGATCTTCTTCCTGCTGCGCATCCCGGTCGCGGGCATCCCGTTCATCGGCCAGCCGTTCTTCCCCGCCGAGCTGTCGCTCAGCCTGCCGGACATCCTCGCGGTCGCGATCGGCGTGCCGCGTCGCCGCCGCCGTGGCGGCCCGGCTGGCGCTGCGCCGGGTGCACATCTCCCCGCTCGGCGTCGCCCGCCGGGCGACGCCGAAGCCGCCGCGGGCCTGGCGGGTGCTGCCGCTGCTGGCCGGCCTGGCCGAGCTCGGCTTCTGGACCGTCCACGGCCACCCGGCCTCCATCCCGGGCAGATCCAGGCGTTCGCGTCCAGCTTCCTGCTCATCATCGTCGGCCTGTTCATCGCCGGCCCGTGGCTGACCATGGCCGCGGCCCGGGCCATGGCCCGGTGGACCAGCCGCCCCGCCACGCTGCTCGCCGCCCGGCGCCTCGCCGACGACCCCACGGCCGCCTTCCGGGCGATCAGCGGCCTGGTGCTCGCGCTGTTCATCACCACCGTGGCGGTCGTGGCGCATCAGCACGCAGGACGCCGAAGGAACCTAACTGGTTCGGCAACCCATGGCGATGTCGAACCTGATGACCGATCAGCTGTCGGCATCGGGCCAGGGACCAGGTGTCGGCCCGGGTGCGCCGGGAAGGCG
>CAVXMG010000010.1:0-124391 GCA_963762735.1 uncultured Actinomycetes bacterium | reverse complement strand
GTTCGTCAGCGAGTAACGACTCACCAGGAGCACGAAATGGTTTCCGAACTCACCGAAGCGATGATCGTCAACGGCGTTGTTCTCGCCACGGTGCTGGCCAGCGACCTTGGCCCGGCGCGGAAGATCGGCCCCATGCGGCTGCTGCGGCCCGTGATCGCCGCCGCGGTGATCGTCCCGCTGTTCGTGGACCGCCCGGTCACCCATGGGACCGGCCTGGTCGTGGAGGTCGCCGGTGTTCTGGCCGGCCTGCTGGGCGGGCTGGCCGCCGCGGCCCTGATGGGCGTGTACCGCAGCCCGGACACGGGCAAGCCGGTCAGCCGGGCCGGAGCGCCGTACGCGATCTTCTGGACCCTCGTGATCGGCGCCCGGGCGGCGTTCTCCTACGGTGCCGTGCACTGGTTCGAGGGCTCCCTGGTCAGCTGGGCCATCGCGAACCAGGTCAGCGTTGCGGCCATCACCGACGGGCTGATCTTCATGGCGGTGGCCATGGTGCTCATGCGCACGGCCGGGATCGGCTTCCGTGCCTCCCGGCTGCCTGGCGCCCCGGCGCTGGTCGCGCAGGGTGCCTAGCCGGGCGGGCCCAGGCGCCGCAACGCCTCCGAGCCGCAATCCATCTGAGCCGCAAGCTTTCCGACCGCAACCCCTCCGAGCCGCAGGCCCGGAGGGGTTGCGCTGCGCCGGGCCTGCGGCAAGCGCAGGTGGTCCTAGGCCTGGGCCGGCGGGGGAGCGGTGAACCCGCCGGGCGGCGGTGCGGCGGGCACCGCGCCCGCGTGCGCCTCGGACAGCCGGTAGTAGACCAGCGTGACCACCAGTGCGTAGAAGGGCGCCAGCAGCGTGCCAGCGATCACAGTGCTGAGGAAGTTGCGCAGCGCGGCAGGCACGACCAGCAGGGCCAGCCCGAGCACGATGTTGAACGCGATCCAGATCAGGAAGACCAGCACGTAGGTGCCGAATGCCTGCCAGAAGTGGCCGCTGATCGCCCGCCAGCTCTTGCCGAAAGACGCCATGACCCCGGACTCGCCGGCCACGATCGACGGGACGATCAGGGACCAGTACGTCATCAGGATCAGGCCAGGTATGACGAGGAGCACCAGGCCGATCCCGATCCCGATCCCGGCGAGGATGGATGCACCTATGACCGGGAGAAGGAAGCGCGCGGCGGCAGAGATCGTCGCGTCCATGCTCAGGTTGGCCTGGCCGTCCCGCACGTCCTGCACGGCCTTGATCATGGCGGCCTGGACCAGGAACGCGGCGACGAACTCGACGATCGCCGCCAGGAAGTAGCCGGTGGCGCCGGCGGTCATGGTCAGCAGCACGACAATAACCGCGGCGAGGAAGTACAGCACGAAAGCGATGGCGAGGAAGTGGGCGGCGAAGCGGCGGTAGAGACCCCAGGCTTCGGCCAACACGCCCGTCAATGGGTTCATAGCGTGACTATAACTCTACTCTGAGTAATAGCACCAGGTCAGAGACACTCTTCGCAGTGCTGGCAGGACGACACTGAACCCGCTCAAGGCACGCGGCCGGTGACCCCGGCGGGCGCGCCGGTCATCCTCCCGGGTCCCTCCGGTCATCCTCCCGGCGGCCCTCCTGCCGTGCCGGGCGTCTGCGCAAAGTTCCCACGCCCACCGTCGGCCGGGTGCCCGTTGGACTCCCTGACCCGCATTCCCGGCACGTGGTCGTGGAGCGCCCCGCCGACCTTGGCCCGCGCCGCGCCCGCGCGGCCGGCCACCTTGCCTCCGGCTGACTTCGCGTAACTGGCCGCCTGCGCCTGGAGTGCGCCGGCCGCCTGCTGCACCGCCGGGCTGTCCGCTGCCTTGCGGGCCAGTTTCCGCAACTGCTCGTAGCGCTCCCGGCCAGCCCTCGCCCCGAGCACGAAGCCGATGCCAAGGCCAGTGAAGAAAATCAAGCGGTACCGCATCTGGCACCTCTCTTCCGCCTGCGTTCGCCGAATGGACCTGCGGGGTTGACTTCCCCGCAAGCTGGGGCCCTACTCCCCGCGGCGGCATCAATCCGCCACGCGGGCCCGCCAGCACCGCGCTCGCAGTCACGTGCCGGCCCCCGGTCACCGTCCTGCCCGGCCCAGATCCCGCGGGCGCATCAGCCCGTTCCCGGGTGCGCTACCCTTATCTGCGCAACCCCGTCAGGGCGGGAGCGGGCCACAGGCACCGCGCCTCGCGCTGGCCAATCCCGCGTAGCTCAATCGGCAGAGCGTCCGGCTGTTAACCGGCAGGTTAAAGGTTCGAGTCCTTTCGCGGGAGCCCGTTTCATGCTCCTGACCAGGATGAATGCACCAACGTGACGGCGTTCGTGCAGGCTGGTGAGGCCTTCCGGCTGTGGGGAATTTGTGGGGATCTTGGTCCGTCGGCCGGAATTCCGGTCCTAGCCGCTTGTCGGCCGTGCGGGTGAGGGCAGTTTCGTAGTCGGGTGGTTCTGATGGTCAGGGGAGTTCCTGGCGGCGCGAATGGCCTGGTTGGCGCGGTGACGGCTTCACGCTACGGAGGATCGTGATTCTCACCTGGCGTTGCGCGGTGCCGCTAGCGCGGAGGCGGGCGTTTCCGGGTGCATCGAAAGAACTGCCGGGCTGGACCGGACGCTCGTGCCTGGTTGCCGCAGGTGCTCGGCGGCGTGATCAACGAGCACTACCAGACAGCGTTAGCTGACCTAACGAACACCTGGTCAGACACCCGTGCGATTGGGTTTAGGCGTCCAGGCGAATGAGCCAGTCGACATACCGCCGCCAGCTGGCAGCCGAGCCGGTATGTCCAGCGGCGAATGAACGAGCGACCAGGGCTGACAGCTTTAGCCGGATGCGCCGCCGCGCCCGCTGCCGCTGCGGAACCGCTCGATCCCATCGGCCGCACCGCCCTGATCCAGGGTGGACATGCCATGCCGGAATTCATTAGCGATGGCCGCCTCATCGCCAAGCCCGGCGGCCTCGAGCGCGGACATTCGGTCGCTGCGCAGGCAGGCCTGTGGCAGCGCCGCGATCTGTGCGGCCAGTTGCTGCGCGGCGGCGCGCGCTTGGCCGCGCGGGACGACCCGGTTCACCAGGCCGGACTGCAGGGCCTCGGGGGCGCCCACAGGCCGGCCGGTGAGGATCATGTCGAGCGCCCGGCTGAGCCCGATGAGCCGCGGCAGCCGGACGGTCCCGCCGTCGATCAGGGGGACGCCCCAGCGCCGGCAGAACACGCCGAGCACCGCGTCCTCCTCAGCCACCCGCAGGTCGCACCAGAGCGCGAGCTCGAGTCCACCTGCCACGGCATGCCCGGCGATCGCCGCGATCACCGGCTTGGCCAGCCGCATCCTGGTCGGCCCCATCGGCCCGTCGCCGTCCGGCTCGGTGCGGTTACCCGACGGGCCGCCGACCGCCTTAAGGTCCGCGCCCGCGCAGAACGTCCCGCCCTCGCCGCACAGCACCGCTACGCTCGCGGCCTCGTCAGCGTCGAACTCGCGGAACGCGGCGGCCAGCGCCGCCGCCGTTGCCCCATCCACAGCATTGCGCGCCTCGGGCCGGTCAATGACTACGGTCGTCACGGGCCCGTCACGCTCCACCTGTACGCTCAACACGGTCTCCTTGCCGCCGGGCCGCATGGCCCGCACGCTCGACACGGTCTCCTCACCGCCGGGCTGGCGGAGGTCTTTAGAGGGGCACTCATGGCGCAGGGGTGAATACTTGCCAGGTTCCTGGGATGCCCTTGAGGACGTGTTCACCTCGATCGACGAAGCTGAGTCCTGATCCGGCGACCAGGTCCACGACCGTGCGCGAGACGAGGACCTGGTCCGCTCCGGCCAGCGCGGCGACACGGGCTGCGATGTGGACGGCTACCCCGCCGACGTCGTCGCCCATCCGCTCGCACTCACCGGTGTGAATACCGGACCGGATGGGCAACCCCAGCCGGCGCATGCGGGCTGCGATGGCCTGCGCACAGCGGACGGCCTGGCCTGGGCCGTCGAAGGTGGCGAGGATCCCGTCTCCCGTTGATTTGACCCATTGCCCTTGATGACGGTCGAGTTCGCCCCGGCTGATCGCTTCGTGGTCGCCGAGCAACCGCAGCCACCGGCGATCGCCTATCGCGATGGCGTGCTGGGTCGAGTCCACGATGTCGGTGAACAGCACCGTCGCCAGCACTCGGTCGCTGTGTGTGTCGCCGTGGGTTCGGGTCAGGCGGTCCTTGATCTTGCCGGGCTCGGTGCCGGCGCCGCTGGCCCAGCCTGGATGGTCGGTGCCGGTGATCTCTACGAGGCGGGCGCCCGGGATGTGCTGGCGCAGTTCGCGCTTGAGGAGCTTGCCGACGCCGGATTTGGGCAGCGGCTTGTCGTGGAAGTCGATCGAGCGTGGGAGCTTGTAGTCCGCGATCAGCGCCCGGCAGTGATTGATGATCGCGTCCTCGTCGGCCGTGGCGCCGGGCTTGAGCACGATCGCCGCGTGCACTCGTTCCCCCCATAGTTCGTCGGGGACGCCGAACACGGCGCACTCGAGCACGCCGCGATGCTCGTAGATCGCGTTCTCGACCTCGGCGCTATAGACGTTCTCGCCGCCTGAGATGATCATGTCCTTGATGCGGTCGACGATGAACAGATAGCCGTCCGCGTCGATCTGCCCGACGTCACCGGAGGCGTACCAGCCGTGCTGGTCGAGTGCGGCGGCGGTCTCCTCGGGCCGATTCCAGTAGCCGTTCATGATGTTCGGGCCGCGGACCCAGATCTCGCCCGGCTCGCCAGCTTCGGCCTGGCTGCCGTCGTTGCGGCGGACCTCTGCCTCGACGCCGACGACTGGCCGGCCCGCCGATCGTAGTCTCGTGGCGTACGGTTCTTCGCCCGTGGCGCCACGGCGGTGATCCTCGGGGCTGAGGTAGCTGACGATTGGCGCGGCCTCGATCATGCCGTAGGCCTGGCCCCACCCGGTGGGGATCGCTTCCATGGCGAGCCGGAGCAGCTCAGAGGGCATCGGCGCGGCGCCGTAGAGCATTGAGCGCAGGCTGGAGAGGTCGTGCTGCCGGAGTGCGGGGTGGTTGACGACCATGTTGATCATCGTCGGGACGAGCATGCCGCGCGTGACCTGCTCGGCCTCCACTGTCTGGAGCCACAGTGCCGGCTCGAACGCGGGGATGATCACGTGACGGCCGCCGATCCACGACAGCGCGTAGTTGGATGCGCCGTCGGCGAGGTGGAACATCGGCGTCGCATGCAGGTACGTGTCGCCCTCGCCGTAGCCGATCATGATCAGCGTGTGCTTGGCGTTCGCGACGAGGTTGCGGTGCGTGAGCATCGCCCCCTTGGGCAGGCCGGTCGTTCCGCCCGTGTAGAAGATGCCCGCGATGGCGTCGGGATCGACGGCGCTGAGCGGACGGCCAGGTGCCTCACTCAGCTCGGCGAACGACAGACAGCCGTCGGGGGTTTCGCCCGCGCCCGCGTAGATCAGGAACTCTACTGTCGGGCATGACTGGACCAGCCCACAGCCAGCGTCCAGGAAGGCGTCGTCGACGATCAGCGCTCTGGTGCCGGAGTCGGCGAGGATGAACTGAAGCTCCGCCGGGGCGAGCCGGAAGTTGAGGTCGTTCAGCACCCGGCCTGAGCGTGGAATCGCTAGCCATGCGACGAGATGCGCCGCAGAGTTCATCGCGAGCACTCCGACGACGTCGCCTGCCGCCAGTCCGATCCGATCCAGTGCCGCGTCGAAGCCCGCGACCCGACGGTACAGCTCGCCATAGCTCCACCGCGTCTCGCCGTCGACGACGGCCTCCCGGTCCGCGAGCAGCCTGCCCGCCCGCTCCAGTGCAGCTCCGACGTTCTCGCTCATCACGTCTGGCTCCCAGGTTGTGTTGATGGCTTCGTTTGAGAGCACGGGGGTGCCACGCTCGAGGCAATCGGCGGTGAGCACGAGCTGGTCTCCGGCCTCCCAGATCGATCTGGTGCTCCTGCGCGCCCGCTGGCTTGTAGACGGTGACGACGGTCCCGCAACACCGCCTTTAGGGGCGGGCGCGGTCGGTCTGGATTGCGGCTGTCCTCTCTGGCAGCCGGAGCATCGGGAGCAGCGTGTCGCGGACGAGCGCCTCGATCGTCGATCGGTCATCTAGCGTGATCGAGCCCTCCCGTGTGAGGACGAGTGACATCCCGAGGCGGGCGATGACCTCGGACGCCTGATCGACATCTGCAGGGGCGGCACGGCCCGCGTCGACCTCGACTTGGAGTCGCTCGGCGATCAGCGTCTTGTACAGCGCCAGTACCGGCGCCCCGTCGACAGTCAGCAGCGGAAGCAACATTTCGGGCTCGGCACGCAGGAGCTTGTCGAACAGCGGGTGCCCGCGGACGAAGCTGACGGCGTACCTGAACCCTTCCACGAGCCGCTCCTCGATCGTCGAACCTGCGCCCCACCGGCGGTCGATCTCCGCCACGAAGCGACGCAACTCTCGCGCGATCACGACCTCGACCAGCCCCTGCTTGTTCGTGAAGCGCCGGAAGACGGTCATCTTGGACACCCCGGCGCGGCGGGCGATGTCGTCCATCGTCGATCGCCGGATGCCGAACTCAGCGAATTGCGCCAGCGCTGCCGTGGCGATCCGGTCGGCAACGGCATCGTCGCCAGGGGCGGGGCCGGCGTCGAGCTGATGCAACAAGGCAATCATCGTGCTATGTTACCAAACAAGTCTCATGGTCACACGATGGGAGCGGCTGATGCACGAAACGCTCGAGACCCTGCCGCGGCTGCGGCGTCCGGGCGCTGTTAACGCTGCGGAGTACTGGATCGCGCCTGAGCGGTTCACGCGACGCTGCGGACGCCTCGGTGACCGGTTCGTCGTCCCGATGCCTGGCACCGGCCCGTGGCTGTGCCTGACCGATCCCGACGACATCAAGCGCGTCTTCACTGCCGACACGGACGTCCTGCGCTTCGGCGCCGCGCTCGTCAAGACCGCGCCGCACCCGCTCCTGCTCGGCCCTACCGGGCTTACTACCGTTGACGGTCCGGAGCACGCGTGCAAGCGCCGGATGCAGTTGCCCGCGTTTCACCGTAAGGTGCTGGCTGGCCATGAGGAGATGATGCAGCGCAAGACCGAAGAGGCGCTGGCCGGCTGGGTGTTCGGCCAGCCGGCCCGTGCCCACGATTTCATGCAGGAGATCGCGCTGGAGATCATCATCGCCGCGGTCTTCGGCATGTCCAAGCCCGCTCGTGTCAAGCGGCTGCGGACCGCGACGCTCGCGCTGATGCGCGAGGCCGACTCGCGACGGTTCTTCCTCCAGACGATCATCGCGACCACCCGCCAGAACGGCTGGGACGGACCGTTCCGGCGGATTCGCCGCGCGGTGGCGGCAGTCGACGCGGTCATCCTCGAAGAGGTCAACGAGCGCAAGCGCGCCGGCGAGCCCGAGCGGGACGACATGCTCGGGATGCTCCTGCGCACCCCCGGTGATCCCGGCAGCCCGATGCCTGACAACGAGCTCTGTGACGCGATGCGGACGCTGATCATCGGGGGCCACGAGACGACCGCCTCCACGCTCGCGTGGGTTCTCGAGCGCGCCGTGCACCATCCCGACGTCGTGGCCCGCCTGAACCGCGCGGCCCTCGACGGCGACGACGACTACATCGACGCTGTCATCAAAGAGGCAATGCGCCTGCGCCCCGTGTTCCCGATGACCACCCGCCTCGCCGCCGAACCGTTCGAGCTACCCGGACTAACGATCCCCGCCGGCACTATGGTCGTGCCCCACATCACCCTCGTGCACCGCCGCGCCGACCTCTACCCCGACCCGCTTACCTTCAGCCCCGAGCGCTTCCTCGGTACCCGCGCCGGCACCTTCACCTGGATCCCATTCGGCGGCGGAGCCCGGCGCTGCATCGGTGCCACCTTCGCGCTGATCGAAGCCCGCATCGTCGTGCGAACGATGCTGCGCCATGCGGAGCTCCTCCCCACCCGGGAGCGCTCAGAACGAATCGGTCGGCGCAACGTCACGATCGTCCCCGCCCGCGGCGCACGCATCACCCTGAAGAAGCTGCCACCCGCCGCCCGGCGAACGCGCGACGGAGACCCGGCGGCCGCTGCGGCAGCCCATGGGCTGGGGCCTGGGGGGCAGGCCCCAGCCCATGGGTGACCCAGCCATCTATCGAGAAGAGAGCTCATGTACGACTACGTGATCGTCGGCGGCGGCTCGGCCGGGTGTGTGCTTGCGGCCCGGCTTACCGAGGACCCGGCGGTGTCGGTGCTGCTGCTGGAGGCGGGCCCGCCGGCGGATGCCGACGAGGTCGCCATCCCGGCCGCGTTTTCCGGCTTGTTCAAGACTCGCTGGGATTGGAATTACACAACTGTCGGGCAGAAGCATCTGGCCGGCCGGCGCGTGTACTGGCCGCGGATGAAGGCCCTCGGCGGCTGTTCGGCGATGAACGCGATGATCTACATCCGGGGAAACCGGGCCGATTACGACGGCTGGCGCGACCGTTACGGCGCGGACGGCTGGGGTTATGCGGATGTGCTGCCGTATTTCATCCGCTCGGAGGGCAATACCCGGCTCGACGCGCCTTACCACGGGCGGCAGGGGCCGGTGCACGTCGAGGACCGGCGTTACACCCACGAGCTGAGCCGGGCGTGGGTGGAGGCGGCGGTCGCGTGGGGGCTCAAACCCGCCGACGACTTCAACGGCGGTTCGCAGGAGGGTGCCGGGCTGTATCAGGTTTTCTGCAAGCGGGGACGCCGCTGGTCGGCCGCGGACGCCTACCTGAAACCGGCCATGGGCCGGCCCGGCCTGGTCGTGCGCACTGGCGCGCAGGCCACCCGGATCGTGCTGGAGGGCACCCGCGCGGCCGGCGTGGAGTACCGCTGGCAGGGGGCTGCGCAGACCGCGCATGCCCGCGCCGAGGTGCTGCTCGCGGGGGGCGCGGTCAACTCGCCGCAGTTGCTGATGCTGTCCGGCATCGGCCCGGCGGCCCACCTGCGTGACCTGGGCATCGATGTGCTTGCCGACCTGCCGGTCGGCGAGAACCTGCAAGATCACCCCGCGGTGCCGCTGCTGTGGCACACCCGTGGCACCACCGACCTGCAAGACTTCGGCACGCCGGGCCGGCTGGCCCAGTGGCGGCTGCTCGGCCGCGGCCCGCTGTGCTCCAACGTGGGGGAGGCCGGTGCGTTTTTCGCCAGCCGGGACGGCCTGCCCCTCCCCGACATCCAGGTGCACATGGCGCCGACCGGATTTTACGACAACGGCCTGCGGGAACCGGCCGGCCGGATGCTTACCACCGGCCCCACCCTGGTCAGCGTGGCCAGCCGCGGGCGGCTGCGGCTGGCCTCGGCCGACCCGTTCTGGCGCCCGGAGATAGACGCGGGCTACTTTGACGAGCCCGCCGATCTGGACGCCATGCTGGCCGGCTGCCGGGCCCTGCTGGAGATCGCCGAGCAGGCCCCGCTGCGCCGGCTGCGCGGCCGCCCGTTCCTGCCCGCCTGCGGAGCCGGCAGCACCGACGAGCAGCTGCTCGACCATATCCGCCAGTGGGCCCAGACGCTCTACCACCCGGTTGGCACCTGCGCGATGGGCACGGGCGAGACCGCCGTGGTGGACCCGCAGCTGCGCGTTCGCGGGATCGAGAACCTGCGGGTCGTCGATGCCTCGGTGATGCCGGCCATTCCGCGCGGCAACACCAACGCGCCCACCATCGTGATCGCCGAGAAGGCGGCCGACCTCATCCGCGGCCTGCCCGCGCTTACCGTCAAGGAGCCGCTGCCGTGACCAGCACACCGCCCAGCCCGGTGATCACCGAGCGCCCAGGCCAAGCCACCTTCGACTCGCTCGACCCGGCGACAGGCGAAGTCGTCGGCGCTTACCCCGTACACGACGCGGAGGCGGTGGACGCGGCGGCGGCGCGGGCCCGCGCCGCCGCCGACTTCTGGTCGCCGCTACCCTTCGCCGAACGCGCCCGGCGGCTCACCACGTGGGGGGCCGTGCTCACCCGCCGGATGGGCCAGCTGGCCGAGCTGGTGCACGCCGAGACCGGCAAGCCGCATTCGGACGCGCAGCTGGAGATCGTGATGGCGGTCGAGCACATCAGGTGGGCGGCCAGGCACGCCGCCAAGGTGCTCGGCCCGCGGCGGGCGCCGATGGGCCTGCTGATGCTCCACCACACCGCGAGCGTCGAGTATCAGCCACTCGGCGTCGTCGGCGTGATCGGTCCGTGGAACTACCCGGTGTTCACCCCGGTCGGCTCCATCGCTTACGCCCTGGCGGCCGGCAACGCGGTGGTCTTCAAACCCAGCGAGTACACCCCCGGCACCGGCGCCTGGCTCGTCGGCACGTTCGCGCAAGTAGTGCCCGAACAGCCGGTGCTGCAGCTGGTCACCGGCTTCGGCGCGACTGGCGAGGCACTGTGCCGGGCCGGCCTGGACAAGATCGCCTTCACCGGCTCGGCGGCCACCGGGAAGCAGGTGATGCACGCCTGCGCCGACGGGCTGGTCCCGGTCATCATCGAGGGCGGCGGCAAGGACGCGCTGCTCGTCGACGCCGACGCCAACATCCCCGCCGCGGCCGACGCGGCGGTCTGGGGCGGCATGTCCAACGCCGGGCAGTCCTGCATCGGTGTCGAGCGAGTCTACGTCCACGCACGGGTGTACGACGCGTTCCTCGGCGAGGTCACCACCCGGGTCAGGGACCTGCGGGCCGGTCCCGGGCAGAAGATCGGCCCGATGACCATCCCGGCGCAGCCCGGCGTGGTCCGGGCGCACATCGCCGCCGCCTTGGCCCGCGGCGCCACGGTTCTGGCCGGCGGCCTGGACGCGGTCGGCGAGCGTTACGTGCAGCCGACCGTGCTGCTCGACGTGCCCGAGGATTGCCCGGCGGTGACCGAGGAAACCTTCGGCCCGACGCTGACCGTCGCCAAGGTGCCCGACATGGACGAGGCCGTACGCCGCGCCAACGCCTCGTCCTACGGCCTCGGCGCCGCCGTGTTCTCCCGCGCCCACGGCACCCAGCTGGCCCGCCGGATCCGCGCCGGACTGGTCGCGGTGAACTCGGTCACCCTCTCCCTCGCCGGCATGCCATCGCTGCCCTGGGGAGGGGTCGGCCAATCCGGCTTCGGGCGAATCCACGGACCCGACGGGCTACGCGAATTCACCACCGCCAAGGCCGTCGCCCGGCAACGCTTCAACGTCCCGCCCCACCTGACTACCTTCGCCCGGTCCGCCCGCGCGGACAAGGCGGTCGTCGCCCTGACCACCCTGCGGCATGGCCGCGCCACCACCCTGCCCCGCCGCAGCCATCGACGATGAGTAACGAGACTGGCGCCTCGCTGGCCGCCGCCGGGAGAGGGAAGCAGAGGTGAGCAACACGAGCGCCGCCATCGCCACCAGCCCGAGACGGGCCGCCCGGCGCTTCTGGTGTGCATCCCGAACAAACATAGGGACGGTCGGCGCTTACCTGTTCTGGAAGGCTCCGATGTCGCAATGGCCCGGGGGCCGCGGGACGCCGCGCTGGTCGGTGGCCGGGCAGCCGACCGAACCGCCGGCGTTGATCGCGGGGCTGCCGGGAAGAAGGGCGAGGGTGTCGGTGGGGCCGCCGTTGTTGGCGAGGGGGCCGAGGCGTGGGTTGGTGTTACGCAGGTCGCTTGGCAGCCGGAACGGGCAGGATCTATCGCTGGCGAGGTTGTGGCCCAGCGAATGGAAAGAAACGATGCCGCGGCTACTGCAGTCGCGCTCGGCCGACGGCGAGGTTATCGGCCACGATCGTGTTCCGGAGCCAGACGCTTTGCGCGAGGGGAATCCCCACGATGAAGGGAGGATAGCCCTGGGCGACGTTGATCCCGGCGCCGCCCTTGCTGGCGAAGTTGTCGGCGATGGTCGAATTGACGATATTGAGCGTGCTGGGGGTTGCGCCCCGGGCGTCGACGCCGGCACCGAACCCGGACTCCGTACCAGGGCGATCTGCCCGGGACACGGCGGTATTGCCGGTGATGGTGGTGTTCACGACCAGGCCGCCGGAGTCGAAGCGGATGCCGGCCGCCTCGAGCCCGCTGTTGCCGTTGACAATGCTGTCGCTGATGGTGAGGAAGGAACCGGGATAGTTGAAGATGCCTGCTCCGTAGTCAGCGTGGTTGCCGGACAGGGCCACCCGCTGTAGCTGGAGGACGCCGATATTGGCGACTCCCCCGCCGCCGATCGGCAACGGCAGCAGTGGCGAGATAGGTGGCATGAAGCCACCGGTGATCGTCAGGCCGGTGATGGTGGCAGCGGTGAAGTTGGCGAACACCCGGGTGATGCCGGTGCCATCGACCGCGGTCCGCCGGGCGCCGCTGCCTGCAATGGTGACCGGCCGCAGCAGTTTGAGAGCGCCGCGGCTGAGGTCGAAGTCGGTCAGCGGGTCATCACCCCGGAACCGGGGGGGGATGGTCAGCTTGTAGTGGCCGGCTGGCAAGATGATCGTGGTGTGCCTGAGGCTGGCGTCGGCCACCATGACCGCTGCCCGCAGCGAGCAGGTGCCCGCGGCGTCACGGCACACACCCCGGCCGGGCGCGATACCGGGGAGGTCGGCGGTGGTGTTGACGGTAAGGACCCGGCCTCGGCCGGAGGCGGCCCCGGCTGGCGCTGCAAGCACGGAAAAAGCACCGGCGGCCAGCATGACGAATACCGCCGCCGCCGCGACCAGCTTCCGGGCAACCCACCAGATCCTTTTCACGTTTCCTCCATGACCTTGATTGCACAAATGTAACTTTTGATGTCTCCGCATATGTTTCAATGAGGTGATCTCAGTGAATTCCATTTGATGTAGCTGTGCTCGAAATGGAGTCTTCCCACCACCGGGCGGCGTCAGGGTTGATCTCGCCGATCTCGCAGAAGATCTGGAAGATGACCCTGGAGCGACTCAAGGCCATCATGGGTCGGCCACCGCGTATGTTTATGCGCTGGTTGGCATGCTCAGGGGGACGGCGCGGCGACGGCGACCGGCGCGTCGGCCTCGCCCCTGGTCGACCAGGGGCGAGGCCGACGCGCCGGGCACTGTGATTCCTCACGGTGCCTGCCGTGCGGTCAGGGCGCGACCGTGATCCCTGGCGGAGCGTAGCCCGGGCTGGCGGTGTTGCCTTCGGGGCCGTAGGCCCGCAGGATGACAGAGAACTGTCCGCGGGGCACCGGCAGCCAGTTCGCCATCGGCGCGTTGGCGGGCCGGGTCGGCGCCATGTAGATGGTGATCGAGCCGTCCGGGTTCTTCTTCAGGCCCGGCGTGTAGCTGGCGACCAGGTACTTTTTCGCAGGGTTGGGCACCAGCTCTATGGTGTACGGGACGTACGCGGTGAGCGACCAGAACCGCTTGGCCTGCGGGATATCGGCGGCGGGGAACGTCAGCTGGTAGCTGTGCCTGGCGCCGTTCAGCGTCTGGCCGGCCCCGTCCCGGAACGCGTGCCAGTAGCCCGCCGCGGCCTTGTTGTTGCCGTACTGAATGTATTCGGTGGTTGCCGCCCGGTCCAGGTACGCGGTGCCCCACTCGGCGATGTTGGTGAAATGCACCCAGTTCGTGTGGGGGACGACGTGCGTGCGATAGCGTTTCACGATCGCGCCGTAGGCGGCACGAGCGGCGGTGTCGATCGTCAGCAGCGGGATGGGATTGCCGCGCCGCGCCGCCCGCTGGGCCGCTGCGAAGTCCTTGTTGAACGCTGCTGCGAGCTGGAGGTCTGACGGGTACAGCGGCGTGGTGCTCGGGTCAGCCACGGCCTTCTGTGTTCTGCGCAGGAACACGTTCGGGGTGGCCGTGACTGCGAGATCCTGCGCCAGCTTGAAGCTGATGAAGTATGTCGGGACGAGCGGCAGGATCTTGGTCGCGCCGCTGGCCGGATCGGCCATGTACTTCGCCAACGTGGTCATGTGCAGCGCCGCGCGGAATGCGGTCGCCTCCGGGATCATGTTCTCGTTGTTGGAGTACTTGTCGGCTCGGATGTTCCAGAACGTTTCCGGGTAGGGGACAGTGATCTTCTTGATGCCGTGGGGAAGCCTTCCCCGCCATCCCGGGAGGACCAGTGCGTAGGTCCCCGGCGTCTGGGGCTTGATGCCCGAGTTGAAGACGTTGCCGAAGACGTCCAGCGCCAGGATTGAGTACGTCGCTTTGGTGGCCGGGATCGTCAGGATCGCCGGGCCGTGCCGCAGATCCACGAACGCCGTGCAATAGAGCGTGTCGTCGTTGATGGCGTTGACCGATCTGAACTGCGGGCCCATGGTCCGCGGGCCGAGCAGCCGGTCCGGGCCGTGGATGCGAGTAGCGAACCGCTGCTGATTGAAGCTGATGTAGCGCGGCCAGAACCGGATCACGTACTGCATGGCTGTCCGGTACGCGGTCGTCTGCGCCGCAGAGCCGGCCGGGTGTGCGCCCGCCGCTCGCTCGCCGGCCACGCTGGCAGCGGGCACGCCGAGCGCAAGCACCCCGGCAACCATCCCAGCAACGGCAACGCCGCTCAGCCAGGCCCGCGGTCGGCGACGCCCCGCACCACCGCCAGAACCCGAAGGCGAGAGATCCAGCATCCCCCTGCTCCTGCCACGCCTCCTTATGCTTCTTGGACGCATCCCTATGCTCCTTCCACGTTGAAAACTGACATAGGTCAGGTGCTGCACGCATGCGCACACATCGGCGGGACAGCAGGCCCCGTTACCGGAGTTGCCTGGTAACGGGGGCTGCTGCTACCGCCGTCCCGGACCAGGCCGTGTTATCACCCTGCCGGCGGAGAGCCGCCTGGTCATCGTGATCTCACGTCCGCGCCGGAGATATTGTCCATCGTGACAACGGCTACTTCGAGAATCGGCTCATGAACTGCCCGACGTTGAGCCAGGAGCCGTCGATCCAGTACGGTCCCATGTTCCTCGGGCTGGAGGCGTACTTGGCGAAGAACGCCGGGCTGGTCTGGTAGGGGTAGTTCAGGTAGTTGTGGTTCGCTGCCCAGCACGGCACGGCCAGCAACGATTGGTTGAAGGACGGGCTGACCGCCTTGTTGCGGTAAATAAGGACCGGGTAAGGAAGCAGCCTTGCCAGAAGGCGGAACCGCCGGGGCGGCGGCGGAATCTGAACGACGTTGTAGTGGAGCTTCCTAGCGATGTCGCGCACCTGCCTGATCACCGAGGGCGGCAGGCGTGGTTCAGACGGCAAGTATATCGTCACCCAGCTGCCATCGGATTGGTAGAGCGCGTTGTCTGTATTGACAGATATCGCGGGATATTCAGGCCAGTACGCGATCACCTGCGACAAGTACCGCGTCTGATAATCTTTCATGATCGAGCTCGGAGTGACGAGATTATTGTTGAAGTACTGCGGCACCTTGTGCACCGTGACCACGGAGATCTTATCCGGGCGCAGGGTTGCCCCAGCGTAGGCGGCACAGCCGTCCGCGGGATAACCCTCAGGCCCAATGATCATTTTGCCCGGGTATCGCGTGAAATAGACCTTGTTGCTGGTTTGGGGCTCCGGCGGAGCCCCGATGGGGCCGGTGGTCACAACCTTTCTAACAACCGCAACGGCCGCTCTCGCGACCGTGCCTACCGGAGTCGTGGGGCATCGCACTGACCTGCTCGGGTTCGCTGCCGACACCGCAGTGACTGTCGGGAAAGCCCCTCGGAAGGTGTACCCAGGCTGCATGTGGTACATGCGCATCGTCAGGAACCACTGGGCGAGCTTGTCGCCCGGGACCCCTTTCGTTGGATACAGAACGATGTTCTTCAATCCCGCTGGCACCCGGACGCTGTCCGGCCAAATCCACACGGTGTAGTGCCGGGGTCGACCGTTCACCCTGGTGCCCGGGACGAAGGGGTTCACCGACCCTGGGTCCGGAATGATCTGATCGTCGTTGATGAGGTATTTCGGCGATGGGATCGCCCATATACCGTTGTAAGTCGTGAACGACATTGTCGTCGAATGCGGGAACTCGCCAGTGATTTTGTAGGCAACGCCCCTGTTGCCAGGGAGGTTGTAATGACTGTCCAGCGTGGGATAAAAAGCCGCTGGGTCTCCGACAAAGAGCGCAGCCGGCAGCGGGAACCAGTGGCACATGCTTGTGGGCGCGGCCACGGGAGAAGCCGGAGCCGAGCCCTGGGGGCTGGCCACGGCAGAAGCCGGAGCCAAGCCCCCGATGACCGCCAGGGCGGCAGCCGCCGCAGCCGCGCCAGCGAACCGGCGGAACCCCTTCTTACGGGTCAGGTGCATTCGCATGATTCCCTCACCTTCTTTGGCCTGCTCTTTGCCTTCTTTGCCTGCTCTTTGCGATCCCTAGACTCTTTGCGATCACTTGAACCCTGTTTGAGAATCGCTCAGAGATAGAGACAAATGCAATCCTTCAAAATGATGAGGTACACAGGTAAGAACCCTCATTATTTGTGATGACAACAAATCCGAGTTATAAAGGTGGCCTCTGCATCAGCCACCAGAGATACAACCTGGCATCATGTTCAGGTGACGTTCGCGGCGAGAGTGGTCAGCCACTCACCACCGGACCTGCCCAGCGCAACATCCCGCCGCCTGAGGGCCACCAGGCACCGATGAGATGCGGCCGGCTGCGTCGGCGCTGTCGCGCGCCGACCGGGGGTCCAAGGTTCGCCACTTTTACCCCCAACGGAGTGACGACGGATCGCCGATCCACCCGTAGCGTTCCAATTGCTCCTTTCGGGGAAGGGAGGAGAGCCTTCATGGCCCACCCGACCAGCTTGGGCGGCCGTCGCCATGACGGCCATGCTGGCGTCAGCACCGCACGCCGCGTGCCGTCAAAGCTCCGATCTCCCTTGACCGGCCCCAGCCACCCTCAACCACCCACCCAGCGTGGTCCCGGCCAACCAGAGCCCGGGGAACTCATGGCACTGACTACTCAATTGCCCCCCGAGTCGCTTACGCGAAGCGAAGTGGCCATGCGGATCATCCGGCGCAGCATCAACGTCTTGAGGCGTCACGGGATGCTGAGGAGCTATCACGGATGATGCCAGTACCGCTCGTTGAGCTGGGACACTTCGACCGAGTGCTCTACTGGCGGACCAACGGGCATGTGCTAGTGCCTGTTTCAGCCGCGTTCGCTGACGGCCTGCATCCGTTGCGATACGTGCTCCACGATGCGTTTGCGCATCCGGTGCTCCTCGAATCCTGCGATGTCGAGGCGACTGCTCTACGCGGCGGTCACAACGCGTCAGTCAGCCGTCCCCGCTCCGGTGGCCCGCTCTCTCCCTTGCTGGGCGCAACCTCTTATGCCGTAGCAGTGGTGATGCGCGGCGCGAAGGCGGTTGGACTGCTTCAAGCTGCCCATCGGACTCACGACGCCGACGGTCTCGATCGTGAGCTGCTGGGGGCTTTCGCCGAGATCTGCAGCGCGGTGCTGCAGCAGCATGCTGTAACCAGCCAGCTCAATCACCAAAACGAGATGATCCGCGCGCTGCTGCGTTCCGTCACCGACGCTGAAGACGGCCCGCCTGCCCTTGAGCCCGTCCACACCAATGAGCTCACGCCAGGCGACAACGCCGGAGATCAGCAAGCCGCCGAGGTCCTCGCGCCACTCACCCCTCGTCAGCGCGATGTTTTTCAATTGCTGCTCAGAGGGACCCCGAACTCGGAAATCGCGAGGGAACTCGTGATCGCGGACGCCACGGTCAAGTCGCATGTCCAATCGATCCTCCACAAGTTCGGCGTCATCAACCGATCCCAGGCCATTGCCAGATATAACGCCGCAGTCGGCGGGAAAGTGACCCCTCAGGTCGTCGTCCCGTGACGCCGTAGCGCAATCACATTCACCGCCAACTCAGCGTTGCGCTATATCTCGCTTCTTCCCCTTGTGTCTCGCAGCTCACGGTGTCCCGGTTTCCATCCTGGCCGGGGCACGCTATCGCGCAGCCGTTGGGTGTAGGGGTGCTGGGGGTTGTCGAGGACGCGGGCGGTGGGGCCGCGTTCGACTACTGTCCCGTGATGCAGGACGAGTGTTTCGTCGGTGAGCTGGCGGACGACGGCCAGGTCGTGGCTGATCAGGAGGTAGGAGACGCCGGTCTGGTCGCGGATGTCGGCCAGCAGGTTGAGCACCTGGGCCTGGATCGACACGTCCAGAGCGGCGACCGATTCGTCGAGGATCAGCACGGCGGGCTGGGCCGCGAGGGCACGGGCGATCGCGATCCGTTGCCGCTGGCCGCCGGAGAGGGACCGGGGCAGCGCCTGGGCTTGGCGGGTATCGAGGCCGACCAGGCCGGTGAGTTCGGCGATGCGGGCGCGGCGGCGCTCAGCGGACCACCCGTGATGCAGCTTGAGCACTTCGTCGATGGTGGCGTGGGCGTTTTGGCGGGGGTCGAGGCTGGTGTAGGGGTCTTGGAAGACGATCTGCACCTCGCGGCCGCGGCGGCGCCGGTCGCGGGCGGACCGGGCTGGGCGGGACCGGTCGTGGCCGCAGGCGGTGATGGTTCCGCTGGTCGGCCGTTCCAGGCCGACGATCATCCGCGCGATCGTGGTCTTCCCGGCACCGGACTCCCCGACGATGGCCAGGGAGCGTCCTGGCGGGAGGCGCGAAGGAGACGTCGTCGACGGCGACCAGGTCGCCGAACTGTTTGCGCAGCCCGGTCGCCTCCAGGACCGGCGCTGACGCTGGTATCAGGCATTGGGTGCCGCCTGAAGCTGGCCGCGCAGTTCGTGCGCGCGGGCGCAGCGCGACAGCCCACCGTCCAGTTCGGCAAGGCCGGGCACCGCCACCCGGCAGACGTCGCGGGTATGCGCGCAGCGGGGGGCGAAGGCACATTCCGCGGGCAGGTGCCTCGAACGCTGACAGCGGGCGGCCGGGGATGGCGCGCAGCCGGGGCGCGGTCTGGGTGATGTCGGGGCGGGCGGCGGCGAGCGCGGCGGTGTAGGGGTGCAGCGGGTCGTCGTGCAGCAGGGCGGAGGCGCGGACCTCGACGATCTGCCCGGCGTACATGACCACCGTGCGGTCGCAGATGGCGGCCGCCAGGTCCAGGTCGTGGGTGATGAACAGCATCGCCAGCCCGAACTCGCGCCGCAGATCGTCGAGGATGGCCATGACCTCGGCCTGGGTGGTGACGTCCAGTGCGGTGGTCGGCTCGTCGGCCAGCAGCAGCCGCGGCTTGGTGAGCAGCGCGGCGGCGATCATGACCCGTTGCAGCATCCCGCCGGACATCTGGTGCGGGTACTGGCGCATCCGCCTGGCCCCGTCCTCGATGCCGACCTGGGTAAGCATGTCCACCGCGCGGTCCCGCGCCTGCGCCGCGCGCACCCCCTGGTTGGTGCGCAGTGCCTCGGTCAGGAAGTCACCGATGCGCCGCACCGGGTTGATGTGCGCCCGCGGGTCCTGGAAGATCATCGCCACCTGGGTGCGGTACCGGCGCAGATCTGCGCCGGTGAGCCCGCCGACGTCGCTGCCGGCGAACCGGATCGAGCCATGGACCTGGGCCCCGGCTGGCAGCAGGCGGCCGATCGCCCGGGCGGTCATGGTCTTGCCCGGCCCCGGACTCACCCACCAGGCCCACGGCCTCGCCCGATGCCACAATGAACGAGACATCCCGCAGCACGGGCCGCGGGCTGCCATTGATTTCCAGCATTACGCTCAGTCCGGCCACCTCCAGCAGCGGCGCGCTGGACGCGGTCCCGGTGGACCGTACCGTGCCGGCCTGTGCCGGGTCACTCATCTGCGGGCCGCGTAAGCCTGATCGAACAAGCGCTCACCCAGCACGTTGACCGCGATCACTACAACAACGATGCACACCCCTGCGGACAGGGCGGGCAGCGGGTAGCCCTGCAGCAGGCCTGCCTGGTTCTCGGAGATCATCACGCCCCAGTTGGCGGTGGGCGGCTGCACGCCCAAGCCCAGGAACGAGATCGCCGCCAGGTCCACCATGGCGTAGCCGAACAGGATCGTCGCCTGGGCGGCGATCAGCGGGGCGATGTTCGGGATCAGGTGCCGCAGGCAGATCGAGGTGGCCGGCGCTCCCTGCACCTCCAGGGCCGCGATATAGGGCTGGGCCCGTTCCTTCAGCGCTGCGCCGCGCAACACCCGGGCGACATACGGGGTGTACGCGACCGACAGCGCGATCACCGCCGCGGTCAGGCTCGCCCCGAAGACAGCCGCCGCGAGCACTGCGAGCAGGATGCCGGGGAAGGCGAACAGGATATTCAGGCCCGAGGAGATCACCGCATCACTTGCGCCGTGCCGCCAGGCGGCGGTGACCGCGAGCAGCGTGCCCACCGGCACGCTGACGGCCACGACCGCCAGCGGCCCGAGCATCGCGGTTTGCGCCCCGGCCAGCAGCCGGGACAGCACGTCGCGGCCTTCGAAGTCGTACCCGAGCAGGTGCCCGCCGATCGGGCCGACCCAGGCCAGCGACAGGTTCGGCAGGTTGGGGTCGTAAGGGGCCAGCAGCGGGCCGAACACGGCCACGAACATTGCGACCGCGAGCACGATCGCCGAGGCGGCACCGGCTGGGCCGGTCGCGCGCAGCAATGCCAGGCCCCTGGCCGGGGGCGGAGGCTTCACCAGCCAGCGAAACGGCACTCACTGCGGACTGTTTCCCAGCGCTACCCGCGGGTCAAGCACCGCGTACAGCACGTCCACCAGCAGGTTGACCACGACGAACGCGGTGACCAGCACCAGCGAGATGCCCTGTACCACCGCGATGTCCTTGGACTCCGCCGCCTGCACCAGGTAGGCGCCCAGCCCGTTCAGGCTGAACGCGACCTCGACCACCGCCGCCACTGCGATCAGCGAGGCGATCGTGACCCCGGTGATCGTGGTGATCGGGATAGCAGCGTTGCGCACGACATGCCGCCAGATCACATACCGGCGCCGGGATGCCGCGGCTGACCGCGGTCTGCACGTGTTCGCGGCCGGCCTCCTCGCGGATCGCGGCCCGGGTGACCCGCGCGACGATGGCCAGCGATGCGACGGCGAGTGCGAACGCAGGCAGCGTCAAGTGGCGGACGTTGCTCAGCAAGCTGGTGCCGTTCCCCAGCGCCGGGAACCAGCGCAGCTTCACCGCGAACAGCAAGATCAGCGCGATCGCGGCGACGAACGCCGGGATGGCCGCGCAGACCGCGGTCACCACCAGCGTGCTGGTGTCCAGCCGCCCGGGCCGCAGCCCGGACATGATGCCCAGGCCGACCCCGAGCACCACGATGATCACCGATGCGTACAGGACCAGCCCGGCGGTGGTCCAGATCCGCGATGCGATCAGCGTGGACACGTTCTCCCGCAGCGTGATCGAGATCCCCAGGTTCCCGTGCAGCGCGTTGTCCAGCCAGTACCAGTACTGGGCCAGGAACGGCTCGTTCAGGTGGTAACGCTGCTCCAGCACGTGCACGCTGCCCTGCGGCAAGGGCCGGTCGCCGGACAGCGCCGCGACCGGGTTCCCCGGGGCGAGGTACAGCGCCGCGAAGATCACAAAGCTCGCCACCAGCAGGCTGGCCAGCAACATCGCCAGCCTGCGCGCGAAGAACCGCCAGCCCATCCCTCAGCCGGCCCCGCCCAGGCTGTCGGCCCAGGGTGAGAACAGATAGGCGGACGAAGAGATCGCGCCGGTTAGGCCCTTGCCAAGCAGCAGCACGGTGTCCGGCTGGACGTCAGGGATCCACGGCAGTTGCTGGGCGGTCAGCTTCTCGGCCTCACGCCACCAGCGCCGCCCGCTGGTCCGGGTTGGCGGTACTGCGGGCCCGCTCCAGCGCCGCTGTGATCTGCGGTATCGCTGAAGTTGTCGAGGTTCTGCACGCCGCCCGGCAAAACAGCCTCAGCGAGCAAGCTCCGCAGGGTCGGCGTAGTCGCCGTAGTCCACCGCCGGGAAGCCGTCGACACTCGCCCGGAGCTTCGGGTCTGTGAAGAAGTCGATGTAGTCCTGGGCCGGCACCGACTTGAGCACGACCTTGAGGCCGATCGCCTGGGCAGCCGCCTGATAGGCGGCGGTATCCCCCGCATACACCGCCAGCTGGCTGGTGGTGCCAATCGTGATCGTCTTCCCGGTCGCCCCGGCCTCCTTGACCAGCTTCCTGGCCTCAGCGATGTTCTGGATCAGCGTCGGCGAGCTGTCGTAGGCCCTGTCGAACACGGACTTGCCGTAGCCGAACGTGCCCGGGTTGGACAGCCACCGCGGCATCAGCGCCGCGCCCTGGTAGACCGAGTTGATGATGCCCCGCCGGTTCAGCGCCAGCGACAGCGCCCGGCGCACGCGGACGTCGCCGAGCACGCCCTTGAGACTGGTCACGACGAAGACGTCGCTCGACCAGCCCGGGCCCGGGTACACCCTGACGGTACTGCTGTCCTTCAGCTGATCCAAGGGTGGAGACGCCGACGCCGTAGTCCCCCTGGATAGCGCCGGTCTAGCAGGCCTGCGGTGACGGACGCGAGGCTCGGAACGCCCTTGATGGTGATCTGGCCGACCAGCGGGCGGACCGAGGGGTTCCAGTAGTGCGGGATTGCGGACCGCGACCACACCCACGCCCGGGGTCCACGACTTGAACATGTAGGCGCCAGTGCACATAATGCCGCCTGCGGGCGTCCCGTAGTTCGCCCCTTCCTTCTCGGCGAAGCTCTTCTCGATGACGATCCCGGGCATCGACGCCAGCTCGCTCTCCAGCCAGTAGTCCGGCTGCTTCAACTTGATCGTCACCTGGTCCAGGCCGGTCGCCGTGATCGAAGCCACCCGGTCGAAGACCCATGTGTAAGACCCGCCAAGCTTCGGGTTCATGTCGCGGTCCAGGCTGTACACCACGTCTGCGGACGTGACCGGGTGGCCGTCCCAGAACTTCACACCCGGGCCGCAGCGTGAACACCATCCTGGTGGGCGACGGGTTCGAGACCGTGGCCAGGCCAGGCTCAATGGAGCCATCCGGTGCCTGACGCAGCAGCGACTCACACATCAGCGACTCCGCCGTGTACTCCGGGTAGCCAAGCGCGAAAATCGGATCAAGCGATATCACGTCTCGGTTGGTAGCCCAGACCACTGACGGCACCGGCCTGCTGCCTGCCGGGGTGATCGCCACTAGGCCCTTGACCGGCGAGACATTGCTCGACGTTGGCGTGGGCCGGCCGCATGCCGAGGCCACTAGTGCGCACGCTACGGCGACGCCGACGGTCATCCATAGGTTCGGCTTCCTGCCCATCTGTCCTCCCACGATACCGCCCCATCCGGCTGCGGGAGAGGCGTACTACCGCTGATGCCAGCCGGGCCTGTGAGGCACCGTAATCTTGGCCGTCAGGAGCGGATGGCCAGCCGCGGCCGTCCGCCGCACGGAGCTTTTGGGCGCAGGCACTGCAGCGCTGGTCGCCATCGCCACCACCTCCACGACCGATCGCAGCTCAAGCTGGCGCGCTTCCAGCCAGACCAGGCGTCGCGAGACGGCAAACTTCCATGGGCTGGGCCCGTCGGCCTACAAGCCGTTCTCGCATAAGTACGGGTGGCCTGTCATCACCCTTCTCCGGGTTTCAACCCGGGTGACGAACTGGGGTGGAGCGTCCCATCGGTGCGGGTCACACCAGAGTGGTCCATTCGCCGCGGGTGTTCGCTAGTCGGCGGGCTTGTTGCATGGTTCTGCTGAGGCTGCTTGCCGGATCCGTCTGGCATGGCGCCACGGTCTTGTGATCTTGGTTGGATACCGTTATCGCACTTCGTGCCGTTCTGTCACGTTTGGCATGGGTTGGTGGTCTACCGCCACGCTTGACCTGACCCAAAGCCTCCGACGAGCATGGAACGACGGACCGTTCGGGGGGACTGTCGGAGCATGGGTGGCTGACATGCGTGAGCGGCCCGGCCGGGCGCATACCGCGGGCCGGGCAGGGCTCGACCTTATGGTGGCGAAGCTTCGCCGTCCCTTGGTCCGGCCAGGGACCGTGCGTCGTTTGTCGCTGATCGAGCAGCTGGCGCGAGGTGAGCGCAGCCCGATCGTGTCGGTGGTCGCGCCGGCCGGTTATGGGAAGACAACGCTGTTGTCGCAGTGGGCCGAGCATAACGGCCAGGCGTTCGCGTGGGTTTCGCTCGACGAAGGAGACAACGACCCGAAGGTCCTGCTCACTTACGTCGCCGAAGCGCTCAATAGCATCGAGCCAGTCGGTAGCCGGGTGTTCGAGGCACTGGCCTCCCCGACGAGTTCGGTGCCCGGTTCGGTAGTGCCGCGGCTGGTGTGCGGCGTTTTCGTCGATGACCGCGCCGGTGGTGCTGGTGCTGGATGACGTGCACCTGCTGCACAACTCTCGAATGCCGGGCCGCGCTGTCGGTACTGGCCGATCACGTGCCGGATGGGTCGCGGCTAGTGCTGGCCGGACGGGATGAGCCGCCGCTACGGATCGCGCGGCTGCGCGCCGAGGGCAAGATTCTGGAGATCGGCCCTGGTGACCTGTCGCTCACCCACGCCGAGGCGGCCTCGCTGCTCCGCGCCGCTGGCCTGACGCTAGGTGAAGAGGACGTGGCGGAGCTGCATCGGCGGACCGAAGGCTGGTCGGCCGGGCTGTACCTGGCGGCGTTGTACCTGCGGGAAGGTGGCTCGCTGCCAGGCGCTGCGGACTCGTTCAGCGGGGACGACCGGTTCATCAGCTGACTATATGGAGTCGGAGTTCCTGGCGCGGATCTCGTCGCGGGACCGGCGTGTTCTTGACCCGGACAGCGGTGCTGGAGCGCATGTCCGGGCCGCTGTGTGAGGCAGTGCTCGAGTCTGCCCGGCTCTGGCAGCAATCCTGGCGGACCTGGCTCGGTCGAACTTGCTGCTGGTGCCGCTGGACCATCGGCGAGCAGTGGTACCGCTACCACCACTTGTTCCGCGACATGCTGCTGGCGGAACTGGAACGCCTGGAGCCCGGACCTGATCCCGGTCTTGCGGCGGCGCGCCGCCGTGTGGTGCCTGGGGAACGGCCTGCCCGAGGTGGCACTGGAGTACTCCATCGCCGCCGGGGATGTCGACACGGCCGCTCGCCTGGTGCCAGAAACTGTGGCTTCCGGTCTACCGGCAGGCCCGGATCACGACCCTCCAGCGGTGGCTTCGGTGGCTCGGGGATCGGGGCGGGATCGAGGGACACCCCATGTGCGCCGTGGTGGCCTCGATCCTCTGTGCGAACACGGGGCGGCCGGTCGAGGCCGAGCGGTGGGCCGATGCGGTCGATCGCTGGCAGGACGCAGGACGCGACGCGGCCCGAGGACCTCGCCGCCGAGGGCATGGGCCGCCGCGCTGCGGGCCTTCTTGTGCCGCCACGGAGTCGAGCAGATGCGCACCGACGCCGACGAAGCCGCGCGACAAGCTCGCGGAGGCGGGCATCGTGGCACCGGTCAGTCTCATGGCCCAAGGGATCGCGCGGATCCTTTGCGGTGATCTCGCGGGTGGCGACGCATTCCTGGAGGATGCGGCCAGCGTGAGGGAGGCAGACCCCGCACCCGATACTGCTCGCGCACTCGTCTGAGCGAGCGATCGCTGCTGGCGATGGCACGCGGTGAGTGGAGCCGGGCCGAGGCGATGGCGGAAAGAGCACACAGCGTATTGCGCCAGGCCGGGATCGAGAAGATGCCCTCGTGTTTGCGCGGTGCAAGCCCGCGTCGCCCTGCACCGGCGAGACATCGCAGCGGTGCGCCAGGAGCTAGTCAGCGCTCAGCGCCTGCGGCCCTCGCTGACCTACGCGATTCCCTACCTTGCCGTGCAGGCACGGATCGAGCTGGTCCGCGTCCACCTCGCTCTCGCCGACGTGGCAGGGGCGAGAACGTTGATGCGGGAGATCGATGAGCTGCTCAAGCTCCGACCCAACCTCGGAACTCTGGTCAGCGAGGTCCGAGGCGCTGCGGGCCCAGCTGTCGGCCGACCGTGGTTCCCGGGCCCCGGGAGCGTCGGCGCTGACTTCCGCCGAGCTACGCCTGCTGCCGCTGCTCGCCACCCACATGCCCGTCCCCGAGATCGCCGCTGAGTTGTTCCTTTCCCGGTACACCGTCAAGTCGGAGCTGAAGTCGATCTACCGCAAGCTTGGCGCCTCCAGCCGCAGCGAGGCGGTCACCCGGTCCCGGGAACTCGGACTCCTGGAGGGATGACCGGTCTTTGCCCCAATCAGAGGGATGAAACTCGCCCGGGTATCAGATGGACTGGAACTCGAAGGCGAACGGAGGCCGGATGGACCAAACGGCGAGATTCCAGGAGATCCTGCGCAGATTGGCGATCTTCGACGAAGAGCTCGCCGGGACAGAGTCCGGGCTTGGCCTGCCCGGAATATCGGCCCTGGATGCCAAGACCACGGCGCTGCTTCAGGTAGGAGTGTCGGTGGCCATCGGATCGTCGGCGGTCTGCCTGGAATGGAGCGCCACCAGGGCGCTGGCGGCGGGTGCGATCAAGGACGAAATCGCCGAGGTGCTGCTGGCGATCGCGCCGGTCGCCGGGCTCGGCCGGGTCATCTCCGCTGCTCCCGGCCTTGCGGCCGCACTGGACTATGACATCGATGCCGCGCTGGAGGACCCCGACAATCACTGAGGTCCCACGTAACCTGATGCAGACTGTTCGGGTTTCTTGCGACCAACACAAAAACCCCACAAGTCCGGGAGCCGGAGAAGATCAACACGGGAACAACACGAACAAAACGGCATTACCCGGCACATGGCAACACGGCTGCTAACATGGTCGTGTAAGCCCCTGACAAGCCACTATGCAGGTCGAGCGGGTTGGCAACATACAGCAGGTCCCGCAATTTCGGGCGTGACGGACCTTCTGTTAACCGGCAGGTTAAAGGTTCGAGTCCTTTCGCGGGAGCTCGGTGATCTCTCAGGAGATCGCAATGACCCCGAACCCCCATCGTCAGGGTTCGGGGTCATTGCTTTGGCGGGGCATGCGCGGCGCTCGTGTGCGGCGTCGCGCCGGGCGCCGCGTCGCTTCGGCGGGCCCGGCCAGTCGCGGGCCCGCCGAAGCCACTCAGTGCTAGAGGCGCTTCGGCAGCGCAGGGTGGGCGGGGTGGGCCGGGCCCAACCGGGGGGCGTTCCCGGTGGCGCTGTTGATCAGCGTCGCAGTGATGCCGCCGTCGTAGAACGAGGTGATGGCGTTCGAGGTGTAGTCGGAGCAGGACACCGTCGCGCTGCCCCCGGCGTTGAGTGTCACCATCTGGCTCAGCGGCAGCGTCTCGTAGGTCTGGTTCGCGACCGGGCCGACCGTGGTGAAGGCACCCGTATTGCCGTTGGCACCGGAGGCGATGCAGGTCACGGTGTCACCCTGGGCGACGACCAGCATGATGCTGGCGTTGATGTAGTAGGTGCCGGCGGCCGGGGCGGCGGCGGTGGAAAGTACCGGGATCAGGGTCTGCGCCTTGTCGAGGGTTACCGGTGTGGCACTGGTCCCGGAGACCCCGGTCGAGATCCCGGCAGGCCCTTGCGCCCCGGCCGGGCCCTGCGGGCCGACCTTGTTCCAGACCAGGCTCGAGTCGCCGGTGGGGCAGGTGCCCGTGGTGGCGATGTGGTCCAGCGGGGGCAGCGTGGCGCCGTTCTTGTAACACGCCTTGATCTGGCCGGTGGCGGGGGCGTTGCTGGCCAGGGCGCCACTGCCGATGCCCAGCACGGTGAGCGCTGCGGAGGTGACGGTCACGGCGGCCACGAAGAGCCGGCGGTGAGTGATCATTTGCATATGTCCTTCCTGCCTGTGATGGCGTGTTTCACTGCCTTAAGCCTGCTTGCGCCGCAGGCCGGCGGCATCCGTGGTCACCACGGATCCGCCACGGAACTGCCACGGATCGGCAATCCATGTCCGGGGCGTCACGGGGACACGAGCGCTCAGCCCGCCGTGGCCACCCCGACCGGGCGCGGCGGCTCGGCCGGGCCGATCCCAGCCGCCCGGGCGGGCTGATTACGGCGGGCCCGGCCTGCTGGACCGGCGAGTTCACTGACGTGCCGGGAAGACGCCATTGACACGCGGGTGCTGGATGCGCTGTGGTTCGTATGGTGAACTCCCGTGCGAGGCTGGCTTTAGGCCGGCACGGGCGCAACAGGCCCCGCTCCGGCCCGAGGGCCGCCGGGACGCTCAGCCAAGAGAGGAACCACATATGAGCGCGTGGAACGCCATGACCTACGAGGGGAAGGACACCATCCTCCAGGTCGTCCGCGATGAGGCGGAACGCATGTTCGCGACGGCCGAGGCGCCCGGCGCGTGGGAAGCTCCCACCGCATGTACCGAGTGGCAGGTCCGCGACATCATCGGCCACATCGTGGACACCACCGAGGGTTACTTCAAGGCATTCGAGATCGCGCGGTCGGGCGGCAGCGCCGAATCGCTCGGGCTGCCCGTCATGCATGAACTGGCTGGCGACGGCGGCCGGGCCTTCCGTGGCGTACCGCAGGCCGAGATGATGGTCCGCGTCCGCGACGACCTCGACAAGATGATGGGCATCCTAGGGTCCCTCACCGAGGAGGAGTGGGGCGGCCTCATGGTGACGCACGCCTACATGGGCCCGGTTCCCGCGTTCGTCTACGCCGGCGGTCAGCTGATGGACTACGGGGTGCACTCCTGGGACATCCGTGAGGGCGTCGGGCGCGCGCACGCCATGTCTGCCGATGCGGCCGACCTGCTGGTGCCGTTCATGTTCATCATCTGGCAGTCCACCATCCGGGCCAGCGCCGACCTCAGCCCTTTCACCATCGGAGTCACCGTCACCGGCCGCAACGCGGGCAGCTACCGGGTCAGCATCTCCGACCAGGGGCTGGCCTATGAGCCGGGCGAGGTCAGCGACCTGCCGGCCGTGCTCGAATTCGACGCGGGGGGCCTGGTGCTCACCGCATTCGGCCGGATCAACGGTGGCAACGCCTATGGCGATCAGGCGCTGGCCGAGCGATTCCTGAACCTCTTTTACCGGATCTGACCTAGTACTGAACCTAGTCGTCTTTCCGGCTGCGGCAAGGTGACGTTTCCGTAACGGTCCTTCCGTATCGAAATTGCAGTTTTCCGAATGGTCATCGGCGCCACGGGGTATAACGGGCGCCGTCATCTGGCACCGGCAAGCGCCCGCACCGGCGGGCGCTTGCCGCCTGACCAGGAAAACGGCAAGAAGGCAATGGAAATGCGACGGATCACTTTAGCCGCAGCGGCGGTACTGCTGGCCGCGTCCGGGGTCGCCGGGATCACGCTGGCGGCAGCCGTGCCAGCCAGCGCGCAGGCATCCTGCACCGGCTCCAGCGGCTACACCGACGCCAAGGGCTTCGGCGTGCTCGTGCCGACCATCGGTAACAACACCCACCGAGACGACTGCGAACTAGGGCTCGGCAACGACAGCCAGGCCGTGGTCGCACTGCAGGAAACCCTGGACGGGTGCTATGGCCAGCACCTCGCGACCGACGGTGACTACGGGCCGCTGACCCAGGCGGCCGTCGAAGTGGCCCAGCGGGCCGCACATGTCACCGTGGACGGCGTCTACGGCCCGGTGACCCGCGATCACATCAACTGGTGGGACTTCGGCGACGACTGCGCCAAGCTCTAGCAGGCCCGCCGGTGCGGGCAGGCTCACCGGAGCAGATCCTGCCGAACCGGCTGCACGGCAAGATGCCGGGGCCATGGCCCCGGCATCCTGCCATACGGACCGGCGTCGCTCCCGAGCGCTCTACAGCTTGCTGCAGGGAGTGCCGGCCGATGTTAATTGTGAGCGAAACCCTTACTGTGCCATTTGCCGAGGGTTGGGCTACACTATATCGAGCCAATGATCATTGCCGGAGCTTGTGCTGGCCGGGGCGATATCCGGTAATGATCAAGACGATATCCGGTAATGATCAAGATTCGCAGATCTGCAGAGTGAACGTGCCCTGATCAGCTAACGGCGGCCGCCGTTCTCATGCCTGCCTGACGAGTTTTGCGAGCCGCCAAACCGATTACCGCACTCCGAATGCGCAGGTGGTGGCTATGGTCTCGCAAAATCATGATCCAGAATTCCGCCTATCCAAGCGAACACCTACCGGGCTCCGCCGCTGCCTCCGGCCGCGGACCTGGCTCGCGATGGCCAGCATGTTCGCCCTGACGACCCTCGGCCTGATCACCGCGGCCGGGCCGGCCATGGCCGCCGCGCCCGCGCCGATCGCGCTGACATCCCCGAAGTGCCCGAGCGACATCACCGAGGGCGAGATCAACGGCTGCGTCACCGAACTGCAGACGCTGCTCAACAAGAACGGGGCGAAGCTGACCGTGGACGGCGACTTCGGCGCCGCCACCCTCGCCGCGGTCAAGAGCTACCAGAGCTCGCACGGCCTGGAGGCCGACGGCATCGTCGGCCCGATGACCAAGGACGAGCTGGACGGCTCCATAGGCGGCGCGCCCGCGCCGATCGCCATCAACTCCGCGGCGTGCCCGGCCAACATCTCCGAGGGCGAGGATCGACGGCTGCGTCACCGAGCTGCAGACGCTGCTCAACCACAACGGTGCGGGCCTGACCGTGGACGGTGACTTCGGTCCCGCCACCCTCACGGCCGTGGAGAACTACCAGAGTGCCCATGGGCTGTCCGTCGACGGCGTCGTCGGCGCCGACACGAAGGCGGCCCTGCTGGGCAGCACCGCACCCGCGCCGATCTCGCTGACGTCCTCGTCCTGCCCTGCCAACATGTCCGAGGGCGAGATCGACGGCTGCGTCACCGAGCTGCAGACGCTGCTCAACCAGAACGGTGCCGGGCTGACCCTGGACGGTGACTTCGGCCCGCTCACCCTGACCGCCGTGGAGAACTACCAAAGCTCGCACGGCCTGGCCGTGGACGGCATCGTCGGCCCGAACACCAAGGCCGCGCTGGACGGCACGAGCTCCTCGGTGCCCAAGCCGATCCCGCTGGGCTCCTCGTCGTGCCCCGCCGACATCTCCGAGGGCGAGATCGACGGCTGCGTCACCGAACTGCAGGAACTGCTGAACAACCACGGTGCCGGGCTGACCGTGGACGGCGACTTCGGGGCCAGCACCCTCGCCGCCGTGGAGAACTACCAGAGCACCCACAACCTGTCCGTGGACGGCATCGTCGGCCCGCAGACCAAGGCGTCGCTGGACGGCTCCGGCCCGCCGGCCCCGCCACCGGTGCCGCCGCCAACCGGCAGCACGCTGCAGAAGATCGTCTCCTATGCCGAGGACATCGAGGCCGGCGACGCAGAGCCAGGCTGGGGCGGCGGCAAGATCTGGTACATCTGGGGCGGCGGTCATCATGCGACCCCGGGCCCGTCGACCGGCGAGTGCGCGGGTGACCCCGCCGGATGGGCCTGCAACCCAGGCCCCACCCCGGACCCGAGCGGGATCGGGCTGGACTGCTCCGGGTTCTCGCGCTGGGCTTACGACCTGGCCTACGGCCGGGACGTGCTCGGCTCCGGCAACACCAACAGCCAGATCGGGGAAATGACGAAGGTCAGCTCCCCGGTCGCCGGTGACCTTGTCTTCTTCGGGTTCAGCGCCACGGACACCGACCACGTCGGCATCTACATCGGCAACGGCAACATGATCAACGCGGCGGAAACCGGGACGCAGGTGGATACCGTCCCGGTGGCCGACGGCCCGGACAGCCTGATCGGCTACTACCAGTACGGCTGACCCGGTCGGCAGGTGCGGGGCCGGCGCGCAAGTGCCGGCCCCGCATCCATGCGATTTGCTGCAATACGCCGGCCCGGCAGGCCGGGAGCCCGCTCGCGGATGTGGCTGCGGCGCGGTCAGCCGGCGCCGGACTCCGCGTCCCACTCGCCCGGCGGGTGCCCCTGGGGCAGCCGGTGCTTGGCCACCCGGGACGTCGGGGTGCGCGGCAGGTCCGCCACGGCCTGCCAGTAGCGGGGCACCTTGTACGACGCGAGCAGGGTCGCGGCATGCGCCCGCAGCGCGGGGAAATCAACGTCGCCGCCGGGCGCGGCCACCACGAACGCCTTGACCTCCTCCTCCGACAGCTCCGACGGCACCCCCACCACCGCGGCCTCCAGTACCGACGGGTGGCTCATCAGCGCCTCTTCGACCTCGGCAGGGGAGAGGTTCTCGCCGCGGCGGCGCAGCACCTCCTTCTTGCGGGCCACGAACGTGTACATCCCGTCGTCGCCCAGGGTCACCAGGTCGCCGGTGTGCAGCCAGCCGTCGGCGGTGATCGCCTCGGCCGTCTCGGCCGGCATGCCCCAGTACCCAGGCGTGATCACGGGGTTGCGCAGCAGCAGTTCGCCGGTCTCGCCGGACGGGAGGACCTCGCCGTCGGGGCCGATCACCTTCGCCTCGTTGACCACGCCGAGCGCGGGATGCTGGCGCGGCGTGCCCAGCGTGCCGTAGGGCCTGGTGCCGTGCGGCCAGATCAGCCCGTACGGGCTCTCCGACATGGCATAACCGACGACGATGCGCAGGCCGAAGCGCCTCTCCATCTCCTGCTGGCGCTCCCTGGCCGGGGCCGGCCCGGTGTAGCAGAGCCGCAGCGGCGTGTCCGCGTCGCCGGGCCTGGGCTCCTGGCGCATGAGGATCTCCAGCATGGCCCCGATCGCGTTGAACTCGGTCGCGCCGTGCCGCCGGGCCGAGTCGAGGAAGGTGCTTGCGGAGAACCGGGGGAGCAGGACCAGCCCCGCCCCGCAGGCGAGCGAGCCCATCACCGAGTACGCGGGCGCGTTGATGTGGAACAGCGGCAGCGAGGTCATCAGCCGGTCCGCCGCGGTCAGCTCCATCCAGTACGGGAACCCCTCCCCGGCCATCGCGTACGCCCGGTGGGTCTGCATGACCAGCTTGGACCGGCCGGTGGTGCCCGACGTGGGGATGAGGACGGCGACGTCGTCGTGGCTGACGGGCGGGACCGGCGGCGGCCCGGCGGCGGGCGCCGCCAGGCTGTCCCAGCCCTTGGTCAGTTCCTCCGCGTCGAGCACGCCGAGTGGCGGCAGGCCGGCGATCCCGGCGTCGGCGGCCAGCGGCATGAGCCCGGCATCGGTGATGATCGCCCGGGGCGCCGTCTGGTGGGCCAGGCCGGCCAGTTCGGCCGGTGCGCTGCGCGGGTTGGCGGACACGGTCACCGCGCCGGACCAGGCGAGCGCCAGCCAGCACAACAGGTAGGGCGCGGTCGTCCTGGCGGTGACCAGCACATGGTCACCGTGCCGCACCCCGGCGTCGTGCAGCGCCGCGGCGGTCGCGGCGACCTGGGCGGCGGCGGCGCCGAAGGTCATCGTGCCCTCGTCGGTCCTGATCCAGATGCCGTCCGGATCCCGGCGCGCCGCGTCGGTCAGGACCTGGGGAATCGTCCGGTAGGCCGCATCGTCCATTACTGAGACGATACGGGGTGCGCCGGGGGCGCCAGCGGTGGGAGGCCGCGCCGCAGCACCTCGAGCACGTCGTCGACGACGTCGTCGGGCACCTGCCCGCCGGCCGTCCAGTCGGCCCACCGCATCCCGATGAAATGCCCGATCCCGAGGTACACGTAGGCAATCACCTCGGGGTCGTACCGCGCGTCCACCTCGCGGTTGAGCTGGGCCTGGCGGACGCCGCGGGCGTAGCCCCTGGTGAGGTGCTCGTAGTACTCGCGGAACACCGCGGGCGCGACGAATTCCGCCTCGCGGACGATCCGGTCGATCCACGGCCGCTGGGACAGCAGCGTGAAGAAGGCGCGGAAGCTTGCCCGCTCCCGGTCCCGCTGGGCCGGCCCGGCCATCTCGATCGCCGCCCTGATGGCCTTCCGCAGGTCCTCGTTGATCTGCCGGACGACCGCGGTGAAGATCGCCGCCTTGGAGTCGAAGTGGGCGTAGAAACTGCCCGTGGCGATCCCGGCCCTGGCGCAGATGTCCGCCACGGTCGTCCGCCAGTAGCTACGCTCCCCGAACAGCTCCTCGGCCGCCCGGAGCAGCCGCTGCGAGGGCGGCATGTCGGGGCCCGGGGTGCCGCGCCGGTTGGCTGCCAGAGTCACACCACCTACCCCCTTTCGGGCGCTTGCCCGCCCGTGCCAGGGATGGCACGGGCGGGCACAGCTTGAAGATTAAGGCATCCCGCTGGCAGGTGCCGCGGGCTGGGTTCCGGTGTACGGCGTGACCGCACCGGCAGGCGTGGTGTCGGTGGTCCAGACGGGGCCTTGCTGGACAATCGCACCGTTCTTGATCACGCCGATGAAGGCGCCCATGATGCCGCCGTGGTCGGTCGCCGAGTAGTCGTACGGTGCCACGGATGCGCCCTGCGGCAGCCCGCCCTCGATCGCCTTGACCACGCTGGCCCGGGTCGGGTTCTTCCCGGCCTTGACCATCGCCTGGACGAACGCGTACGCGACCGCCTCGCCGTAGGCCACGTTGCCGTCGAAGGGAGCCTTCGCGTCGTAGGTGTCGTGGACCTTCTTGAACAGGGCGATCCAGCTGTTGCTGGTGTCGCCCAGCGTGGGCAGGTAGCCGTCGGTGATGATGCCCTGGGTGAGCTGGTTGCCCTGCACGGTGGCCCCGCCCTGCTTGGCGAACGCTTCGAGCAGCCCGGCCAGCGTGATCGGGTCCGAGCCGACGTCGCTCACCACGAAGGTCGGGTTCCAGCCGAGCTTGAGCGCGGCCAGCTTGAGCAGCGCGGTGAACGCCGGGATGGAGAACGACACCACGACCTGGGCGCCGGACGCCTTCAGCGCGGCAACCGCCGGGCCGATGTTGACGTTGGTGGGCACGTAGCTCTGCTTGCTCACCACCTGGGAGGCCGGGATTTCCATGTCCAGGCCCTTGACGCCGTCCTGGCCGAACTCGTCGTTCTGGAAGAAGTAGCCGATCTTCTTGCCCGCGAAGTGCTGCTTGATGTACGCGCCGAGGATCTTGCCCTCACGCACGTAGTCGAGCTGCCAGCCGAACGTGTACGGGTAGGTCGACGGGTTGTTCCAGCAGTCGCAGCCCGACGCGACGAACAGGTCGGGCACCTTGGCGCCGTTGAGGTACTTGACCACGGCCAGGTGAGTGGGGGTGCCCAGGCCGTTGAAGATCGCGAAGACGTTGTCCTGGAGCACGAGCTGGTGCACCACGCTCACCGTCTTGGACGGGTCGTAACCGTCGTCGAGATACGTGTACTTGATCTTGCGCCCGTAGATGCCGCCGTGCGCGTTGACGTACTGGAAGTACGCATTGGCCGCGGGGGCGATCTCGCTGTAGCCCGGGGCGGCCGGCCCGGTGAGCGGCTGGTGGCTGCCGATCAGGATCTGTGTCTTGGTAATGCCAGGCACGGACGCGGCCGCCGCGCCGCCCGAGCCGCTCGAGCCCGACGAGCCGCAGCCGGCGGCGACCAGCGAGGCGGTCACCGCGGCCGCGACGACTGGCAGTCGCAGCCGAAGGGATCTGTTCATGAGGTGCCTTCTTCCTGGTGTTCGCTGACCGGCGGGCGCCGGTACGGCGAGTCGGGTCCCTCGTCTTCGCTGGCTGGCGGGGGCCGGTCAGGCGAGCCGAGGCGGGTGGGGGGAGTGGGCAGGAACTGCGCGGCGAGCCGCCGCAACCCGCCCTGGATGCCTTGCGGGAAGATGAGCATGACGACGATGAGCACCACCCCGTAGGCCGCGATGGGGATGTTGGCCGCGACACCGCCGGACAGGCCGTGGCTGGTGGCGACGTCGGTGACGTAGGTGGGCACCAGGACGATGACCAGGGCGCCCCACAGCGCGCCGGTCAGCGTGCCGAGGCCGCCGAGTACCGCGCCGGCCAGCAGCGCGATCGACAGGCTGAGCGTGAACGAGCCAGGCGAGACCAGCGACGTGGTGACGGCCAGCATGGCCCCGGCGAGCCCGGCGCAGGCCGCGCTCACGATGAACGCGAGTACCCGCAGCCGGGCGACGTTCAGCCCGGCCAGCGCGGCCGCTATCGGGTCGTCCCTGATCGCGCGCCAGTTCCGGCCGACCCTGCTGCGCGCCAGGTTCGCCAGGATCACCAGGGTGATCAGGGCGGCCAGCGCGCACACCCAGGCCAGCCAGCGGGTCTGCGGGAAGTTCGCGCCGAGGGCGGCGGGCGCGAAGACGTTGACGGACAGGCCCTGGTCACCGCCGAACACGCCGGGGAACTGGTTGGCCAGCGACGGCAGGGCCACCGCCAGCATGAGGGTTGCGCCGGCCAGGTAGGGGCCGTGCAGCCGGGCCGCTGCCAGGCCCACCACCGCGCCGCCCACCGCCGCGACCGCGGCGCTCGCCGGGAACACGGCCCACAACGGCCAGTTCAGGTGCATCATCAGCAGCGCGGCGGTGTACGCGCCCACCGCCATGAACGCCCCGTTGCCGAGCGAGATCTGGCCGCTCAGGCCGATCAGGATGGACAGCCCGGCGATCGCCACCACGTAGACGGCGATCTCCGCCATCTGAAAGTCGCGAAAAGCATTCAGCTGTACGGACAGTGCCCAGATGACGGCTCCCGCGACGACAGCGGCGACCAGGTGACGCAGCAGAGTCATGTCACACCTGCCGCTCGTGGGTCACCGAGAACAGGCCGGACGGGCGGATAAGCAGTACCGCCATGAGCGCGATCAGCCCGAACAGCGGGACCAGGTTCGAGCCGAGGTAGCCGCCGACGTAGTTGAGCACCACGCCGAGGATGAGGCCGCCCACGATCGCGCCCACCGGGCTGTCCAGGCCGCCGATCACCGCGGCGGTGAAGCCGAGCACGAAGATCGAATCCATGCTGGAGGGGTAGAGGAACGTGTCGGGGGAGACCAGCAGCCCGGCCAGGGCGCCGATCAGCCCGGCCAGCGCCCAGCCGAGCGTGAGCACCCGGCCGACCCGGACCCCGAGCAGCCGGGCCGCGTAGGGGTTGAACGCCGCCGCCCGCAGCCGGAGCCCCACGGACGTGAAGCGGAACAGCGCCGCGAGAGCCAGGGCCACGACGAGGACGGCGGCCGCCACGAACACATCGTTACGAGAAATTCCAAGGGAGACTGACCCGGCGTGCAGTCCGGTGACGGAAAACGCGGCAGGGAACGACCGGTACTGGCCGCCGTAGACGATGCCGGCGATGCCCTCGATCAGCACGAGCAGCCCGATCGTCACCACCACAGCGTTCAGCGGCGGCTTGTTCTCCACCGGGCGGATGGCCACCCGCTCGATCACGGCGCCGAGGACCAGCCCGGCGGCCAGCGCGACCACGAACCCTTCCCAGTACGAGCCGGTGTGGTTGATCACGGTCAGCGCGATGTAGGTGGTGAGCACGGCCATGGCGCCCTGGGCGTAGTTCAGGATGCGGGTGCCGCGCCAGATCAGCACCAGCGAAAGCGCAATCGCCGCGTACACCATGCCGAAGCTGACGCCGCCGAGCGTGAACTGCAAGAACTCCGTCACAGCCGACCCTCCTAGAAACCCAGGTAGTGCTTGCGGAGTGCCTCGTCGGCCGCGAGCACCGCGGCGTCCTCGATGGCCACCACGCGGCCGACGTTCAGCACCACGCCGAGGTCGGCGATGGCCAGCGCGCTGCGGGCGTTCTGCTCGACCAGCACCACGGTCAGCCCGCTCTCGTCCCGCAGCCGCTGGATCAGTTCCATGACCTGGGCGACGATCCGCGGGGCCAGTCCCAGCGACGGCTCGTCAAGCAGCAGCACCTTCGGGCTGGCCATCAGGGCCCGCGCGATCACGAGGATCTGCCGCTCGCCGCCCGACAGTGTGCCCGCGCTGCGGTGCCGGGCCGCGGCCAAGATGGGGAAGCGCTGGTAGGCATCCTCGAGGGCGGCGGACCGGCCCGCCTGCCCGTGCCGCCACAGCCCGCCCACCCGCAGGTTCTCCTCGACGGTCAGCTCGGTGATCACCGCCTGGCCTTCCGGCACGTGCGCGATCCCGGCCCGGACGATCTCCTCGGGGGCCCGCCGCGTGAGGTCGGTACCGTCCAGCGCCACCCGGCCCTGCCGGGGCCGGACGAAGCCGCTGATGGTGGCCAGCAGCGTGGTCTTGCCCGCGCCGTTCGCCCCGAGCACCGCGGTGATCGTGCCGGGCTTGGCGCCGATCGACACGTCGTGCAGCGCCATCACGCCGGCGTAACCGCTTTCCAGGTGCTCGACCTCCAGGGCCGCCGCTCTGCTAGTCCCGCCCCCGCGCTCCGCGCCCGCCCCCGCACTGCTAGTCCCGCCCCCGCGCTCCGCGCCCGCCCCCGCACTGCTAGTCCCGCCCCCGCGCTCCGCGCCCGCCCCCGCTCTGCTAGGCATGTGGACCCTCCGCGCCCGGTTTCTCCGCGCCTGGCTCATCCACGCCGAGGTAGGCGGCGGTTACCGCTGGGTCGGCCTGCACCTGCTGCGGCGGGCCGAACGCGATGAGCTTGCCGAAGTCAAGGACGGCGATCGAGTCGCACACCGACATCATCAGGTCCATCCGGTGCTCGACCACCACGACGCAGGCGTCGTCGGCAAGCTGGGAGATCAGCTCCCCAAGCTCGGGCAGTTCCCCCTCGGTCAGGCCGCTGGCGGGCTCGTCGAGCAGCAGCAGCCGTGGCTCGGCGACCAGGGCGCGGGCCAGCGCGACCCGCTTGCGGTGTGCGTAGGAGAGCTGGCCGGGCAGGCGTTCGGCCGCGTCCGGCAGGCCCGCCCGGTCCAGCGCTGCCAGCGCGCGGTCCCGCAGCGCCCGCTCGTCGCGGTCGGACCTGCCCGCCCCGGCCACGGCGGACCAGAAACCCGCCCGGGCATGGCAGGTGGCCCCGGCCATGACGTTCTCCAGCACGGTGAGCCCGGGGAACAGCCCGAGGCCCTGCAGTGTGCGGGCGATGCCGAGGGAGGCGAGCCGGTGCGGCCGCAGCCCGGTCAGCTCGGCGCCGCCGAAACGCAGCCGCCCGGCATCGGGATGCACGAACCCGCACAGCACGTTGAGCAGGGTGGTCTTGCCCGCCCCGTTCGGCCCGATGATTCCGGTGACCTGCCGCGGCGCGGCCGTGAGCGACACCGCATCCAGCGCGGTGAGGCCACCGAACCGCACCGTGACGTCGCTGACCTCCAGCACGCCCGCCTGGTCCTCTGGCGCCTTCGCCGGCCCCGGATCTGAACTGCTATTCATCAAGCATGTCCTGCTCATGTAGCAGATAAAGCGCAATGATGAATCACAATTCAAGGCCAGGTTCGAGCAGCAGACAAGACCCAACCGGATTCGTGGCCGAACCGAGACCAGCCCGGAAGCGAAAGCGTCAGGACGCCATGATCATGCCCCCGCTCGCGCCCGTTCACCGTCGTGATCATGACTTTGGTGTTGCTGGAGGCACACCTAAGTCATGATCACGAACTCCCGGGGGTAAAGACGGCCAGCCCCGAGTCTTCGCTGCGCGTTCGGCGGTGGCGCTGGCTGGCCTTCGTAGCGGCCTGACAACGGGGCTGGCGTGGTGTCAGCCGCGGTGCCGGCGCACCAGCTCGGCGAGCGCGGCGACCTCGGCGGCGAGCGCGGCGCGGCCGGCGCCGGTGATCCCCACCCAGGTCCGCGGGCGGCGGCCCTCATAACCCTTCTCCACCTGGATCAGGCCCGCCTCCTCCAGCACGGTCAGGTGCCTGGACAGGTTGCCCGCCGTCAGCCCGAGCGCGTCGCGCAGGTACCCGAAGTCGGCCCGCGCCTCGGCCGTGATGGTGAGGATCCCCAGGCGGTGCCGCTGGTGGACGGTGTCGTCGAGCCCGTTCGTGGGATGGGTGGGCGGGTCGCCGCCGGCCGGGCGATCCGTCTCCTGAGCGCTCATGCCCTGCCCGGCCGGGGCCGTAGGAAGAACGCCCCGGCGCCGGCCACGAGCAGCACGAGCGCGGGCAGCAGCACGTTCGGCAGCATCGCCAGCCGGGCGCTGGCGATGCCATAGCCGGGGTTCCAGCCCAGCGGGTACAGGAGGTTCTCCACGTTGTACAGGCTGGCCAGCAGCGCCGCCCCGGTGTACACCAGCGTGATGATCGCGAGCGCCCGGCTTCGCTCGGCCCAGGCGAGCACCCACAGGCCGGCCGCGGCGACCAGGAACGCGAACGTGCCGCGCACCCACAGGTCCCCGACGGGCAGGCCGACCGGCGGGTACGGGAACGACGGGCCGGCCAGGAGCAGCGGGCCGAGGAAGGCCAGGGCGGCCAGCACGATGCCGGTGACGGCGAAGGCGCGGGCCGGGGTCCTGAGGCCAACCCGGCGCTGGTGCCGCCGGTACCACGCCCAGGTCAGCAGGTAACCGGCGACGAGTGCGAGTGCCCAGTACCAGGCCAGGAAGAGCCCGTCGCGGCCGGCCTGCTCACCACCGAGCAGCGTGGGCGGCGAGGTCACCTGCAGGACGACCACGCCCGCGCCGGCCTGCGTCACCGTCGGAGACGTAGAACGGCACGCTGGCGCAGGTGAGCAGGCCGAACAGGATCAGCGGGAACCAGTAGGCGTGCCGCGCGGAGCGTGCCTGGCGGCGGAGGCGGGCCAGGTCGGACAGGAGTTCTTCGGGGGGCAGTGCGGCGTTACCCGAAGTCATGGGTGGATACCTCCTGTCTGGCTCTGCAACATGTTTGCATGGCAAACCTGATTAGGCAAGCTGGCCGTTCAGGGTCTGGCAGGGTGGCGCGGAATCCGCGCTCGGGAGTCCGCGTTTCCCAGGGGAGAGAGCAAAGCGAGAGGTGGTTTCGGGGTTGGAGGGGATCCAGGAGGCAGGCGCTGCGCCGGGGTGGGCCAGGGGGGTGCGGCGGATTGCCGTGCTGACCGGGGCCGGGATCTCTACTGACTCGGGGATACCGGATTTTCGTGGGCCGCAGGGACTTTGGACGCGCAACCCGGGCGCCCAGCAGATGTCCACCTACCAGGCATATGTGAGTGACCCCGCGTTGCGGCGGCGGTCGTGGCAGGCGCGGCGGCAGCACCCGGCGTGGGCGGCCGAGCCGAATGCGGCGCACCTGGCGCTGGCGGGGCTGGCCACCTCGGCCATCGATACCTGGATCATCACGCAGAACATCGACGGGCTGCATCAGAAGGCGGGGACGCCCGCGGAGCGGGTGGTCGAGCTACACGGGAGCATGTTCAGCGTGGTGTGCGTGTCCTGCGGGGACCGGTCGCCGATGAGTGAGGCGCTGGCCCGGGTCGAGGCGGGGGAGGAGGACCCGGACTGCCCACGGTGCGGGGGGATCCTGAAATCCGCGACGGTCATGTTCGGCCAGCGGCTCGATCCCGGGGTCTTCTTGCGGGCGGAGCAGGCGGCGCGGCGGTGTGACCTGTTCCTGGCGATCGGGTCCACGCTGACCGTCGAGCCGGCCGCGTCGCTGTGCGGGGTCGCCGCGGGCGCGGGTGCGGCGCTGGTGATCGTCAACGCCGACGCCACCCCGTATGACGGCCTGGCCGCCGAGGTGATCCGGGAGCCGATCGGCACCGCCGTTCCCCGGATCGCCGGGCAGTTGCTGGGCGAGGCGGGCTAGACGTTCGTCCCGGCCGCGCGGGCCCGCTGCAGCCCCCGGAGCGCGTGCTCGATCAGGGCGACGAGAACATCACGGGCCGACGACCGCTGCCGGACGTCGCACAAGATGACGGGGACACCGGGATCCAGGTCGAGCGCTGCCCTGACGTCTTCGGGATGGTAGCGCCGCGCACCGTCGAAGCAGTTGACCGCGACGGTGAAGGGCAGCCGGCGTCGCTCGAAGAAGTCCACCGAGGGGAAACAGTCGGCGAGGCGGCGGGTGTCCGCCAGGACCACCGCGCCGAGTGCGCCGCTGGCCAGCTCGTCCCACATGAACCAGAACCGCTCCTGGCCGGGCGTGCCGAACAGATAGATCACCAGGTTGTCCCTGATGGTGATGCGGCCGAAGTCCATCGCCACGGTGGTCGTGCTCTTCTGCTCCACCCCATCGAGGCTGTCCACGTAGGCGCCCGGCCCGCTCAGCGGTTCCTCGGTGCGCAGCGCGCGGATCTCCGTCACCGAGCCGACCAGCGTGGTCTTGCCAGCCCCGAAACCCCCGGCGATGAGGATCTTGATGGTGACCGGCGCCTCTCCCGGGTCGCGGCCATATGACTCAGAGCCGCCGAAGCCCATCGGCCACCTCTTTCAGTATTCGCGGGTCGGGCATCTGGGCCGGCGGGATCGGGTGGTGCACGCTGATGAGCGACCGGACCCGCAGGTCCGCCAGCAGGATCTGGACCACGCCCAGGGGCAGGTCCAGTTCCGACGCCAGGTCGGCCACCGAGGCGGGCAGCCGGCACATGGCCAGCAGCGCCAGGTGCTCGGGATCGAGCCCGACCGGGTCGACCTCCGCCCCCCGCACGGCGGTGACGAGGGCGATCAGGTCGAGGGTCTCGCCCGTGGGCCGGGTCCTGCCGCGGGTGAGGGCATACGGGCGGACAACGGGCCCCGCCTCCTCGTCAAGCCACCGGTCTTCTTCGGCCATGGCGGCTCAGTCGTCCACGCCCCCGGCCAGCCCGGGCCGGGGATCCACCAGCAGGTGCGAGCCGACGCGCTTGACCAGCACCGCCATCTCGAAGGCAACGAGGCCCACGTCCGCGGTAGCCGTGGTCAGTGCGGCCAGGCAACTGCCCTCACCGGCTGCGGTCACGAACAGGAAGGAGTTCTCCATCTCCACGATGGTCTGCCGGACCCGGCCGCCGCCGAAGTGCCGCCCCGCGCCCCGGGCGAGGCTCTGCATGCCCGCTGCCATGGCGGACAGGTGCTCGGCGTCTTCGCGGGTCAGGCCCCGCGAAGACCCGACGACCAGGCCGTCACGGGTCAGGACCACCGCCTTGCTGATCTCGGTCACCCGGGTGACCAGGTCATCGAGCAGCCAGCTCAGATCGCCGGTGAAACCCTGGCCATGGCCGTCGGCGTCCGTAAGCCCGCTAGCCACTCGTCCCCCAGTCCTCGGTCGCCCTGTCCTCGGTCGCTCGCTCCGGCCCTGTCGCCCCCTCGGTCCCGGCGTCCGGGCCTGGCGTGGCCGCGCCGTTCCCCGTCTCGGCGTCCGCGCCGTTTCCCTCGCCGTTTTCCGGTGCGGCGCTGGGCTCGGATCCCGCCAGGCCTGCCACCGGCACGTCAAAGACAGACCGGCCGCGTTCCCAGCCCCGCTGAATGGCCGTCACGGTGGAGCGGGTCTCCTCCGGCGAGCGCGTCCAGAAATCGTCCACGGCCTGCGCAGGCGCCGATTCGGCGGCCGGGTCCCGAAGCTGTGGCGCCAGGCTCGCCTGGCGGACCCGCCGTGGCAGCCCTGCCTCGCCGAAGTCGCTGGCGTCGAGCGGGCCAGCGGCGAACGCGGTGCCGCCCAGGCTCGGGCCGGGCTCGGGCGGCACCGCTGCGCCGAGCGGCTCCGCCGAGCCGAGAGGCACCGCGCGCAGGTCCGCCGTGTCGGCCGGGTCGCGCATGGCCGGGATCATGGCTCCGGCCCACGCCGCCGCCGCGCCGCTGGGCCCGGAAGCAGGGCTGGCGCCGCCGTCGCCTTCGCCGTCCCTGGACCAGTCCAGGGCGGGTGACGGCCCTTGAACTGCAGCGTGCCGTCGGTCAGCACCGGCGCGGCCGGGTCCTTGGCATGGCTGCCCTCGGGGACCACCAGGTGCTGCGGAATGAGCACGATCGCGGTGGTCCCGCCGTACGGCGACGGGCGCAAGCTGATCTTGATGTCGTGGCGCTTGGCGAGCTGACCGGCCACGAACAGGCCAAGCTGGTCCGAGCTGGCCGGGTCGAACGGCGGCGGGTGCTCCAGCAGGCCGTTGATCCGCTGCAGTTGCTCGTCGCTCATGCCGAGCCCACGGTCTTCGATCTCGACCGCGAACCCGTTGCCGACGGTGTCTCCGTGGATCACCACCGGGGTGTTCGGCGGGGAGAACATGGTGGCGTTCTCGGCAAGCTCGGCGATCATGTGGATGACGTCGCCGACCGCCGGGCCAGCGAGCGAGGCCCGGGTCGCCGACGTGGCCCGGATCCGGGTGTAGTCCTCCACCTCGGCCACCGCGGCGCGCAGCACGTCCACCAGCGGGACCGGGTTGCGCCAGCCCCGGGCGGCCGGGTGGCCGGACAGGATGATCAGGCTCTCGGCGTGCCGCCGCATGCGGGTGGTCAGGTGGTCGATGCGGAAGAGGTCCTCGAGCTCCTGCGGGTCCCGCGCCCGGCGCTCCATGGCGTCCAGCAGCGCGAGCTGGCGATGCAGCAGGGACTGGCTGCGCCGGGCCAGGTTGCGGAAGACCTCGCTCATGCCCTGCCGCAGCCGGGCCTGCCCGACGGCGGCCCGCACGGCGGTCTGCTGGACCGTCGGCGAAGGCGTCCCGCACCTGGCCGATCTCGTCGGAGGAGGCCGGGATGTCCGGGGCCTCGGCGGAGACGTCGACGTCCTGGCCGAGGGCGAGGCGGTCCACCACCTCGGGCAGCCGTTCGTTGGCCAGGGTGAGGGCGGACTGACGCAGGCTGCCCAGCTCCCGCACCAGGCTGCGCGCGGTGAGGATGGCCACGACGATGGAGAAGATCACCAGGAGCAGGCCGATGCCACCGGTCACGATCAGCTGCAGGTTGGTGGACCAGGCGACGTTGCTGGCCTGCTGGATGATCGCGTTGGCCGACTGGTTGCCCGCCTTCGAGAACCCGGCGGTGACCGCGCCGACCGTCTGCGCCCAGGCGAGCGGCGAGATCGCGGGCAGGTGCCGCGGCCCGGCGGCCATCACCCTGTTTTCCAGTTGGGTCAGCGAGGCGTCGGCCAGCGGGCTGACGTCCCTGGTGTAGAAGGCGCGGTAGGAAGGGTCGAGGTCCGGCAGCGTCACCTGGACCATGTACCTGCGGGCCCCGACAAGCTGGCTGAACTGCCGCCGGTCGGCGGCGGGGAAGGAGCCCGTCGACAGGTCGCCGAGGAGGATGGCATCCTCCTGCCCCAGCAGATCGCCTACCCGCCCGATCCGCACGAACGCCAGCGCCTGGGAGACGATCGCGGAGTCGGTCTCCTGGCGGATGGTCTGGTTGAGGACCAGGTCGCCGTCGTCGACGAGGGTGTTGAAGGCGGCTATCGCGGCGGGCCGGCTGATGGTGCGCGCGGCGACCTGGTCCTGCAGGGCAGGCAGGCCCTTCATCGCGGCCAGCAGCGTGTCGATGGCCCGCGCCTGCGGCGCCGACGCGTTGTTCATGGTGGCGCCGGACATCAGGGCGCCGCGCAAGGCCGTCGCCTCGTGGCCGACCTGCTGCTCCACCGCGGTCAGCTTGGCCTGGTTCTCCGGTGTCGGAGCGGCCAGGTAAAGCACCGCGAGCAGGCGCTCGGCCTGGATCTCCCCCTCGAAGGTGCCCGTGGGCTGGCCCGTGGCGTTCTTCAGCGTGTCCGCCCGCGCCAGGTTGATGGCATTCCTGGCGGTGATGCTGGTGGTGACGACGTAGAGCCCGAACAGCGACAGCAAGGGCACCAGGGCGAGAAGCAGGATTCTCTTGCGCACAGACCGGATACGCCAAGTCATGGCTATGGCCTCGAAGGGGAGAGGAACGGAATTGTGACGGTGGCGTTACTAAGGAGATTCGTATCCCCCATGGCGGCACCGAGAGTAACAGAATCGGCCTGTTCAGAAGGGGTAAACGAACCCTTTTGTGACTAATGATGCATAATTTGTCGTCAAATGTGGCGCATTGCGAACAATGAGCGGACTGGCATTCCGTTTCCGGGCAGACACGCAGAGAACACGCGAACACTATCGCTGTCCGGGCGCCCGGCGACGCTGCCGCCCGGCGGCTGACCGGGCCGGTATTCGCTGCCGGGACGGACGTGGCGCTGGTGATCTGGCGGCGGCGGACCGTGACGCCTGGGACGGACCGCGAACCAGGTGAGGACACCGGCCCGGGGCGCTGCGCCGGAACCTGCCGGGATTGCGCAGCTGCAGCGGGCGGTTGCTCGCATTTTGCCCTGTCATCGCGCTAATGTCCGGACTGCTGCAAAGTCGGGCTGGTGGGAGACGGGAGAACCATGATGAGACGGTGGTGGCTGGTCGGCGCGGCGTGCGCGCTGACGGTCGGCGGTGCGCCGGCGATCGCCGGGAGCCAGGCCCTCGCGGCCCGCGGCGCCCGTGTCTCGACTGGGCGCCACAGCAAAGCGGGAGCAACGTGCTGCTGGTCTGCAACGGCAGCACCAAGCCGTGCCCGCCTACCGCAGCGTCGGTGCCCTCTCGACCGTGCAGAGCGCGGTCAACGCCGCCAGCCCGGGTGACTGGATCCTGATCTGGCCGGGCGTCTACCACGAGAAGAGCACCCAGTGGCCCACGGCCGGCGTCTGGATCCAGAAGCCCGGCCTGCACATCCGCGGCCTGGACCGCAACGGGGTCATCATCGACGGCAGCAACGGGACCGCCAGCCAGCCCTGCCCGTCCAGCCCTGCGCTCCAGGACACCAACGGCGGCGTCGGCCGGGACGGCATCGAGGTCTACAAGGCCAGCGGGGTCACCATCCAGAACCTGACCGTCTGCGACTATCCCTGTCCGGGACCGGCGGCCACGGCAACGAGATCTGGTGGAACGGCGGCGACGGCAGCGGCAAGATCGGCATGGGCGCCTACCGTGGCTCCTATCTGAGCGCCACCTCGATGTACGGGCCGTCCGATGTGCACGCAGCCAACCTGGCCCAGTACGGCGTCTTCGTGAGCAACGCGCGGGGCCCGGGCGTGATCGAGGAGTCCTACGCCAGCAACATGGCCGACTCCTCCTACTACATCGGCGCGTGCCAGCAGGTGTGCCACGCCACGATGAACCATGACACCGGCACGAACTCCAACCTTGGGTACTCGGGCACCAACGCCGGCGGCCCGCTGGTCATCAAGGACTCGGTGTTCAGCCGCAACCGCGCCGGGATCGTGCCGAACTCGCTGAACAACGACGACGCCCCGCCGCCGCAGACCGGCGCGTGCCCGGGCACCACCACGTCGTGCATGATCATCGAGCACAACATTCTCAAGAACAACAACAACCCGAACGCGCCGACCTCCGGGATCGCCGGGGCCGTGGGCACGGGCGTGGAGATCTCCGGTGGCGCGTATGACACGGTGCGCGACAACCTGTTCATCCACAATGGCGCGTGGGGCGTGGTCACGCACGACTTCCCGGACACCGAGACGCCTCCGCCTGGGTCGCACTGCCAGGGCGGCATCCAGGTTTCCCCGCAGTTGTGTGACTTCCCCGCGCACGGCAACAAGGTGTACGGCAACTTCTTCTCCGACAACGGGTTCTTCGGCAACGTCACCAACAGCGACCTCGCGACCGTGGGGCTGCTGCCGAACTCCGCGACGCCGCGGAACTGCTTCTACGCAACCGCGACGCGGCGGGCCGGGTGACCTCGGAGCCGAAGAACATCCAGACCGCCGCGGTGGACGGCAAGCCGTGCGGCAAGCAGGGCACCAGCATCGACGGCGCCCTGGTGGGCCAGCTCACCTGCGCCGGCAATGTTCGGCCCCTGCCCGCCGGGGTCGCACTACCCGAAGCAGACCAAGATCACCATCCTGCCGCTGCCCACCCAGCCGACCATGCCCGACCCGTGCGCGGGCGTCCCGGCCAACCCGTTCTGCTCGGCGGCCCGCACCTAGCCCACCTTCGATTCAAAACGAGGCGCCGGCCCCGCAGCCACAGGTTGCGGGGCCGGCGTGCGCTTCTGCCGCCAGCGGAGGCGGGGTGAGACGCCTTGCGGGCGCACATCGGGCGGCTGGCTCAACGCCTGCCGCCCGATGCCCACCCACACGGCGGCGCCACGTGCGGTTGGCGCCAAGCGATCTGCTAGCTCGTGCGAAGGCCCCGCCAGCCCGGTGTCATCCGATGGGTGGTGCCTGCGCGTCATGTTCAGGGGTTTCCGGCGAACGGACATCAGGCGGAGGAATCCGATGGGTGCTGGACGAAACGGACGTGGTGTGGCGCGAGGTGTGGCAGGGCTGGTGGCGGTCCTGCTGTGCAGCAGCCCGGCCGTGGCGGGAGCGCAGGCTTCGGCAGGGTCGGTCACGACCGTGGCGGGCGGTGTGGGCGGACCGGCCAAGGCCACGACGGTAAGCATTGACGCCTGCGGCGTCTCGTTCGCCGACGGGCATGTATACGTCCCCAGCAACGAAGCGGTGCGGGAGGTGGACCCGGCCACCGACCGACTCACCACACCAGCGGGCAGCGGCGTGTCCGGGCCGTTCGTCGAGGCTGGCCCGGCGGCGGACGCGACCATGGCCAGTTGCGGGGCGGCGGTCGATGATCAGGGCAACCTGCTGATCGCGGATGTGCTGAGCCAGCGGATCCGGGTGGTGCCAGCCAGTACGGGTGAGTTCTACGGCCAGTCGATGCAGGCCCGGCACATCTACACGGTGGCCGGAAACGGCATACAGGGATTCTCCGGCGAGGGCGGCCCGGCCACCAGTGCCGAACTGGAGGATCCCGAGGCGGTGGCGGTGGACGCCGCCGGGAACCTGGTGATCGCCGACACCGGCAATGCCCGGATCCGGGTGGTCGCGGAGAGCGCCGGCAGCTTCTACGGGCAGGTGATGGCCGCCGGGCACATCTATACCGTGGCCGGCACCGGCACGGCCGGGTACAACGGCGACGGCGGCCCGGCCACCAGCGCCTGGCTCGAGCACCCCTACGACGTGCTGGTCGATGGCGCGGGCAACCTGGTGATCGCCGACTCGTTCAACGACCGCGTCCGGGTGGTCGCGGAGCATACCGGCACGCTTTACGGCCGGGCGATGGCCGCCGGGCACATATACACCGTGGCCGGCGACGGCCACGGCACGTACTCGGGCGACGGCGGCCCGGCGGTGAGCGCGTCGCTGCACGGCCCGAGCGGGGTGGCGCTGGACGGCGCGGGCAACCTGGTGATCGCCGATGGCGGCAACAACCGGATCCGGGTGGTCGCGGAGAGCACCGGCAGCTTCTACGGCCAGGCCATGACGGCCGGGGACATCTACACCGTGGCCGGTGACCACCGCGGGTTCTCCGGCGACGGCGGTTGGGCGCGGGCCGCCCGGCTCGACGGCCCGTCACAGGTGGCCGTGGACGGATCTGGGAACCTGCTGATCGCCGACTCGGGAAACCGCCGGGTCCGGGTGGTCGCTGTGGCCGCGGGCACCTTCTACCGGCAGCGGATGCGGGCCCGGCACATCTACACCGTGGTCGGCACCGGCACCGGCTTCGACGGCTACTCAGGTGACGGCGGCCCCGCTACCAGCGCGGAACTCAGCATTCCGCAGGGCGTGGCGGTGGACGGCGCGGGCAACCTGGTGGTCGCCGACACCAATAACAACCGGGTCCGGGTGGCCGCGGCGGCCACTGGCACGTTTTACGGCGTCGCGATGACCGCCGGGAACATCTACACGGTGGCCGGCAACGGCGTGGGCCGGTATGCGGGGGACGGCGGGCCGGGCACCAGCGCGGAGCTCAACGCCCCGGACCAGGCAGCCGTGGACGGGGCGGGGAACCTGCTGATCGCGGACACCACTAACGATGCGGTCCGCGTCCTGGCCGGCCACACCGGCACGTTTTACGGGCAGGCGATGACCGCCGGGGACATCTACACCGTGGCCGGCACCGGCCAGATGGGCTACAACGGCGATGGCCGTCAGGCGACCACTGCCGAGCTCAACCAGCCGGAGACCGTGCTGGTGGATGCCGCCGGGAACCTGGTGATCACCGACTCCAACAACCAGCGGGTGCGGGTGGTCGCGGAGCACACGGGCACGTTCTACGGGCAGGCGATGACCGCGGGTGACATCTACACCGTGGCCGGCACCGGTCAGGCCGGGTACTCCGGCAACCGCGGGCCCGCCGCCAAGGCGCGGGTCTACGAACCGTACGGCGTGGCGCTGGACGCAGCCGGGAACCTGGTGCTCACCGACAACCAGAACAACCGGGTCCGGGTGGTCGCGGAGCACACGGGCACGTTCTACGGGCAGGCGATGACCGCGGGCGACATCTACACCGTGGCCGGCAACGGCACCTTCGGTTACTCCGGTGACGGCGGCCCGGCCCTCCATGCCGCACTCTTCCATCCGGCTGGCCTGCTCGTGGACGGCTCCGGCAACCTGGTGCTCGCCGACCCGGGGAACAGCCGGGTCCGGGTGGTGGCCGAGTCGGCCGGCACGTTCTATGGGCAGGCGATGATCGCGGGTGACATCTATACCGTGGCCGGCGACAAGACGGCCGGATACAACGGCAGCGGCGGCACCGGCACCCGCACCGATCTTGCCCAGCCGACCGGCGTGGCGCTGGACGGCGCGGGCAACCTGGTCATCGCCGACACCGATAACGGCCGGATCCGGGTGTTGACCCGCTGACGCGCCAAGTCAGCCGGGCTGCTCCCAGGTCATGTCGATCTGGTGACCGGTGGTGACCCACCCGGCCCGGTGGAACGCGGCGGCCATCGGGACGTTGCCCAGGTCGGTGTTTGCCTTGATGAACGGCATGTCCTGGGCGGCGAGCACCCGGGTGCCCTCGGCCAGGATGTCGGTGATGTACCCATGGCCGCGGTGCGCCGGGACCACGCCGAGGTAGGCGATGATCGGGCTGTACCCGTTGTGCGCGGGGATGACGAACCCGACGGGCTCGCCGCCGGGCAGTTCGGCGATCTTCCACCAGTCCCGCGGGCTGGTGTACAGCGCCAGTTCCTCGTGGTAGTGCTCGGCCGCCGCCTCGCGACGGTGACATCTGCGCCAGGTCCGCCAGGCCGTGCGCGTCCAGGGTTCCGTCCATCACCTCGGTCATCAGCGCGAGCAGCTCATCGGGGTCGGTCACCGGCCGGAAGGACAGCCGTCCCGTCGGCGCGGGAACCGGGGCGCCCGGCCGCCACTCCAGGCGCAGCCGTTCGACGAACAGCCGCGCGCCGGTCCGCGCCGCGGCCGCCATCCGGTCCTCGGTGGGCTGCCGGGTGGCCCGCGCCTCGCGCCAGTCCGGGTCCACGAAGCGGAGGTAGTACGGGGGCTGGGTTCCTTCCGGGACCACCTCGGCCATGGCGGTGCTCAGCAGACGTGCCGCGATGTCCACGGTTTCCGGGCGGCCGGAGTCGTCGAGGTCGAGGAGGTCCAGGGCGTCCGGGTGCTCGTTGCCGGGCCTGGCCCACCACCCGGCCCGGGCCGCCAGGCTGCCGTCGCGGGTGGCGACCCACAGCCACTGCGGCCGCCGGTGGCCGTCGCTCAGGTCGGCCGCCAGTTCCTCATTGAACTGGTGCGGGAACCGGTTGAACAGGTCAAGTTCGTCCGGCCCGCTGATCGGCCGGATGGTCAGGTCATCGTGATGCGAGGTCAAGGCGTCTCCCTTTGCGGAGGCGCCCCGCCCGCCCCGGGATCAGGCCTGGCCAGCCCCGGGGGAGGGCGGGAACGCGGTGGATCTGGCGTACATGGCATCGCCCTCCTTTCTTCTGCTGGCCCCGCTGGCGCGGCGCCGCCTGGGACCAGAGGTTAACCGGCCGGCCGTATTGCATGCAAAGAGGTTTCCTGAGCGGTTATCGGGCCGCCCGCCGGTACCGGCGCAGAATGGGATACTGGCCGGGTGACGCCGGAGGATCTCGCGCATCTGCGCCGGGCCCGCGACCTGATGGACCGCGACTACGCCAAGCCGCTTGACGTGCCGGCGATGGCGCGGCAGGCGCTGATGTCCCCGTCGCATTTCTCCCGGCAGTTCCGCGCCGCGTACGGGGAGACCCCGTACAGCTATCTGATGACCCGGCGGATCGAGCGGGCCATGGCGCTGCTGCGCCGCGGCGACCTTTCTGTGACCGACGTGTGCATGGAGGTCGGCTGTACCTCGCTCGGATCGTTCAGCGCCCGGTTCACCGAGATCGTCGGGGAGACGCCGAGCGCCTACCGGGCCCGCTGCCACGACGCCACCGCGGTGGTCCCCGCGTGCGTCGCCAAGATCTGGACCAGACCGAGCAGGATCAAAGAAGCTTTAGGCCAGCCTGCCTGCGTAACGTCGGTGGCATGGAAATCAAGGTCTCACACAGCTTCATCACCGTAGACGACCAGGACAAGGCGCTGACCTTCTACCGCGACGCTCTCGGGCTCGAGGTCAAGGCCGACGCGCCGCTCGGCCCCTTCCGCTGGCTGACGGTCGGCTCGCCGGACCAGCCCGGCGTCGAGATCGTCCTCGCCACCCCGGACATGGGGCACGGGCCCGACGACACCGAGGCACTGAAGGCGCTGCTGGCCAAGGGTGCGCTGCAGGCGGTCATCTTCACCACCGACGACTTCGACGCGACGTACGAGCGGGTCCGCGCCACCGGGGCCGAGGTGCTCCAGGAGCCGATCGACCAGCCCTACGGGGTCCGCGACTGCGGGTTCCGCGACCCCGCGGGCAACCACGTGCGGATCGGGTCGCCGATTCCGCAGCCCTCCTGAGCGGCGCGGCCAGCCACCCTGACGGATGCGGGGGTGACCGGAAACCCGGTCACCCCCGCCTTGCCGTGCTGCGTCAGTGGCCAGAGGCCCCGGTGCCCGGGGTGAACGAGACCCCGCGCAGGACCTGGCCGTTGGCCGCCGTCTGGACGGTCTGGAAGCTCTCCCCGGCCGCGGGGGAGGTGGCGCTCGGCTGGTCGGTGATGCTGACCAGCTTGTTCGGGTCGGCGCCCTGGTCACCGTTGCCGCTGACGGTGGAGGTGATGGCCCAGATCGTGACCGAGCCGTCGGGGTTGACCCGGCCGGTGATGTTGCGCAGGCCGTCGGTGGCCGGCGCCCAGGGCAGCCCGGTGGCGGCGTTGTCTCCCATCGGATAGTTGGTGACCTGGTACGGGACACCGAGGCCGAGCCCGTTGCTCAGGGTGTAGGCGAGGTTCCACGAGGTGCCGTCGAAGACCCACTTCTGCAGGCCCGCCGTGGTCTGCGCGGCGGCCGTGGTGTACATGCCCGTGGTCGGGTCGAAGGTGTTGTCGCCGTTGCCCTCGTCCGCGACGTACAGGGTGTCCTTGTTGGCGAACCAGAGGCCGAACGGGAACGCGGTCGTGGACTTCAGCGCCGTGGGGAAGCCCTGCAGGATGCACATGTTGTAGGGGGTCACGCCCTCGGTCTGCAGCACCGTCGGGTTGTAGGCGATCGGTGAGGCAGGCAGCGACGCGCCCGGCACCGGCAGGCCGACACCGCCCGGGCAGGCCGTGCCGGTGGTGTCGATGAAGTAGACCGTGTTGACGCCGTTGCCGCCGCTGCCCTTGGTGAAGTAGACGACGTTGCCGGACACGGTCAGCCCGCGGAAGTTGGTGTCCTTCCCGATCTTGTCGGCCGGGTCGCCGAGCTGGGTGATGTTGAAGCTGCCCACCGGGGTCGGCTGGCCGGCCTTCTGCTGTTGCAGCGGCTGGTCCTGCGGGGTGACGAGCTGCGCGCCCGCGCCGATGATGATGCCGTTCGGCTGTGGCGTGTTGCCGTTGCCGGCGTTCCCCGCCGTGTAGTACACGTCCGAGCCATTCGCGTCGTTCAGGTACGCGGCGCGGCCGTTGTTGCCGCTGTAGGCGTTGGTCTTGGTGAAGCTCAGCCTGCCCTGGCTGTCCACCTGCGCGACGACGCGGAAGTACTTGCCCGGCACCGGGTTGGTGGAGTCGACGTCGCCGGGCGTGTTGGAGTTGGACACGTCGATCGCGTTGGGCCGGGCCATGTAGCCCATGAACGTCACGTACCGGCCGCTGGCCGACAGGTTCAGCGCCAGCTCGGACTTGGACGAGAAGCTGGTCACCACGCCGTCCTTGCCGTCGCCTGGCGGGGGCAAGGAAAGGGTGTTCACCTGCTGCCCGGACGGGGTGAGCTGCTCCAGGAAGATCGGCGAGGTGATGCCGAAGCTGCCGTCCACCGAATCGTTGTTCCACACGCCCGGATAGGCGGCGCTGCTGTTCGCGGTGACGCAGCCGCTGGTGCAGCCGGGCGGCAGGACCGTGACACCGGGCACGATCGTGCCCGGCTTCTTGACGTACACCGACCCGCTGACCAGCAGGTTCCCTGGGGAGAAGAACGACCGGCCGAGGCCGTGCGCGGCCGCGCCTGTGTTGGCCGCGGCGATCAGCGAACCCGTGGTGAGCACGGTCAGCGCGCCCACCAGGGTGAGGCGCCAGCGGGACCGGCGGAATGTCGGGGGTGATGCAGGCATCAGGGTCATCGGGAGGCAACCTCCTTGGCGTGGCCGGCCCGATGCCGGCCCCGGTGTCACGCTCACGATGGACAGCCCGGGAGGACTGGCCCTCACAACCCGGTGAACCCCCCGTGAACATTGCCGGGATGCCGCGCGGCCGATGCCCGTCCGGGGGACCCGTCCGCCGCCGGGCGCCGCGGCCCGCGCAGCCACTCCACTCGTGATCATGGTGTTTTGGCTGCTAGGAAAGCCAAAACACCATGATCATCAACGGTTGCGGGCCGGTTTGCCGCCGGAATGGGTGCATGAACATTGGTTCATGAACTAGTGTTCATGAAACAACGTTCATTGTGCGCCGCCGGGGTGCCGGGGGCCGAGGGAGGCGGGATGGCTGAGGTCGAGGTCCGGGATCTGACGAAAACCTTCGGGCGGGTCACCGCGGTGCGTGGGATGTCATTTACTGCCCCGGCCGGGAAGGTGACCGGCTTCCTCGGGCCGAACGGCTCGGGGAAGACCACCACGCTGCGTATCGTGCTCGGCCTGGTCCGGGCGGATGCGGGGGCGGTGCTGATCGGGGGCGTGCCATATGGCCGCCTCGCCCGGCCGCGCCACACGGTCGGCGCGACGCTCGAGGCGACCGGGTTCCATCCAGGCCGCCGGGCCCGGGATCACCTGCGCGTCATCGCCGACGCCGCAGGCATCCCCGGCCGCCGGGTGGACGAGGTCCTGGCTCAGGTCGATCTCACCTCGGCCGCGCGGCGCCGGGTGCGCGAGTTCTCCCTGGGCATGCGCCAGCGCCTGGGCCTGGCCACAGCGCTGCTCGGGAACCCGCGGGTGCTGTTGCTCGACGAACCGGCCAACGGGCTCGACCCGGCCGGCATCGCCTGGCTGCGTGGCCTGCTGCGCAGCCTCGCGGACGAGGGCAGGACCGTGATCGTGGCCAGCCACGTGCTCAGCGAGGTGGCGCAGACCGTCGACCGCGTGGTGATCGTCAGCGCCGGGCAGGTGCGGTTCGCCGGCCCGCTGGACGAGATCGGCTCGACCAACAACGCCCTGGAATCGGCGTTCCTCAAGCTGACCGCCGCCGCGGGCTGACCTACTGCCAAGGAGAGCAACCGTGCTGCCTTTGATCCGCAGCGAGTTTCGCAAGCTCAGCACCGTCCGTAGCCCCTGGCTGCTGCTGGCCGCGGGCCCACTGCTCGTCGTGGCCGGGGTCACCGGCCTGGTCCAGTCCGGCGGCAACGTGCACGACCCTGCCACGGCGAGCAAGGCGCTCGCGCACGTTGCCCTGGCCGGGCTGTTCACGCTGATCTTCGGCATTTTCGCCGTGGCGGGGGAGTACCGGCACGGCACGGTGACCGACACGTTCCTGTCCACCCCGGCCCGCGGCCGGGTGGTGGCCGCCAAGCTCGCCGTCTACGGATCGGCCGGCGCCGTGGCCGGGCTGATCTCTTCCGCTGCCGCGGTCGTGGTCACGGCCGCCTGGTGGTCGGCCAAGGGCGGCAGCTTCCACCTCTTGGCCGCCGGCTCCTGGCGCACCCTCGCCGGCGGGGTGGCGGTCAACATCGCGTTCGCCGCGATCGGCGTGGGCGTGGGTGCGCTGCTGCGCAACCTCGCCGTGGCCATCGCGGCCGCGCTGGCGTGGATCGCCCTGGTGGAAGGCATCGCCGGCCAGCTCGTCGGCGCGGGCCCAGCGCGCTGGCTGCCGTTCAGTGCCAGCCAGGCGCTGGGCCGGGCGAACCTGACCGGCACCGCCCGGCTCCTGCCGCAATGGGGCGGCGGGCTGATGCTCGCCGGGTACGCCATCGCGTTCGCCGCCGCCGCGATGGTCACTACACTCAGGCGCGATGTCACCTAGGAAGCCTGCCGTGTTGCGCGACGACAGCGGCCAGAACCTGCGCGACTACCTGATCGAGACCGCCGCCCGGCTGATCGATCAGCGCGGCAGCGCAGGCCTGGCCGTGCGGGACATCGCCCGGGAGGCCAAGGTGGCCGACGGGGTGCTCTACAACTACTTCGAGGACAAGGAAGACCTGCTCGTCCATGCGCTGCTCGCGCACGTCGGCAATGTCATGGCCAGCGCGCCACGGCTGCTGCCGCCGCCGGGGGAGGGCACCGTCGCGGAGAACCTGCGGGTGTTCATCGACGGCGGCCTCGCGAACCTGCTCCGGGTCACGCCGGCCTTCGCCGGGCTGATATCCCAGCCGAAGGTGCTCACCCGGTTCCACGCGATGGTCGGCGGTGACGCGGCGTTCGACCCGGCCGCCGAGGACGCCGGCGACTCCGCAGCAGGAGGCCGGCGGAGGACTGGGCGGCGGGGAGGGCGCGGCGGGCGGCGGGCCTGGCGAGGACGGTGAGCGCGGAGCCAGCCCTGGGGAGCCCCGCGGGCTACCCGACCTGCTGACCGCTTACCTCCAGGGCGAGCAGCGCCTCGGCCGGATCGACGCGACGGCCGACATCGCCGCCGCCGCGTCGCTGATCGTCGGCGCGATGCACGGCCAGATCCTGCCCAGGGTGCTGTTTGCCCCGCCCGGGACCCCGGTCAGCATCCCCTCCGGCCTGTCCGCGCGGCTCGCGGACGTCGTGCTCGAAGGCATCGCCCCGGGAGCCCGGCGCACCTGATGGCTGCTACCGGGTCGAGCCTCGACCGGCAGGCTCGGGTCTAACCGTCGCGAGGCGCGCCTCATCCTCTCCGGCCCGCCAAAGGGCGTGGATGTGACAGCGATGCCCCTCTAGGGGCACCAGGCTTACATTCACGGCCGCTGGGGGATGGGCGGGCCGGGCGCGGGCGGTGAGGCGGGCGAGCTATTGGCCGCCGGCGGGTTCCAGGACGAAGACCGGGATCTGGCGGGTGGTCTTCTGCTGGTACTCGGCGTAGGGCGGGTAGGCGGCCACCGCGCGCTCCCACCACTGCGCCCGCTCGTCGCCGCTGACCTCCCGGGCGATCATGTCCTTGCGGTCCGCGCCGTCCTGGAGCTGCACGGACGGGTTCGCCCGGAAGTTGTAGACCCAATTGGGATGGGTGGGGGCGCCGCCCTGGGATCCCACCGCCGCGTACCGGCCGTCGTGCTCGACCCGCATCAGCGGGGTCTTGCGCAGCTTGCCGCTGCGGACCCCGCGGTTGGTGATGATCACCACGGGCAGGCCGGTGTCACGCAGGGTCGTGCCCTGCGTCCCGCCGGAACCCTCGTACAGCTCAACCTGATCCCGGACCCAGGCCGCCGGGCTCGGCTCGTAGTCTTCCTCGACTGGCATAGCGCTAGTCAAGCACCCGGGCGCGGGCACCGGGCAGGCAGGTGGCCGCGTGAGACCATGAATCGTCCCGAGCAGATACCGCGGCGGGCGGCCCGCCGAGGCAGCCCCGCCGGGCTGACGGAGGGAGGCAGGTCCATGACCGCGCTGGCCCTGGCCCTGGCCGAGTGGGCGGACAGCCTCCGGCCGGCCCCGGCGACCTGGAACTGGCCGACCGGTCGCTGCGGGACACGGTGGCGGTGGCGCTTGCCGCGAGCGGGCACCCGGTGACCCGGCTGGCCGGCCGGCTTCCCGATGGCGCCAGGTGGGCTGTTGCCGCCCACGTGCTTGACTTCGACGACCTGCACATGGAGTCGACCACGCACATCAGCGCGCTGTGCGTGCCGACCGCGCTGGCCACCGGCGGCGGCGCCCGGGGCTACCTCGCGGCGGCCGGGGTGATGGCACGGCTCGGGACCGCACTGGGCTGGCCGCACTACTCGGCAGGCTGGCACGCGACCTGTACCGCGGGCGCGCCGGCGTGCGCGGCCGGGGCCGCGGTCGCCCTTGGACTCGACCCCGGCCAGATCGCCACCGCCATCGCGCTGGCGATTCCCGGTGCGGGCGGGGTACAGCGGGCGTTCGGCACCGATGCCAAGTCGCTGCAGGCCGGTTTCGCGGTCGACGCCGGGATCCGGGCGGCGCTGCTCGCCGCCGCGGGCGCACGGGCCGACTGGTCGGCGCTGGAGGCGTGGCTGGCCCTCGTCGGCGGGGATCCGGGCGCGCTCGACCTGGCCGGGCCGGCCGTGCCCGGCGGGCTGGCCATCAAGATCTACCCCTGCTGTTACGCGCTGCAGCGCCCCATCAGCGCGCTCGCCGAACTGGCGGGCGAGGGGCTGGATCCGGGCGCGGTGCGCCGCATCGTGGTGCGCACCCCCGAGGCGACCGTGGCCCCGCTCATCCATCACCGGCCGGACACCGGCCTGCAGGGCAAGTTCAGCCTGGAGTACGCGTGCGCCGCCGCGCTGCTCGACCGGCATCCCGGGTTCGCCAGCTTCACCGACGAGGCGGTCCGCCGCCCGGCCGCCCGTCAGCTCACCGGCCTGGTGGAAACCGAGCTCACGCCGGGCGGGTCCTGGCTGCTCGACGGCGAACTGGCGGCCGAGGTGCACACCGGCGGCGAGGTGCTGCGGGTCAAGCAGCAGTTCCCGCCGGGAGCGCCACGGCGGCCGCCCGCCGACGCGGAGTTGCACGCCAAGCTCAGCGACTGCGTGGCCGGGCTGGACGCCGACCCGGCATCCTGGACCTGGCAGAACGCCGCGCACGTGCTGGCGCGGTCCGTGCCCGCGGACGGCCGCCCGTGAGCCCCGGGCAGGACAGCCCCGGGCAGGACAGCCCCGGGCAGGACAGCCCCGGGCAGGGCAGCCAAGAGCACGTGCTGCCGTTGGCCGGCCTCACCGTGGTCACGCTGGAACAGGCGGTGGCCGCGCCGTTCGCCACCCGCCAGCTCGCCGACCTCGGCGCGCGAGTGATCAAGGTCGAGCGCCCCGGCACCGGCGACTTCGCCCGTGGCTTCGACACCACCGTCCACGGCCAGGCGAGCTACTTCGTCTGGCTGAACCGCGGCAAGCAGAGCATCGAACTCGACGTCAAGAGCGCCGACGGCAGACAGGTGCTGGCCGCCCTGGTCGGCCGGGCCGACGTCCTGGTGCAGAACCTGGCGCCGGGGGCGGCCGAGCGCCTCGGGCTTGGCGCGGCGGAGCTGCGCGAACGTCATCCGCGGCTGATCGCCTGCTCCATCTCCGGGTACGGCACCGAGGGCCCCTACCGGCACAAGAAGGCCTACGACCTGCTGGTGCAGTGTGAGACGGGGCTGGTGTCGGTCACCGGGACCCCGGAGCAGCCGGCCAAGGTGGCGATCTCGGTCGCCGACATCGCCGCCGGGATGTACGCCTACTCCGGGGTGCTCACCGCCCTGTATGAGCGGGAGCGCACCGGGCAGGGGACCAGCATCGAGGTGGCGATGCTGGACGCGCTCGGCGAATGGATGAGCCAGCCGGTGTACTACAGCGTGTACGGCGGCCGGCCACCGCGGCGGACCGGGGCCAGGCACGCGTCCATCGCCCCCTACGGCCCGTACTCCGCCGCGGGCGGGGAACAGGTGTTCCTCGGGCTGCAGAACGACCGGGAGTGGGCGGTGCTGTGCGAGAAGATCCTGCACCGGCCGGACCTGGTCACCGACGGCCGGTTCCGCACCAACCCGGACCGGGTCGCCCACGACGCGGAGCTGACCGGGATCCTCGAAGCGGCGTTCGGCGCCATCCCCGCCGCGCAGCTCACGGCCGAGCTTGACGAGGCGGGCATCGCCTGCGCCCGGCTCCGCTCACCGGCGGAGTTCGCCGCGCATCCCCAGCTCGCGGCCAGGGACCGGTGGCGTGAGGTGGACACACCGGGCGGGCCGGTCCAGGCATTGCTGCCGCCGGTGAGCATGCCCGGCCGCGAGGCGGCGATGGGCGCGGTCCCGGCGCTCGGCGAGCACACCGCCGCGATCCGCGCCGAGCTGGGCTTCCCGCCCCAGTGACCCCGGCGGCGGCTGCCTCGCAAGCCCGCAGGTCAGGGGAGCGGCGCACGGTCGCGCCACCCCGGCCGGTCGCGCACCTCGGCCAGCCACGGCGGCTCGGCCCCGACGCGCGTGCAGGTCAGGGCCGCGACCTCGGCGGCTGCCTGGATCGCACCGTGGACCGGCGCGGGCTGGTAAAGGTCGGACCGGGTCAGCCCGCGGGCTGACCACCAGGCCAGGAATGCCCCGCCGAAGGCGTCTCCCGCGCCGACGGTGTCGGCCACCGGCACGGCCGGCACCTCGGCGCTGACCACCTCGTCGCGCAGGAACGCCCGGGCCGGGTGCGGGCCGTCGGTCAGCAGCACCAGCGCGGGCCCCTGGCCGAGCAGGGCGGCGGCCGCGTCCGGGGCCGGGGTGCCCGGGGCAAGGTAGTCCAGGTCTTCCACGCTGACCTTGATCACGTCGGCGCGGCGCAGGATCCGGGACAGCCGGGCCAGGTACGCCTGCCGGTCGGCGATCGCCTCGGGCCGGCAGTTCGGGTCGATCATCAGCAGCGTGCCCGGCGGCAGGTCCGCGGAGATCAGCCGGTCGATGCTGGCGGCGATGGGCTCGGCGACCAGTGCCAGGCTGCCCGCGTGCAGCGCCGTCACCCCGGCCGGGACCGCGCGGGCGAGGGCCGGGTACTCCAGCGCGGGCGCGGAGGTGCCGTCCAGGTAGAACCGGTACCGCGGCAACCCCGCCGCGTCGACGTCCACGAGGGCAAGGGTGGTGGGCAGGCCGGCCGGCTCGGGCACGGCCAGCGTCACGCCGTCGGTGTCCAGGCTGTCCCGCAGCAGCCGGCCGAACCGGTCCGCCGACAGGCGGCCAAGGAACGCGGGCGAGGCGCCAAGCCGGCCGATGGTCCTGGCGGTGTTGAACGGGCCGCCGCCCGGCCGCGCGGCGAAGCGGCCGTCCTGGCCGGCGACAAGGTCGATCAGCGCCTCGCCGGTGACGGCGATCATCCGCGGCCGGGGCCGGTGACGGCCCGCACCTTGACGATCTCCGCGGGCCGGGGCGCGGGAACGGGGACCTCAGTGACCCGGAACGCGCCGGGACAGCCGGGCACGAGAGCGCGCATCGATCCTCCGGAGCTCAGGACCGGGTACGCCACACAGGCTTGCGCTTCTCCAGGAACGAGCGCATCCCCTCGCGGGCGTCGGGGAGCTGGCTGGTGGCGGCCATCACCTCGATGGCGTAGGCGTACGCCTTCGGCTGGTCCAGGTCGATCTGCGCGTACAGCGCCTGCTTGCCGATGCCCTTGCTCTCCGCGGACCCGCGGGTCACCCGCTCCAGCAAGTCCTGGACGGCCGAGTCGAGCTGCACCGCGGGGACCACCTTGTTGACCAGGCCCCAGTCCAGCGCGGTTTGCGCGTCGATGACATCCCCGGACAGGGCCAGCTCGGCGGCGCGCTTGCGGCCGACGTTGCGGGCGATCGCCACCATCGGGGTGTGGCAGAACCAGCCGCCCTTGCCGCCCGGCGCGGCGAAACCAGCCTCCTCACTGGCCACGGCCAGGTCGGCGCTGGCGACAAGCTGGCAGCCCGCCGCGGTGGCCAGGCTGTGCACCCGGGCCACCACCGGCTGCGGCACCTGCTGCATGAGCGTCATCAGCTCGGTGCAGGTCACCAGCAGCGTCCGGACCGCGGACAGGTCCGCCTCGGCGACGTCGGCGAAGTCGTGCCCGGAGCAGAACACCGGGCCGTTGCCTGCCAGCACGATGCCCAGCGCAGTTGAGTCCCCGGCCTCGGAGAACGCCCGGATCAGCTCGCGCATGTGGTCCAGGGACAGCGCGTTGCGCCGCTGCGGCCGGTTCATCGTGATCGTGGCGAAGTCGCCCGACCGCTCCACCAGGATGTGCTCGAACCCCATCGCGCTCTCCTTCTCCCTGCTTGGCAGCCTACGCTGTGGGGGTGCAATTCACCGCAGACCACGAGGCGTTCCGGCAGGCGGCGCGGGGGGTGCTGGGGCGCGAGGTCACCCCGCACGCCGACGAGTGGGAAGACGCCGGTATCTTCCCCGCGCACGAGCTGTTCAAGGCGCTGGGCACCGCCGGGCTGCTTGGCCTGGAGTATGACCCGGCCTACGGCGGTCAGGGCGCGGACCATTCCTACACGGTGGTACTCGGCGAGGAACTCGGCCGGATGGGCTGCGCGGGGGTCGCGATGGCGATTGCCGTGCAGAACGACATGGCCACCCCCTCGCTGCACAACCACGGCAGCCACGAGCTGAAGCAGCGCTACCTGGCCCCGGCGCTGCGCGGCGAGATGGTCGCCGCCATCGCGGTCACCGAGCCCGACGCGGGCTCGGACGTGGCAGGCATCCGGACCCGCGCGGAACGCGACGGCGACGACTGGGTGATCAACGGGTCGAAGCTGTACATCACCAACGGCACCCAGGCGGACTGGCTGTGCCTGCTCGCCCGGACCTCCGCCGAGGGCGGGTACCGGGGCATGTCGCAGATCGTGTTCCCGACGGACACCCCTGGCTTCTCGGTCAGCCGCAAGCTGCGCAAGCTCGGCAACAAGTCCTCGGACACCGCCGAGCTGTCGTTCACCGACGCCCGGGTGCCGGTGAGCAACACGATCGGCGAGATCGGCCGGGGCTTCCAGCAGCAGATGACCCAGTTCCAGAACGAGCGGATGATCGCCGCGTACATGGCCGTCGGCGGGATGGACCGGGCCCTGTCCCTGACCGCCGCCTACCTGCGCGACCGGCAGACGTTCGGCGCCCCGCTGCTGTCCCGGCAGTACCTGCAGTTCCGGCTGGCCGAACTGGCCGCCGACCTGGACGTGCTCAAGCACTACAACTACGCGTGCGCCGAGGCCTACATCGCCGGCCAGGACACCACCCGGTTCGCGACGATCGCCAAGCTCAAGGCCGGGCGGCTGCACCGCGAGGTCGCCGACACCTGCCTGCAGTTCCACGGCGGCTTCGGGTACATGGAGGAGAGCTGGGTGTCCCGCTACTTCAGGGACAGCCGGCTGATGTCCATCGGCGGCGGGTCGGACGAGGTCATGCTGCAGATCCTGGCCCGCATCGACGGCTTCACCGGCTGAGCCGATGCCCGCGCCGATCCTGCCCACCGCCGTCGACCCCGGCGACGAGGCGTTCCTGGCCAACAGGGACGGGATGCTCGGCCTGCTCGGCGAGATCGACGGCCTGCTCCGGCAGGCGTCGCTCGGCGGCGGGGAACGGGCCATCGCCCGGCACAAGGGCCGCGGCAAGCTGCTCATCAGGGAGCGCATCGCGCTGCTGCTCGATCCGGACAGCCCGTTCCTGGAGATCAGCCCGCTGGCCGGGTACCAGACCAACTACAACGTCGGCGGCGGCATGGTGCTCGGCATCGGGGTGGTCGAGGGCACCGAGTGCGTGGTCATCGGCAACGACCCGACCGACCTCGGCGGGGCCATGACCATGGTCAGCATCCGCAAGCTGATGCGCGCCCTGGAGATCGCCAGGGACAACCGGATGCCCTACATCCAGTTCGTCGAGTCGGCCGGCGGCGACCTGCGCGGCGGCGGCGGCTCCGGCGAGGACCCGGACGCGGCCATGCGGCGCAACCTCACCCACTTCGCCGAGAGCGGCCGGATGTTCCACGACATCACCGAACTGTCCGCGCGGGGCATCCCCACGATCTCCGTGGTGTTCGGCAGTTCCACCGCGGGCGGGGCCTACCAGCCGGGACTGGCCGACTACAACATCTTCGTGCGCGGCGGCGCCAAGGTGTTCCTCGGCGGCCCGCCGCTGGTGAAGGTCGCCACCGGCGAGGACTCCGGCGACGAGGAACTCGGCGGCGCGCAGATGCACGCCACCGACAGCGGCCTGGCCGACTACCTGGCCGACGACGAGCACCACGCGGTCCGGATGGCCCGCGACGTGGTGGCTCACCTGCACTGGCGCAAGCAGGGCCCGGGCCCGGTCACCGCGGCACCCGAGCCGCCGCGCTACGACCCCGAGGAACTGCTCGGGCTGATGCCGCTTGACCTGCGCGCCGCGGTGGACGCCCGGGAGGTCATTGCGCGCGTGGCCGACGGCAGCCGTTTCGAAGAGTTCAAGATGCGATACGGACCCACGCTGGTAACTGGATGGGCACAGGTGCACGGTTTTCCCGTGGGAATCCTGGCCAACAACGGGGTGCTGTTCTCCGACTCGTCCCAGAAGGCGGCCCAGTTCATCCAGCTGTGCAACCAGACCGGCACCCCGCTGGTGTTCCTCCAGCACATCACCGGGTACATGGTCGGCCGCGACTACGAGCGCGGCGGGATCGTCAAGCACGGCAGCCAGATGATCAATGCCCTGTCGAACTCCACGGTCCCGCACGTCACGGTCATCCTGGGGGCCAGCTACGGTGCCGGGAACTACGGCATGGGCGGCCGGGCGTTCGACACCAGGTTCGTGTTCCTGTGGCCCACCGCCAAGATCGCGATCATGGGGCCGAAACAGATGGCCGGGGTGATGTCGATCGTCCGCAGGGAGCGGGCCGCCCGCCGCGGCGAGGAGGTCAGCGAGGAGACCGAGGCCGCCATCACCGCGGCCGTGGAGCACTACGCCGAGGCCGGGTCGCTGGCCCTGTACGCCACCGGCCGGGTGGCCGACGACGGCATCATCGACCCCAGGGACACCCGGACGGTGATCGCCATGGCGCTGTCCGCGTGCCACAGCGGCCCGGTGCAGGGAGCCCGCGGTTACGGGGTGTTCCGGCTGTGATCGCCACGCTGCTCGTCGCGAACCGGGGCGAGATCGCCAGCCGGATCATCAGGACCGCCGCCGCGATGGGGATCGGCACGGTCGCCGTGTACGCCGAGGGCGACGCAGGGGCGCCGTACGTTACCGAGGCGGACCGGGCCGTGGCGCTGCCCGGGCGCACCGCCGCCCAGACCTACCTGAACATCGATGCCCTGCTGGCGGCGGCCGGCGCCGCGGGAGCCGACGCGGTGCACCCCGGCTACGGCTTCCTTTCCGAGCGGGCCGATTTCGCCCGTGCCGTGACCGCCGCCGGGCTGACCTGGGTCGGGCCGCCCGCCGAGGTCATCGAGGCGATGGGCGACAAGCTGGCTGCCAAGCGGCTGCTTGCCGACGTGGGCGTGCCGGTGCTCGAGTCCTGGGAGGTGACCGGGGACGGCCTGCCCGACCCGGCGGCGTCCCGCTGCCGCTGATCGTCAAGGCCGCGATGGGCGGCGGCGGTAAGGGGATGCGGGTCGTCGGCGCGCAGGCGGAACTGGCCGAGGCGGTGGCGGCCGCACGGCGTGAGGCGGCGGCCGCGTTCGGCGACGGCACGGTGTTCCTCGAGCGGTACATCACCGACGCCCGGCACGTGGAGATCCAGGTGCTCGCGGACGGCCATGGCGGGCTTGTGCACTGCTTCGAGCGGGAGTGCTCGATCCAGCGGCGGCACCAGAAGATCATCGAGGAGTGCCCCTCGCCGGCCGTGGACCCCGGCCTGCGGGGGCGGATGGGCGCGGCCGCGCTGGCCGCCGCCAAGGCGGTGGGATACCTGGGCGCGGGCACCGTCGAGTTCGTCCTCGAGCCCTCAGGGGATTTCTGGTTCCTCGAGGTCAACACCCGGCTGCAGGTGGAGCACCCGGTCACCGAGGCGGTCACCGGGGCAGACCTGGTCCGCGAGCAGCTTCTCGTGGCGCAGGGCCTGCCGCTGTCGGTCACCCAGGACGGCCTGGCGATCGACGGCCACGCGATCGAGGCCCGGCTGTACGCCGAGGACCCCGCCGCAGGGTTCCTGCCCGCCACCGGGACCCTGGTGGACTGGTGCCCGGCCACGGCGCCGCCGTGCCGCTGGGATACCGGGGTGACGGCGGGCAGCGTGGTCGGCGTCGAGTTCGACCCGATGCTGGCCAAGGTCATCGCGCACGCGCCGACCCGCGGCGAGGCGGCGCTCGCCCTGGCCCTTGCCCTGCAGCGCAGCCGGATCCGGGGCGTCACCACCAACCGGGACTTCCTCGTCGCCGCGCTGCGCCACCCCGACTTCCTGGCCGGCCGCACCACGACGTCGTTCATCGAGCGCAGCGGCGTCCCGCTGGCCCGGCGCCCTTCACCGGCGGAACTGCGCACCGCGGCGATCGGCGCCGCCCTCGCCGCGCAGGCGGCTGCCCGGGCCGCCGCCCCGGTGCTGGCCACGCTGCCCAGCGGCTGGCGCAACACCGTGATGCCGCCGGAGCGAGCGGTGTACCGGCATGGCCAGGACACCGTGGCGGTGAGCTACGCCCGGCAGCGTGACGGCCGGTTCGCCGTTACGGTCACCGGGGCCGGGCTGGGTCCGGACGGCGCACCTGAACCAGGGGAACCCGGCCACGGCGGCCCCGCCGCCCCCGGCCCGCGGGCCCCGATTCCGCGGGCCCCGGTCCGCGGGCCCCGGCTCCGCGGGCCCCGGCTCCGCCGCCCCCGGCCCGGCCGCCGCATCCGCCACCCCAGGCGCACCTGCCCCGCCCCCATCCCTGGTGACGGTCCATCACGCATCCCAGGTGACGGTCCATCACGTCGGCGACGGCTGGATCGACTTCGACACCGGCGGGCGGCGGCACCGGCTGCACGTGCTCGCCGCCGGAGACCAGGTGTGGGTCCAGGGGCCCGACGGCGACGTGGCGCTCACCGCCATGCCCCGCTTCCCGGGCGAGGAACGCGGCGAGGGCGTGGCCGGCGGCCTGGTCGCCCCGATGCCAGGGACGGTGCTCGCGGTGCACGTCACCCCCGGCGACACCGTCGCCAAGGGCCAGCTCCTGATGATCGTGGAGGCCATGAAGATGGAGCACCGGATTACCGCGCCCCAGGCCGGGACGGTCACCGAGATCCGCGCCCGGCCAGGGGACCAGGTCAACGGCGGTGACCTGCTGGCCGTCCTGGACGAAGCCAGATGAGCGAGCCCATCCGCATCGCCAACTGCAGCGGGTTCTACGGGGACCGGCTGGCCGCCGCGCGGGAGATGGTCGAGGGCGGCCCCATCGACGTGCTGACCGGCGACTGGCTCGCCGAGCTGACCATGCTGGTGCTGGCCAAGAACCTGCTGCGGGACAACGGGACCGGGTACGCGCGGACGTTCGTCACCCAGATGGAACAGGTCATGGGGGAGTGCCTGGACCGGGGGATCAAGGTGGTGTCCAACGCAGGCGGGCTGACCCCGGACCGCTGCGCCGAGGCGGTCGCCGCGGTCGCGGCCAAGCTCGGCCTGGACCCGGTCATCGGCTACGTCGAGGGCGACAACCTGGTGCCCCGGCTGGCCGAACTGCGCGCCGCGGGCGCCGACCTCGCCAACCTCGACACCGGCGAGCCGCTCGGCGACCGCCAGGTGCTCACCGCGAACGCCTACCTCGGCGGGTGGGGCATTGCCGAGGCCCTGGCCCGTGGTGCCGACATCGTCATCACCGGCCGGGTCACCGACGCGGCCCTGGCGCTTGGCCCCGCCGCATGGCACCACGGCTGGCAGCGGTACGACTGGGATGCGCTGGCTGGCGCGGTTGTTGCCGGGCACGTGATCGAGTGCGGTGCGCAGGCCACCGGCGGCAACTTCGCGTTCTTCACCGAGGTCCCCGGGCTTGAGCACCCCGGGTTCCCGATCGCCGAGGTGGCCGCCGACGGGTCCTCGGTGATCACCAAGCACCCCGGTCACGGCGGGATGGTGTCGGCGGACACGGTCACCGCACAGCTCCTTTACGAGATCGGCGGCCCGGCCTACCTGAACCCCGACGTCACGGCCAGGTTCGACAGCATCGCTCTGGCCGCCGACGGCCAGGACCGGGTACGGATCACCGGGGTGCGCGGGGACTCACCGCCCGCCACGGCCAAGGTCGCGCTCAACTACCAGGGCGGCTGGCGCTCCACGCTCACGCTGTACCTCACCGGGCTGGATATCGAAGAAAAAGCGGCCCTGGTCGAGCGGGCGCTGTGGGCGGGCATCCCCGGCGGGCGGGACGCGTTCGAAGCGGCCGAGGTGTCATTGCTGCGCACGGACAAGCCGGATCCGGCGACCAACGCCGAGGCGATGGCCCAGCTCCGGATCACGGTCAAGCACTCCGACGAGCGGGCCGTGGGCCGGGCCTTCTCCGCCAGGGTCACCGAGCTTGCGCTGGCCTCGTATCCGGGCATGTTCGGGGACGGCCTGGTCAGTGGGGCCCGTGCGTACGGCGTGTACTGGCCGACGACGATTCCGGCGGAGTGCGTAGCGCAAGAAGTCGTTATCGGCGCGGAGCGGACCGTTGTCCCGCCGACGCTGCCACCGCAGCCGCCGGTCGTGGCGGAGGTGCCGGCCGCTGCGGTCGCGCCATCGTCGGTCGGCGGGGCGCCGGCCGGGCAGCCGAGCGTGCGGGCGCCGCTCGGGCGGGTAGCCGGCGCGCGGTCGGGAGACAAGGGCGGCAACGCCAACCTCGGCGTGTGGGCGCGCACCGACGCGGGCTACACGTGGCTGGCCGGTTTCCTCACGGTCGCCAGGCTGAAGGAACTGCTGCCGGAGACCGCGCCGCTGCCGGTGGAACGGTATGAGCTGCCGAACCTGCGGGCGGTCAACTTCGTCATCGCGGGGCTGCTCGGTGAGGGCGTGGCGGCCAGCACCCGGCTGGACCCGCAGGCCAAGAGCCTCGGCGAGTGGCTGCGCGCCCGGGTCGTGGACATCCCGGCGGAACTGCTGCCATGATCCTCCCGGCCCGTGTGCCCAGGACCGTTCTTCGTGATCATGACTTAGGTGTTGCTATAGCCCCGCCTAAGTCATGATCACGAAGCTGATGTGGCAGGGGCGGCGTTGCTGGTGGGGCCGGTGGTGGCCTGGTGATCAGAGAGGTGAGCGCGGTGAGCGGTGACGAGGCGACGTCGGCTGCGGCGGTGGGCTACGCGGTGAAGGATGCGGTCGCGACGCTGACCATGGACCAGCCGCACAACCGCAACGCGCTGACGCCCGCGCTGATGGCCGGGCTCGCCCGGGGCCTGGAATCCGCGCTGGCCGACGAGGCGGTCGGGGTCGTCGTGCTGACGAACAGCGGGCCGGCGTTCTGCGCGGGCGCCGACCTGTCCGGCGCGAGCCCCGCGGGCCCCGGCCCCGGCCCGGGCGCGGGTAAGCGTCGCGGCGGTGCGCGCCGGGACGGGCTGGCCGACCTGCTCGCCGCCATCCAGGACTCGACCAAGCCGGTGGTGGCCCGGATCGCCGGGCACTGCGTTGCGGGCGGCATCGGGCTGGCCGCCGCGTGCGACATCTCCTTCGCCGACGACGCGGCGAAGTTCGGCTTCACCGAGGTCAGGATCGGCGTCGCGCCCGCCATCATCTCGGTCGTCTGCCTGCCCAAGCTGCGCCGGGCGGACGCGCTTGACCTGTTCCTGAGCGGCGAGCGGATCAGCGCCGCGCGGGCCGCCGAGGTCGGCCTGATCACCCGGGCCGTGCCCGCGGCCGACCTCGACGCCGAGGTGGCGGCGGTGGTGGCCCGGCTGCTGGCGGGCGGCCCGTCGGCGCTGGCCGCGGCGAAGCGGCTGGTCTACACGATCCCGGGGATGGACAGGGAGGCGGCGTTCACCCGGACCACCGAGGTGTCCCAGGCGCTGTTCGCCTCGGCCGAGGCCGCCGAGGGGATGGCCGCGTTCCGGGAGAAGCGGCTCCCGTCCTGGGCCCCGCCGCCCAGCGAATCCTGACCGCCGCACTTCTGCTCAGAACCGGCCTGACCTGCAGCGTTCCGCCGCTGCGAAAAATTTCCCGCAGAGGTGTCCATCTGCGCCGCCGTGCTTCGTCGTGGGGGTGACCGACGATCCCGGGCCGTTCCCGGGCCATGATCGAGGAGGGCACCATGAACCCGAAGCTTCAACTACTGGCGTCGTTGCCGAGCGGATGCAGTCCCTGCAGGCCGAGGCGGACACGGCGGCCCGTGCCCGGCACGCGGCCCGGATCCGGCGCACCACGGCCCGCATCCGCCTGGCCCGCCGCTCCCGCCGGGGGCTGGCGTTCGGCCCGGCCGCTCGAGCCGGTAGCACTCGGGCATCACCCGCGGAATCATGCATCAAGACACTGGAGGAACCTGTGAAGTACATGATGCTTGTCTGCGTCGCGGAGGGAACCGAACTGAGCCCGGAGGAGGCCGCCCGGATCGGTCCCGACACCGAAGCCTGGGTCGACGAGATGGATCGCCGGGGGGTCCGGCTGCAGGGTGACCAGTTGCGGCCGGTCAGCGACGCCACCACGGTCTCGTGTGCGCGGCGGCGAGGTGCTGATCGCCGACGGCCCGTTCGCCGAGACCAAGGAGCAGATCGCCGGATTCGACATCCTCGACTGCGCCGACCTGGACGAGGCGATCGAGGTCGCGGCCAAGCACCCGGTCGCGGGGTTCGGGAAACTCGAGGTGAGGCCGTTCTGGACCGAGTGAGCCAGGATACGGCCGCGGCGGTCGCCGAGGCGTTCCGCGAGGAGTGGGGCCGGGTCGTGGCCGCACTGATCGGGATGACCGGCGACTGGGACCTGGCCGAGGAGTGCGCGCAGGACGCCTTCGCGCAGGCACTGAAGACCTGGCCGCGCGACGGCGTCCCGCGCCGTCCCGGCGCCTGGCTGACCACGGTGGCGCGCAACCGCGCCCTGGACCGGCTCCGGCGCGGGGCCACCGAGACCGCCCGGCTGAGGGAGGCGGCTGCCTTGTCCGTTCCCGGCGATCCCGACCTTGACGATGACGACAGCGGCATCACCGACGACCGGCTCCGGCTGATCTTCACCTGCTGCCACCCGGCACTGGCACTGGAGGCGCGGGTCGCCCTGACGCTGCGTACGCTGGCCGGCCTGACCACCGCGGAGATCGCCCGGGCGTTCATGGTCACCGAGGAGACCATGGCCAAGCGTCTGGTCCGGGCCAAGCACAAGATCCGCGACGCCGCGATCCCTTACCGGGTGCCGCCCGCGCACCTGCTGCCGGACCGGACGGCCGGCGTCCTGGCCGTGCTCTATCTGCTGTTCAACGAGGGCTACTCGGCCAGTGCGGGCGCCGACCTGGTGCGCCTGGGGCTGTGCGCGGAGGCGATCCGGCTGGCCCGCGCGCTGAGCCTGCTCATGCCAGACGAGCCCGAGGCCCTCGGCCTGCTCGCGCTGATGTTCTTCCACGACGCCAGGCGCGGCACCCGGGTCGACGCCGCCGGCGACCTGGTGCGGCTGGAAGACCAGGATCGCTCCCGCTGGGACGCCGGTGAGATCGGGGAGGGCGTAGCGATCCTGGACGCCGCCCTGCGGCGCGGCCGGCCCGGGGCCTACCAGGTGCAGGCGGCCATCGCCGCGTGCCACGCCACCGCGGCCGACGCCGCGGACACCGACTGGGCGCAGATCGCCGCCCTGTACGGCGAGCTGGCGCGGCTGGTGCCCTCCCCGGTGGTGGAGCTGAACCGCGCGGTCGCGGTGGCCATGGCGGATGGGCCGGCCGCGGGCCTGGAACTGGTGATGGCATTGGACGCCTCGGGCGCGCTGCGCGGCTATCACCTGCTGCCCGCCATCCGGGCGGACCTGCTGCTGCGCCTCGGGCGCCGGGACGAGGCCGCCGCCGGCTTCCGGGAGGCGCTCGGCCTGGTGGGCACCGACTCCGAGCGCCGCTTCCTCACCCGCCGCCTCGCCGAACTCACCGCCCATGACCAGGTGTAGTGCTTACAACCTATGAGGACCTCTTGCCATTCGAGTGCAGGAGCGCGACCCGCAAGCGTAGAGCGGGTTTACGTGCGGCCAAGCCCTGCTTGAAACGGGCGTCACTCGTTTCGAGAGAGCGCAGCGATGATTTGCGGATTGTCGCGCAGGTCACGCATGCCGAGCCGTTCCTGTGGGACGCGCTCATGATTCTTCAGTAGTTCTATCGTGGCTTCACGCAGGGCGATGGGCATCCACTGGCAGATAGCCCGGAAGTTAGGTGCTGCGAAGCGGTTGCTGCTATCCGGCCGCCCAGCAGATCTTGGGCGTCTTCGTCCTCGGCCAGACCGCCGCCATGCTCGCCGACTGGGCAGCGCGTGTGTTCCATGGACGTGCCTTCCGCCGTTCACCGACCACGGAAATGGTAGGCGTCGGCACTGACAGTTTCCCGGTGCGCCGGCGTACCTCAGCAACGCGAAACCCTCCCCGGCAGGAGCGAAGCTGGGGGACAGGCAGGTCGATGCCCCCATACTGGAACAGCCCGCTTCAGTTGACTCGCTTGTGATGGTCTCCGCTCGCTCCGCTGCTGCTGCGGCTCATGAACGTCCGCTTTGATATCCGGCAAGCCTCGCTGGCGGAGCGCGCCGTACGGGGTGAGGTCACCGATCGGATGCTGATCGCCAGGTCGCGGCACCTGCAGGCGGTCTTAGACGAGATCGTCGCCCATTTAACCGTCATCGCGCGCAATTGGCTAGAGCCAAGCACCGGCCGCCGGATCCCAGGAATGTCTGGTCGCGGTCCCTGCGATGGCCGGATCAGCGAATTCCACGGCCGAAGTGATCACGTCGTGGAACTGCTCCGGGAGACGGTCGCCGAGTTGCTGTTTCGCCCGCCACGCGGCCCACCGCTGCTGGCCGATATCGCCGTACCCGGGGAGGACCTCGGCCAGCGGCCGCAATTCCACATGGCGATGCCGTGCCACCTCGTGGACGGAGTGGCACAACTGGGTGCCGTCGACGGGGTGGCGCCGGGCGAGCAGGTACATGTCGGCGAAGTCCCGCCACCGTGTGTTTACCGTTCCCCGAGTGACAGCGGTCACGATCTTCTCGGAGTAGACCATGGCGAGCGGGTACCCTCGTGCGGTGATCTCCCCGCCCAGCAGCCGCGGGATGCGGACCTGCTGGGCTGGCGGGATGACCGGGTCGCCAGCGCTGACATCGACGTGGAAGTGGGCGCGAGCAGTGCGGTCATTGTTACCCGGACCCCGGGGTAGATGTCTTCGTCCCGGATCTCTCTCGCGGCGGCTGTCTCCAGGTCGAACACCACTCCGTCAGGCAGGGGAGTGCGGGCAATCTGGCGCACCGCGGCGAGCATGGTGCCGGTGTCGCCGCCGGTGATGTCGGCCTGCAGGTCGATGTCGCGGGTTGGGCGGCGCTCCCCGAGCGCGGCCAGCAGCATGCCGCCCTTGAGCACGAACCGCTCGGCGAACGGCGTTTGTGTCAGCCGGGCGAGGAAGCCCTCCAGGACGTACAGCTGGATCAGCTCGTCGACTGGGCGCCGGTCCTGGCGGGCCTTCCTGCGCAGTTCGAGATAGGCTTGCCCGGCGATGGTGGCGCGCGACGGCGCCGTCATAGCAGCACCGTCAGAGCCCGCCGCAGTGCGGGCTCGGCATGAGGGAACCGCTGGGCCAGTTCAGTAAGCCGGGCCGGGCTCGCTCCTGGCTGGTTCAGCCAGCGCCGCAGCGCCTGCCACGCCAGGTCGCTGCCTTCCCGGTGGCGCAGCCGGATGGCGTCGATGACCGAGCGTTCCGCGCTGTGAGGCCCAGAGGCCGCCGGGCGCCGACATCGAGCAGTTCCCGCTCCAGGTCAAAGGTGCGGGCGTCGAACTGGTGCAGGCGGCAGGGCGCCCGCAGCGCGGGGCGGGTGCTGCCACGGGGGACCGCGATGTCGACCGCGGCAGGGATCGCGTCGATCAGGCCGTGCCGGGCGAGCGCGGTCTCCAGGCACAGCGTCGCCCGGGGAACCCGTTCCGCGATCTCCACCAGGTCATCGTCGGCAGGCGGGGCGTCTGCCCAGCGGTAGACCCCACCACCCAGGGCGATGGCCTGCCCGGCATCCCGGAGCCCATACAGGCGCCGGTCGCTCAGCCCGGCCCTGCGAGCTTCCCCATAGGTGAAGGTATCGCCGAGCAGGTCATGCGGATCCTCGTTGGCGGCAGGCCTCATGAAGGAAAGTGTACCCACATCAGATAGGTGTGTGAATACTTTCCGTCACGATTTCCAGTTTCTCAAGGTGAGGCCAGCGCACCGGCATGTTGACTTGGCATGATGCCAAGGGGCGGGCACGTGTCGTCGTATAAGTTCCGGATTCGGCTCGACCGCGAGCCCACTGAGCCGGAGATCAAAGGGCTGGGCGCCGTCTGTGACGACGCCGGGCTCAGCTACGGCAACGGCATGGCGGAGCTTGATTTTGACCGGGAGGCTCCGTCTTTCGCCGACGCGGTCTTCTCGGCGATCACTGACGTGGAGGCCCGTACCGGACTGCGCGTCACCGCTATCGAGGCCGACCCGCTGATGTCGGTGCTGGACATCGCCGAGCGGAGCGGGCGCAGCAGGGAAGCCGTACGTCAGGCCATCAGCGGGCAGCGGGCTCAGCGTTTCCCGCCGCCGGTCAATGGCCCTGAAGCTCGGCACCGGCTCTGGCGGTGGAGCGAGGTTGCCGCCTTCTACGGCATCGATGACGACCGCACGCGGCAGGCTGCCCGGGTCGCCGACGCGTTCAACGGGTGGCTGGCGCTGCGCCGCTCGGTACCCGGCCTCGCACCCTCGGCCGACGCGGTTGCCAAAGCGCTGCGTGCAGCCTGATTTACCGTTCGCCGAGCAGCATCAGCGCGAGCAGTTCGAAGCACACGTGCGCGGCCGCCACCGAGGTCATCTCGGCGTGGTCGTAGGCGGGGGCAACCTCGACCACGTCGGCGCCGATCAGCGGGAGGCCGGCCAGGCCGCGCAGGATGCCGAGCAGTTCCCGTGAGGTGAGGCCGCCCGCCTCGGGGGTCCCGGTGCCCGGGGCGTGCGCCGGGTCGAGCACGTCGATGTCGATGGACAGGTACAGCGGCGCGTCGCCGACCCGCTCGCGGATCCGGGCGACCACGCCGTCGATGCCGATGCGCTCGATCTCCATCGCGTGCACGATGCGGAAGCCCAGCTCGGCGTCCTCGTCCAGGTCGCGCTGGGCGTAGAGCGGCCCGCGGATGCCCACGTGCATGCTGTGCTGCTCGGCGAACAGGCCCTCCTCCGCGGCGCGGCGAAACGGCGTGCCGTGGGTGAGGGGCGCCCCGAAGTAGGTCTGCCAGGTGTCCAGGTGCGCGTCGAAGTGCACCAGCGCGGGCGGCCCGAACCGCTGGCTGGTGGCCCGCAGCAGCGGGTAGGCGATCGTGTGGTCGCCGCCGATGGCCAGCAGGTGGGCGGCCCCCTCAAGCAGCCCTGCCGCCGCGGTCTCGACCTGGGCCATGGCCTCGGCGATGTCGAACGGGTTGCAGGCGATGTCGCCCGCGTCCGCCACCTGCTGCCCGGCCAGCGGGGACACCCCCAGCGCCGGGTGCCAGGGGCGGAGCAGCCGGGAACCCTGGCGCACCGCATTCGGGCCGAACCTGGCTCCCGGCCGGTAGGAGGTGCCGCTGTCGAACGGGACGCCGACGACCGCCACGTCGCACCGGCTGACGTCGGTGCGCCAGGGCAGCAGCGCGAAGGTCGGCGGCCCGGCGAAGCGCGGGGTCCGGCTCGCGTCGATGGGCCCGCGTACCGCTTCGCCCGGCCCGTCCCCCGGTTCGGTCATCCGGCGCCCCCGGTCACCCGGCACCCCCGGGCCGCCCGGCACCTCCGGGTCACCCGGCACCCCCGGGTCACCCGGCACCCCCGGGCCGCCCGGCCGCATCCCGCGATCATGCGTCCTCCGTGATGTACTCCGGCCCGGCCGTGGCAGCGCGCTGCAGCGCGGCGGGCCGCCGGACGTAAACGATGGCCGTCGCCACCACGGCGACCAGCACGATGGCCAGTATCCAGGCCCAGAACACATTCGCCGGCGGCGGCTGGCCCGGCTGCACGAACTCATACACCCCGTAGACCAGCACGGCCGAGCCGATCAGCGGGATGAGCACGTGCTTGACCGGCCGGAACGCGGACCGGTTGGTGGCGAGCACCCAGACCGGCAGGGCGATGTTCGCGATCAGGTAGACGACCAGGATCGGCACGGTGCCGATGCCCGCCTCGTCGGAGAAGATCGCCACCGCGTTGCCGTGCATCGCGAAGTACGGCACCACGATCAGGACGACCAGCAGCCCGACGTAGATGAACACCGACGCCCAGGGGACCTTGGTCCGGGACACAGCGGCCATCGGCGGCGGCAGCAGCCCGGCCCGCGCGCCGTTGTAGGTGATCCGGGTCTGCGAGTTGGCCGCGGCGATGAAGCAGCCGAACGAACTGGTGAAGCCCACCAGGCCGATGAACCAGTCGAACCACGGGCTGAAGTGCCGGGACAGGTCGAGGAACGGTGTCGCCTCGGCAAAGCTGCCGAGGAAGTTGACCCCGGCCACCGAGCCCTTCCAGTCTGCGTACCCGGCCACCGCGGCCCAGCTGGACAGCACGTACAGGCCGGTGATGACGGCGACCGAGGTGAACACGGTGATCGGGATGTACCGCTTGGGGTCCTTGGACTCCTCGGCCAGCGCGCCGGAGTTCTCCCAGCCGATGAAGCCGGAGACCGCCAGCGCGAAGGTGAGGCCGACCAGGCCGTGCAGGCCGCCGGGGGTGCCGCCGGCCGAGTGGAACGGGGCGCCGAGGTGGCCGTGCGCGCGGATCAGCACGACCAACGACAGCACGATCAGCCCGAACGCCTCGCTGCAGAACATGATGAACGACGCGCGGGCGGAGATGACCACGCCGCGCAGCAGCAGCGGGGTGGCCAGGGCCACGCCACCGAGGGTGACAAGCAGCCAGCCGACGTTCCCCCAGCCGAACAGCGAAGACACCCAGGACCCCATGAACACGACCACCGCGCCGACCGTGACCGGATAGCAGATCATCAGCATGTAGTAGCTCACCCCGGCCAGCACCTGGCCGGTCCGCGGCGCCCGCGCCCCGATGCCGCGGCCGATGAAGGTGACGAACGAGCCCGCGCTCGGGATCGACCTGGAGAACTCCGACATGGTGTTCCCGGTCGCCAGGATCGCGATGCCGGCGATCAGGAACGCCCATGGCGCCATGGAGCCCATGGCGAACACGACCAGCGTGATCGCCAGGAAGATGCCCTCCACCGGGGCCAGGTTGGCCAGCGTCGAGGAGATCGTGTCGAACAGGGTGAGCGCACCGCCGGCCAGCGCGGTCTGGGGTGCACCGGCCTGCTCTTCGATAGTCGCCATCGCTGCCGTCCTCGCGGGGGTAGTGGGGGTGCGTGCGGCGCGCCGGGGGCGCGCTGCCCGGTCCGCGCCTGAGCCGGGCGATGATCTTTCCCAGGAGTATGGGCGCGCCGCCCTGGCCAGGCAACAGTGGTGTACACAAAACAAGTGCAGATCTTTGGTGTCCACCACAAGCAAGGCTAGGCTGGGCCGCGTGCCGCAGGACGGTGTCATCCGGGTCGAGGACCTGCTTCGCTCCCCGGCGCTGCAACTGCGGCTGATCGCCGGGGAGGCCGGCACGGCCAGGCGGGTGGCCTGGGCGCACGTCAGCGAGCTTGAGGACCCGACGCCCTGGCTGTTCGGATCCGAAATGATCATGACAACGGGGATCGGCGTGCCCAGGGCAGCCGAGCGGCAGCGCGCCTACCTTGAGCGGCTCGATGAGGCAGGGGTCGCCTGCCTGGCGCTGTCAGAGGGCCTGATGGTGCCGCCGCTGACCAGGGCCTTCCTGACGGCCGCGGGGGAGCGGGGTTTCCCGGTCGTCGAGGTGCCCATCCCGGTGCCGTTCATGGCGATCTCCCAGGAGGTCGCCGCCGCCACCGCGGGCGACATGGGGCGGCGGCTCAACGCCCAGCTCCAGGTGTTCGGGGCGGTCCAGTGGCTGGCCGCAGGGAACCTGTCCGCACGGGAGATCTTCGCCCGGCTGGAGCGGCTGTCCGGGTACACGCTGTACGCGTGCACGATGCACCGCGGGCCGCTGCTTGACGGGGTGCCGGTCCCGCCGCCGGAATGCGCGCACCTGATCCCCAGCGAGCCAAGCAGCCCGCCGACGGTGCCCGGGGGGTACGTGCTGCCGGTCTCCGGGCCCCGCGGCACCGTCGGGTACGTGCTCGCGCTGGAGTCTCCGGACGCCGCCCCGGCGGGCGTGTCGGTGGTGCAGCACATCGCCACGGTGGCGGCGCTGCAACTGTCGATGCTGGCGCACGAGCGGGAGATGCTGCGCCGCGAGGGCGCGGAGACGCTCGCGGAGATGCTGCAGGGGGTGCTTGACCGGCCGGTGGTGGCGAGGCGGCTGGCCGCGAAGGGGTTCGCCAGCGACGTCGGGCTGCAACTAGCGGTGCTGCGGCCGCGCCAGGAAACGGCGGACTCCGGCGCGGTGGCCGATGCGCTCGCCGATGCCGGGCTGCCGCACCTGATCCTGCGACAGCAGGACGAGCTGGTAGTGCTGCTGCACGACGACGAGGCGGCCCGCGCCGCGCTGGCTGGTGCGCTGGCCGCCACGGCCGGGCTGAGCCGCCCGTTCCTGGCGGATGCGTCCCTGGCCGTGGCCAGGCGGGAGGCCCAGTGGGCCCTTGATCGCGCCGCGGAAGCCGGCCGGGACGTGGTCAGCTACGGCGACGACCGGACCGAGCGGTGGCTGACCAGTGACTCCGCCGATCTGCGCGCGCTGGTGGACCAGGTGCTCGGCGGGGTCATCGGTTACGACGCGGCGCACGCCAGCGACCTGGTCACCTCGGTGCGGGTCTGGCTGGAGCACGACCGGCAGACCGAGCGGGCCGCCCGCGCGCTGCACATCCACCCGAACACACTGCTCTACCGGGTGCGCCGGTTCGAGCAGGTCAGCGGCTGCTCGCTCGGCTCGACCGAGTCCCTGGCCGAGGTTTGGCTGGCACTGCGGGCGACGGCTGCGGTCCCCGATGTCGCGCACCGGCCCTCCGCCGGCTTAGGCTTCCAGGATTCATAACGCCGGCCTGGCCGCATCTGGCAAGCCGCGGCGGGCCCGCACCGGGGAACCCAGCCGCGCGCGTGACCCGTGGCAGGACAAGGCCTGGGCTCCGGCCTACGGCGTGAGGAGGCGCAGATGACAGCACCCGACAGCGCGCGGCCCTTCGTGCCCGGCGACTTCTCCGTCCCCGGCGAACTGGTCACCGCGCAGTTCCGCCTGGAGCCGCTCGGGCCGCAGCACAACGACGGCGACTACGAGGCCTGGACCTCGAGCATGGCGCACATCAGGGCGACGCCGGGGTTTGCCGACTGGTCGTGGCCCAAGGAAATGACGTCCGAGGAGAACCTCGGCGACCTGCGGCGGCATGCCGAGGACTTCGCGGGGCGGATCGGGTTCACCTACACGGTCCTGGACCCGGGCGGGCGCGTCGTGGGCTGCGTTTACATCTACCCCGCGCGGGACGAGGAAGGCGCTCCCAGCGGGGAGGGTGCTCTCGGCGGGGAAGGCGTTGTTGGCGGGGAGGGCGTTGAGGCCGCTGGGGGCACCGCGGGCGTAGCCGACGTGCGCTCCTGGGTCCGTGCCGACCGGGCCGAATTGGACATGCCGCTGCACGCTGCGGTCTCCGCATGGCTGGCCGGCGCCTGGCCGTTCGCGGAGGTCCGCTACGCGCCGCGCGGCGGGGGTGGCGGCGGAGCCGCGAGAGCGGGAACCTAGGGACATGACCGGGGACGCGCCGGCCGCTGGAGCGGAACTGCTGGCCGAGGCGGAGGAGATCATCGCCGCGGCGGCCACCGCTGGGGCCACGGTTCGCCTGCTTGGCGGGGTCGCGGTGTTCCAGCTCGCGCCCTCGGCCCGCGCCGCGCCGCTGGCCCGGCCCTATCACGACTACGACGTGGTGGTGCCGTCCCGGCACCGGGCCGCCACCGCCCGGGTTTTCCGCGACGCCGGCTACTCAGAGGACCAGCACTTCAACGCGCTGCACGGTGCCCAGCGGATGATCTTCGCGGCGCCACGGGGCTTCGTGGTCGACGTACTGGTGGGCACGTTCCGGATGTGCCACCGCCTCGATCTCAGCCGCGACCTGCCTGCCAGCGGGCTCACCATCCACCCCGCGGACCTGCTGCTCACCAAGCTCCAGATCGTGCAGATCGAGGAGAAGGACCTGCTCGACGCCGTGGCGCTGCTGCTCGACCTGCCCCCCGACGGGACGCCCGCGGGCATCGAGGTCGCCCGTTTCGCCGCGCCGCTGGCTGGTGACTGGGGCTTCCACCACACCGTGGAGCGCAACCTCCCCAAGGTCGTCGAGTGTGCCCGCGCCCGGCTTGGCAGCGACCAGGCGCAGGCCGTGGCGGCGAGCGCGGACCGGCTGCGGCAGGCGATGGAGGCCGCGCAGAAGTCGGTGCGGTGGAAGATGCGCGCCCGGGTCGGCGAAAAGGTCACCTGGTACGAACTCCCCGAGGAAACCGGCTAAGACCGTACCGGCGGCACCAGCATCCGCTGCGGCCATCTCCGGCCGGCGTGTTATCTCCGGCGGGTCGCCGGCCAAGACTCCGGTGACGGACACAGAGGAGAAAGGGCGGGCATGACCGACGACGCGGCTGAGCGCTTCGAGTTGCTCTACCGTCGGCATTTTCGCGCGGTCCTCCGCTACACCCTGGCCAGGGTTGAGCCGGAGGCCGCGAAGGACGCCACCGCGGAGACCTTCCTCATCGCGTGGCGGCGGCTTTCCGACATGCCGGACGATCCGGCCCCGTGGCTGTTCGCCGTCGCCAGGAAGGTGATCGCGGGCCAGCTCCGCTCCCGTTCCCGGCGAGAAGCACTGCGCGCACGGCTTGAGGTGACGAGGGCGGAGGAAGCCGGTTCCGGCGAGATCGGCGAAGAGGTAGCAGAGCGTGTCGCGGTGCTGACGGCATTCGCCCGGCTCAGTGAGAACGACCGTGAGGTGCTCATGCTCGTCGCCTGGGAAGGGCTCAGCTCGAAGGCAGCGGCCGATGTGCTTGGGGTGACCCGGTTCGCGTTCGGCGTGCGGCTGCAACGGGCACGTCGGCGCCTTTCGGGGGCCCTGGCAGCAGCCGAGCCCGCGGGCCACGCTGACCTGCCCATCCGGCCCGGCCACCGCGAACCACCGTCGCCGGGACGCCGTTACCCCAGCTCACAGGCTGGTGACCCGCGTTCGCCCGGACCGGATTCCAGTCCGCTCTCCTCGCCGAGGGGGGTGGGCTGACGTGCGTACTTGCAATGAACTTGACCGGCTTGCCGCGGCTCGCCCGCGGATTCTGCGGCGGACCGAGGAGATTATGGACCGGGCCGAAGAGGACCGCCTGCTCCATCAGATTCTCGCCAGCGCCACAGCGCCCCGGCAGGCTCGTGGCAGAACCCCGGGCCGTGGCCTGGTCAGTCCGCGCCGGGCCGGGCTGCTGGCGGCGAGTATTGGCCTGATCGCCGCCGCCGTGGCTGTGGCTGTCGTGCTGGCCTCCGGAACCACGACGGTGCCCGGTGGCTCTCCCGCTGCTACCCGCCATGGCCCTGCGGCACGAACCGCCCGGCAGGTGCTGCTCGCCGCGGCTTTGACCGCAGCAGCGGCGCCCGCAGGCTACGGCAAGTACTGGTATGTCAAGGACAGCCGGTCCCTGCAAGGCAGGGTCTACAGCGTGGAAACCTGGACCCCGATGCACGGCCGTACCTGGGTGAGAGACAACAAGATGCCTGGTGCTCCCCTGAGCAAACTGATCCCGGACGTGGCCGGGACGGCGGGCCAATTCTCGCTGGCCGACTCGGACGTACTCCTGCGTGAGCTTGAAGGCCTGCCGCCGCTTATGTACCGCATCAGGGGCATGCACTTCAAGCACTACCGAGTGCCGCCCGGCCTGGTGACGCTCGCCCAGCTGAGCCGGCTGCCGACCAGCCCGGCCGCGCTGCTGGCCTGGATCACCGACTTCGATCGGAAGTCCGCCCGGGAGAACGGCGCCTCCGCCGCCGGGCGCGTCGGAGTGTTCGAATCGCTTACCTATCTGGTTGCCACGCTGCCCGCCCCGCCGCAGGTCCGTGCCGCTGCCTTCCGTGCCATGGCGGCGATGCCGGGCGTCACCAGCCTCGGCCCGGTCCACGGGGGCCAGGGCCTGCGGTTCCGTCTTGGCCCGCAGCTGTCCGCCACTGTTGTCGTCGATCCAGCGACGTCACGGGTACGGGACACCCTCACCGTTGTAGGTGTGGGTGGCGAGGTTAGCAGCGACTCGGTCAGTGCCAAGTGGACGAACCGGCTGCCCAAATGAGCCACGCACCTGCCGCGAGGAGATCCCCTATGCGCAATAGCCCGTCGTGTCCGGTCGCACCGGTGCCTGGCTCGTTCCGTCGGCCTCCTTGGTGGCGGCCCGGTGCTCGTGCTGCCCTTGCCACGGGAGCCGTCCTGGCGTTTGCCGCCATTGCCCCGCCCGCGTTGGCCGCGCCGGGCGGCAGGCTCGCCACGGCCGTTCCGTCCCGGCTGAGGTCCTTGGCCGTCTCCGGGTCGCCTGCCATTGCCGCCTCAGCAACCGGCCGATACCTGCAACGGCCGGAGGCTGGCAGCCGGGCGGTCCTGTGGGAACAGACGGACGGGCACCGCTACACCGTGCCGGCCGTGGCTGTGCCGCACGCCGGCTGGGCGCTCGCGTCCGGTACGCGGCCAGCGGCGTGGGCGGCGCGCGCGCAGCCCACGCTGCGGCTCAAGGTGACGGGCCTGGCCGGCCAGCCAGCCAGCAACGTGAATGTGGTGCTGATGAACACCGACAACGCGGGCCTGGACCCGGCACCACTGTCGGTGAACGGCACTGCGCGGGTCACCGTCCCGGCGGGCGATTACAGCTTGTTCGCGCTCTTCGTGGACTTCAATGCGAAGGGCAACGCCGTGGCCTTCCACTGTGTCGTCCGGGACGACTTCCGGGTCACCGCGGCGGGTGCCACGGTGACCGTTGCGGAACGCAGCGCGAGTTCGCCGATCTCGGTCGCCACTCCCCGCCCGGCGGGCGGGGAGGAACTGGAGACCGTGTTCTTCCGTGGCAGCAAGGCAGGCGGAGGCACCGGAACCGGGCTGATCCTTGCGCCGCCCTACATGCTGCCCACCTACATCAGCCCGCAGCCCGCGCCCAAGGTCGGTCAGCTGCGTTACCTGGAGCGCTGGTCCGGCGCGGCATCTAGTGGCCGCTACTGGTACGACACAGCGTTCGGGTTCCCCGACATTCCGCCCAGTGAGCACTTCGTGGTGCATAGCAGCCAGGTCGCGGCCATCCACGAGCATTTCTTCACCGACAACCTCTCGCCCGGTCTGGGACTCTGGATGGAGGAACCCTGCGACCCCGCAACGGCGTGCGGCGGGTACAGCAATGTCTCGGCGCTGGTGAACTTCTCCGCTCCGCAGGTCGCGGACATGCCTGGCAACCTGACCGTCTACCTCGGTACCGCCAGCGGCGACCAGTGGGTGTCGGCCGTCCAGACACCCAACTCCACCTTCCTGGTTGCCGACCCGCGCACGTTCCTGGCCGGGCACAGCTACTCGGTGGACTGGGCGCACGGGCCTCTCGCGGCCGGCCTTGGCCAGCACAGCGGGCCCTGGCAGTGCCAGGCCTGCACCGCGGGCCGAACCCTGTCGCTGAACTTCAGTTCGCTCGGCGATAGCGATCCGAGCCATTTCGTGCCGCCCGTCCAGGACCAGCGTCTGCAGCCGTACGCTCACTTCACGCTCTACCGCAACGGCACCAAGCTGGTGAGCCTCGGCAAGGCGAGCGGTGCCGCGGTGCACGTCCCGGCCGGTGCGGCCAGCTACCGCGCGGTGCTGAACGTCAGCCTGGCCCACGATGCGGGGTTCAGCCAGTCCAACCAGAGCCATACCGAACTGACTATGCGGTACATGCCCGGTGCCGGGCCCGCGCTTCCCGCCGCAGACATCTGCTCCGGGCAGTCGGCGGCCACCCCGTGCCGGATGCTGCCCGCGCTGACGCTCGGCTATCAGCTGGCCACCAGCGAGGCCAACACCAGCAACGCGGCAACGCAGGTGCTGCACCTCCGGGTCGGTCATCTGAGCTACGACGGCGTCGGCTCACACGCCGCCATCAGGTCGGCGGCGGTATGGGTGTCATTCGACGGCGGAAGGTCCTGGCGGCGGGCGACCGTGAGGGGTTCTGACGGACGGTACACGGCGACCTGGCCGAACCCCGCGTCCGCGGCGCTCACCAGCCCGGACCTCAGGGTGACGGCGTCCGACTCCATCGGTGGCTCGATCACCCAGACCATTGCCAGCGCCTACACCATCGCCGCCATCGGCAACGGCGCCGGTGGCGGCCGGGGTTGACAAAGGTAGTGAGTGGTTACTAACTTAGGTCTCATGACACGGACCGGAGTGCGGATGCCCGCCGCGGAGCGCCGCGAGTCGGTGCTGGAAGCGGCGGTGGCCGAGTTCGCCCTTCACGGCCTGGCCGGCACTTCCACCGAGGACGTGGCCCGCCGGGCCGGGATCAGCCAGCCTTACCTGTTCCGGCTGTTCCCCACGAAGAAGGCGCTGTTCCTGGCTCTGGTGGAGCGGTGCTACCAGCGCATCGAGGAGGCGTTCATCGCCGCCGCGGGGGACAAGACCGGCGAGGAAGCGCTCGAGGCGATGGGCGATGAGTACGAGCGGCTGCTGGACGACCGGACGCTGCTACTGCTCCAGATGCACGCCTACGCCGCGTGTGAGGACCTGGAAATCCGGGCCGCCACCCGCGCCGGATTCAAGCGGCTGTGGTCCCTCTCGGAGCGGCTGTCCGGGCTGCCCTTCGACCGGATCGTCGCGTTCTTCGCCATGGGCATGCTGATGAACGTGGCCGCGGCCATGGACCTGCCCGCCGTCGATGAGCGGTGGACCAGCTGGTGCCCGAGGCCAGGTCCCGATGACGACCTCCTGGTGCAGGCAGCCCCGGCGGCCGGGCTGGCCCCGGTTCCCCGAAGATGAGCCCGCTCCTGGGTCGGCCTGCTCGGAGCTGCACGACCCCTTTTTTTCGACCACAAAGTTAGTGACTACTCACTTAATTAGGAGGCGAAAGATGAGCACGAAACGCCGGAGCATCTGGACCTTCGTGATCACGTCGGTCGCACTGTTCATGGCATCGCTCGACAACCTCGTGGTCACCATGGCGCTGCCCTCGATCCGGGAGCATCTGCACGCCTCGCTCGAAGGCCTGCAATGGACGGTCAACGCCTACACGCTGACGTTCGCCGTGCTGCTGCTCACCGGCGCCACGCTGGGCGAACGGTACGGCCGCCGCCGGATGTTCGTTATCGGCCTCGGCCTGTTCACCGCGGGCTCGGCCGCCGCCGCGCTCGCCTCGGGCATCGGCGAACTGGTCGCCGCGCGCGCGGTCCAGGGCGTCGGGGCGGCCATCCTCGTCCCGCTGACGCTCACCCTGCTGTCCGCCGCGGTCCCGCCGGCCCGGCGCGGGCTGGCGCTGGGCGCCTGGGGTGCGGTCGGCGGGCTGGCCATCGCCATCGGGCCGCTGGTCGGCGGGGCCGTTGTCGAGGGTGCCTCCTGGCAGTGGATCTTCTGGCTGAACGTGCCCATCGGCATCGCGCTGCTGCCCGTGGCGTGGGCGCGGCTGACCGAGAGCTACGGTCCGGCGACCCGGCTGGACCTGCGCGGCGTGGCACTGGCCAGCCTGGGCCTGTTCGGCATAGTCCTCGGCGTGGTTCGCGGTAACGACCACGGCTGGACCAGCATGACCGTGCTGCCGCCGATGGTGATCGGCGCCCTGCTCGTGGCGGCGTTCCTGATCTGGGAGACCCGGGCTCCCGAGCCCATGCTGCCGCTGCGGCTGTTCCGCAGCCGCGGGTTCACCATCACCAATGCCGCGTCGCTGCTGATGTTCTTCGGTATGTTCGGCTCGATCTTCCTGCTGGCCCAGTTCCTGCAGGTCGTCCAGGGCTACAGCCCGCTGGAGGCCGGGATCCGCACGCTTCCGTGGACCGCCATGCCCGTGCTCATCGCCCCGATCGCGGGCACGCTGTCGGACCGGATCGGCGGCAGGCCGCTACTGGTCACCGGGCTGGCCCTGCAAGCGATCGGCCTCGGCTGGCTGGCCGCGGTCAGCAGCCCGACCGTGGCCTACGCCACGCTGGTGCCCGCGTTCGTGGTCTCCGGTGTGGGGATGTCGCTGTTCTTCGCTCCGGTCGCCAACGTCGTGCTCGGCTCGGTGCGGCGCGAGGAGGAGGGCATCGCCTCCGGTGCCAACAACGCGATCCGCGAACTGGGCGGGGTGTTCGGCATCGCGGTGCTCGGTGCGGTGTTCTCGGCCCGCGGCGGGTACGCCACCAGTGCCTCGTTCGTCTCCGGCATGTCGTCGGCGGTCTGGGTGGGTGCCGCTGCGGTGGCCGTCGCCGCCGCGATCGCCCTGGCCCTTCCCCGGCTGCGCAAGGCGCCGGCCGTCACCGCCAGGCGCCGCCACCGCCGGAGCGGACGCGCCCGCCGTGGCGCAGGCCGAGCCGGTGGCCGCGCTGGCGGACGAGGAGCCGGAGCTGGTCCGGTGAGCCGGCCCGTCTGCCCTGATGACGCAGGCCCCCGCGGAAGCGGGGGCCTGCGTCTGTCGGCGGCGTTCGCAGGTGACCCACTGCATCGGGATGAATGTGGGCCTGGTGCCCATAGAAGGTGTCATGAGAAATAAGGGCCGCCATGAGGGGACGGCAGTCACCGGCCCGTCGACCGCCCGTCAAGACAGCCCACTGTCCAATAAGCTGCCCCACTGTGGAAAAGCCTTCCGGGCACGCCTTCATCTCTTACGTGCGGGAGGACTCGGACCGCGTCGACGAACTGCAACGGAATCTCGAAGCCGCTGGAATCTCCGTTTGGCGGGACACCGCCGATCTGTGGCCCGGCGAGGACTGGCGCCTGAAGATCCGCCGGGCGATCACCGACAACGCGCTCGTCTTCCTCGCCTGCTTCTCCAGCCGCAGCGCCGCCCGCGCTACCAGCTACCAGAACGAGGAACTTCTCCTGGCCATAGAGCAGCTGCGACGGCGGCGCCCAGGCGACCCATGGCTCATTCCCGTCCGGTTCGACGACTGCCCGGTGCCCGACTATGACCGAGGCGGCGGCCGCACACTCGCATCGATCCAGCGCGTCGACCTCTTCGGCCAGCATCGCGACGTGGGAGTCACCCGACTCGTGATCACCATCCAACGACTCCTTGAACAACACCTTCCTGCTCAGGGGACAGCGCAGAACCGCAGCATCACGCCTAACCCACCACCCGGGAGTGCTGCCACCAGCTCGGCACCTAGCCCTTCCCGAATTCACCCCCCAGCCACCCCCACATCCGGCCACCGGACCATCGCACCAGCACCCCACCACGACGTCCGTATCCTCACCAGCCACCAAGCGGCGGTGATTGGGGTGGCGTTCAGCCCGGACGGCACCCTGCTCGCCACCAGCGGCTACGACGGGGCAGCGCGGCTCTGGGACCCGGCCACTGGACGGTTCATAAGCGGCTTCGCCTGTCAGATGGGACCAGTGGCGGCTGTGGCGTTCAGCCCGGACGGCACCCTGCTCGCCACTGCCAGCGGTGACGCGAAAGCGCGGCTCTGGAAGGTGGCCACCGGCCAGCTCACACGCACCCTCACCGGCCACCAAAAGGCGGTGGTTGGGGTGGCGTTCAGCCCGGACGGCACCCTGCTTGCCACCGCCAGCTACGACGCGAAAGCACGGCTTTGGGAGGTGGCCACGGGCTGCAGCAGACGGCCCTGACGCTATGCGCGGCGTGGCCTTCGGCGCGGGGCATCCGCCGCCATCACCGGCCACCGAGCGGCGGTTGTTGGGGTGGCGTTCAGCCCGGACGGCACCCTGCTCGCCACCGCCAGCTACGACGAGACAGTGCGGCTCTGGGACGTGGCCACCGGGCGGTGCATACGCACCCTCACCGGCCACCAAGCGGCGGTGGTTGGGGTGGCGTTCAGCCCGGACGGCACCCTGCTCGCCACCGCCAGCTACGACGCGAAAGCACGGCTTTGGGAGGTGGCCACCGGGCGGTGCATACGCACCCTCACCGGCCACCGAAACGCTACGCGCGGTGTGGCGTTCAGCCCGGACGGTGCGCTGCTTGCCACGACCAGCGGCGACCGGAGAGCGGGGGTCTGGGACGTGGCCACCGGGCGGTGCATACGCACCCTCACCGGCCACCAAGCGGCGGTGGTTGGGGTGGCGTTCAGCCCGGACGGCACCCTGCTTGCCACCGCCAGTGACGACGAGACAGCACGGCTATGGAGCTTGTGACATCAGCCCTTGTATCCCCGCAGCGCGCAGGGCTTGCGGTCCCTCCGGCTAGGGTTGGCGGCAGCCCCTTTGTCCCGACCCACCGTGAGGACATACGACGTGCCCGGCAACCCCGACGACACCCCTTCCGGCGCGGAGCCGGACACGTTCGACACCAGCGTGGCGCACATCGCCCGGGTCTATAACTTCTGGCTCGGCGGGCGGGACAACTACGCGGCCGACCGGGAAGCCGCCGAAGAGGTCATCGCCGCATACCCGACCATCCGTGCCAGCGTCCGCGCCCAGCGGGCGTTCCTCGGCCGGGCCGTCCGGTACCTGGTCACCGAGGCGGGCATCCGGCAGTTCCTCGACATCGGGACCGGGCTGCCGTCCGCGGACAACACCCACGAGGTCGCCCAGCGGGCGGCACCTGAGTCGCGCGTGGTGTACGTGGACTCCGATCCGATCGTGCTGGCGCACGCCCGTGCTCTGCTCACCAGCAGCCCGGAGGGTGCCACCCACTATGTCGACGCCGACCTGCGGGACACCGGCAAGGTTTGCGAGCAGGCGGCGGAGATCCTCGACTTCTGCTCGCCGCTCGCCATCCTGCTGATCGGGGTGCTGCACTGCATCCCCGACGCCGACGACCCCGCAGGGATCGTCGCCGCGCTGGTCGATGTCATGCCGCCGGGCAGCTACCTGGTGATCGCGCACCCGGCCAGCGACATCCACGCCAGCCAGGTCGGCACGGCGACCAACCGGATCAACCCGCTGATGGCGGACCCGGTGACACTTCGCACGTACCAGCAGGTCAGCCGCTTCTTCCCCGGTCTTGACCTGGTCGAGCCGGGCCTGGTCCAGTTGCACCGGTGGCGGCCGGGCCCGGAAGGCCCGGTTCCCGATGGCGACATCGCCAACTACGGCGGGATCGGCCGCAAGGCCTGAGGGGCCGGCCGCGCTGGCCGGACCGTGTGCGGGCCGAGGCAGGCCGGTGCCCGGTCAGCCGGTGATCACCGCCCACACGACCTTCCCGCTTGACTTCTCCGGCGTGTAGCAACCCCACTCCGCGCTGAGCGCCCCGACCAGCAGCAGCCCGCGGCCGCTGTCCGCCTCGGGCTCCACCGGCTGGGGTACGGGTGGCCGGTCGCTGCCGTCCCAGACCTGGATCACCACACGGTGGTCGTCCGCAGACAGCCACATGCGGACCGGAGGGGTCCCGGGCGTCCAGTGCCCGGCAAAACGGCTGCCTGTCAGGCCCGCCGATGCCTGGACGGCATTGCCCACCAGTTCGGAGACGACCAGGCCGGCCGTGCGCACCAGCGCGCCCAGTTGCCATTCCCACAGCACCAGCGTGCTGTGCAGCCTGGCGCAGGGCGCCGCGGTCGGCAGCGCTCCCAGTTCCAGGAAGGACTGGTGCGGCCAGGCGGTTCCGGCCTCGTCCGCCTGACCGGAATCGGTGGCGGTGTCGGCATAGTCGGCGGAGTAGCCCCCTTGCTCGGCGGCGGAGTCGGGCTGGTCGGCGGAGTAGCTCCCATGGCCGGTGGCGGAGCCGGCGTGACTGGTATCCGTCCCATGCCCCGCGGCGACCGGCGGACTGGTATCCGTCCCAGGCCCCGCGGGCTGGCCGGAGCTGATGCCGGGATCTGGAGTGACGGCTGGATCGGGCACGGCAGTGGCTCGATCGGCGGCGGCACCGGCCGGATCGGCGGCGGCCGAATCCGGGACGGTCCCGGCCGCGCTGATGATGGGGGAGAAGGTCATCGTTCCGCGCCTCCAGGCCACGTTGCCCGTGGCAGTCACGTTGCCCGTGTCAACCACGTTCCCCGCGCCCTACTGGTCCAACCACACCGCAGGCCGTCTCCCACATGCCCGGACCCGGCAACCGCAGAACGTGATCGCCGAATCCCGGCAGCGGCCAGGCTCGTTGAACGCCAGGTTAAGGCATCACTGCAACCTGGAATGCCGCGCCGTAACACTCGTCTTCGCGTATTGCCACGGGCTCTGGCCTGGGCATACGTTCCGTCTGCCCCGGCGGATAACAGCCAAGAAAGAAAGGAAAGAAGTCCGCCACATGCGCACACAAATTTTCGCAGTAGTAACGGCGGCCACTGCCGTTGTATTCAGCCTCACGGCTTCCGCCCAGGCGCGGCCCGCCGCACCGCCTGAGCGGTGCTTACCGGCCGGTGATCTCGGCGGCGCACCGGTAGCCGCTGCGCAGCGCGCCCTCCATGTAGCCCTGGAAGTTCACCGAGGTGTGTTCCCCGGCGAAGTGCAGGCCGCCGTGGCGGCGGCTCTGGATCCCGTTGAAGCCGGTGTACTGGCCGGTCTTGAGGTAGGAGTAGGCGCCGCCGGTGTGCGGGTCCCCGGCCGACCAGGCGTAGTACGCCTTGCCGTTGTAGGCCCGGATCGCGCCGGGGAAATTCCGCTCGAAACAGCCGAGGAAGTCCCGGACCATCCGGTCCGGCGCGGGCCCCTGGTACGACGTCAGGCCATAGTGCGGGCCCAGCGCGGAGCCGACCTCGCCGCCCGGCAGGGCGATCAGGATCCCCGGGGCGCCCGGCTGGTCCACCGTGGTCTCCCAGCCGCCCTGGACGACGCCGTCGGTGTACAGGTTCCCGGTCCAGTGGTCGGTGTTCCAGACCCGGCTGGAGAACTGCAGCCCGATCTTCGCGTTGGCCCCCATCGGCTCTTCTCTGATGGCCCGGAGTTGCCGCGCCGGTAGTTCGATTCCGTACAGTTCGACGTCGCGCAGTTTCGTGAAGGGGAGTGCGAGTACGACGTGGTCTGCGTATTGATCCGAAGTGCTCTGGCCGTTGGAGAGCGTGATCGCATACCTGCCGTGGCCGCGGGCGCGCACGGCCGCCAGTCGCTCGCCCAGGTGCACCGTGCCGGCCGGGAGGCGCTCGATCAGCCCCGAGATGAGCTGGTCATTGCCGCCGCGGATGTGCCACTTCTCGTCGGTGCCGGATAGCTGCGGCGAGCCCTTCGGCTGCAGGCCGCTGGCCGAGCTGTCGTAGAGGCCGAGCAGGTAGACCAGGTTCAGCGCGGACTGCTGCGCGGCCTGACCGCCGTACTCGTCCAGCAGGACCGACACGCACAGCGCGCCGAAGTCGCCGTCGAGGCCGCCGGGGATGTAGCGCTCGATCCACTCGGTCGCAGGCATATGGTCCCAGCGGCGCCCCCAGGCCGTGTGCTTGTCGTACAAGGTGGGCCAGGGTGCCTTGCGGACCGCGGCGTCGTGGAACAGCCGCCAGCCCCACTCGTGCCAGTCGCGGTTCAGCGCGGCCTGCGGCCAGAACCGGCCGTCGAACCGGAACCTGTAGTCCTGTGCGCGGGTGTGCGGTGGGTAGGCATTGACGTTGTCCAGGTGCAGGCCGAACCTCGCGGCCAGCCACCGGACCTCGGCGTGCTCGCTGGAGATGAACTCCCCGTGCTGCTCGGTGTACTGCCCGCCGTCATAGAAGCCGCGGAGCGTGAAAATGCGCCCGCCGGGCCGGACCGCGTTGTACTCGTAGACGTCGCTGCGGATGCCGTGCCTGGTCCACAGCCGGTAGGCGCAGCCCAGCCCGGCGATACCCGAGCCGATGATCGCCACGCGCGGATCGCGGCTGGCCGATGCGCGCGGCGGGCGCAGCAGTCCCGCGGGAACCGCCGCGGCCAGGGCGGCGGCTCCCGCGCCGCCGAGCAGGGTGCGCCGGGAGACGCCGGTGCGGTCTGCCGCCCGGCCGGTGCCTGTCCTGCTCAGGTCTGCCTGGGCCCCGCTCAGGTCTGCCCGGGCCCTGCTCAGGTCTGCCCGGGCCGCGCGGTCTTGTTCTGCGCGGTCCTGGTCTGTCAGTGCGTCGGCGGCCTCGTCGATGCCACAGCCGGTGCGGCGGGCATACGCCGCCACCGCCTGTGCCTGCCGCAGCGCCCGCACCGCTGGTGATCCGCCCCAGTCCATGCGACCTCCCGCCGCCCGCCGCTGCGGGCACTCTAACGCCGGACCGATCGAGCTGGCCACCATGATCACGGGGAGTTTTGGGCGTTATTCGCCGAAAAGTGCCCGCGATCATGAAGCCGGCGGGAAGGGCGGGTGCCGTGCGGGGGAGCGGTCAGGTGACGGGGAGGGCGCGGACCTCGGCGGCCATGCGGCGGCGGTTGCTGTCGGAGTCACCGGCGGCGTTGTCGGCGATGACCGACTGGATCGCGCTGCGGTAGGACTTCGAAAGCTGCGGCCAGCAGAGCTTGGCAAGCTCGAGCCCCTGGGTCTGCTCGCTCGGCGAGCGCGGGTCGGCAATCGCCGCCAGGATGGTGGCGCCGTCGGCCAGCGACGGGTCGCCCTTCATGAGCCCGAGGGCCAGGGCGCGCGCGGCCGGGGAGGCGTTCGTGAAGATTGTCCGTACCTCGGCGGGGTCGAACTTCTCCTGGCGGGCCAGGGTGGCGGACCGCTGCATCAGCAGGTCCTGCAGATGTGACCGGGCGGCCTCGTACCGCAGGTCCTCCAGGTCGCCGTGGACGACGGCATAGGCCTCGGCGAACCTGCCGATGTCGGCGTGCTCGAGGATGCGGGCCGTGTTCGGCGCGCCTGCATCGGCAAGCTCGCGGGTGAGCTGTAGCCCGAACCCGCTCGAGTTCAGCGACAGCCGTTCCACCCGGGCGATCACGAACGGGCTGATGAGCAGCACCGCGCCGATGACCAGGAGGGTGACGATCCCGGCACCGGAGCTGGTGTAGATAACCCGGGCGGCGGCCGCGCCCAGCAGGGCCAGCCCGACCACACCCAGCAGCCACGTCGCCCTGCGCCTTATCATGCGCCACCTCCGACAGTCCTGCGCGCCACCGCTACCCGGAAACCTACGGGCAAAACGGCCGTGACGCCCAGCCTGTCAGGAAGTCACCGGATCCGGAGCGAACCGATCGTCTGGCCGATGAGACGGCCCCATTCGTCGCGCACCCGCGGCTTGTCCTGCGGCGGTGCCTCCGCCACGGCGAGACCAGCGCCGCCGAGCATCCAGAAGGAGAACTGGACCAGTGTGTCGAAGCCCTTGCCGTCCAGGTAACCGCCGTCGACCAGGTCCCGGATGAAGCGCTTCGACCAGCCCGTACGCATAGTTCCGCTCGCATTCGCGCCAGCGGCGCCAGCCAAGCGCGGCGGGGCCCTCCAGCCAGACCAGGCTGCCGTACACCGGGTCGCAGCACTGCTGCAGGTAGGCGTTCAGCGCGAGGATCGCCGCATCCCACGGATCCGGCACGGCCGCGGCCGCGGCGATCGCCTCGGTCGCGCGGGCTTCCTGCAGTTGCAGCACGGCCTCGAACAGGGCCTGCTTGCTGGCGAAGTGGTGGTAGACGGCGCCTCGGGTCACCTGGCTCGCGGATGCCACGTCCTCAAGCGAGGTCCTGGCGTACCCGCGTTCGGCGAACAGTGCGGTCGCCTCGTCGAGCAGCGCCGCCCTGGTGGCCTCCGAGTACATCTCGCGGCGGCTCTTGACGACCTCGGTCATGCGCTGAGTATAGTGACATACACGGAGTATGTGAGAGTCACAGAGTATGTTGAATAGCAGTAGGCCCGGCTCAAGCTCCCGCCTGAGCCCGGCCTGGAGGGCCGCTGGGGCAGGCCCGCTAGATCAGCGACACCCGGGCGGCGCTTCTCAACGCAGGCAAGGAGCCCCATCGTGACCGAAACCCTGCCCCCGCCCCTGTTCGACCCGTTCGCGCCCGGCTTCACCGACGACCCTTACCCGCAGTACGCGGTGATGCGCGCGCAGGCGCCTGTGTATGAGCACCCGTTCGGGTTCTGGCTGCTCACCGGCTATGACGAGGTGTCCTGGCTGCTCCGGGCCAGCCTGTCCGTCGAGGACGACAACCTGGCGCAGGACAGCATGCTGCGGCAGATGCGTGCGGAGTTGTTCGGCGGGGCCGAGTCACCGCGGGCCGCGCTGTCCATGCTGGACCGGGACCCCCCGGACCACACCAGGCTGCGCAGGCTGGTGTCCAAGGCGTTCACCCCGCGGGCCATCCAGGCGCTGCGGCCGCGGATTACCGAACTGGTGGACGGCATGCTCGACGCGATGGCCGAGCGGGCACAGGTGGACCTGATCGACGCGCTCGCGTTCCCGCTGCCGTTCCGGGTGATCGCCGAGATGCTCGGCACGCCGCCCGCCGACCACGAGCGGATCCGGCAGCTGTCTGGCACCTTGGTCCGCTCCCTGGAACCAGTCGCCGACCCGGAGCTGGCTGCGGCGATCATGGCCGCCGACGACGAGCTGAGGCGGATCACGGCGGAGATGATCGCGTGGAAGCGGGCCAACCCGGCCGACGACCTGCTCACCGCGCTCATTCACGCCGAGGACGACGGTGACGTGCTCGATGACGAGGAGCTGGTCGCGCAGACGCTGCTGCTGTACATCGCCGGGCACGAGACCACGGTCAACCTCATCGCCAATGGCACCCTGGCGCTGCTACGCCACCCCGGCCAGCTGGCGCTGCTGCGTGATGACCCGGCCCTGGTGGGCAACGCCGTCGAGGAGTTGCTGCGCTACGACAGCCCGGTGCAGGCGAGCAGGCGGATCACCCTGGAACCGGTCACGGTGGGCGGCGTCACCATCCCCGCGGGCGCGTTCGTCATGGCGAGCCTCGGCTCGGCCAACAGGGACGAGCGGTTCTGGGGCCCGGACGCGGCCGAGCTGAACCTGCGCCGGGAGAACGCGCGGCAGCACGTGTCGTTCGGCGCCGGGCCGCATCACTGCCTGGGCGCATCGCTCGCCCGGCTGGAGGCCTGCATCGCCTTTGAACGCCTCGCCGCCCGGTTCCCGGGCCTGGCGCTCGACGGCGACGTGGTGTGGAATGGCCGGATCAACCTCCGCGGGCCGGCGCACCTACCGGTGTCAGCGGGCTGACACCGTCCCCAAGGGTGGCATGAGCATGGCTGATTCGCAGCTGGCCGACGTGGCAGAGAGCATCACGGTCGGCGTTCCGCCCGCCGAGGCCTATCAGGCCGTTTCCGACGTGCGGCGGATGGCGCGGTGGAGCCCCGAGTGCTTCGCCGTGCTGGTCTGGTCGCGCAAGGACGGCCTGCCCGCCAGGTTCGTGGGCCTGAACCGGCGCGGGCCGTGGGTGTGGTTCACCACCTGCCAGGTGGTGACCGCCCGGCCCGGCGAGGAGTTCGCGTTCGACGTCACCACGTTCGGCATGCCGGTGTCGCGGTGGAGCTACCGGCTGGCGGCGGCCGGCGGCGGCACCGAAGTCACCGAGAGCTGGCGGGACCAGCGCGGCCGTGGCGCGCATGTGCTCGGCCGGGTGTTCACCGGCAAGGTCGCCAACAACCGGGCCGAGGCGAACCGCGAGGGCATGCGAACCACCCTGGCGCGGCTGAAGGGCGAGCTGGAAGCGGGCTGAGCCGCCGCCGGCTGGGCCGGCCAGGCGCGAGCGCGAGCGCGGGCGGCCGTGCGGGGCGGCTAGGTGCGGCGCAGCCAGGTAGTTTGGCCGAGCGCGCGGCCGGTCACCGGCAAACGCCGCTATCGTGAAGGCCCGGTCGGGGGCGCAGGCGGCTCATGCTCGAAAGGCTGCTCTATGAGCGATCCCATCGTGCCGTTCCGCGATAGCGGCGCGCAGTGGGAGAAGCCGCACCGGGGGAGGCGGCGCGTCGTCATCATCGTGCTGGTGTCCGTGCTGGTGCTCGCGCTGGCCGCGGGCGGGGCAGGTTACCTGCTGCTGCGCACCGTGGGCAGCCCGCAGCAGACCGCGGCCAGCTACCTGACCGCCTGGCAAAAGGGCGACTACCCGGCCATGAACCAGGTCAGCATCGGCAAGCCGGCGGGCGGGCTGGCCGGGCCGCTGCGGCTGGCAGCCACGCAACTCGGCGTGCGCCGCCTGCACCTGGTGCTGGGCCGGGTGACGCAGAACGGCGGGTCCGCGACGGCGGGGTTCACCGCGACCGCCGACCTGGCCAGCGGCCATGTCTGGACCTACCGGGGGCAGCTGGCCCTGGTCAAGCAGAACCGGCACTGGTGGGTGAGCTGGAGCCCGGCCGCCATCTACCCGGCCCTGCGGGCCGGCGAACGGTTCGTGCTCAGCGCGGTGTGGCCGGCCCGCGGGCAGGTGCTCGCCTCCGACGGCACGGTGCTCAGCTCGGCTACGGCGGTCGCCGAGTCCGGTTCCATCTCGCTGCTCACCGGCAACGTGGTCGCGGCCACGGCGGCACAGGCCAAGGCGCTGGGCGCGCCGTACCAGAAGGGCGACCTGATCGGCCAGGGCGGGATCGAGCAGGCCTACCAGTCCCTGCTGGCGGGCCGGCCCGCGCTGATCATCCGGATCGAGGGCCCGGGAAAGAAGGTGGACGCGACGGCCATGCGGTTCCCCGCCACCCCAGGCCATAACGTCCAGACCAGCCTCGACCTGCGCTACCAGCTCGCCGCCTCGCACGCGGTCTCGTCCGCGGCGACCTCCAAGTGGGTCGACATGGTGGTGCTCCAGCCCTCCACCGGCCGGGTCCTGGCCGTCGTCGAGCGCCCCGGCGGGTTCGACCGCGCGCTGCAGGGCATCTTCCCGCCCGGTTCGACCTTCAAGATCGTCACCGCGTCGGCCCTGACCAAGAAGGGGCTGCGGCCCGCCACCACCGTGCAGTGCCCGCCCACGGTGAACATCGGCGGCCGCACGTTCCACAACTTCGACAACGAGCACCTGGGCACGACGAGCCTGCTGAACGCCTTCGCGGTGTCGTGCAACACCACCTTCGCCATGCTCGCCTCGCAGCACCTGACCGGTTCGGGGCTGCACTCGATGGCCGAGGAATTCGGGTTCAACCAGAAACCGGCCCTGGGCATCCCCGCCGTGCTCGGCAAGTTCAGCACCCCGCACCAGCCGGTGGACATGGCCGCCGACGCCTTCGGCCAGGGGACCGATCTGGTCAACCCGCTCAGCCAGGCGGCCGAGGCGGCGGCCATCCAGGACGGCACCTGGCGGCCGCCGCAACTGGTGATCAGCCCGGCCCCGCAGCAGTCAGCCCAGCCGCACAAGCTCAGCTCCGCCCTGCTGAACGCGCTGCGGCCGATGATGCGCGCGGTGGTCACCAGCGGCACCGCGGCCGGGGTGGGCTTGCCGCCCGGGGTCTACGGGAAGACCGGCACGGCCGAGTACGGGTCCGGCCGCAACCCGCCGTCCCACGCCTGGTTCATCGGGTACCGGGGAAACCTGGCCTTCGCGGTGCTGGTCGAGGGCGGCGGCGTCGGCGCCGACGCGTCGGCGCCGATCGCCAACGCGTTCCTCCGGCGGGTTCTGATACCGCCCGTGCCGGGGCGGTCGGCGGGGTTCCACCGCGCCATCGGCCGAATCCGTCAACTGAATGGCCTGCTCAGGCGTCTAATGTGCGGGGCAGGTTTTGGGCGCTTCCCGGCAGGGCGCCATGGCGGTTCACGGGGGTGTACCGCCACGAGGCGCACGGGGGTGCGTGATGATCAATACGATCGAACAGCAAATCGGCGCGGGAAACGGATCCGATCCGCCCGTCGCGGCGCTGGTACCTGCTGGCGGGCTGCCTGCTGGCGGCCGCGGCGGTGTGCCTGTCGATCGCCGTCATCGGGATGTTCTCCTGGGACCGGCAGATCCAGGACTTCCAGCGTGTCCCGGTCCCCGGCCGGGGTGAGGTCACCTTCACCCAGCCGGGTGACTACGTTCTTTATGTCGAGACGCGGGGCACGTGCTGCGGCTGGACCGTCGGCAGCCAGAGCGGCCCGTTCGCCCGCTGGTCGATGCGCGTGGCCATGGGCCCGGTGGATGGTCCCCGGCCGGTCCCGGTCAGCGACTGGCACGGTCTCCCGGAGAGCTACGCCGTCTCCGGGCACCAGGGCCTGACGGGCATGTCCGTCACGATCACGCATCCGGGCACCTATCTCATCGAGACCAGCGATGCGCATCCCGCCGCGGTGACCGACCTGGCCGTGGGACGGAGCATCCTGCGGGCCACGGTGCTGCCGCTGGTCCTGATCGTGGCCGGCCTGGTCGCCCTGGGCGGCGCCGTGCTGGTGTTCGTGCTGACCGCGGTACGGCGCCGCCGGGCCCGGCGCGGCCTGGGGCAGCCCCCCGGCGAGGCGGAGGCGCTCCCGTGGCCGTCGCCGGGCGATGCTCCCGCGGTATCGGGCCCGGTCCTGGTGGAGTTCGCCGGTCCCGCGCGGCAGAACCGGGGCACGGTGCTGATCCGCGCCATCCTGGCCATTCCGATGCTCATCTGCCTTTACTTTCGCCCGGTATGTGGCCTGGCTGATACTGGTGACCGGATGGTTCGGCGCCTTGTTCACCGGCCGCCTGCCGGATTACGCGACCGGGTTCCTGGCCGGGTACCAGCGGTGGGAGGTCAAGACGTATGCGTACCTGCTGCTGCTCACCGACAGATACCCGGCGATCGGGTCTCAGCACGATGACTACCCGGTCTCCGTCGCGATCAGCCCGGGGCGGCTGAATCGCGCTGCCGTCTTGTTCCGCCTGGTCCTGATCATTCCGGCCTGGTGCGTTGCGACGGTCCTCGCTTACGGCCTCGGGCCGATCCTGATGATTCCCACCTGGCTGATCGTTCTCATCCGGGGGAGGATGCCGCAGCCGCTCTACTGGGCGATCGCGGCGAGCGTGCGCTACTGGGCGCGCATGAAGGGCTACTGGTACCTGCTCACCGACGTGTACCCGGCCGGCCTGTTCGGTGACCGGCCCGAACCCGCTCCCAGCGGGTTCTGGCCTGCCCCGGCCGGGCAGGAGCCGGCACAGCCGGTCCCGTTGCCGGAGGATCACCAGATCCTGCTGCCGGCCGACTATGTGGCACCGGCAGCGGCGGCGCCCGCTCCCGGGATGCCGGGACGGCTGGTCCTGTCCCGGCCGGCCAAGCGGCTCGTGGGCCTCACCCTGGGCATCGGGGCCGTCACCCCCGTGGCACTGTTTGTGCTGGTCTTCGCGGCCGCGAATGCCCCGCCCCGCCCCCGGCCCGGCTCCGAGCGGCGCGGTCGCCGCGGCCGGTGCGCCGCCGGCGAGCACCGCCCCGGCGCCGTCCCCCAGTGCGGCGCCGGTCCGGCCGGCCAGCACCGGACAGTGGCTGACGGGGCTGACATCCCTGCGCGGTCGCATGGATAACGCCATGGTTTCGAATTCCGGGGTAGTGACCAACGTGTCATTGACTACGACGGCTCGGCAACTGAGCCGCTGCTCCGCCGGGCTTTCCGCGCTCGGGCCGCCCACCGCTCAACTGCGCCACGTGCACCGGCTGGCCGCGCGTGCCTGCCATGAATACAAGCAGGGCGCCGCGTGCTATGTCAGGGCTTCTGAGCTCATCGGCCCGAGCGGCTCATCGGGCCCTACAAAGCAGGGTTAACAGCTTGTTCAAATGCGGCGACGCGCACACCAACAGGGGCAGCGACCTCATCGCCATGGCGGTGGTTGACGGCCGCTTTATCGGGTCGCCGGGCTGAACCGGGCCGCCGGGGTGGCCCGTCCCTGGGTGCTGATTCCGGGCCGGCCGGGGCGAGCGGCAGCAGCACCTCGAACTTCGAGCCGTGGCCGAACGTGCTCTGCACCCGGACCGAGCCGCCGTGGGCCTCCGCGATTGCCTGCACGATCGCCAGGCCGAGCCCGAGCCCGCCGCTCGGCCGGCTGCGGTGCGGCTCGGCTCTGGCGAACCGCTTGAAGATCCGCTGCAGGTCCGCGTCCTGGATGCCGCATCCGGAGTCCGTCACCGCCAGCGCCACGGCCTCGCCTTCGACCCGTGCGCTGACCTCGATGCGGTCGCCGGGCGAGGTGTGCGCCACGGCGTTCTCCAGCAGGGCGTCGAGCGCGACCGCGAGCCGGTCACGGTCGCCGAGGACGGTGGTCTCGGCCACCGGGCCCAGCCGCCAGTGCCGTGGCGTGTGTCCCCACCGGTCCAGCGCGTCCACCACCACGGACTCGACCGGGACCGGCGTGAGGTGCAGGAAGTCGGGGCCTTCGGCCGAGGCGAGCAGCAGCATCCGGGTGGACAGCCGGCGCAGCCGCATCAGCTCGTCGGTCACCACCCTGGCATCCTCGGCCACGACCGGGTTGGTAACCGCGCGCTCGATCAGCTCGGCATGGCCCAGCGCCACCGTGATCGGGGTACCGAGCTCGTGCGAGGCGTCCTGGAGGAACCGGCGCTGCTGCTTGAGCAGGCGCAGGTTCTCCTGAGAGACCCGCTGCACCTCATCCATGGCAGCCAGGCGTTCCTCCGTGGCCGCCAGCCGCCTGCGGCCATGCCAGACCATGACCAGGAACATCAGCGCGATCAGCGGGACCTCGGCCAGGTAGTCGGCGTCCTGCTGGCCCTTGAGCACCTGCACGCCGATGATGCCGCCGGTGGCAATGGTGACCGCGGCCAGGGTCAGGATCGTCGGCTGGATGCGCCACAGCCGGAAGCCGTAAATAACCGTCAGGCTCACCCAGATCGCGAGGAACGGGACGGTCTGCCACGCGGGCAGCAGCCGCATCGCCGCCAGGTTGATCGCCACGAAGGCGACCCAGGCGATATCCACCCACGACGAGCGGGTCCAGGTGAAGGCCTGCCCGGACCACGCGGAGGCAAGCTGCCGCAGCCGGCTGGCCCGGCTGCTGACGGCGGCCGCCGCCGGGTGCGGCGGCGCGCGCCGGACAAAACGCTGGACCGACACGTCCCCTCCCAACCTCGCTGCTGCGTGGGGCTCTTTGGGGCAATCATGCTCCATCTGCAAACGAGTGGCAGGCATTACGAAAAGGCTGGCGAAAAGATTACTTGCGATACGCAGCCCCCCGATGACGGCATGCGCCGGCTGCCGCCGCCGGGGCTCCGGCGCTGGCGTCGGCGATGCCTGTGAAGCAAAGGCGGGCATTAAGGCCGTCGCTCCGGGCGGCCTGGCCGCGGTGGCCGCCCGGGGCTCGCATCGTCGCTGATCAGCGGCCCGGCCCGGGCCTACGGAAGCCGCAAGGGAGGCGGCGTTCTGAGCCGGGAATAATGTGTCGCCGGATCTCGGCTAGCATCCTCGGTCCCAGTGAATCGACAGTTATGCTGTGCTGTGCTCGCACTCTGGATCTGCTGCATCCACAGAAAAAAGTCTTGCACGGTATGCAAGCCTGAGTTATAGTGAACACAACGGGGGGCGGCTTAGGTCGCAACGGACGGGGACGGTTCGCGCTAGCGTGAACCGCCTCGTCGCATAACTACCTCAGTCACCCTCAGTCAGGAGAAAAGCGCAACTCACAGGAGTAACGCTGGAATACACAGCAGCCCGAAATGCTCAGCAGCAAAGCTGGAAGGAGGCAACACCCTATGACAGCTAGCACGGGTAAAAGTCCCAGAGGCGAGGATGTTGCCCGTCCGCGGCGCACCGAGCGGATTACCCAGCCGACCGAGCGGATTACAGTCGCCCTTATTCCAAAGGCCGGGGAGGACCTCCAGCGCCTTCAGGAGCGGACGGCCCTGTCGAAGACCGATATAACCAACCGTGCGATCACCTTGTACGAGTTTATCGATGCTCAGATACGGGCCGGCCGTGACGTCCTTATCAGGGACAGCAAGACCGGGGAGACGCAGCTCGTCCGGATTCTTTGAAGCCGGCCTGCCGCGCCGGCCGGAACGGGGCGGACGCAAGTGGCCTCCCGCCCACAATGGGCGGGAGGCCACTTTTTTGTGCGGTGACTATGGCCCTCCTCTCTTATGGCCGGCCAGATATAAGGTGCTCCGTCCGCTGGGCCGGCCCCTCGCCGGCTGGCCGGTCAGGTGTGACCGGCCGGCTTCCCTGTTTCTAACGGCGGCCCGCGAAGCCCCGTCGCTGTCTGTGCCGTGCGGCGAGCGTGTCGCTGCGGGGCACGATCGGTGCCGCGGCCACCTGCCCCGGGCCAGGCTCGCCGCTGGCAAGTACCGCCCCGGCGGGGGAGACCTGGAGAGCCGGTACGGCACCGCTGGCTCCGGTTCGGCTGCGGCCCAAACTCCTGAACGCGGTGCTGTGGCCCGGCCAGCGCCCGGGTCCAGCCGGTCTCATGCAGGCATCTCATCGTCTAGCTCCCTTCTCTAGGGCTGTCCCTTGCAGTCGCCGATCAGGCTGCATGCGGGCAGCCTAGCGGATCGTGCAGCGGATGTCAGTAGAAAAGCTGCTGATTCAACTTGTCATCCATGTTGCTCTCGCAGGTATGGTGATGGTGATAGCAAGTTCTAGCGGCAGTGAGGTGCTGCTGGAACAGCAGGGTAACGACAGACACCGCTAGCTAACCGGGGTCCGAGGAGGTGAACACGATGGCCGCCAGCCTTACCGGGACGTTGGGCACGCCACTGGGACAGGGGACGCCGGGCGGCCATATCGCTGTCGCCATGATCGGGCGACCCAGCTTGTCCCGGGCCGGTGACACCCCGGCAGTGGCCCGGGCAAGCACTGTCCGCCGCTTCCCGCTGGCAGAAGCGGGAAGCGGCGGACGCCAGGCCGTACCCGGGACCCACCCGCGGTGCCGTACGCGGCGGACGGGCGCCGGGCCGGCTGCCAAGCCACCACGAACTCTGGCCATGACCCTTGGCCGAACGAGCTAGAGAAAGGACCCAACCATGAACACCAATGCAGGCTCGACACACCGGCTACACGGGCTGCCCGGCCCGATGGCTGTCTCAACCGCCTTCGCGGCGAACTCCTGGGCTGCCGTCCCGCTCAGTCGCGGCAGTCCGTCCGGTCGCTACCTGGCCCGCTCCGGCCTCCTCGCAGTCCCGCTGGCCGCTGGCGCCGGCGAGCACGCGGCGGCTGCCGAGGGGAATGGGCGGCCGTCATGATCGCGACCTACGCAATCATCGCGGTCGCCGTGCTCGGCGCGGGCATCGCAGTCGGCATCTTCACGATCGTCTCGATCGGGACCCGCCGCGAGGAGCGCATCTTCCGCGAGGAGCGGATCATCGGCCTCAGGGACAGCAGCAGCCCGGGCAGGGCCGCGAGCGCGGCACGCGCTTTCCACGGGCACTACAGCCGCACTCCGCTGGTGGACTACGAGGGCGCCCACCAGCGCGACAACCTCCGGGTGCTCAACGGAGGCGCGCCGCCATCCTAAGGAAAGCCATGACCGGCAGAAATCAGCAATCAAAGGCCGGCGTGCGGGCCGGCGGGCCGACGGGTCATCCGGCGGCTGGCCTGCACGCTGGCCGCGCCCGTGCGGCACCGGCCGGGGGGCCGGTCACGGTGCGTCGAGCAGGGGCCGTATCGTCCCGTCGGGCGCGAACCTGAAGTCCAGCGCCCACCTGCTGAGCTGGGCGGTCACCTCGTCGGGGTGGCCGGCCAGCCGTTCCAGCAGTATCTCCGACAGGTCCTTGTCCTGGCCCCTCCTCGGTTGTGCGGTGAAGGTCAGCAGGTAGGCCGCGGCCCTGGTGGCCCGGCGCAGGATCCTGGCCCGGTCGCCGTCGAGGTTCGCCAGGTCGGTCAGGATGCCCCGCAGCGCATCGCGGGCGCTTTTCGCGCGTTCCTCGGCGCCTTCGACGCCGAAGCAGTCGCCGATGGCGAACAGCGAGGCGTGCATCTCGGTGATGTGGGACCGCGGCGGTGCGGTGTCGGCGGGGGTCTCGTTCAGCCTCAGCTTGCGGTAGGCCTGCTGGCAGGCACGGACGAGCTGGTCTTCCACCCACCGGTCACGGCGTTGCAGGAAGCTGAGCGCGAACTGGGCCCGGATGCGCAGCCACGCCTCGTTCTGCTCGCTGCGCAGCAACGATCCCAGGGCCCGGGCGATGGGCTCGGTCCAGCCGCTGGTCACCACCGTCTCGATCGCCTGCCGCCGGTGCACGCCGGCATTTTGCAGGATCATGTGCCGGAACAGGTTCTTCGCCCCGGGCCGCAGATGCGCGGGCAGGCTGGACCTGTCGAGCTCGTGAGCTGCCTCGTGCACGTTCCGCAGCCATTGCTCGTCCAGATCGGGCCATTGGTTGCAGACCGCGGACCGCTGGTCGATGACTTGCTCCAGGGTCGCGGCTATCCAGCGCATCCCGGCGCGCGCGTCGGTCCGGGAATCGGGGTCCCGGAATTCCAGGATCAGCCGGCGCAACTCCTTCTCGGTGTCGGCCAGGTCAGGCCGCTTCTCGGTGATCGCCCGCTGCCACACGCCCATCGCCGCGGTGCCGCGCTCCCGGATCGTGGCCTCGGGGTCGCGTGCCCGTTCCAGCAGCGCCTGGCGCACCCAGTCATCCCCCAGCGGCGACCACGCCGCAGGGACGGCGATGGCCAGGTCAAGGTCCAGGCCCCGGCCTGCATACAGGCTGAGCTTGCGCAGCTCTTCCGAGTCGCCGATCAGCCCCTGGACCCAGGCCTTCAGCGACTCGGAGTGGCTGCTTTCGGCGTTGAGCTTGACCAGCTTGGCGATGGCCCGCCAGACGCGGAACCCCATCGGGGAGAACCGCAGCGCCATTTCCAGATGCTCACGCATCGGCTCGAACGCATAGCTGGCCAGGCTGCCGAGCATCACCTGCGCGTCGTAGTTCCGCGAGGTCGGCGGCGCCACAGAAACCAGAGTGAGCCGGCGGACGAGTGGCTCCATCTCCTCGGTGTACCGGTCGCGGGGGCTGGTGACGCTCTTGCCCGCCCTGTCCATCTTGTCCGCTGCCATCAGCGCGGACAGCAGGGCCGACGCCTGTACGAGCACGCCGGTCTCCCCGCCGGGAGATTCCCTGAGCAGCTTCCGGGACCAGCCCGGCGGGATGCGCGCGCTCAGGTTGTTCGAGTCGCGGCGTTCCGCGGACAGCCGCACGGCCAGCGAGCACAGCCCCCCGGTCCCTTCAGCGTCCGGGTCGCACGCTCCGATGATCTCGTCCAGCTTTTCTAATTGCCGGTCGGTCAGGCCTTTTTTGATCGCGGTGGTAAGCACCGGCCCCGCGCTCCGGACGCTGCTGCCCAGGCCGGCCGCATAGGCGATCCTGCCCTGGCTGACGTCCGGCAAGCGCCGTTGCAGGCGAGCCAACTGGCCGGCCGCGGCGAAGCTCAGCAACTGGCCATCGGAGCTGATGTCCGTGACGTCCGGAGAAACACGCTCATTTCCGGTCGGCAGCATCGGCGACCCTCCCCATCACTCGCCGTTGTACTGCTCACATGGACCTACTGCGCAAATGTATCAGGTCGTTGCCTGAAGGCGCCGAGCGGGTTGTGCCTGATCCCGATCGTGCTGCATCCTATTGCCATTCGAAAGAGCATTCGCATTAGCGCGAAAATATGGGGTGATGAGCTCGATCTGAGTCTTGCGAAAACTATGCGGCCTGGTAAGGTAGATGTCTGTCGACGTACGTCGACAAGCTGTCGACTAACGTAATCGAACGTAGCCAGGATCCGCTAGGATGCTGCTGGACGAGCACGAGGAAGGGACAGCTACGCGTGGAAGCGACGACGCACACCCCTCGGGGCGGCTCGATGGAGCCCGAACCCAAAGTGGCCGCGAGACCTTTAGGAAGGAGTAAGTGTCTTGGCAGAGATGAGCCGGCCCCCGATTGCTCCTGTCGAGGTGGACGAGCCCACGGACGCCGCAAGCCTCACCGTCAGCCTGATCCCCGTTCCGGACTTGCCCCCCGGGCCAGTGAGACGGCAAAACGGGCTCAGCGGGATCCTTTCCCGGGTACGGCGGCGCCTATCGCAGTAACGTTCGCCTCGCCCGCCGAAGTTCAGATTGTGCAGCCATCTGGGGCCAGCGCCAGCGCGTGGCCCCAGATGTGTCCCTAGGGGGATTGACTTGGAAACGCTCAGCATCCGTGACCTCCGTGGGGCGGACCTTCTTGACCGGGCCCGGCGGGGCCATACCCTGGCGATCACCAACCGCGGGGCCCTGATCGGGGTCGCCATTCCCGTGGCGGCGGCCTGGCTCGAACATCTCATTGACTACAACTGGTCGCGCGTGCAGCAGAGCATCGCCGAGGGTGAGCAGGCGATGGCCACCGGCAAGCCGATGCGCGTCCTGGACGATATGCCAGGCGAAGGGCAACGGGCGGGCCTGCGGCTGCACGCCACCGTGGTGGGCGGGGTCGTGGCCCAGACGCCCGAGAGCGAGGAAATCCTCAGGCAGATCCACGAAGGGTTCTACCCCCCGGGAGCGGCCACCGAGCAGGAACCAGAGCCGGCCAAGCCTTCCGTGCACACGGTGCGCATCGGGGATCTGTCGGGGCATCTGATCGAGCAGGCTGGTGAAGCCGGGCAGACCCTGGCGATCACTCACGACGGTGAACTGGTCGTGATAGTCGTGCCGGTGACCAAGGGCCTGGTGCAGTTCCTGATCGAGCAGAACATGTCCCGCGTGCTGGAAAACATCGAGCGCGGCGAGAACCGGCTCAAGGCACCTGGCCGCATGACCACGCTGGAGGAAGCGCTCGACCAGGCGGCATCCCTCGACCGTGTGGTTGACCAGGCGACATCCGCGGGCGAGGGGACCGGGACCCCGCACCGCGCGGAACGCCAGCCTTAGACCAGCCGCGGGCGGCGGAACGCCGACTCGGCGTGCAGGATGTCGAACACGTAGCAGCCGCGGCCGTCCACCGGGCGGCTTTGCTCGCTTTGCAGTCGCGTGAGTTCGTGCGGAGCCAGTGGCCGGTGAATGGCCGTATATCCGCGAAAGCTGAGCGGAGTCACCGTGTAGTCCACTCCGCCGGGCACGCCAGGATCGACTATTCCGTCCGAAGCGAACCGCAGCCGGATCTGCTTGGCCGCGTTCGGGCCGTACTGCAACTCGGCGCGCAGCGTGGCCGTTAACTGCACTCGATCCTCGGCCCGCAGGACCAGCAAGAACCGGACCGCCGCCGGAGCCAGCACTACCTCGTAGCTGTTATAGCTGGTACCCATCCCCCGCTCCCCGTTTCAGGTACCCCGTCTTCCGCCCCGTGCGGAAACCGTCCCGTTGGGGGCACAATACGGCGACAAGGAGCCGGGCACAATACGCAAAGTTCCGATACGGTTACTTAGGAACATTTTCAGCGGCACATTGACCACATCAGAAACATTGGCAACGGTGGCCGCCCCGGCAGATGCCGGGCGTGTGGTCACCGGCCCCGGGCCGGGCACGGTTACGACGCGGCCAGGTGATCCCGCCAGGAGTGCTGCGGCACGAAACCGAGCGCCTCCCTGGCCCGGCCGGTCGCCAGCAGGGACCCGAACTCGCCCACGTCCCGGGTGAGCGGCACGCCCGGGAAGACCTCCTCGAGCAGGCCGGCCGAGGAGCGGTTCATCACCGTGTCGGCGGCCGCGATGATGTAGCTCGCGCTGCCTTCGGCGGGCGCCTCCAGGGCCAGCCGGCAGGCCGCCGCCGCGTCCCGCTCGTCGATGTAGCCCCAGAGGTTCCACCTGCGCGCCTGCGGATCCGGCCAGTACGAGGGGAACCGCTCGTAGTCGGCCGGGCCGAGGATGTTGGAGAACCGCAGGCCGATGAACGGAACGCCGGACCATCCGGCGATGTGCGTGGCGACGGTCTCGCTCGCGACCTTGGACAGCGCGTAGGTGGTCGTCGGGAACGGATAGTGGTCCTCGTCCACCGGGGCATACCTGGGCGGCACCTCGAACGGCAGGCCCAGCGTGGTCTCGCTGGACGCCCAGACGACGCGTTCGATGCGGACCTGTGCCGCCGCGAGGAACACGTTGAAGTTCATCGCCATGTTGGCGTTGAACGTGGTCGCCGGGGTGTGGATGTCCGGTGCCGGGATGTTGGCCAGGTGCACGACGGCGTCCGTGCCCGCCAGCACCTCCACCGCCTGGCCATGATCGGTCAGGTCGGCCAGCAGCAGGCCGGTGCCCAGGTCGTGCGGTGACCGCACCAGGTCGGTGGCCACGACGTCGTATCCGTGGGCGAGAAGTTCGGCCACCGTGACCCGGCCCGCCCTGCCGCTGGCGCCGGTGACGCAGATTCGCTTGGTCATGGAGCCAGGATCGCAGAGCACCGGGCGCCCGGGCCCGCGGGCCGCCGGCGTTCAGTCGTGCGCGATCCGGTGCGACTGGGCCGTGGGCAGCCGGGCCCGCCGCCGCCAGCGCCTGCCCAGGCGGCGCGCCCGGAGCAGGACCACCAGCCCGGCCAGCATCAGCAGCGCGCAGCCCGCCAGCTTCCAGGCGGAGTGGTGCACGGCCTGGATGGCGCCCGGCGCGGCCCCGCCGGCGAAGCTCGCGGACAAGGGCACCGTTCCCGGCCCGGGGGATGCCGACTTCCGGAGCGCCGCCAGCCTGCCCGCCTCGGCGAGCGCGCCGGCCGGGTCGATGAGGCCGAAGCCGGCCGACAGGCTGTACCCGCTGTCGGCCTGTCCCTGGCCGTCCGGCGATGGCCCGCGCCCAGTGGCGGTACGGCAGCTGCGCATACGCCGGACCGATGAGCGCCGCGGTCGCGGCCAGGCCAAGCGCGGTCAGGAAGAAGTTGTATCACCAGCGTACCGCGTGCACCGTCGCCGGCGCGCCAGAGGCTTGACCCGGCGCCGCCACCAGGACCGACCCGTTGGCCGGGCTCGGGTCCTCGACACTGGCCGGCCAACCCAGGAGGCATCGCGAACCCGCAGCGATCACGCGGGCAGGCTTGCCGGGTATCGGGGTCGGCGCCGAACAGCGCGGGGCCGTACTCCGCGCTGACCACGACGACGTTGCCGGCCAACCGTATCCGACCGCGCCGCCAGGACGCGGAGTCGCCTTAGCTGACCTGCTCGACGTAGATTACCCCGGCGCCGGGCCGGACCGCGCACAGGGCGGGCTGCCGTAGCCGGTTCCGGGTCGGCTGCTCGGCGCGGGCCCCCAGGGGCCGCGGCTCAGCCGTTCTTGAGCTTGCGCCAGCCGCCGGCCCGGTTATTCGCGACGATCTGCCGGAACATCGCGCTGAGGGCGGGCGCGTTGATGGTCTCGCCCTGGCGGACGGCCACGGTGCGGGCGGTCTTGTTGCCGTGGCCGCCGGTGATGATGCCGTCCGGGTCCGGGACGATGCCGCCGTCGTAGAGGAACACGTTCACGTGGTCCTTGGCCGCCAGCAGCGCGCAGATGTTGCCCGCCAGCACGAAGTAGGGCTGGCGGGTGCGCTTGATGGTCTCGGTGACCTCCTCGTCCGCGGCGTGGACCAGGTCGCGGACCTGACGGCAGATGACCTGCTGCCATCCGGGCAGGTCATCGATGTAGGCGTCGACGCGCGGATCCTTGGCGTAGGTCATGGCAGGTTCACCCTAGGCCACCCGATGGCGGGCGGCCGGGAACCAGGTCGTGGCGGCGACCGCCAGGGGTGCGTGCGGCCCGGCCGGGTGGCATGATCGGGCCAACGCCGTAAGCAAAGCCGGGGTCAAGCTCAGTTGCCCCGGTAAATGCGACGGGACCGGTTGGGTGCTCCGGGGGGGAACCGGGGGGCGGCACGGCGGATTCGCACCTTCCCTCGCTCTCGGGCCGATCACAGAATGGAGTTGTCATGCCCGAAGCACTGATTCTCGAGTTCAGCGGGGTGACGGAAGCCGACTACGCCTCGGTTAACGGGCACCTCGGCATCGACATGCACACGGGAGAGGGGGACTGGCCGCCAGGGTTGCTGTCGCACGCCGCCGGTGCCGACGACGACGGCACGCTCATCGTCATCGAGGTGTGGAACTCCCGCGAGGACCAGGCAGCGTTCCTGGACGGACGGCTTGGCGCGGCGCTGGCCGCCGGCGGGGTGACCACGATGCCCAAGGTCCGGTGGGTGCCGCTGATGGCCTACCACACGCCCGGAGCCTGATCCGCGAGGCTGATCCCGCCGCAGCGGCGGCGGGATCAGCCCCGCCCCGGAGCCGTGGCTGGCAAGCCGGCGCTGGCCGCACCGCTGCCGCCCGCACCTGTCACCATTGGTGCGCCAGGCAAACGGCGGCGTGGGGGAGGAGCCACGAGCAGCCACGACGAGCACCAGGAGAGCAAGCCCGGCGAACCGGGCGGCGCGGAGCCGGACGTCCGGTTCACCCTGGCCAATGAGCGCACGTTCCTGGCCTGGAACCGGACCGCGCTCGCGCTGGTGGTGGCCGGGCTCGGCATCGTCCAGTTGCTGCCGCCGTTTCCGGGCGTCCCGTGGGGGCGCCACGCGCTCGGCGTCCCGCTGATCGTGCTCGGCGCGATCGTGTCGGTGACCGCCTACCTGGAATGGCGCCGCACCCAGACGGCGCTGCGCCGCAGTGAGCCGATGCCGCAGTCGGTGCTGCCCAAGATCCTGGTAGGCACCATCACCGGTGTCGCCGCCCTGTCCGCGGTGGTCCTGCTCGTCTCGGCCGTCCGGTAGGGGCGCCGCGTGCTGCCCGGCCGGCCAGAGGACCGTTCCCCGGGTGCCGCGGCGCTGCCCGAGGACCCCGAGGATCTGTCCCCGGGCACCGCCGCGGAACGGACCAGGCTCGCCTGGGCGCGGACCGCGATCGCCTTCGGCGCGGTCGGCCTGGCCATGCTGCGCGGCGAGCCCGTGGCCGGCCTGCTTGTGCTCGGCGGTTACCCCGGTGATCTGGGCACTGGGCCGCTACGTCAGCGCGAAGACCCCGCCGGAGACGCGATCACGAAGGCTGCTGCTTGTCACCGTGGCGGTCACCGGCGTGGCCGTGCTGGCCGCGGTCGCGGCAGTGCTCGGCCACGGCGGCCCGGTCCGGTTGCGCTAGCTCCCGGACGGCAGCGTGGTGCCGAGCCGGTAGTTCCGTGACGCCGCCAGCCGCGCGGCGACCTCGGGCCAGTCCATGTCGTCACCGGGCACCCGCCCATGGTCTCACCGGCCATGGCACAGGTACCCGGCCGCGCGGTCAGCCGCCGACCTGCCGGATCCGGTTATTGCCGGTGTCGGCGACGAGGACGTCTCCCGCCGGATCCACGGCAACCGCGCCGGGCCGCGCGAGAAGGGCGACGGTGGCGGGGCCCGAGTCCCCGCCGAAGCCCGGCGTGCCCGTGCCGGCCACGGTGTAGATCTGGTGGGCCCTCATGGCCATCCCGTAGAACGTGCCACGCGATTCGGCCACCACCCGGATCCGGTTGTTGCTGGTGTCGGCGATGACCAGGTTGCCTGCCGCGTCGACCGCCACCCCGCCGGGCAGCGCCAGTTGGGCGGCGGTGGCCCGGCCCCCGTCACCGGAGTACCCGGGATGGCCGGTGCCGGCCACGCCGTAGATGTCCCCGGCGGTCATGGCCTGGCCGTAGAACGTCCCGGTGGATTCGGCGGCGACGCGGATCCGGTCGTTGCCGGTGTCGGCGATCACCAGGTTCCCCGCGGCGTCGGCCGTGACGCCGGCCTGCCCGGTGAGCCGGGCGGCGGTGGCGGGGCCGCGGTTGCCTGAGTCGCCGTGCTCGCCGGTGCCGGCCACGGTGTAGATGTCCCCGGCGGTCATGGCCTGGCCGTAGAACGTCCCGGTGGATTCGGCGACGACGCGGATCCGGTTGTTGCGGGTGTCGGCGATCACCAGGTTCCCGGAACCGTCGGCCGCCACGGACCGGGGATCGTTGAGCTGGGCGGCGGTGGCCGGGCCACTGTCGCCGGAGTAGCCGGGCTGCCCGGTGCCGGCCACGGTGTAGATGTCCCCGGTCGTCATGGTCTGGCCGTAGAACGTGCCGGTGCCCGCGGCGACCACCCGCACCACGTCGTTGCCGCTATCCGCCATACCAGGTTGCCGGCCTGGTCGAAGGTGGCCCCGCCCGGGTAGCGCAGCGTCGCGGCCCTGGCCGGGCCGCCGTCGCCGGAGTACCCGGCGTGCCCGGTGCCCGCGGCCGGGTAGATGTGCCCGGCGTTCATCGCCCGGCCGAAGAACGTGCCCGTGCTGGCCGGCACGAACCGGGCCTGGTAGTGGTCGAAGAGCACGAAGTCTCCCGCGCCGTCGGCGGCCACCCCGGTGGGGTTCTCCAGTTCGGCGTTGCGGGCGCCGTCGTCGTTGCCGGACAGCGACGCCTGTCCGTTTCCGCCGACTGTGTACAGGTCCCCGGCGGTCATGGCCTGGCCGTAGAAGGTGCCCGTGGCCGCGGCGACCACCCGCACCCGGTGGATGTCGTTGACCGCGATGAGCACGTTCCCCGCGCTGTCGATGGCCACCGCCTGGGGGCTGCCCAGGCTGGCCGAGGTGGCCGGGCCGCCCTCGCCGCTGATCCCGTCCCCGCCGTCACCAGCGATCGTGTAGATGTCGCCGGCGGTCATGGCCTGGCCGTAGAACGTGCCAGTGCTCCCGGCGACCACTCGCACCCGCAGGTTGAAGAAGTCGGGAATCACCAGGTTGCCGGCCGCGTCGACGGCGATCTCCTGCGGGAATGCCAGCTTGGCGGCGGTGGCCGGGCCGCCGTCGCCGGCGAACCCGATCTGGCCGGTGCCCGCCACGGTGTAGATGTCGCCCGCGGTCATGGCCTGGCCGTAGAACGTGCCGGTCGACTCCGCCACCACGCGCACCCGGTCGTTGATCGAGTCGCCGATCACCACGTTGCCGTTCGGGTCGACCGCCACCCCCGCCGGGTCCCACAGTTCCGCCGCAGTGGCCGGGCCGCCGTCGCCGGCGAACCCGGCCGTGCCGTCGCCGGCGATCGTGTAGATGTCGCCGGCGGTCATGGCCTGGCCGTAGAACGTGCCGGTGCTGGCCGCGACCACCCGGATTCGCTGGTTGTCCAAGTCGGTGATGAGCACGTTGCCGGCCGCGTCGATGGCGAGGCCCTCGGGCGCCGTCAGACTGGCGGCGGTGGCCGGGCCGCCGTCACCGGCGAACCCGGACGAGCCGTCGCCGGCGATCGTGTAGATGTCCCCGTGGAACATGTGCTGGCCGAAGAACGTCCCTGTGGCCGCCGCGACCATCCGGATCCGGCTCGTTGCCGGTGTCGGAGAGCAGCACGTCACCGGCCCCGTCCGCGGCCACTCCGAGCACATTGCTCAGCCCGGCCTTGGCCGCGGACCGCCCGTCGCCGGAGAACCCCGCGGACGGCCCGCCGAGCCCGGCGGTGACCGACTCCCAGCTCGAGCCACCGTGCAGCGCCCGGACGACGCCGCCCAGGTCGCCCACGTAGACCGTCCCGCCCGGGCCGGCGGCCAGCGCCACCGGGAGCTGGGACACGTTCCGGCCCACCCCGCGGCCCGGGCCGCCCGCCACGGTCGTGATGATCCCCGGGGACGATGCCCCGGCCGGTGCCGCGCTCGCCACCACCGCGCCGCCCGCCAGCAGCACGCCCGCCAGAACCGCCCCCGCTCTCATCCGCGCTCCTCATCGCCGCTCTATTACGTCTCGTGATCGAGGAGTAACTTACAGCAACGAATTGGCGAGTGCTGGCGGACGCGAGCCCGGTCAGCGGCGCTGGCCGGCCAGCACCCGGGACGAGCCGGCGGGGCCGGTGCTCCGCATCGGCCGGGCCAGGGGGAGTGCCCTTGTCCTTGAGTATCGCCTGGCCTTTTACCAGCCAGGCCACGCCGAAGGCCGCGATCGCCACCGCCTCCAGCCAGAACAACGGCTGGTACCTGGCGACCGCCTCGCCGAGGACGAATGCCTCGACGGGCACCAGGAGCAGGCACGCCACGATCACGCAGCCGCAGGCGTGGTAGACGATGTCGCGCTTGCGCTTCTCCGCGGGCCGCGCGCCTAGGCCGTCCGTCCTGGTGAACAGGAACAGCGCGATGATCGCCAGCATGGAGAACAGCAGCCCGGCGAAGGCGAGGTGCAGGTAGCCGAGGACCGTGGCGGCCCGCGATGGATCCGGTGGCGTGGTGGGGCAGAACGCCACGCCCACCGCGAAGACGCCGGCCGCGTTGGTGCAGAGGTTGTCCTGCCATCCGTAGCCGCGGTAGGCGAACAGGAACACCCCGATGGCGCAGAGGCCACCGACCAGGACGTTTCGCATGCTGGTGTAGTAGTAGGCGCTGACCGATGACTGGAAGACGATCTTCGAAGCCAGCAGCATGTAGACGCCGGCCAGGATGAACGGCAGCAGGACCCCGATCAGCCCGATGGCCTTCCGCAGCGTCAGGTACGAGATGACCCGCTGATCCGATGCAACTGGTGGGTAACTCATTGCCTCCTCCCTTCTTCTCGCCGGTGCCGCGTGCACGGCAGGCGCCGGGCAGGTCAGATGGGTGTCCGCCCGTATCTGGTAAGAGGCCCGAAAGGAGGCATTGATACGTGAGAGTGCCAAGATGGCCGGTTATGCGCCCTCTGCTGACCGCCGTGGCCGCCGCCGTTCTGCTTATCGCGGGATGCGCCGGCGAAGCCGGCCGCCTGCGAAATCCCCGGCGCCGCTGCCGCCGGACCCACGGACCCAGGCAGCCTTGCTGCGGATCGCCACGGCGTTCAACCACGACTACGACAGCGGCGACTATGCGCCGGTGTATGCGCGGTGGGATGCCCGCAGCCGTGCCGTCATCGGCCAGGCCTCCTACATCCGGCGGCACCGGGAATGCCCGGGCCCGCCGCAGCCGGCGTCGGTGACCGAGAGCGCGGGCCCGGGCCCGCGGGGGGCGTGGCTGGTGCACTACGAGATCGGCGGGCAGCAGCTCACCGACTACTGGTTCTACGTGCGCCACCGGTGGGTGTTCGACCTGGTGCTGAGCAACCCGGACGCGGTGCGCTTGTACCGGATGTCGCCGCAGCGTTACGCCGCGGCGGTCGGCTGTGCGGGCGAATCGGGGTGACCATGGCGGTGAAGCTGGCGCTGGTCGTGCGGACCGACCTCGGCATGGGCCGGGGCAAGATCGCGGCGCAGGTGGCGCACGCCGCGGTGGCCGCGGTGCTGGCCACCAGCCGCAGCCGGGACTTCGCCGCGTGGCTGGCCGAGGGGCAGCCCAAGGTGGTCCTCAAGGTTGCCTCGGCCGATCAGTTGCTTGACGTGGCGCGGCGGGCTCGCGCTGCCGGGCTACCGGTGGAGCTTATCCAGGACGCCGGCCGCACCCAGGTGGTGCCCGGCACGGTGACCTGCTGCGCGGTCGGCCCGGCCGACAGTGCCCGGATGGACCCGGTCACCGCGGAACTCTCACTGCTGTGAGCCGCGGCCGTCACAGGATGGCGATGGGGTTCACCGGGGAGCCGGTGCCGCCGGGCAGCCGCAGCGGGGCGATGACGCACAGGAACGTCCAGCGGGCCGCCGCCTCGCAGGCCGGCGCCAGGTCATCGAACTGCAGGTAGTCGAGCAGGTACAGGCCCAGCGCGTTGATGGCGAGCACGTGCACGGGGAACGCGACGCCGTCCACGACGCTGGGCGCGGTGTCGCTGTTGCTGTCACAGCCGAGCGCGGCGACCTGCCGTTCGGCCAGGTACTCGGCCGTGTCCGGGTGCAGCCCGGCGCGGGATCGCGCCACGTCCCAGGGCCCAAGCTCGCTGCGCCGCCGCCGGTGGCCGACCCGGACGAACAGCAGGTCGCCTGGCCCGGCCCGGACCTGCTGCGCTTGCTCCGCCGCGGCCAGTTCCGCCGCGGTGACGTGCTCGCCCGGCTCGAGCCAGGGGACGCCCCGGAGCCGGGGAATGTCCAGCAGCACGCCCCGGCCGACGATGCCGTCGCGCGCGTCTTCGATGGACAGCTCGGCCGCGCCTTGCGAGGTGACCGCGCCAGCCGGCACGCCGTTGTACAGCGTGCCGCGGTAGCTGACGTGACAGAGCGCGTCGATGTGGCTGTCCACGTCGCCGTGCACGCTCATCGTGATCTGGTCCGCGGCGAACGACACCCCCGGCACGTCGGAGGGCTCGGTGGGCAACAGCTTCATGTGACGCGCGCCCGGCTCGGGATTGTCCGGCCCGCTGCGGGCCAGCGGGGCGGCGAGGGTGACCGTCCGCCCGGCCCGGACCTCGCCCGCGGCGGCGATCACCCGCTGCGGGGTGATGTGGTTCAGCGCGCCGCGGCGGTCGTCCGGGCCCCACGGGTCCTGGCCGCGCAGCCGATCGTAGAGCGCGCGGAAGCTGGCGGCGGACATCTTCGAATCGCTCATTCCCACCTCGGCCATCCCGGCAACTGTGCAGCCATTCTCCCGCCCCGCCCTGGTTTACCAGTCGCCGGGCGGGTAGCGGCGATAACTGACGTCGTCAAGCCACCGAGGTGCCTGCACCGACCGAGCCGGGCGAGCAGTGCGCCCTCTCTGGTGACAGCGCGTTATCCTGAAACGTCAAAACATCGTCATCCGCATGATGGAGCTGCCGTGGCTGCCGGGACCGAGGACCTCCGTGGGGGTCCGGGCGGGCATGCCGTGCTGTTCTACTCCGGCGGCGACGAGCTTGTCGGGCAGGTGAGCGAATACCTGCTCGAAGCCATCCGCACGGGCGGTGTGGCCGTCGTGATCGCCACCCCGGCGCACCGGGATTCCATCGCCGCCGCGCTGGCGGGCGCCGGGATCGACGTCGCGGCCCGTCAGGCGGCCGGCCGCTACGTCGCGCTGGACGCATTCGAGACGATGGACCAGTTCATGGTCGCCGACTGGCCAAGTGCGGCCAGCTTCTGGCAGGTGGTCAGTCCCCTCATCGCCCGGGCGGCCGAGGCCGGCACACCCGTGCACGTATTCGGCGAGATGGTTGCGCTGCTGTGGGACTTTGGCCAGGTCGCCGCGGCGATCGAGGTCGAGGCGATGTGGAACGAGCTGGCCGCGCAGTACCAGTTCTCCCTGCTCTGCGCCTACCCGGCCGACTCGGTGGGCGGCGGCCAGCACCAGGACGCGCTGACCGAGGTGTGCCGCGTCCACGCCAGCGTCGCTGGCGACGTGCCCGGCCCCGCCTGACCCCGCTACGCCCCGGCCCTCGCCGGCGGGTCCTGGCCGCTGCCCTGGATCCGGATACCGGGTGGCCGGTCGGCCGCCAGGGCGCTGTGGTGCACCAGCGGCCGGTAGCCGGCCACGATCGCGGCCACGATCGACGGCGGGGTCAGCACCTCTACCGGTCCGGCCTGGACCGGCGGGCCGTAGCCGCGGAACGACCACGGGCGTACCTGGCCGCCGATGAGCAGGCCGGGCTCGCCGTCGAGGCGGACCATGACGCCGTCGGGCAGCTCCGCGACGTGCGCACGGTAGCTGAGCTTGCGCCGGGACCGGTCGGTGCGCTCGGCGTGCAGCGCCGCGTCCATCTCCGGAGCCAGCGGGCGCTTGGGCAGCTGCCGGGCGGCGCGCCACGCCTGGCTGAAGGCGAGATAGTCGGGGCGGCGGCAGTACCCGCAGGGCCGATGCCCGGCGGACAGGGCGGTCGCCTCGTCGAGGAAGAACAGCGCGGTCCACCGGCCCGGCGGCATCGGGTCCCGCTGGACGCCCTTGAACTCCAGCAGGCAGCAGATCCACAGCTTCGACCGCCAGCGGCTGACGCCGAGGCTGCGGCCCTGCCCGTGCAGGCAGCCGCGATTGCCCATCATCAGGCCACGGCTGGCGTGATCGACGATCTCGCCGGCTGGCATCACCCGATTCTGCAGCGGCATAGGCGTATCCTCCGCTGAGGGTAGGACAGTGGCAGCAGCCGACGAAGGTGAGGGGCCGCGCGCGGATGCATGTGGTGGGCATGGTGCTGCACCCCGCCCGGGACTCTGCCGAGGCGGTCGGTGCCGTGCTGGGCTGGGCGCAGCGCAACGGCGTCCAGGTCTTGGGTATCGAGACCGAGATCAGCAGGCTGAACTGCGCGGCGATCGGGGTCACCGCTGCCGAGCTAGGCCAGCGTTCTGACCTGCTGGTGAGCCTCGGCGGGGACGGCACGATGCTGCGGGCGCTGCGGCTGGCCGACCGGCAGCGCGCCCCGGTGCTCGGGGTGAACCTGGGCAAGCTCGGCTTCCTGGCCGAGGTGGACGTGCCCGAGCTGGCCGGTGCGCTGACCGCGATCGGCGCGCAGGAGTTCACCATCGAGCCGCGGCTGGCGGTGGACGCCATCCTCGGCGGCCAGGAGGTCACCGCGTTCAACGACGTCGCCCTGGTCCGCTTCCCCGGGCAGGCGACCGCGGCGGTCGCGGTGCGGGCCGCCGGGCACCCGTTCGTCAGCTACGCCGCCGATGCTGTCGTGGTGGCCACCCCCACCGGATCCACCGCGTACAGCTTCTCCGCTGGCGGGCCGATCGTCAGCCCGGCGGTCGAGGCCCTGCTTGTCACCCCGGCCGCGCCGCATTCGGCCTATAACCGCGGGCTGGTGCTCTCGATCGACGACAGCCTGGCGCTGGACGTCCTGCCCCGCAGCGGGCGGCTCGCCGTGGAGGTCGACGGGCAGGTCGCCGCGTACGTGGAACCGGGGGACAGGGTGGAGTTGCGGCCGCGTCCCGGTGCCGCCCACGTGGTCCGGCTGGGCCGCACCACGTTCTATGAGCGGGCCCGGCGCAAGCTCCGCCTGACCGATTCCGCGGAGGTCCCGGCCGCCTGGGCACGCCCCGAAGACGTCAAAACATCGTCATCCGCATGATGGAGCTGCCGTGGCTGCCGGGACCGAGGACCTCCGTGGGGGTCCGGGCGGGCATGCCGTGCTGTTCTACTCCGGCGGCGACGAGCTTGTCGGGCAGGTGAGCGAATACCTGCTCGAAGCCATCCGCACGGGCGGTGTGGCCGTCGTGATCGCCACCCCGGCGCACCGGGATTCCATCGCCGCCGCGCTGGCGGGCGCCGGAATCGACGTCGCGGCCCGTCGGGCGGCAGGCCGCTACGTCGCGCTGGACGCATTCGAGACGATGGACCAGTTCATGGTCGCCGACTGGCCAAGTGCAGCCAGCTTCTGGCAGGTGGTCAGTCCCCTCATCGCCCGGGCGGCCGAGGCGGCACACCCGTGCACGTATTCGGCGAGATGGTTGCACTGCTGTGGGACTTTGGCCAGGTCGCCGCGGCGATCGAGGTCGAGGCGATGTGGAACGAGCTGGCCGCGCAGTACCAGTTCTCCCTGCTCTGCGCCTACCCGGCCGACTCGGTGGGCGGCGGCCAGCACCAGGACGCGCTGACCGAGGTGTGCCGCGTCCACGCCAGCGTCGCTGGCGACGTGCCCGGCCCCGCCTGACCCCGCTACGCCCCGGCCCTCGCCGGCGGGTCCTGGCCGCCGCCCTGGATCCGGATACCGGGTGGCCGGTCGGCCGCCAGGGCGCTGTGGTGCACCAACGGCCGGTCAGCCGGCCACGATCGCGGCCACGATCGACGGCGGGGTCAGCACGTCTACCGGTCCGGCCTGGACCGGCGGGCCGTAGCCGCGGAACGACCACGGGCGTACCTGGCCGCCGATGAGCAGGCCGGGCTCGCCGTCGAGGCGGACCATGACGCCGTCGGGCAGCTCCGCGACGTGCGCACGGTAGCTGAGCTTGCGCCGGGACCGGTCGGTGCGCTCGGCGTGCAGCGCCGCGTCCATCTCCGGAGCCAGCGGGCGCTTGGGCAGCTGCCGGGCGGCGCGCCACGCCTGCGTGAAGGCGAGATAGTCGGGGCGGCGGCAGTACCCGCAGGGCCGATGCCCGGCGGACAGGGCGGTCGCCTCGTCGAGGAAGAACAGCGCGGTCCACCGGCCCGGCGGCATCGGATCCCGCTGGACGCCCTTGAACTCCAGCAGGCAGCAGATCCACAGCTTGGACCGCCAGCGGCTGACGCCGAGGCTGCGGCCCTGCCCGTGCAGGCAGCCGCGATTGCCCATCATCAGGCCACGGCTGGCGTGATCGACGATCTCGCCGGCAGGCATCACCCGATTCTGCAGCGGCATAGGCGTATCCTCCGCTGAGGGTAGGACAGTGGCAGCAGCCGACGAAAGGTGAGGGGCCGCGCGCGGATGCATGTGGTGGGCATTGTGCTGCACCCCGCCCGGGACTCTGCCGAGGCGGTCGGTGCCGTGCTGGGCTGGGCGCAGCGCAACGGCGTCCAGGTCCTGGGCATCGAGGCGGAGATCAGCAGGCTGAACTGCGCGGCGATGGGGGTCACCGCTGCCGAGCTAGGCCAGCGTTCTGACCTGCTGGTGAGCCTCGGCGGGGACGGCACGATGCTGCGGGCGCTGCGGCTGGCCGACCGGCAGAACGCCCCGGTGCTCGGGGTGAACCTGGGCAAGCTCGGCTTCCTGGCCGAGGTGGACGTGCCAGAGCTGGCCGGTGCGCTGACCGCGATCGACGAGCAGGAGTTCACCATCGAGCCGCGGCTGGCGGTGGACGCCATCCTCGGCGGCCAGGAGGTCACCGCGTTCAACGACGTCGCCCTGGTCCGCTTCCCCGGGCAGCCGACCGCGGCGGTCGCGGTGCGGGCCGCCGGGCACCCGTTCGTCAGCTACGCCGCCGATGCTGTCGTAGTGGCCACCCCCACCGGATCCACCGCGTACAGCTTCTCCGCTGGCGGGCCGATCGTCAGCCCGGAGGTCGAGGCCCTGCTTGTCACCCCGGCCGCGCCGCATTCGGCCTATAACCGCGGGCTGGTGCTCTCGATCCACGACAGCCTGGCGCTGGACGTCCTGCCCCCAGCGGCCGGCTCGCCGTAGAGGTCGACGGGCAGGTCGCCGCGTACGTGGAACCGGGGGACAGGGTGGAGTTGCGGCCGCGTCCCGGTGCCGCCCACGTAGTCCGGCTGGGCCGCACCACGTTCTACGAGCGGGCCAGGCGCAAGCTCCGCCTGACCGATTCCGCGGAGGTCCCGGCCGCCTGGGCACGCCCCGAAGACTGAAGCTGGCTCAGGTCAGGCGCTGCAGCGCTCTAGGAGAGCCGCAGCCGCATCCGCTCCTCGTAGCGGTCGGGTCATCCGGCAGTGGCTGCCGCTGATTCGTGCTCTGGAACCCGAATTGCTCGTAAAGGCGCAGCGCAGGGTCGTTGCCGTTCAAGATCCATAGCCAGACGGTGTGCACCCCGGAGTCCCGGAGGCGGTCCAGGACCGTCCTGAGCAGCGTGCGTGGCGACACCGCTCCGCCTGGAGCCGGGCGCGACCCACAGATACTCCAGATAGCATTCCTGTGACGGCATGTCCAGGCTCCCTGGTTGCGCCGACAAGCCCGACGTCCTGGCCGCCCGCGAGCATGACGTTCCATTCGCCGCGCGAGAATTCCTGGCGCCACCGTTGTTTCGTCGTAGGTCGGCCTCGTGCTCATAAGTCGCCAAGAAAGCCAGAGGATCGTCCCGCAATGCGGAGAGCCGGATGTCCCGCAATCTAGGCCATTCGTTCTCGGTGAGCACCTCCACCCGGAAGCTGGTCGGTGAGCCGGCCACGGAACCGATGCCCCTCGCCTCCGGACGCTGACTTCTAATGCCTTTCGGAATTCTGACAGTACGTCCCGCTTGCGTCCAACTGCCGAGTCACGGGGTGGCCTCGACCGTAAGCCGCGGCGCATGGCCGCCTTGGAAGAGCAACGCCGAGTTCTTAGGCCGGCCCGGACCGCGCCGCACCACGCCCCGGAACGGTGCGACGCGGGGCCGGGAGCCAGGCCGGCCGGGTGGCCCCAGCACCTAGCCGGCCTGGCCGTCTTCACTAGTGCCGCCGCTCGTACCAGGGGATGGCGAGCGGATCGGCACCTCTCTCACGACGGATCCACAGACCCGTCAGGGCGCGGGCACCATGACATACCAGGCCGGGGGGCACCGCCGAGAAGAACTGGTTGGGCCCGTCCGGTCCCGGCCAGTTGCCCTGCGCCTCGCGGTAGCGGCGCTCCTCACGGAAAAGCAACTCCTCATGCCGGATACCGATGCTGACGACGGCGACCAGACCGATGGCGGCCCCCATGATGAAGATCGCTGCGACGATGATGATGTCGGTGATGGCCATGGTGGTCCCCTTACCTGCTGGCCCGCGGTGACGTGATTCCGCCGCCCCGAATTGGTCTCTGCCTCGGCGTGGACGACCGTAGCCAGAGCGGCGGCAGGCGATGCGCAAACAGCCCAGGGCATCCGGAGGCGGGCCCGCATCCGCCGAGCGGGACAGACAGCGGGAGGACTGCCGTCAAGGCAGCGGCGCCCGCGGTCATCCGGCACCGGCGGCGCGCCGGGGCGCCTTCGGTCACTTCTTGCAGGTAAATGACTAAAGTGGGCATGGAAACGCCTGCTCTGTGAGAGGGGCTGGGGTTTTCCAGAGCGGGCATCCCCCGGGCCAACGGGGGGTGTCCGCATCAGTTGGGCCGCGTGGCAGGCTGGCCGGCGGCGGTCGGCTCGGGACGGGTCAATTTTCCTCCTTAACTGATCTTCATCCTGAACTTCAGATTCATGATCATATACATATGTACTTCATTTGAGTGTGTCCCCGGTTCTGAATAGGTCTAACCTCGATGGCATGGATAAGATGTGATTCCTCCCAGCTTCAGGCGAGGCACCTCCTGTATGTCTAGTTCAAGAGGTATGTTTAGGGTGGCTTGCATGGGTCATACCAATCTGTGGTACGCTTTACTGAACTTCAGATGAACTTCAGATGAACGGGTCGGGGTGAACAGCAGGATCCGCGGCAGGCCCTCGCGCGACGTCTGCGCGCGCTCAGGGAGGAGCAGTGGCCTGGCAGGAAGGTAAACCAGTCCCAGCTCGCGGAGGCTCTCGGTGGGGATGGCAGGCGGTCCGTCAGCGTGCCGCTCATCTCGTCATGGGAGTCGCGGACCGACCCGAAGGTGCCGCCGGCATCCAGGATCGCCGACATCGCCACGTTCTTTGCCTCACCCGATCGTTCGAAGGGCCGTCGGCCGGCTGCTGAGCCCTGAAGAGATGACCGTGCAGGAGCGGGCGGCCGGTGAGAAGCTCTTCCAGGAACTCGCCCGTCTGCGCAGCGAGGCGCTTGGCGCGCAAGGCCCGCACCAGTACCGGCGAGCGGCCCCGGGTTTTGCCCAAGCGACCGCCCGAGCGTTCAATGCGGGGCCGTACCACTTCGTGACGGGCAGGCCATCACCATCGTCTGCGCCCAACTGCCCCAGGACATGCGGGAACGGATGCCCTACACGGACCCGTCGGATCCCGATTTCATCGAGTTGTACCGCTACTCTGAGCTCGACGCGCTCCTGGAGTTGTTCGGCCACCTGCGCGCCACCAATCCCACCAGCCGTGTCGAGTTCCGGGCCGCAGATCAGCTATATTCCGACGACTACACGGCGCACCTCATCTCGCTGGGTGGCGTGGACTGGAACCCGGCCACGACCTCGATCCTTGACCGCCTCCAGCTCCCGGTGACGCAGGTTGCCAACTGGCGACGAGCCAGATGGTGCCTACTTCGAAGTCGCGGAAATGGATGGGGACAGCGTTGTTGCCCACCGCCCGCGTCTGGATGAGACGGCCGGGCGGTAGATTCTTCGAGAGGATGTTGCACTCTTCGCCCGCGCCCCTAGCCCCTTCAACCGGAAGCGCTTTGTGACGATCTGCAATGGGATGTACGGGAGGGGGACCTACGGCGCCGTGCGTGCATTGACCGATGAGCGCTTCCGCGACCGGAACGCCGAGTACATCCGAGACCGGTTCGGGGACAGCGAGGCGTTCTGCCTGCTCACCCGGGTGACGGTGGAGAATGGTGCCACGCTGACTCCCGACTGGACGTTGCCCGACACGGTGCTCTTCGAATGGTCCAGGTCACAGTGATAGCGGGGACCGTGGCACCGAGCCAGCCCGGGACCGCGACACCGAATCACCATGGATCGCACCGCGGTTTGTTGTGGGCGGCAGACGAACCACCGCAGCCGGGCAAGGTCGATGCCATCATCGTGCCCACCACCCGCCCGGTCGTATGGCTGAAGGAAGCGGCCACTGCCGCCTTTTCCCTGGGCTGCCCGCTGGTCACCCTGCACAGCAAGAAGTGGACGAGTGCGCACGCGGCCACTGCGTACCTCGGCGGTTCGGTTGACCTGATCGCGATCGACCTGCCCGACCCGGCCCGGCTCCGGCTCCCCGAGCTGGAGACCTCGCGAGTGCTGGCCGACACGATGTTCGAGCAGCGGAGCGACGTGAGCACGAAGCGCAACCTGGCCGTGGTGCTCAGCCACATGCTGGGCTGGGAACGGGTGGTCTTCCTGGACGACGACATCCAGGTGCCCGACCCGGCCGATCTGAGCAGGGCCGTTGGCCTGCTCGATACCCACACCGCTGTAGGGCTGGGCATCGGCGGGTTTCCCCGACAATTCGGTCGTATGCCACGCCTACCGCGCGGTCGGCGGCAAGCAGGACACCTTCATCGGCGGTGGTGCCCTGGCCGTTGAGGTGACACGCAACCATTCATTCTTTCCCAAGATCTACAACGAGGACTGGTTCTATCTGCTGGAAGCGGGGAAGCGCCTGCAGTCGGTCGCGACCGTTGGAGAGGTCATCCAGCAGCCCTACGACCCCTACCGGAGAACAGACCGGGCGCGGGCGGAGGAACTTGGCGACGTGCTCGCTGAAGGTACATTCTGGCTGCTTGACCAGGGGAAAACCGCCTCGGACGGGGATCTGGCCCATTGGCGGGACTTTCTGGAGAGACGGAAGAAGTTCACCGAGCAGGTCCTGCGCATGGTGGAGCGTTCGGCCATTGAGTCCGGGGAGCGAGCGCGGATGGTTGAAGCGCTGAAGGCAGCCCTGGGACGCCGCGCGTGCATCACCCCGGAGCGGTGTGTCGCCTACTTGCAGGCTTGGGTCGCCGATCAGGAACGATGGCAACGCTACATCCAGCGGGTGCAGCGGCAACCGGAACGCGAACGCGCGCTCAGGTCCCTGGCGCGCAGGGGAGCGCCGCCGCTGACGTGGTGTACCAACGAGCGCTGCTCGGGGCCGCAATCGTTGGCCGGTTGGCCCCCGCGCAGCTACCAACCACTCGCGCCAAGCGATCTCCGGTCTGCCGTCTCGGCAGTCAACTGATCCGCCTGTCAGATTCCCGTGCCGAACTGCGCCGCCCTAGTTATGGCCACCAGTGCCGTTTCCTCACATCTTGCGCATGCGCTGGTAGCGGCGGATGTCGTTCTGCCCGGCCAGAAGGGCCAGGCCGAGGCCGACGATCACCGCGACGAGCGTCCATCTCAGCAGCTTCATCCGTGACCCCCTCGGAGTCGCATGGCGTTAAGAAGCAGTTCAGGGCTTCATGACGACACTACGGGGCGCTGCCGCACGTGCCAAGGGCCATGGCCACGGGGGGCGTGCGGGACGGGATGCTCGTGCCAGCGAGGGGCATCGTAGCGAGGCAAT
>CAVXMG010000009.1:0-136419 GCA_963762735.1 uncultured Actinomycetes bacterium | reverse complement strand
GCCTTGGCCTCGTGGTGACCCGGATCGGCGTGTCCCACGCCGAATGTCGGTGCCCGGGGGACAGAATGAGCCCATGCTCGGAGCGCTGGAGGAACTGTGGGCGAGCTGACCTGCCTGGAGATCTGCGCTGGTGCTGGCGGGCAGTCCCTAGGGCTAGAGGACGCGGGGTTCTCCCATGTCGCGGCTGTCGAGATTGACCCGGACGCCTGCGAGACACTGCGCCTGAACCGGCCGCAGTGGAAGGTCGTCGAGAAGGACGTCCATAACTTCGACGGCTATCCCCACCGCGGTGTTGACCTCCTGGCTGGCGGGGTTCCGTGCCCACCGTTCTCGGTAGCGGGCAAGCAGCTCGGTGCTGATGACGAGCGTGACCTGTTTCCGCAGGCACTGCGCCTGGTCAGGGAGTGCGAGCCGACTGCGGTGATGCTGGAGAACGTCCCCGGGCTTGCCCAGACGAGGTTCGCAAGCTACCGGGAGCGGATTCTCCGCGAGCTGCAGGACGAACTGGGCTACGAGGCGGACTGGCAGGTGCTGAACGCCTGCGAGTTCGGCGTCCCGCAGCTACGGCCGCGGTTCATCCTGGTAGCGATGAGGCCGGATGTATACGCACACTTTGAGTGGCCGAGCGCGATCGGGACGCCCCCGACCGTTGGCGAGGCCCTTCACGACATGATGGCCGAAGACGGCTGGAAGGGCGCAGGATCGTGGGCCAGGAAGGCTAACGGTGTCGGCCCGACTCTGGTGGGAGGATCCCGCAAGCACGGAGGGCCGGACCTCGGTCCCACGCGTTCCCGCGAGGCCTGGGGCAAGCTCGGCGTCGATGGCAGGGGGCTGGCGGATGCACCGCCTCCTGCGGATGCCCCCGTCGATCACATGCCGAGGCTGACGCTGCCGATGGCTGCCGCTATCCAAGGCTTCCCGCCAGACTGGTGGTTCTACGGCCGGAAGACGGCCTCGTATCGGCAGATCGGCAATGCCTTCCCGCCGCCTGTCGCGCGAGCGGTGGGCACGAGGATCCGCGTGGCGATCCAGGTAGCCCGAGGCACCGGTCGACAGGGCCTACTGCGCGCCGTCTGAGCCGGCGGAATCCCTCCTCCTGCCGGCCTTGCGGCGCTTCGTCTCTGCGGTGATGGCCGCGTGTAGGTTCTCGGGCCAGGGTGCCGACCGGACCAGCTGATAGTAGACCCTGACCCGTGCGCCTTCCCCGTGCGCCTTCCGTGACTTGTAGTCCCATCCCAGTGCGCGAAGTTCCCTGATCCGCCTCTCGTAGTCGGTCTGGAACTCCTTGGCGCTGGCCACGATCCCGATGAGCTCGCTGGGCACCCACTCGTCCTGAAGGGCTAGGAGCAGCTCGCCGATTCGCCGCTGGGGCTCATCGAAGCTGGCCGCATGCCTGATCTGCTCCGAGTAGGAGGCATAGGTTTCCAGGTACTGGCGCTTGCCCTCGAGACAGTCCTCGCACAGGGGCCACAGGTTCTCCGGATCAGTGGTCCCGCCCCACTCGGGTGGGACCCTCAGGTCTACCTCAAGAACCACACCGTGCTTCGCCGGCGACTTGCCGCACTGGGCGCAGAAGCCCGGTGCTAGCGCCTGCGCCCGGCGGCGGAGGCTCAGCGCGGGCCTTCCCATTGCCCGGTGATGAGGTGCCCAGCCGCGCAGCTCGTACCGCTCACCGCCATCGCGGACGACTGGCGCGATGTCAAAGTGGATCCTGAGGCTTCGGAGCACCCGATCGGCGGGCATGCGGGCCGAGGCGGCAGCGTTCACGAAGAAGCCGATCTCGGCGGCGGTCGGCGGATTTGACCGGCGCCGGTACAGAAGCCCGTAGACCAGGCGGGCAGTGCCCTCGCCGAGCAGAGCGGCAAGCTGCTCGCTTTCCGGTTCCGGCAACGGTCCGTAGGAATAACATCGGACGGTAGCCGGCCGGACATATCAGTCCCAAGTGCCCGGGGCCGTGCCGGAAGGCAGTCTCCCCGCGGAGGATGAGTAAGGCTTCTTCGTGATCAACGAGCCCCTGTTTCCCGTTCCGTCCGACGATCCCGACGCGGAGTTGGACGCGGTGGAGGCGGAGCTGTACGCGCTCGACCCGACAGGTAATCAGGTGGCGATGGTGCTCCGGGACACCCTCGACCAGCTGTATGACGGGCAACGCACCGGGCGATGGAAGTACGAGCAGCTGCACAAGACCGAGAAGACCTACATGGGCACCCTCGTCGAGATCAACCTGCACCGGCAGTTCGGCTTCGATGACGGCGATGCGACCGACTACCGGATCGCGGGCATCGAGGTCGACTGCAAGTACTCCATGACCTACGGAGGCTGGGAGCTTCCGCCGGAGGCCATCGATCACCTCTGTCTCTTGATCACGGCGAACGACATGACGAGCAGCTGGTCTGCAGGGCTGATCCGGGTCCGCGAAGAGTACCTTCGCGACAGGCGCAACCGGGACTCGAAACGCCAGCTCAGCGCCGCCGGACGGTCCCATGTAAGGCAATTGTGGCCCCAGCATGGGCACCTCGCCGAAAACATCTTCCTGCACATGGTCCCCAGGGACCGCGAGCGCATCTTTAGCGCGGCGGCCAGGCGCGGCACCCAGCATGGCCAGGCCAAAACCAATGAGCTCTTCCGCACCGTGCAGCGCCGGATAATACGGCGCGCCGAGGTGGCCACCGTCGCTCAGCAGGACGACTTCATGAAGCGTGCCCGCGGCAACGGCGGAGCGCGTACCGCACTCCAGGCCGAGGGAATACTGGTGCTGGGCCACCAGGACAATGACCCTGTAGTCGCTGCGGCGCTTGGCTTGCCGGTCCCTCGCAAGGGCGAGTTCGTGTCAGCACGAGTGGTGCCTGCACATGAGGACCGCGACGATCCCGTCGCCGTCATCGGCGGTCGGCCGTGGACCCTGGCGCGGCCAGGCGATCCGCAGACTCCGGCACCAGTGGTTCCGCGCTGAGCCACCCGCTAGGCCTTGGGGCCGGTCTTCAGTCCGGCGAGCATCGCGGCCGCGGTGTCCAGTCCCTTGACCCGGGCTGCAGTCCGCCCTCGCCTGTGTGTCCACTACTAGTGGACACCCGGCCCGGAAAGGGGGGTTGCGGGCGCGGGCCTCATGCGTCGTCCGGGGTAAACAGGCCCTCTCCGTCGGTGAAGCCCAGCAGGAACCGGAATCGGGCCAAGTCCTCGCGCAGCGAGTCAGGGCCGTAGTCCGGTACGCCTACGAACCGAGCCAGGGACAAGGTGAGGACGGCGCGGTCGGTCTCCAGCCAGCCGCTGAAGAACTCCAGCAGCTCGGCGAGCTCGACGGCATCGCCGACGTCGAAAGGAAGGAGGGCATCAGTTGGTCTCTCGCCGGGCCTGGGGCTGGCTAGCTCGGCTTCGAGTTCCGCGATGCGCTTGTCGAGGAACCGGCTGGGCGCGGCGGGCCGCCGGGATCGCGCCCACCATCGTGGGCGGCAGCAAGAAGCACGGCGGCCCGGACCTGGGCCCGACCCGCGCCCGGGCGGCCTGGGCCGCGATGGGCGTGAACGGGCTCGGCATCGCCGACGAGATACCTGGGCCGGACTTCCCTGTGGGCAAGCCGCCGAAGCTGACCGTGGCCATGGTGGCCCGGCTGCAGGGCTTCCCCGGCGACTGGACGATCACCGGCCGGAAGACCGCCGCCTACCGGCAGGTCGGCAACGCGTTCCCGCCGCCCGTGGCCAAGGCGCTGGGCACCGCGATCGCCGCGGCCCTGAACGCCGCGCCGCTCGCCTAAACCCGCACCGGCCCGCCCCGCGACGCTCACCCAAACCCGCACCAGCCCGCCCAGCGCCGGCCCGCCCTCGCGCCGGTCACCCAAAACCCGCGCCGGGCCGCCCCCGCGCCGACCCTGGGCGAGATGAATGTGGGTTTGGGGCCCCCAGGGGGGCATCGCTGTCACTTTCATGCCCGTGCTTGGAGGGCGGAGCGCCGGGTGCTGGGAGTGGAGGGCGGTGGGTCAGGACATTCGGGCTATCTCGCGCATCTTGTTGGTCGCGTCGAGCGCGGCCACCTTGTACGACTCGGCCAGCGTCGGGTAGTTGAACACCGCGTCGACCAGGTAGTCCACGGTGCCGCCGCAGCCCATCACAGCCTGGCCGATGTGCACGAGTTCGGTCGCGCCGGTACCGAACACGTGCACGCCGAGCAGCGTGCGGTCCTCCAGCGAGACCAGCAGCTTGAGCACCCCGTAGGAGTCACCGATGATCTGGCCGCGGGCCAGTTCCCGGTACCGGGACACGCCCACCTCGAACGGAATGTTGTCCTTGGTGAGCTGTTCCTCGGTGCGCCCGATGAAACTGATCTCCGGGATGCTGTAGATGCCGATCGGCTGGAGTTTCCCGATCGCGTGGATCGGCTCGTCACACGCGTGGTGCGCGGCCAGCCTGCCCTGCTCCATGGAGGTGGCCGCGAGCGCGGGGAAGCCGATGATGTCGCCGACCGCGTAGATGTGCGGCACTTCGGTGCGGAAGAACTCGTCGACCACGATCCGGCCACGCTTGTCGGCGGTGAGGCCGGCCGCGTCCAGGTGCAGTTCGTCGCTTGCGCCCTGACGGCCGGCCGAGTACATGACGGTGTCGGCGAGGATCTTCTTACCGCTGCGCAGGATGGCGATGCCGCCGTCGGGCCTGGCCTCCACCGAGGCCACGCTCTCGCCGAACCGGAAGGTGACCGCCAGGTCACGCAGGTGGTACTTCAGCGCCTCGACGACCTCGATGTCGCAGAACTCCAGCATCCGGTCCCGCTGCTCGACCACGGTGACCTTGGTGCCCAGGGCGGCGAACATGGACGCGTACTCGATGCCGATCACGCCGGCGCCCGCGACGACCATGGACCGCGGCACCCGTTGCAGGTGGACGATCCCGTCCGAGTCGATCACCGTGCGCTCGTCGAAGTCGACGGTGGCGGGCCGGGCCGGGCGGGTGCCGGTGGCGATCACGATCTTGTCGGCCGTGGCCCGTCGCGTCCGGCCCTCACTGTCGTCGATCTCCACCGTGTGCGGGTCGATGAAGTAACCGGTGCCGGTGAGGATCGTGATCCGGTTCCGGGACAACTGGTTGCGCACCACGTCGATCTCGCGGCTTACCACGTGCAGGGTGCGGGCCGCCAGGTCCGCGATGGTGATGTCGTCCTTGACCCGGTAGCTCTGCCCGTACATCTCCCGCTGGTCCAGGCCGGTGAGGTACAGGACCGCCTCACGCATGGTCTTGGACGGGATCGTCCCGGTGTTGAGGCACCCCCCGCCGATCATGTCCCGGCGCTCGATGATCACCACCCGGCGGCCCAGCTTGGCCGCTGCGATCGCGGCCTTCTGCCCGCCCGGCCCCGAGCCGATCACCAGTACATCGAAGTCGTACATATTCCCAGTGTGACGACGGCGGGCCGCCTTATGGAAGGCTTGATGGCCCCTCCCGTTATGATGCGAGAGCGCCGGATGAAGCTCCGGTGGGCTCTCCGCCCGAACCGCCGCCGTGGCTGATGGCTTCTACCAGGAACCCAACTTCCTGGCATCCGGCAAGCGGTCCGCCGCTGGCTGCTGCCAGGACAACACCTGGCAGGAGCGGCAATGAACGTGTACTACGTGACCGCAATCTGGGTGGGCATGGCCCTGCTCGCCTCGGTGGTCAGCATCAAGATCGCGGTGCCGGCGGCGCTGGTGGAGATCGTGGTCGGCGCGCTGGCCGGCAACATCCCCGGCATCCAGCAGCACGTCACCACCACGGACCTCGTCACGTTCCTGGCCGGCGCGGGTTCCCTGGTGCTGACGTTCCTGGCCGGGGCAGAGATCGACCCGGTGTCGCTGCGCGGGCACTGGAAGGCGAGCCTGTCCATCGGCGTGGTCTCGTTCGCGCTGCCGTTCCTCGCCGCGTTCGGGTTCTGCGGCCTGGTGCTTGGCTGGCACCTGCACGCCGCCGAGATCGGCGGCATCGCGCTGAGTACCACGTCGGTGGCGGTGGTCTACGCGGTGATGGTGGAGACCGGGCTCAACCGTCATGACCTGGGCAAGCTCATCCTGGCCGCGTGCTTCATCACCGACCTGGGCACGGTACTGGCGCTCGGCGGCCTGTTCGCCAGCTACGGCTGGCTGCTGCTTGTCTTCGTCGCGGTCAGCGCGGTCACCTTGGCCCTGCTGCCCCGGCTGCTCCGCCTGGCGATCAGGCTCCTCGGCCACCGGGTCTCCGAGCCGGAGATCAAGCTGCTGCTCGTGGTGCTGTTCGGCCTCGGCGGCCTGGCCACCCAGGCGGGCAGCGAGGCGGTGCTGCCCGCCTATGTGGCCGGGCTGGTGGTGGCCGGGGTGTTCCTGCACGACCGGGTGCTCATGGACCGGCTCCGCTCGATCGCCTTCGCCCTGCTCACCCCGTTCTTCTTCCTCCGGGCTGGCACCCTGATCTCGGCGCCCGCGCTGGTCACCGGCGCCGGGGTGATCGCGGTGCTGCTGGTGGTCAAGCTGGCGGCGAAGATGATCGGAGTGTGGCCGGTGGCGGCCGCCTTCAAGCTGCCGCGCCGGGAGCGCACCTACACCACGCTGCTGATGGCCACCGGGCTCACGTTCGGGTCCATCGCCGCGCTGTTCGGGCTCACCCACGGCCTCATCGACAAGGCCCAGTACACCGAACTGGTGACCGTGGTGATCCTCTCGGCGTTCGTGCCGACGCTGATCGCCCAGCAACTGTTCCGGCCGGCCATCGTGGACAGCGACGAGGAGGAAGCCCTCGGCGAGGAGGACGTCTCGATCATCCGGCACAAGCCGGGGCTATCGTCTACTCATGATCAACCGCTTGGCCGAGCGAGGTTGAGGCAGAGCTGGCCGGCCGCCCCGCGCTGCTGCGGGACGCCTGCTCCCGGGCACTGGCCTACCTGGGCGGGCTGGACGGCCGGCCGGTGGCGCCCGCCGCCGCGGACGTGGCCGCGCTGGACCGGCTGGACTTCACCCTGCCCGGGGCGGGCCAGGACGCTGCCTCGGTGCTGGCGCTGCTGGACGACTACGGCTCGCCGGGCACCGTGGCCAGCGGCGGGCCGCGGTACTTCGGCTTCGTCACCGGCGGGGCACTGCCGGTCGCGCAGGCGGCGGCCTGGCTGACCGCGGCATGGGACCAGAACGCGGCGCTGTCGGTCATGTCACCGACCGCGTCGGTGCTCAACCGGGTGGCGCTGCGCTGGGTCACCGAACTGCTCGGGCTGCCCGAGGGCACGGGCGGCGGTTTTGTCACCGGTGCCACCATGGCCAACGCGACCTGCCTGGCCGCGGCGCGGGACGCGGTCCTCGCCGGGCATGGCTGGGACGCGGCAGGCCAGGGCCTGGTCGGCGCGCCGCCGGTCACCGTCGTGGCCGGGGCGCAGGCGCACACGACCGTCCGCAAGGCGCTCGGCCTGGTGGGCCTTGGCCGGGACCGGGCCCTGCTGCTGCCCGCCGACGGCCAGGGCCGGATCGTGCCGCGCGGCCTGCCCGCGCTTACCGGGCCTGCACTTGTCTGCCTGCAGGCAGGCAACGTCAACACCGGGGCCAGCGATCCGTTCGGCCCGCTGATCGACTGGGCCCACGAAAACGGCGCCTGGGTGCACGTGGACGGGGCGTTCGGGCTGTGGGCGGCGGCCTCGCCTGGCACCGCCGATCAGGTCGCGGGCATCGCCGGTGCCGATTCGTGGGCGACAGACGCGCACAAGTGGCTGAACACGACCTACGACTGCGGGATCGCGCTGGTCGCCGATCCGCGGGCGCTGCGTTCGGCGATGGAGGCGTCGGCCGCCTACCTTCCCGAGGACGCCACGCTGGAGCCCATGCACGTCACGCCGCAGTCGTCGCAGCGGGCACGGGGCGCGGAGGTGTGGGCGGTGCTCGCCACCCTCGGCCGCGACGGCGTGGCCGCCCTGGTGGACCGGACCTGCGCGCTGGCGCGGCGGTTCGCCGACGGAATGCGCGGCGCCGGCTATACCGTGGCCAACGACGTCGTGCTCAACCAGGTCGTCGTGGACTTCGGTGACCAGGCGCGGACCGGCGCCGTCATCGCCGCGGTCCAGGAGGAGGGAACCTGCTGGTGCGGGCCGACCATCTGGCAGGACCGCGCGGCGATGCGGGTCAGCGTCAGCGGCTGGAACACCACCGAGCAGGACATCGACCGCAGCGTCGCCGCGGTCGCCGCCTGCGCCAGCCATCGGCAACCTTGATCGCGGACGCTTTTCCGCGAACAGGACAGGCCCGAGTCACCCACCAAGCCGCCGGGATGCCCATTCGTGCCCGAGGATAAGCGTAAACAAGCTCGTCCGCCGCCCCGCATTGGACTCTGAGCGCCTCGCGGGCCTGCGCCTCATCACGGGCCTCCCAGTGCAGGAAACGGGCAACCTCTGGGCGCGACTGATACGCGTAAAGATCATCAAAATCACCTGGGCGGAACGGGCGCAAAGTCAGCCGGTCCGTCTCGATAGGGTGCTCCGGTAGCGGCACCGGCCGATAATAACCGCCGAAGCAGGGCCGGGGGCGTGCGGCATCCCCGTGCTGACGGCAGGTTCCCTGCAGGCGTGGTGCCGGTACGCTACCTGGTACGGAAGGCCGGAAAGGCGGGCGCATTGGCAGTCGCGCGGGAGCACGAGGATGGCGGGGGCCAGGGTGAGCCGGTGCTGTTCGACACCAGCGCGGCGCACTGCGCCCGGGTATATGACTACTGGCTCGGCGGCAAGGACAACTTCGCGGCCGATCGCGCAGCGGCCGAGCAGGCCATCAGGGACTGCCCCGACATCGTGCCGACGGCGCGGGCCAATCGCACCTTCCTGGCCCGGACCGTGCGATTCCTGGCCGCCGATGCCGGGATCCGGCAGTTCCTGGACATTGGCACGGGCATTCCCGCCGAGAACAACACCCACGATGTCGCCCAGGCCGTGGCGCCCGACTCCCGGATCGTCTATGTGGACAACGATCCCTTTGTCCTCGTGCACGCCCGGGCGCTGCTGGCCAGCCACCCCGACGGCGCCACCGCGTACGCGGAAGCCGACCTGCGGGATCCGGGGCGGATCCTGGACCTGGCGGCGGGATTGCTGGACTTCCGCCGCCCGATAGCCGTGCTGCTACTGGCGATCCTGCACCACGTCGACGACGAGGACGACCCGCACAAGATCGTGGCCACGCTGATGAACGCGGTGCCGCCCGGCAGCTACCTTGTCCTCTCCCATCCGGCGAGCGACATCGGCAGCGCGGCCGCGGCGAAGATGGCGCAGGGCCTGAACGAGATCATGGCGGAGAAGATCACCGCACGGGACCGGCCGACGGTGGCAAGGTTCTTCGACGGGCTCGAATTCGTCGCGCCGGGGCTGGTACGGGTATCGGAATGGCGCCCGCCCGCCGACGCCGCCGCGGGCTTCCCGGCCGCGATCTGGGCCGGGCTCGCCCGTAAGTAGTGCCGGCCTGGCCTGCGGTCAGGCCTCGAGCAGGGTCGCGATGATCTCGGCGCTGGCGGCCGGGGTGGCCGCTTCCATGCAGACCCGCTCCATGACCCTCATGTAGCTGTCCACGGTGTCCGGCTTGTCCAGGTAGAGCGCGCTGGTGAGCTGTTCCAGGTAGACGACGTCCGGCAGGTCCGGCTCGGCGAACCGCAGGATGCTGAACGGCCCGCCAGCGGCGGAATGGCCACCGGTCTGGAACGGGATGATCTGGATGGTCACGTTCGGGCGCAGCGCCAGTTTCGCGAGGTGCTCGAGCTGGCCGCGCATGATGGCCGCGCTGCCCGCGGGGCGGCGCAGTACCGCCTCGTCGATCACCGCCCACACGCTGGGCGGCTCGTCCCGGTCGAGCACGGCCTGGCGGGTCATCCGCAGCCGGACCCGCCGCTCGATCTCCCGCGCCGAGGCGGCGTCGTGGCCCAGCAGCGTAATCGCGCGCGCGTAGTCCTCGGTCTGCAGCAGGCCAGGGACGAACTGGACCTCGTACGCCCGGATCTGGGTGGCGACCTCTTCCAGCCCGACGTACGCCTCGAACCACGTGGGCAGCACATCGGAATAGTCATGCCACCAGCCCGGCGCGTTCGCCCGCCGGGCGAGCGCCCGCAATGCATCGCGCTCCTCCTCGTCGGTCACGCCATATAGCGTCAGCAGATCGGCGATATCCCGGTCCTTGAATCCCACCCGGCCCGTCTCCAGCCGGCTGATCTTCGAATGGGATGCACGAATCATTTTCCCCGCATCTTCGAGGGTGATTCGCTTGGCCTCACGGAGACGCCGAAGCTGTGCACCCAGCAGAATGCGCAGAACTGTGGGCCCCCCCGCGGCCGGGATGACCATCCCCCCGGCATGGCCGCCGATCGGTTCGGCAGCTTTGATCATGTGCCCTCCCGCCAACGTCCGACCCCGAGAGTCTCCCACGCGAGGCGAGCTAGCGCCATAACCGGATTCGGGGAACATGTCACCACCAGACGTCCGCAAACCATTGCAGATCGCCCGGGGCCACGCGCTGCGCCGGCCTGCCGCCGCTGACGGGCTCCTGGCCGGCTAACGCTAACTCGGGCGGGCCCTCGCGCACGCCGCACAGGAAGCGCTCCCACGCGGCCCGGGTAAATAGCAGTGCAGGCCCATCGGGGCGGTGGGAGTCGCGCACGGCCACCTGCTCTCCGGGCAGCCTGGCCATTTCCACGCAGTTACCGCTGGGATTGCTGTGACGACTCTTCCGCCATTTCGCGGCCCGCAACTGTGCGGGCAGCAGGTGGCTAGGCACCAGATCCACGGTTCATCTTCCTCTGCGGCCGAACGCCAACCCACGGGGTCTCTTTCCGGCGTCTGCAAATTGAAACTTGCGACTCCCCGGGCGCCGTTGCGCGGGCAAGCTCGCAAGTTCGGTCTGCTCCTGTGCAAGTGCACTTGCATCTGCACATCCGAAGTGGCATCGTAGCTGATGCGCTGACCGGTGGCGGACGCGCCCAACCTCAGGCTCGGTGGTCCATCCATGTACCAGGGACGTCAGGCGGCTTCCGCCCACGCCGCAGGCGATCGTTATGGCTCCAGGCAGGCAGCGGTATCCGCGCTGCCCGGAGCAGGGCGGCGGCGCCGGATCGGACTGGCGCCCGTGCCGGAATCCGCCCGGGCCGCCCGTGAGTTCACCGTTGCCACGCTGCGCAAGTGGCAGTTGGATGCGCTGATCGAAGATGCCGTCGTCATCGCCTCCGAACTGGCCACCAACGCAATACGGCACGGTACCCCCGCCGCTACGGGGGATACCACGGGCGACTCCGAGAGCGGGCGCGTCGAGCTGAGCTTGTGCATTCAGGCCAGCCGCCTGATCTGCGTGGTCACCGACCAGACGGGTACCCCGCCGACCCTGGCGGCCGCCGGTCCCGAGGCCGAGTCTGGCCATGGCCTGCAGATCGTCGGGGCGCTCGCGGTCGCTTGGGGATGGACCATCCTCGGCACCGGGGAAAAGGCCGTCTGGGCGGCCCTGGAGCTGCCAGGGCCTGCCGACGCCACCGGCAGCGCGCCAGCCGACACCGCGGGGTGTGCTAATCCAGCAGCCGTGCACGACATGCGAGTTGCAGGGCGAGCCGCTGATCCGGGTCGTCTAGATCCAACTCCAGCAGCTCCGTTATCCCGCGCAGCCGGTTAGCCACCGCGTTGCGGTGCAGGTGCAGCTTTTGCGCGGTCCTGACGATCGACCCCTGCTCGTCCAGGTACGCCGCCAGGGTCCGGATGGCTGTGTCGGCGCGGGCCGGGCCGAGCCGCTCCAGCGGCGCCAGCTGATCCCGCACCGACGCCCGCGCGGTGTCGGAGGCGTACCACTCCATCAGCATCCGCCGGACGCCGACCGCGTCGTGCGCGGCCACGCCCGCGGGCTTGAGCGCGGCCCGGGCGGCGAGCAGGGCGCCCCGTGCCTCGGCGGCCGACGCGCGCAGCCCGGTCGGGCCCTCGTGCGGTGCGCCCACCCCCGCGCGGAATCGCAGTGACGGCAGCCGGTCCCCGATAGCCCGCAAGGCACGCTCCGCCGACCGGACCGCCCTGGCCCCGGCCTGCGGCCCCGGGTTCGAGGTGGTGACCCGGACCAGCACGATGGCGCGGGCGATCCGGGTCAGGTACCAGGTCCCGCCCGTCGCGGCGGCGGCCTGCAGGGCAGCCTGCCCGGCCGCTTCCAGGAGCTCGAACCTGTGCACCTCGTCACGCCCGGACTGCTCCAGGTCGTCCGCCTCGATCCGGACGACGACATGCCAGCCGGTCACGGGAATCGCCAGCGCCCGGGCGCGTTCGAGCAGGTCCTCGTTGATCGAGGTATCCGACATCAGCAGCTCGGCCAGCAGTTCGCTGCGCGACCTGACCGGCGTCTCGTGCGCCCGCCTGGCCAGGTCGAGGAGCCGCCCGGCAGCCAGCGCCGCCGTGTGCAGCACCAGTCGCGCCGCCACCCCGAAGTCGCCATGCGCATCCGGGGCGACAAAGTACCCGGACGGCGTCTCGCCGACCACGACCAGTGCGGAGACCTCGGCCTGCGTGCCATCGCCGGGCCGTGCCCCGTGCCCGCCGGAGCCGGACCCGCCGTTCGAAGCCGACCGGGCGGCGGCATCGCCAGCACCGGAGAAGCCGTCGCCCGCCCAGGGGCGGAACTCGACCGGCGTGCCTAGCGCCGCGCTGACCGCGGCCCGCAGGTCCTCAAGCCCGCCACCCGCCGACTCGGCCGCCAGCACCGCCTCCAGGCCCTGCTGAGCCCGGCCAAGCGCGCGCTCCGCGCCGCCACCAATCTCGCGCATGATCGCCTGGACCAGCGCGGCAAGCTCCAGCCCCGCGGGAATGGAGAGCAGGGCGATGTCCGCCCGGGCAGCTATGTCCCTGGCCGTCACGGTGGGCTGCCACCGCTCACCAGAGAACGCCGCGACGGCAGCCACCCGGTGAATCGCGCCCCAGCGCAGGGCCATGTCCAGGCGATAGTCGCCGATCTCGGCCGACGCGAACCTGGACAGGATTACCAGGCTCTCCGCCGGGGCCCGGTCCAGGTCGGTGAAGCTCTCCGCCAGCCTTACCAGGGCAACCTCGCGATCCCCGCCGCTGGCGCTGACCCGCCGCAGGCCAGCCAGTGGCGAACTGGCGAGGATCTCATCAATGGAGGGCATCGGGACGGCCACCTTTTACACGTCAGGAGGCCCACCTTATGCGGAGCGCACAGCCGAGTCACGATCGTGGTGCAATATGCCCATTCCCGGCGGGGAGCACCGACTGCGAGCCTTGCGTTACACCCGCGAAGCCCCGGCAGCATCGCTGCGCACGTCGCCACCGCTTGGGAGAGCAATGGATTGTGACACCGCCACAGGCGCCACGGCCGTTGAAGAGACCCCGGAATGGTGGCCGTACGCCCCGGAGTTCCCGCACTGGCATGTCTGGCGCGGGGTCGCCGGCCTGCTCTACGCCCGGCGTCCCAGGTCGAGCCCGCCGAAGGTGGTCCGTGGCAAGGACCTGACGACCCTTCGTGAGGGGATCATCAGCGCCGAGGTCGTTCGCTGATCATGCGGCCGCGTGCCGTGATCGGGGGGGCCGTCCGGTGCGAGCGTGCCCGAAAATGGCGCCAGACAGTGATCTGGAGGCGGTAGCGCCTGGTCACCGCTTCGGGAATCATGGGAAGGCACCAAAAACGTTTGCATCGTGCTAGAACGAACATTTGATCATGAAAAGACTGCTCGACCCTGACTCGCTGCGGGCCCTGGCGCGCGGCTGCGCCGTGCTCGGCGCCGGCGGCGGCGGGCGATACCTACCTGACCTTGCTCCAGGCACTGCAGGCGACCGAGGACCACGGCCCGGTCCCCCTCGTTGACCTGGACGAACTGCCCGACGAATCGCTGATCATGCCGTGCGGCGGTATTGGCGCCGCCGACGGTGAGCATGGAGAAGTTCGAGAACGGCAACGAAGGTCAGCGGCTCAGGGAGGAGCTGGAATACCTGACCGGGCGCCAGGTGGCCGCGCTGATGGCCGGTGAGATCGGCGGCGGAAACGGCGTGCTGCCGATCGCGTGGGCCGCGGCCATGCACCTGCCCCTGGTGGACGCCGACGGCATGGGGCGCGCCTTTCCCGAGGTCCCGCAGGTCACCATGCAACTGGCCGGCATCCCGCCCAGCCCGGCGGTGATCACCGACGAACGAGGCAACCTTATCGTGTTCCGCACGATCTCGGGCCAGTGGATGGAGCGCCTGGAGCGGGCGGCCGCGGTCGAGTTCGGCGGCGCCGCGTCCTCCACGGAGTTCTCGCTGACGGCGGCCGAGGCGCGCGGGGCAACGGTGCGGAACTCGGTATCGCTGGCGATCAGGATCGGTGAGGCGATCAGCCGCGCCGTCGGCGACCCGGTGGCCGCACTAATTGCGGAGATAGGGGCGTTCCGCCTGGTCAGCGGCAAGATATCCGACGTCGAGCGGCAGACCCGGGGCGGCTGGGTGCGGGGCAGCGTGGTCGTCGACGGGCTCGGCGCGGACGAGGGGCGGCTCATCAGGCTTGAATTGCAGAACGAAAACCTCGTGGCACTGGAGCGCGGCCGGGTACTCGCCTCCGTGCCTGACCTGATCACGGTGCTGGATACGGAGACCTCCGATGCCATCGCGACCGAGCGGATCCGCTACGGGCAGCGGGTCACGGTGATCGCGTTCCCGTGCGATCCGGTGTGGCGTACCGAGCGCGGTATCGCCGCCACCGGCCCCCGCACGTTCGGCTACGACTTCGACTACCTGCCCGTGGAGGAGCTGGCCGGTGCAACGACCTGACTGCCGCCTGGGCATCGACGTCGGCGGTACCAACACCGGCGCGGCGATCGACACCGACGCCATCGCGCGATTTCCCGGCGAGGTCGGCGACTGATCATGAAAAGGCTGCTCGACCCCGACTCATTGCGTGCCCTGTCCCGGGGTTGCGCCATACTCGGCGCAGGTGGTGGGGGCGATGCACACGTGACACTGCTGCAGGCGTTGCAGGCAACCGAGGACTTCGGACCGGTCCCCCTGGTCGATTTGGATGAATTGCCCGATGACGCGCTGATCATGCCGTGCGCCGGGATCGGTGCCACCACGGTCATCCTGGAAAAGTTCGAGAACGGGGACGAGGGAGTACGGCTCCTGGAGCATCTGGAGTTCATGACCGGGCGCCGGGTGGCGGCGCTGATGGCCATCGAGATCGGCGGCGGGAACGGCCTGCTGCCCATCACCTGGGCCGCGCGGATCGGGCTGCCGGTGGTGGACGCCGACGGGATCGGCCGCGCGTTCCCCGAGGTTCCGCAGGTCACCATGCATCTGGCTGGTATTCCGGCGAGCCCGGCGGTGATGACAGACGAACGCGGCAACCTGGCGGTGTTCCGTACGATTTCCGGCGACTGGATGGAGCGCCTGGAGCGGGCGGCCGCGGTGGAGTTCGGCGGCGCGGCATCCTCGGCGGAGTTCTCGCTGACCGCGGCGCAGGCGCGCACCGCGACGATACGAGGCTCGGTCTCGAAGGCAATCAGGATCGGTGAGGCGCTCGCGGGCGCGACGAGCAGCCCCGTGGCCGCCGTGATCGCGGAGATGGGCGCGTTCCAGCTGGTCACTGGCAAGGTGCTGGACGTCGAGCGGCACACCACCAGTGGGTTCGTCCGCGGCAGCGTGGTGATCGAGGGCCTCCGGGAGGACGCAGGCCGACTGGTCCGGCTGGAGTTGCAGAACGAGAACCTCGTGGCGCTGGAACGCGGGCGCGTGCTCGCCTCGGTGCCCGACCTGATCACGGTGCTGGACAGCGAGACCGCCGACGCGATCGCCACCGAGGTGATGAGATACGGCCAGCGGGTGACGGTGATCGCTTTCGCCTGCGATCCGGTCTGGCGGACCGAGCGCGGGATCGCCGTGGCCGGGCCGCGGGCGTTCGGCTATGACTTCGATTACCTGCCCGTGGAGGAGCTCGCCGATGCCAGTGCCTGAACACCGCCTTGGCATCGACGTTGGCGGCACCAACACCGACGCGGTGATCATGGATGCCGCCGACCGGATCGATCGCCAAGGCCAAGGTGCCCTGCACGCCGGACATCACCGGCGGAATCACCGCGGCGATCGACGCCGTGCTCAACGCGCCGGAGGTCACCCCCGGCCGGATCAGCCACGTCATGCTGGGCACCACCCACGCGACCAACGCGGTGCTGGAGCGCCGGAACCTGCGACGGGTGGCGGTGATCAGAATTGGCGGCCCGGCCACCCACAGCGTCAGGCCGATGTTCGGGTGGCCACGCGACCTCACCGACACCATCTCGGTCGGGGCGACGATCGTGGATGGCGGCATCGAGTTCGACGGCCGTGAGCTGTCCCCGCTGGACACCGACGCCATCGCCCGATTCCTCGGCGAGGTCGGCGGCGCCGCCGAGGGCATCGTCATCACCAGCGTGTTCGCCCCGGTCTCGCCGCGGCACGAACTGGTGGCGGCCGAGATCGTCAAGCGGGAACTCGGCGAGATCCATGTCTCGCTCAGCCACGAGATCGGCTCGATCGGCCTGCTGGAGCGGGAGAACGCGACGATACTCAACGGCGCCCTTGTCGGCGTCGCCCGCGACGTGGCCGAAGCGATGCGCGGCCGCGCTCACCACGCACCACCTCGAGCCGACCACGTTCTTCGCGCAGAACGACGGCACGCTGATGGCCCTCGACCATGCGCTGCGGTATCCCGTGCTCACGATCGGCAGCGGCCCGGCCAACAGCGTCCGCGGTGCGGCGTTCCTCACCGGCAACTCCGACTCGCTGGTGATCGACGTCGGCGGCACCTCGACCGACGTCGGCGTGCTGGTCAACGGCTTCCCCAGGGAGTCGTCGCAGGGCGTGGAGATCGGCGGCATCCGGACCAACTTCCGGATGCCCGACCTGGTCACGATCGCGCTCGGCGGCGGCACGGTGATCACCCAGGACCCCGGCGGGGTGCGGCTCGGGCCGCGCAGCGTCGGCTATCTGCTCACCAGCCAGGCCCTGGTCTTCGGCGGGACCATGCCCACGCTGACCGACAGCGCGGTCGCGGCGGGCCGGGCGGACCTGGGCGACGCCGGGCGCACCAGCCGTTACCGGCGGATGCTCGCTGGACGCGCTGGCCCGCGCCGACGTCATGCTCGCCGAGGCGATCGACCGGGTGAAGACGTCCAAGGAGGATCGCGCGCTGGTCGCGGTCGGCGGCGGCAGCATCCTGGTCCCCGACCGCATCCCCGGGATCAGCGAGGTCATCCGGCCCGATCACTTCGATACCGCCAACGCCGTCGGCGCCGCCATCGCCTCGGTCAGCGGCCAGGTGGACCGGATCTTCCACCTGGGCCCGGAGGGCCGGCAGGCGGCCCTCGACGAGGCGCGCGACGAGGCGCGCGAGCGCGCGGTCGCGGCGGGCGCCGACCCCGGCACGGTGCAGATCGTCGAGCTGGAGGAGATACCCGCTGGCCTACCTCACCTCTCCAGCCGATCCGGGTGCGCGCCAAGGCCGTCGGCGCGCTCGGCGGATTGCCGGAGCACCAACTATCCGCGGGACCGGCGAACCTGTCGCCGGCAGGCACGGCTGGCCGGGGCCGCCGAGCCAGCTGCCGAGTCACGCGTAAGGACCACGGAGGCAACCATGAAGCCCCACCGCGCCGGGCCGTCGCATCCGGCTGCGCAGTCGCGCTGCTGCTTGCCGCCTGCGGCGGCTCGAGCTCGTCGGCACAACCACGCCGCAGGCCGCCGCCAGCCAGGTGTTCACCTACGACACGACCGCCACAGTCATGGACGACGGCTGGGATCCGGCGACGGAGTACTCCGACGGCATCATCGCGATGAGCCAGATGTACGAGACGCTGACCCGCTATGACGCGGCGGCGCACCGGGTCGAACCGCTGCTCGCCACCAGCTGGTCGTCCGCGGACGGCGGCAAGACCTGGACGTTCCACCTGCGGCACGGGGTGCACTTCCACACCGGCCGGCTGATGACCGCGCAGATAGCCAAGGCCGCCATCCAGCGCACGATGAAGCTGGGCGGCGGCGCCGCGTACGTGTGGGGCGCGGTGAACACCATCGACACCCCCGACCAGTACACCCTCGTGTTCCACCTCAAGTACCCCGCGCCGCTCGACCTGGAGGCGTCGGCCTCCTACTCGGCCTATATCTACGACACCCAGGCGGCCGGCCCTGGCGGGAACCTGACCAAGTGGCTGAACACCCCGCACGACGCGGGCACGGGTCCCTATGAGCTGCAGACCTGGAACAAGGGCCAGGAGTTCGAGGTCATTCTCAAGGCCTTCCCCGGCTACTGGGGCGGCTGGAGCGGCCCGCACTACAAGAAGGTCGTCTTCCGGGTGGTGACCGAGGACACCACCGCCGCCCAGCTGCTGCGCTCGGGCGCCGTCGACTTCGTGGAGCAGATCGGCCCCAGCACATGGAAGTCGTTCCAGGGCAACCCGGGGATCCGGACGGTGGCCTCGCCGTCCTGGCAGAATCTGCTGGCCCAGCTCAACGCGAAGTCGCTGAGCCTGCCGGTGCGGCAGGCCATCCTGTACTCCATCGACTACCCGGGGATCATCGCGGCGCTGCAAGGCGCGGCCTATCCCGTCCAGCGGCCTGGTCCCCGCGGGCCTGCTCGGCCACTCCACCAACCTGCCGAACTACGCCTACGACCCGGCGAAGGCGAAGCAACTGCTGAACCAGGCCGGGTACGGGCCGGGCAAGAAGGCGCTGAACCTGTCGCTCACCTACACCTCGGGTGACTCGAACGAGCAGGTGGTCGCCGAGCTGATCAAGTCGAACCTGGCGAAGCTGAACATCAACCTGAACACCCAGTCGCTGGCCTGGCCGACGCAGTGGGCCAAGGCCAAGTCCGCGAACGCCGCCAGCCACCAGAGCATCTTCCTCGAGTACTGGTGGCCGGACTACGCCGACCCGTACACCTGGTTCACCAACCTGCTGCAGACCCAGAAGCCGCCGTACTACAACCTGTCCTACTACTCCAACCCGACGCTGGACTCCCAGATCAACAAGGTGGAGTCGGTGGTCGCGACCAGCCCCGCGGCCGGGGCGCAGCTGTACCGGACCATGCAGGTGGAGACCCTGCAGCAGGCGCCGGTCGATGCCCTGTACAACGTCAACTACCAGTACGCGATGCGCACCTCGTTCACCGGGTTCCACGTCAACCCGGCCTACGCGAACGTGGTCTTTGCCTACAACCTCAGGCCCACCGGCAGTTGATCGTCTATGTCGTGCGCCGGGTCGCCACGGCAATCCTGGTGGTCGCGGGCGTCGTAGTCCTGACGTTCGTGATCGCCCGGGTCGTCCCCGGTGACCCGGCGGCGACCTGGGCCGGCCCGCACGCCTCCGCGGCCCAGGTCGCCGCGGCCCGGCGGTTCCTCGGCCTGGACCGCCCGCCCGCCGTGCAGCTCGTCTCGTACTTCGGCGGCATCCTCACCGGCAACTGGGGCGTGGCGATCCACACCCACCGGCCGGTGCTTTCCGACATCGGGCAGGCCGCTCCCGCCTCGATCGAGCTGGTGACCGCCGCCATGATCATCGGGCTGGTGGTCGCCGTGCCGCTCGGGCTGATCTCGGCGCGCTGGCCAGGCCGGGCCTCCGACCACACCATCCGGGCCGGCTCGATCCTCGGCGTGTCCATGCCGATCTTCTGGCTGGCGCTCATCCTCCAGCTCGTCCTGTCCGACCGCCTGCACCTGCTGCCCGCGGCCGGCGAGTTCTCCCCCGGCCTGCTGTTCACCCATCCGCTGACCCAGGTGACCGGATTCGGGCTGATCGACGCGCCGCTCACCGGCAACTGGCCGATGTTCGGCAGCCTCCTGGGCCATCTGCTGCTGCCCGCCCTGGTCGTCGCCGCCTACCCGGCCGGGCTGCTCACCCGGATGATCAGGGCGCAGGTGCTCGACACCATCGGCGACACCCATGTGCAGATGGTCCGCGCGCTCGGGTTCAGGGAACGGACGGTGTACGGCCGGTTCGCGATGAAGCTGGCCTGGAACCCGGTCGCCGCGACGCTGGCGCTGGTGTTCGGCTATTCGCTGGTCAACACGTTCCTTGTGGAGGCGATCTTCGACTGGCCCGGCCTCGGCGAGTACGCGACGGCGTCGATACAGACCCTCGACACGCCCGCCATCCTGGGGGTCACCCTGTTCATCGCGCTGGTGTACGTGGCCGCCAACCTGGTCGTGGACATCGTCCAGGCCGCGATCGACCCGCGGATCCGGCTGCGATGATCGAGGCGCCCGCACCGCTGCCCGCGCAGGCCGCCGTCGTGCCGCGCGGCGAGGCGCTGCGCCGCGGGCTGCGCGCCAACCCCCTCATGACGCTGGGAGCGGTGCTGTGCCTGCTTGCCGTCGTGGTGGCGCTGTTCGCGCCGCTGCTCGCGCCGTACCCGGCGGACGCGGGCTCGGCCACGCACCCGTTCGCGGTGCTGCGGCCGCCCTCGGCGGTGCACTGGTTCGGCACCGACAACGTCGGCAGGGACATCCTGTCCCGGGTGATCTACGGGACCAGGGTCTCGCCCGTGATCGCCGTGTTCGTGCTGGTGATCGCCTGCGTCATCGGGATACCGCTCGGCGTGGTGGCCGGCTATTTCGGCGGCTGGCTGGACGAGGTGATCATGCGGGTCACCGACATCTTCCTCGCCTTCCCGCCGCTGCTGCTCGCCCTGGCCCTCGCCGCGGTGCTGCCGCCTAGCCTGACCAGCCTCGTCATCGCCATCGCCGTCACCTGGTGGCCCTGGTACACCCGGCTGATCCGCGGCCAGGCCGCCTCGGTCGCCGGGCGCCCGTACGTGGAGAGCTGCCGGGCGCTGGGCATCCCCTCCTACCGGATCGTGCTGCGGCACATCCTGCCCAACTCGGTCACGCCGCTGATCGTGCAGGTGTCGCTGGACTTCGGCGGGGTGATCCTCACCGCATCGGCCCTGTCGTTCCTCGGCCTCGGCGCCCAGGACCCGACCCCCGACTGGGGCCTGATGGTGGCCGAGGGCCAGAACTACTTCACCACCGCCTGGTGGGTCGTCACCTTCCCCGGCCTGGCGATCCTGTGCACCGCGTTCGCGTTCACCCTGCTCGGTGACGGGCTGCGGGACCTGCTCGACCCGAGGCGGACGTTCCTGCGATGAGGCTCGCCATCACCGGACTGCAGATCAGCTTCGGCGCCCGCCGGGTCGTCGACGTGGACGAACTGCACGTCGGCGCGGCCGAGATCGTCGGGCTGGCCGGGGAGAGCGGGTCCGGCAAGTCCATGACCACGCTCGCCGTGCTCGGCCTCGCGCACACCGTCGGCGCCACCGTGCGCGGCAGCATCACGCTGGACGGCACCGAGCTGACCGGGCTGTCCCAGCGCGAGCTGCGGGAGGTGCGCGGACGGCGGATCGCGGCGATCTTCCAGAGCCCGGCGACCGCGTTCAGCCCGGTCTTCCGGCTCGGCAGCGTGGTGCACCGCGCGCTGCGCCTGCACGGCATGTCCAGGAGCGAGGCCACCGAGGCGGCCAGCCGGGCGATGCGCCAGGTGCTGCTGTCCCCCGGCCTGCTCGACAGGTACCCCTCGCAGCTGTCCGGCGGGCAGCTTCAGCGGGTCGCGATCGCCATCGCGCTGGCGCTGCGCGCCGAGGTGCTGCTCGCCGACGAGCCGACCAGCGCCCTGGACGTGACCGTCCAGGCCGAGGTGCTCGAAGTGCTCAGGGAACTGCGCGACCGCGACGGCATGTCGGTCCTGTTCATCAGCCACGACCTGGCGGTCGTCGCGGAGCTTTGCGACCGGGTGGCGATCATGCGGGAGGGCCGGATCGTCGAGCAGGGCCCGGCGGCGCGGGTCCTGTCCGCCCCGGCCGACCCCTACACCGCGGATCTGCTCGCGGCGGTGCCGGTGATCAGGGCGGAGGCCGGGCCGTGACCGCCGCGGCGACGGCCACGACGCGGGCGGGCCGGTCACCCCGGACGGCACCAGCGACGCCGGCCAGCCGGTCACCCCGGACGTCGCTCCGCTGCTCGACATCAGCGAACTGGCCGTCCGGTTCGGCCCGGTACGGGCCGTGGACGGGGTGAGCCTGCAACTGCCGCCCGGGCCCTGTGGCCTCGGCCTCGTCGGGGAGAGCGGCTCCGGGAAGACGACCATCGGGCGGGCGGCGCTGCGCCTGGTGCGGACGTCGGGCGGGGTCGTTCGTTTTGACGGAAAAGACATTGCGGGGCTGCGGGGGAAAGCGCTGCAGGACTACCGGCGCGCCGCACAGATCGTGTTCCAGGACCCCGACGGGGTCCTTGACCCGCGGATGCGGATCGGCACGACCATCGCGGAAGCCCTGGTCGCGCACCGGATGGCCGGCCGGCGGGCGGCCGCGGAGCAGGCCAGGGACCTGCTGGCCGAGGTCGGTCTCGACCCAGCGTTCGCGGCCAGGTACCCGCACCAGCTCTCCGGCGGGCAGCGCCAGCGGGTGTCCATCGCCAGGGCGCTCTCGGTGCGGCCGAGGCTGCTTGTGCTTGACGAGCCGACCAGCGCGCTCGACGTGCGGGCGCAGGCGGCGATCCTGGCGCTGGTCGGCCGGCTGCGGGCACAGCGGAACCTGGCCTACCTGCTGATCACCCACAACCTCGCCATCGTGAGCGAGCTGTGCGAGCGGACCGCCGTGCTCTACCTGGGCCGGGTGGCGGAAAGCGGGCCGACCGGCGCGCTGCTCGGCCGCCCTGCCCACCCCTACACCAGGGCGCTGCGCTCGGCCGTGCCGGAACTGGGGAACTCCCCCGCGGCCAGGGTTGTGCTGCCCGGAGAACCGCCGGACGCGGCGAACCCGCCGCCGGGCTGCGTGTTCCATCCGCGGTGCCCGCTGGCGGTGGACCGGTGCCGGGCCGAGGTCCCGGTGCTGCGCCCGGTCGCGGCCGGCGCTGGCCGCCTGCCATCGCGCCGAGGAGGTGCTGGCTACCTCTTCCGCATCGCCAGGCCCGGCGCCAGCCAGTACGGCGGAAGGTAGCCCGCCAGGTTCGACAGCGGCAGCACCTCCGGCCTGAGCCGGATCCCGAGCTGGCCGGCCATGAACTCGCGACGGCGGCCGATCCGGGCCCACGCCTCCGGATAGCGCTCCGCGAGCTGAGCGCGGGCCGCCTCGTCGGCCAGGGCCACGCCGTCCTCGATGTTCGTGGTGTGGTACGCCGTGCCGGTGGCCGGGATGATGTCGAGCTGCAGCGCCATCCCTGACCGCAGCACCACGTCCGAGCCGGGCCACACCGGCGAGCTCGGCCATTCGTCCAGGTGGATGAAGTGCCCGGGGTTGAGCTGCACGCCGAAGAACGGGTCCCCGAGGCGCCGCCGGACCAGGGCGGACAGGTCGCCCCCGGTGACGCCGATGCGAAGAGTCTCGTACCACTCGCAGGCGCAGGCGAAGTAGGGCGCGACCAGCTTGTCCACGTAGTCGCTCGCTCCGGCGGGCAGATCGCCGGCCGAGGCGGCAAGGAACCCGCCGCGGGCGATGTTGCTGCCCCAGTACCCGAGGGCCGCGCTCATCGGGTCGCCGCGGCGCAACTCGCGCCCGGAGGAGCTGGCCAGCCCGAGCGCGGCCCGCTCGCCCGACAGCACCATCGGGTGGTAGGAGAACGGCAGCCCGATCGGGCGGAACAGCGAGAACGCGTCGAACTCGGTCATCCCGGGGCGCACCGCGAGCAGCATCCGGCGCATGGCCGCCGAGCCGTGGGTGGCGGCGAACTCGAAACACGCGATCTGGTCGATGTCGTTGACCAGGCGCAGCCCGGACCCTGGGCGGACGAACAGCGCGGAGGCGTTCACCGGCTCGCAGCCCAGCGCCCGCACCACGCTCACCAGGTAGGCGGGCACCTCGATCCAGTCGGCCGCCCCCTCCTCGTCGTCGGGGCCGAAGTACTTCCAGCCGGCGAGGCCGACCCGCCGGGCGCCGGGGCCAGCCGCCCCGCCCAGGCCGGCCCGGCACCGCCCAGGCCTCGGCGAGCAGGCTGGGGAGCCGCCTGCTCTCGGCCCTGGGCTGGTTGACCAGGCTGAAGCTCTGGTACCTGATCACCTCCACGCCGGGCGGCACCACGGCCGCGTAGGCCACGCCCTCGTTGCCGACAAGGAGCACCGGGGTGCGGCCGGGCACGAGGATCAGCAGCGCCTCCTCGAACCTGGGGTCGAAACGGGTCAGGTAGGCCAGGTTCGCGAAGTGCTCCCGGTCGGCATAGACCAGCAGCGCGTCCAGCCCGGCATCCGCCGCCGCAGCCGCCGCCGCGGCCAGGCGCGCCTGGTAGGTCGCGGTGGGCACCGACGGCTCGGCGGACGGCAGCCCGAAATCGGGGACCCCGATCTCGGCGAGCTCGACTTCCGCCGCCACCACGATCAGGCCTGGGGCGCGGGCGGCACGGGCGGCGGGGGCGCGTCCCAGTTCACGTCTCCCTGCTCGTCACTGCTCTGGCCGACCAGCACCGTGGCGCCGCGGCGCAGCGCGCCGGGGTTGCGCGACTCCCGCCACAGCATGTACCCGAAGCCGACGATCAGCGCGGCGATGAAGATGTATGGCGTGATGTTGAACGGCCAGGGCGGCCGCGGGTAGACGGTCACGAACAGCACAGGCAGCAGCGCCAGCGTGCCGATCCACGGCAGCACCCCGTGCCGCCAGATGTTGAAGTCCGCGGCGTGTTCCCGGCGGATATAGGCGGTCAGCGCCAGGTTCGCCATGACGTACAGGACGATCACGGCGAGCGTGGTGATCGTGCCGAGGAACCCGAAGATGTCCGAGGGATTCAGCAGCAGGCCGACCAGCAGGATCGCAACGATCCCGGAAAGCTGGATGAACGCGATCGCGAACGTCGGGGTGTGGTACTTGGGATTGATCCGGCCGAACCGGGCCGGCAGCGTGCCCGCCTGCCCCATCGTGTACATCACCCGGGACGCCGCGTTCGTGCAGGCCAGCCCGACGCCGATGGCGCTGTTGATGATCGCCAAGACGACGAACCACCAGCCGGCGCCCCACAGCGCGTGGCCGAGGACGTAGTACGGGTTGGCGTTTGACGCGAACGCGGCCATGTTGCCTGTGCCCCAGCCGATGGCGCTGGCGTAGGACGTGAAGATGTAGAAGCCGCCGATGGCGAACAGCGAGACCATCACCGCGCGGCCGATGAACTTGCCCGGCCTGCGGGTCTCCTGGGCGAGCGGCGCGGGCGCCTCGAAGCCGCTCAGCGCCAGCACCGAGAACACCATCCCGGCGAGGACCCCGCCGAAGCCGTGCGGCGCGAGGCTCGGCTGCAGCGGCGCCGTATAGGAGGACCCGGGGCCCGGGTGCACCAGGAAGGTGATCGCCAGCGCGAGCATGATGAGCAGCTCGATCGCGCCGAAGATGACGGTGGTGCGCATGGACAGCTTGATGCCGAAATGGGTCAGCACCCACACGATGCCGAACGTCGCCAGCGCGAAGATCCACCACGGGATGTCCACGCTGAAGGCGTCCTGAATCGTGGTGGAGATCAGGTAACCGAGGAAGCCGATGGCGCCGGCCGGGCCGATGATGTCGTAGATCAGGTAGCTCCACGTGGTCATGAAGCCGCTGCGGTCACCCAGTCCTCGGGTGGCGAAGGAGTAGTAGCCGCCGCTTGACGGCATGTACTTGGAGAACTGGGACACCGTGTTGCCGATGAAGTAGCAGACGATCGTCGTCAGGAAGAACGAGATCGGCATGGCCGGCCCGGCCTTGAGGGCGATGATCGGGAACGTGAACACGATGTTGATCGACGGCGCGATGTGCGTGATGCCCTGGAACACCACCTGCGGGAGATCAAGGACGTTGCGCCGCAGTCGCGCGCTACCGGCGGTATTGCTGGCGGTTTCTGCAGTCACGGGGAACCTCCCTAGACGGGGGCCAACCTGGTTCCGCTCATTTGCGCAATCGGTTTCGTAATTTTACGAATCGGCTGAACACGGCGTCAATAGCCAAGATCTTTGCGCTACGCTCGACCGCGTTCCGTGCGTGCCCAGGGTGCAGCATCTGACCTGGCTAGCCAGTGACAACCGGTGCCACCGCGGCGAGGTACGCTCGGGATATGACGCTGCCGACTGCCGAGCGCAACCGGTCGCGCGGACGGCCTGGCCGAACGGCGCTTGAGCGCTAGATGGCGACCATCCAGGACGTGGCCAGGGCGGCCGGCGTGGCGGCCTCGACGGTCTCCCGCTACCTCAACGGCCAGCTCAAGGTGACCCCCGCCACCGAGGCCAGGCTGGTGGACGCGGTCGCCACCCTCGGCTATGTGGCCAACGTCCAGGCAAGGAACCTGGCCCGGCGCCGTTCGGGGGCCATCGGCTTCGTGGTGCCCGAGATGAGCAACCCCTACTTCGGCGCGATCGCCGACCACGTGGTCGAGGCGGTGGAGCGCCGTGGCCTGATGGTGCTGCTCTGCTCGACCCGCAGCCAGGCGGTGAAGGAGTCCAGCTACATCGACCTGCTGGCGTCCGGTGCCATCGACGGGATGCTGTACCTCGGCTCGTTCCGGTCCAACGTGCGGCTGGCTGCGGCGATCCACGGCGGGCTGCCGGTGGTCGTGGTCGACGAGCCGATCGCAGGCCTGCCCGAGGTACACAGCGTGGTGATGGACGACTACGCCGGCGGATACCAGGCCGCCAGCTACCTGGTGGCGCTCGGCCACCGCAGGATCGCGTTCGTGTCCGGCCCGGCCGAACTCGGCTCGGTCGCCGAGCGGCGCCGCGGCTATTGCGATGCGCTGGTCAAGGGCGGCATCGACCCGGAAGGGCAGCTCAACCTGCCGGGGCACTTCACCGAGCAGTTCGGGGCCAGCGCGCTGCCCCGGCTGCTCGCCGCGCCGCATCCGCCCACGGCGGCGTTCGTGGCCAGCGACTACATCGCGCTCGGCATGCTGTCCGCGGCGGAGACGCACGGCATCCGGGTACCCGACGACCTGTCGGTGGTGGGCTTCGACGACATCAGGTTCAGCCAGTACGTGCGGCCGCGGCTGACCACGATCAGGTCGCCGGTCGAGCGCCTCGCCGAGATGGGCGTGGACCTGCTGTTCGAGCGGCTGGCCGGGACCGCGGAGCAGGCCAGGACCGAGGTGCTGCCCGTGGAACTCATCGTCCGGGAGTCCGCTGGCCCCCCGGGAACCCCTGACGGCAAGCGAGGTCAGCTGACCGCGGCGACCACCCCTATTCCCCCGTGCGTCCCCAGGAGAGCGAGGTCAACCTGATGCGGGTACTGCTTTGCGGCGAAAGCTGGGTCACCCACAGCCTCCACATCAAGGGGGTCGATTCGTTTAGTACCAGCTCCTACGTTGAAGGCGCCGGCCACCTGCGCGCGGCTCTCGCGGGCGCGGACGTGGACGTGGACTACCTGCCCGGGCATCTCGTGCCCGGGCAGTTCCCGGCGACCGTCGGCGGGCTTGTCGACTACCAGGCGGTCATCCTCAGCGACATCGGGGCGAACAGCATCCTGCTGGCCCCGCAGACGTTCGAGCAGTCCCGGCCCGCGCCGGACCGGCTTGCCGTGGTGCAGGACTACGTGCGCGACGGCGGCGGGCTGCTGATGATCGGCGGCTACCTGTCCTTCGCCGGCATCGAGGGCAAGGCGCGCTATCACGGCACCCCGGTCGAGGCTGCCCTGCCCGTGCTGATCGGCAGCGTGGATGACCGGGTGGAGTGCCCGCAGGGCGTGGTCCCCGAGCCGGTGGCCAGCGATCACCCGGTGCTGCGCGGGGTCCCGGAGCCGTGGCCGGCCGTGCTCGGCTACAACCGGGTCACCGCGCGGGAGGGCGCCGAGGTGGTGGTGCGCTGCGGCGCCGACCCACTGGTGGCCTGCGGCCAGTACGAACGGGGCCGCAGCGCGGTGTTCACCTCCGACTGCGCGCCGCACTGGGCGCCGCCGGAGTTCCTGGCCTGGCCCGGCTACGGAGTGCTCTGGCCGAACCTGATCCGCTGGCTGGCCGGGGCGGAGTGAGGCCCGCTGCCGTGGTGCCGCCCGGCGCCGGGCTGCCGTTGCGCGCTTGACCCTCACGTTGCGTCAGGCTGCACAGTGGAGCCGTGGACGGTTACACGGTCGGCGAGGTCGCCCGCCTGGCTCATGTCTCGGTGCGGACGCTGCACCACTACGACGGCATCGGGCTGCTGACGCCGAGCACCCGTAGCGCGGGCGGCTACCGCCTGTACTCAGAGTCCGACCTGCACCGGCTGCGCCAGGTGCTGTTCTACCGGGAACTGGAGTTCGGGCTCGAGCAGATCGCGGAGATCCTCGCCGACGCGTCCGCCGGGACCGACGACCACCTGCGCAGGCAGCACCGGCTGCTGCGGGAACGCCGCACCCGCGACCAGGCGCTGCTTGCCGCGATCGAGAAGGAAATGGAGGCAAGGAAGATGGGCATCTCGCTCACGCCGGAGGAGCAGTTCGAGATATTCGGCACCGACAAGCTCGAGGAGCACACCGAGGAGGCCAGGCAGCGCTGGGGCGACACGGACGCCTGGCAGCAGTCACAGCGGCGCACCGCGGCCTACACCAAGGACGACTGGATCGCGATCAAGGCCGAGTCCGACGCCAGCATCGCCGGGTTCACCAGCGCGCTCCGGGCCGGGGAGCCGGCCACCGGAACCGTCGCGATGGACCTGGCCGAGGCGCACCGCCAGCACATCTCCCGCTGGTTCTACGACTGCGACTACGAGATGCACCGCGGCCTGGCCGACATCTACTCCTCCGACGACAGGTACATCGCGGCCTACGACGAGATCGAGCCCGGACTCGCGCTGTACGTCCGCGACGCGATGTACGCCAACGCCGACCGCGGGCAGGGCCGGGCTGGCTGACTTCGAGGATTCCCTTGCCAAATCGCAACAATTTCACCAGGGTGGTCAAGGAAAAGCCCACGTGACGGCTGCGCACTGTGGGGCGCGGCAAATCCTCCATGGGGAGCGACATGCAAAGACGCATTGCCAGCCTGTTCGCAGGCTCGGCGCTCACGGTAGTCTCGGCCCTCGGGCTGGCCGGGGCGACCGCGGTCACCGCGGCACCGGCCGCCCAATCCCTGCCCTTCCCGACCCCACTGGCGCGCATCCTGGCCCACCACGCCTTCGCGTCGCCTCCCGACGACGGCCCAATGCGAGGCAGCGCTGCACCTCGCCTGTTACTCGCCGGCCCAGTTCCAGCAGGCATATGACCTCGCGCCGCTTTACACGCAGGGAGACAACGGCTCGGGCGAGACGATCGTCATCGTCGACTCCTTCGGCTTCCAGAACATCCAGAGCGAACTGACCACGTTCGACAAGGGCTTCGGCCTGCCGGCGCCGCCCAGCTTCAAGATCATCCGGCCGGCCGGCAAGGTGCCGTCGTTCGACCCGACCAAGCGCCCGCAGATGGTCGGCTGGGCCCAGGAGACGTCGCTGGACGTCGAGTACTCCCACGCGATCGCGCCTGGGGCGAACATCCTGCTGGTCGAGACCCCGGTTCCGGAAACGCTGGGCACCCACGGCTTCCCGCAGATCGTCCAGGCCGAGAACTACGTGATCGACCACCACCTCGGCACGGTCATCTCGCAGAGCTTCGCCGCTCCCGAGGCGGGCTTCCCCAGCGCGGGCTCGATCATGCGGCTGCGCAGCGCCTACATCAACGCGTCGAAGAACGGCGTGACCGTGCTGGCCGGCACCGGCGACGCCGGGGCCACCGGCGCCAAGACCCTCACCCCGCAGGGCTTCGCGGCCACCTTCTTCCTGCACCGCGTGTCGGACTGGCCGGCCACGGACCCGCTGGTGACGGCGCTGGGCGGCACCCAGTTGCACCTTGACGCCACCGGCAACAGGTTCGAGCCGGACACCGTGTGGAACGACACGCCCCTGTTCGGCTCGCCCGCGGCCAGCAGCGGCGGAACCTCGACGGTGTTCCCCCGGCCGTCCTACCAGAACAGCGTGGCTGGCGCGGTGGGCAACTGGCGCGGCAACCCGGACATCTCGATGAGCGCGGCCGTGGATGGCTCCGCGCTGGTCTTCCTCGATGCCGAGGCGGCGCAGGGCCCGGCGGGCTTCTACCTGATCGGCGGCACCAGTGAGGCTACGCCGGAGTTCGCCGGCATCGTCGCGATCGCCGACCAGGTGGCCGGGCACGGTCTTGGCCTGATCAACCCCGCGCTCTACCAGATGGAGGCGGCCCACGACGCCGGGATCGTGGACGTCACCGGAGGCACCAACACGGTCACCTTCCCGCAGGGTGGCAGCGAGCACACCGTTCGCGGTTGGGACGCGGTCAACGGCTACGACCTGTCCAGCGGCATTGGCACCATCGACGGCGCGCAGTTCGTGCCGGAACTGGTGGCAGCCGTGGATGGCAGCCACTGACCAGCGCTTAGCGCACGACGGGGCGCGGCGGGCAAGTTGCCTGCCGCGCCCTTTCGCTGCCTGCGGCGCGCCGGACCTGCCCTGGTCAGGGCCGCGGACCAGCCGGGGTCCGTCAGGCCGGGGACAGGCCGGGGGCCGTCAGGCCGGGGACCAGCCGGGGTCACGGCCGGCCAGGCCGACCACGCGGTCCAGCAACGGCGCTTCCTCCAGCAGGATGCGGGCCGGGCCGAACGCGACTTCCGGGCCGGCGGGTGCGTCGGGGCTGGCGAACATCTGCAGGAACTTCACCGCGGCGGCCAGGATCTCGGGCTCGCAGGCGTAGGCCTGCCCGCTCGCCCTGGCCACGTCCCAGCCGTGCACGGCCAGTTCATCGGCGAGGACGAGGCCGACCACCTCAGCGGGTGTCTCGTCGCCGGCGATCCGGGTCATTCCGGTCCAGGCCTCCGGTTCCGCCCAGGTCTGCGCGAGTGCCGTCAGGTCGCGCGGGATGCGTTCGCGCCAGTCGGCGCCGAGGCGGGACGCATCGCCCGCCGGAGGCGGCCCGGTGTAGGCGTTGCGCTCCTTGCGCCCGGCGGCGGTGAACGCGAGCGCCAAGCCGCCGACATGTTCGATGAGGTCGCCGAGCGAGTAGGCCGGGCACGGGGTGGGCCGGTCCAGCGCGTCGTCCTTGACGCTGGCCACGAGGTCCGCGAGCCGGCGTGCCGCTGGGCCGAGGTCTACTGCGTTGTCAGGTTCAGCCATGGTCATGACAGTAGAACGACGCCAGTGCCCAAGACTCATCGGCCATGCCGCACGTCAGCCCGGCCGCCTGCGCGCCCTGCCCACCTCGGCCGGGACGGTGAGGCTGGCGAGCAGGCTCGCGGCGGCCGCGTGGAAGCGCGCGGCATCGCCGTACGGCCTGGTCACCAGCATTGCCCCTTCCAGGCCGCTGACGATCATCCTGGCGGTGTCCCTGGCCGGGCCGGCGAATGCCAGGCTGTCCTCGTCGCGGCCTTGCTCAAGGACCGCCTCCAGCCAGCCCTCGTTGTGGTCGAAGAACCCGACCACCGCTGCCTGCATCGGCAAGGGCAGCGTCGGATACTCGGCCGCCAGCATGCCGCACAGGCACATCTTCTGCTCGCTGAGCGCATCCGCGTACAGCTTGGCGTAGGCGGCGAGTTTCGCTGGCGCCGCCGCACCGCCCGCGTCGACCTCGGCGAGCGCCTGGAAGAACCGGGCCGAGTAGCGACTGATCAGGGCCTCGCCCAGGTCGGCCTTGGTAGCGAAGTGGTAGTGCAGCGACGCCTTGGTGATCTGCAGTTCCGCGGCGATGTCGGCATAACTGAACCCGTTGTACCCGCGGACCTGGACCAGTCGCTCCGCCGTGTCCAGCACCCGTGACGCCGTGGACGATGAAGATGCCATCGACCTGCCCTTCCACCCTTGACGTCTGACCTATTAGTAGGTAAATATTTGACCTATCAGTAGGTAGAATATCCCAGGAGCCGTCTACTGGCGGGGGGCACGATGTCCGACATCGCCGAACTGCACGCTCAGGCACTCGACCAGACCGGCCGCATCGTCGCCCGGATCAAGCCCGGCCAGTGGCAGGCGGATACGCCCTGCGACGGCTGGGATGTGCACGCGTTGCTCAATCACCTGGTCGCCGGGAACCTCTGGGCGGCCGAGCTGGGCGCCGGAGCCACCATCGAGGACGTCGCAGACCGTCTCGACGGTGACCTGCTCGGCGCCGACCCGGCTGCCTCCTACGCCACCTCGGCGGCGGCCGCCGCCGCGACGTTCCGCAGGCCCGGCGCAATGGACGCGCCGTGCGCCGTCTCTTACGGCCCGGTGCCGGGCGCTGTCTACGCCGGGCACCGCTTCCTCGACGTGTTCGTCCACGGCTGGGACATTGCCTTCGCCACCGGGCAGGACCCGGAACTCGATCCCGGCCTCATGCAGGCCTGCCGCGAGGTCATCGAGCCGCAGGTGGCGGCGTTCCGCGCAGCGGGCGTCTTCGGCGACGAACAGCCGGTCCCGCCGGACGCGACCGACCAGCAGCGGTTCCTGGCGATGCTCGGCCGGCACGGGTGACCGCCATGGCGACCGGGCCTGTCACCGAGGTGCTCGCCCGCGCAACCAAGCGTGAGTCCATCCGGCCAGATGACGCCAGGGCCGGTGCCGAGTACCAGCGCGTGGTGGCGGACGGGCAGGCCTACTTTCTCAAGCGGCTCAGCCCCGCCACTGATTGGATCATGCGCGTCACCGGCGACCACGTGCACCGTCCCTATCTGGTCTGGCGGGCGGGGATCATGGACAAGGCCCCCAGCTGCATCGACCACACGGTCGTGGCCATGGAGGTGGCCGGAACCGGCGACGATGCGACGCTGAGCGTGCTGATGCGCGACGTCGGCGATCGCCTGGTGCCACCAGGTGACGCACCGGTGGCGATGGCCCAGCACGACAGCTTCCTTGCGCACATGGCCGCGCTGGCCGCGGCGTTCTGGGGCTGGCATGACGACGTCGGCCTGACCACGATGGCGCAACGGCTGCGGTTCTTCGCGCCCGGACAACATCGCCGCCGAGCTGACCGCTACTGACGTGCCCGGTCCGATCGCCGCGGCCGCCGACGGATGGCGGCGGCTGCCCGGGCTTTCGGCTCCACTGTGGGTGATCGCGAGCCTGGTACACGAGCGCCCCGATGTGATCGCCGATCCGCTCGGCCTCGACGCCGCCGACGTTCCTGCAGGGTGACTGGAAGATGGGCAACCTCGGCAGCCACGCGGACGGGCGGACGATCCTGCTCGACTGGGCCTACCCAGGGCTCCGGACCGGCCTGCTGGGATCTTTGCTGGTACCTGGCCCTGAATCGGGCCCGCCTGCCCGAGTCGAAGGAAGCGGCGATCGACCGGTTCCGCAGCGCGCTGGAAGCCTGCGGCGTGACCACGGACCCGTGGTGGCAGCGGCAGCTCGACCTGTGCATGATCGGCATCATGGCCACGTTCGGCTGGGAGAAGGCGCTCGGCGACCCCGGCGAGCTGGACTGGTGGCAGGAGCAGGTCGCCCGTGCCGCCGAGCGGTGCGGAATCACGCCCAGCCGGTGACCTTGCCCGCGGATCACTATGCCGCTTCGGGGCCGCGCTGGGCGCTCGGCGCCGAGCTTGTGTACCGGCCCATCGCGGACGCCCTGGTCGCGACCAGCCCGCACCGGCTGAGCGGGCGCACGGTCCTGGACGCAGGTGCCGGCACCGGAGCCGCAAGCGCGGCGCTGCGGCGTCGCGCGGCCAGGGTTCTGGCGATGGATCTGTCCACCGCGATGCTGAGCTGGCAGGTGGCGGCGCAGGCCGCCGTCAGCGGCCGCCGATATCCGGGCCCTGCCACTGCCGGCAGCCGCGGTCGACGATTCTGTGGCCGCGTTCGTGCTCAACCACATCACCGACCCGGGCGCGGGTCTCGCCGAACTGGCCCGGGTCACGCGCCGCGGCGGCGCGATCCTGGCCGCCGTGTTCGCCAACGACAGCCACAGCGAGGCGCGCGACCGCATCGATGCAGCCGCCGCTGCCGCAGGCTGGCAGGCGCCGCCGTGGTACCGCGAGATGAAATCCGCTGCGGCACCGATCCTTGGCACCGCCGACGCGATGGCCGCCGCAGCGCGCGCGGCCGGGCTGGCGCAGGTGCACGCGCACGAACGGCCGGTCGACGTCGGCGTGACCGAGCCTGCGCAACTCGTACGCTATCGCCTCGGCCATCCCGTCTTCGCGGCGTGGCTCGACGCCATCGGTCCGGCCCGTGCGGCGGCCTTCGCCGCCGAGGCGGAGCAGGCGGCCGGGGACGCGATGGCGCCTTACCGGCCCCGCGTGGTCTTCCTCCGGGCCGTCGCCGACCCTGGGTCGCCTGCCACCGCGACCTGACCAGTCCGCCTCGCCGACGTCCGCGCCATGACCGGCGCCACGCGCGCCCGAATCCCTGGCGCCTTGACGGTTTTGTCGGTGTGCACCGGTACGGTGGACAGGAGTTCGAACTGATGTTCGATACCGGATTCGACTTCCCCTGCTGGTCGCACATGTGTTCTAATAACAGCTATGACTCTGGTCATGCCTGCCGCAGGGTTTCGGCCGACCGATAACCGGCCGGACGCACCCGGATGGCCCGGCACATCGGAGCCAGGAACCGCCGCACCGCCGGATGGCGGCATCATCCGGCATGACCCACCGCACCGTCAATCCCGGGCCGTGGCGGGATGCCCGGCCGAACGGGAGCGCGGGCGGGCCGCAAGCGCCGCCCGGCCGCCCGGTATCCCCCAGCGCCAGGGCGGCCGCCAGCCCGGCGCTGGGGGCCCTAGCGCTACAGCCGAGAGGGTGTGCCCGCCTGGCACAGGACACACGGCAGAGGAGGAACAGTGAGCACCTATCCCGACCACATCCTCCGTATGGGCAGCCAGCATCTGGCCGAGCTGAAGCGGAAGGCGGCCGAGTTCGAGCGGCAGTTGTGGGACGCGCACGAGTCGCTGGAGTACGAGGTGGGCCAGTCCTCGTTCGCTCCGGAGAGCACGGTCGACGCAGCGGCAGGAGGCATTCAACTGGAGCCCCGACGACGGCGACACTGGCGGCACCCTGCCCGCCGGCCCGGTACCGGTGCGCGTACCCGCCGACCCAGCCAGCGTCGGCACCGAGCCCGCCGCGCGGGCGTACTCCCCGGAGGACCGCACCGCCGGTCTGGTCAGCCACGGCAGGCAACCCGCCACGCGCCGCCATCGGCTCCGTGGCATCCTGCTGGCCGCCATCGCTGCCGCCGCCGTTGCCGCCCTGGTCACCGTCCTGGTAGTGCGCGCATCCGGCCCCACGCCCGGCTGGCCGGCCAGCGTGGCCAAGGTGCAGCGGCAGATCGCGGTCGCGTGCCAGAACCCGGACGTGGCTTCCGAACCCAGCCAGGTCAACTTCGCCTGCGCCAAGGGCACCCGGCAGATTCTCTGGGTCTTCTCGCTGCTGACCAGCGGTAACAACCCCGACTACGCCTCGATCAAGACCGGTCGGCAGGGCCTGGAACCTATCACTCCGGCCCAGGGCGGGGAGGTGGCGTGGTCGCTGAACCTCCACCACCCCTACGACCCGGGCAATCCCATCGACAGCCTCGAGGTCGCGGCGCGAGCCATCAACAACATCATCGGTGGCGCGACCCTGACCGCCGCGAACGGCAAGCCGGTGGTCCAGTCCGGCCTGGAGAGCGTCGCGTCCAACTGCGCCAGGTATACCGGCTCAGGAGCGGTCACCTCCCGGAACGGCTTCCCCGACCGGTGCGCCAAGCCGATCGGCGGTCCGGCCGGGATGGGCTACCTGGTGGCGGACGTGTTCCAGAAGTGGGTGGTGGGCGCACGGCCCAGCGCCGCCCAGGACGCCGCCGTGCTGTTCCAGAACGCGAAGAACCCCGGAGATCCGCGGGTCCGAGCGATCCTGCGGCAATTGCGCTCCTCGAAGCTGGCTGGCTAGCCGCGCCACCGCCCGCCCGTTCCACCGAGCCCTCATTACCCCGATTGGAGGTGTTCTATCGTGCCCCCCGCGTCCAGGCCGCAGTGGCAGCAAGCGACCGCGCTGATCACGCTCGGCGCGGGTGGCATCGTGACCGGGTTTTCCTTCGTGCCGAAGGCACCGGCGGATCTGACCTCACCGGCCAGTCTGCCGCCGGTCAAGCTGCTCGCGCTTGAGCACGCGAACGGACCGGCGCTGGGCAGCGACGCGATGCTGCGCGCGGCCATCGTGCACATGGCGCGCCATTTCCAGCGTCTGGCAGAGACCCGCAGCCCAGCGGAGATGGAGGCGATGATCTGGCAGTACGCGAGCACGGACGGCGCCAACCATGGTCCCTCGTGCGCCGCCTTCGCCAGCCTGACCCTGGAGCTGGGATCGCATATCGCCGGGCTGGACAGCTGGGTGTCGGGTGGCACCTCCTATCCGTGGCCGGTGCACTCGTGGGCGGATGGCCGGGTAGATCCCAACCCGGCCTCGCCGGGCGTCGTCTCTGTCCTGCAGGACGCGCGGAGCCACGGTCGCTGGCGCCCGCTCGGGGACGGATATATGCCCAAGCCCGGCGACTGGGTGCTGTTCGACGGACACGTCGAGGTCGTCACCAAGTACCACGGCGGGGTACTGCACACGATCGGCGGCGACTCCGGGCCCAACCTGTCGGTCAATGCGCACGAATATGCCGACCCACTGGCGGACCAGGGCGTCGCCGGTTTCGTGGACAACGGTGTCGGCATGTCGAAGGCGCCGGGCACGCCGGCTCACGCCGGAGCGAATGGCGGGCACGCCCGGCCGGCCCCGATCGCGCCAGCGGGCCCGGCAGCGGCACCCATGCCGCCGGCCGATCCCTCGCGGTCGGCTGGTCCGCCCGGCTCCTCGGCGGGCCCGGCCTCCCCGGGCTCCTCGCCCGGTCGGGCCTCCTCGGCTGGCCCGGTAACCACGGCCGACGCCACCAACCAGCAGCCCGAATATGCGCCGCGGGCCGTACCGGTGCCGCCGACCGTGCCGCGGTCGCGGTACGCGACACAATCGCGCGCTCTGCCCGCACAGGGCGCCCGGTCCGCGGCAGAGGGCGAGCATGCATCCGGAGCGGGGGCGGCACCGCGAACCAGAGCAGGGCGCCCAGGCAGCACCGCGGCCGCAGCGACCGCAGCCGCGCACCACGCACGTGGTGGCGTCCCGGTACCGGTGGGGCAGCCCGGCGAACCGGTCAGCGATCACACCACGCGCGCAGGGACCGCGGCACCGCCGACGTCCCGGCCACGGAACTCAGGCCAGCCAAGCCTCAGCGGGCCAGGCCTGGCGAGGCAGCCATCCCCGGGCTGCTCAAGCGGGCGCACCAGCACCATCCGGGCGACGCCACCGCACTCCCGCCGTATCACCGGCACGACGTGCCGCCAAGCGACACGCCTCGGCCCGGAACTTCCGTCCAGCAGGCCTTCATTCAGCAGGTCGCGCAGGGTGCCATGGCCACCCAGCGCAAGTACGGGGTACCGGCCTCCGTCACGATCGCCCAGGCCATCGACGAATCCGGCTGGGGTCAGAGCGTCCTGGCGACCAACGACCACAACCTGTTCGGGATCAAGGGAACCGGGCCAGCAGGCAGCGACGTGCAGCCCACACAGGAGGTGATCAACGGTCAGCTCGTGAACCTCTCCGCTTCCTTCCAGATCTATCAGAGCGTCGCCCAGAGCATCGACGCCCACGGCAGGCTCCTTGCGCGCAGCGGCGACTATGCGACCGCGATGTCGCGGCGTGCGGACCCGAACGCGTTTGCCGCGGCGCTGACCGGCATCTACGCCACCGACCCGGAGTACGGCGCGAAGCTCATCCAGCTGATGAAGCACTACGGCCTATACCGCTTCGACGTCCGCCGCACGCGGCGATGCGTCCGGCACTGCGCACGGTGGCGCCGCGCATGGCCACGGCGGGGGGCGCCTTTCTGTGCCCCAGCATCCAGGCCCGGATGCCGGGCACCAGGCTTCCGGCCCGGGCCAGGCGCATCACCCGGGCAGCCAGCCGCACCCAGCGCACTCGGCGCTGCCGCAACCGTCTCCGGACCCGCGCAGTACCTCACCTGGCCACGATCGGACGCCAACCCCGCAGGACCCGGGACCGATCGGCAATCCGGTCCCGGTCCAGCCGGGCCCGATGGCATGGCCGCCTCCGGCTCACGACGCCACACCTGCTCAAGGCGGGCAGACTGGCGCTGGCCCGACCGTGCACCAGAAAGGCGCGCCGCACGCCGGCCTGGCCGCAGATCAGGCGCAAGCGGCCCACCACGATCCGGCGGCGCATCCCGCGGCCACGCCGTACCCGGGCCGCTCCGCCCGGCCCGCGCCGCTGGCACACCCGGCGCGCCCCGCGGGCCTGGCACGCACCTCCGGCCCCGCACCGCTGCCTGACACCGGACACCGGGCTGCCTCGGCGGCAAGCTCGGGGAGCGCCCAGACCGACAGTAGACACGGCCAGCCGACCGGCCACACCTCGCAAGGCTCGGGGAGCGGGCCGGGCCTCGCCAACATGTCCGCCGATGCGGCGATCCCAGGCGTGCCGCATGAGCCAGCGCCGCAGGCTGGCCACAGGCACCCCGGCCGCGCTGCCAGTCGTCTGCGGCCCGCGCACCCAGCCATCGGCGCAGCCCGGCCGCTCCCCCGGCCATCGGCGCAGCCCGGCCGCTGCACCCGGCCGTCGGCCCGGCGCGGCCCACGGCTCGGGCCGACCTTGCCAGGCCAACGGCCCGTGGTACGGCCGCAAGCACAGCTGCCGGTGCGCAGCAAGCAACCGCACCGACCGCGCAGCCACAGCACGCCAGCACCAACCGAGCGGGTACGCCGCATGTCGCTCTTCCCGCGGCGGCCGCGCCCGTGGCGGCCCGGACGGGCAGCGCGGCCATCCCGGGCCTGCAGCACCCTGGTCCCGGCACGCACGTAGCAGCCGGAACGTCCGGGAGCGGACCGGCCGCTCCGGATCGCGCTGCGGCGGCCACGGCGAGTCCGGCGGAAGCAACATTCCGGGGGTGCAGCAGGGCGCTGCGGCTGGATCTGCGTTCCAGACCGGTCTGTCAGCCAGCCCCGCGGCCGCTCCGGCCCCGGCGGCACCCGGCGCTTCGGTGGCGCCGCACGGCGGCACCCTGCCTCCGCGCGCCGGGGCGTCCGCCAGCCCCGCGACGACGATCCAGCCCCGGGCAGCCAGCTCGCCACTCAGCGACGGCACCCGGCGGCCCGACGGCGCCACCGAGCCAAGCAGCCCCCGCACGCGGCGGACCGAGGTGGCCCGCGGCGCCACGCCGCCACCGCAGGCCGGGGTCAGCCCGTCGGCGGCGCCAAGCCCTGCGTCGGCGGTACCCGGCGGCGCGACGGCGCCGCGCGGCGCCACTGCGCCACCGGCCGTACCGACCCCAGCTCCCGCGGATCCAGGCCCGGCGACCGGCGGCCCTCTTCCGGCGGCCGGCAATCCGTTGCCTAGCGCCGCCTCCTCGCCGACGCAGGGCGGCGCGGACGTTCCCGGTCTGGTCCACAACACGGCCGCCACCGCCCCGACCGACCAGGGCGGCTCCAGCGCGAACTCAACGGCGAACTCAGCCGCCGGGTCAGCCGTCAGCGGCGCCCCGGCAGGCAGCTCTTCCCCGGCAGGCAGTTCCCCGGCAAGCCGCCAATCCCCCGCGGACAGCACCACCGCCACGCTGACCGTCTACCACGCTCACATGCCGCCATCGGTCCGTCAGGCATTCCTCACCTCGGCCAAGATGCCGTTGGTCCGCGCCGAACCGCTCTACCGCGACGTGGCAAGCCACACCGGCATCCGCTGGGAGATCCTGGCGGCATGTGACTGGATGCAGTGCAAGGCCCGGCACGGGTACTCACCGGTCTACGGCGAGAAGCTCGGCGCGCTCAACCCCGATGACACGTGCTACCGGACCAGATCGGCCGCGCTGCAGCAGTGTGCCGCCGACCTGGTCCACCTGACCCGGTCGGTCTACCAACTCGACATCGCCACCAGCGATGAACTGACGGTCCGCGAACTGGCCAACGTGTTCGCCGCGTTCCGCTGGGGCGGCCTGCTCAGGCAGCACAACACCTCGGCCATGGACTTCCCTTACTCGGTCGCCGGGCTCACCGCGGACCACACCCACATGCGCTGGCCCAATATCGACGATCCGAACGCGCCGGACAAGCCGGGCAGCCGGTTCCGGCAGCCGTTCGGGGCCGTCCCGATCGTGCTCGGTCTCAACTACCAGGCGCTCATGTAGTGGCCCGCCCGGTCACAGGGAGAGGTGGATCACGTGGTTCGGTTGCTGGTATTCCTGCTCGGCATGCTGACGACCGGCAGGCCCGGGCGGCAGGAGCCGGCCTGGTACGGAGCCGGGTACGCGGGTCCAGGGGTGTCGGCCGGCGCGGTGGACACCGAGCCGTCGCGGCCGGGCGACAGTGCCGGGTGGGCGGACCGCACCGCTCCCCTGCCACCCTGGCCGCCACAGCCTGGCAACGGCGGCTGGCCTCCGGGTCCTGGTGGCCCCCGGGGGAACCCGCGACCGCACCGACGGCGGATCCCGCGGCTGATCACCTGGTCGGCGGTGCTGCTGGTAATCGGCCTCATCTTCCGACGCGCGATTGCCTCGGTTGTGCTGATGGCGCTGTCGGCGGCCCTGCACCTGGTCGGCCTGAACGTCCACCTGCCGAGCGTCAAGTTCGGCTGGCCGTGGCAGACGGTCGCGGCGGGCACCACGACCAACACCGATTTGGGGCCCTGGGTCCTGCAGAAGATCGAGGGAATCTCCAAGCCGGCCCTTGGCCAGGCGAACTTCAGCTTCTACTTCACCCACAAGGTGGCCAAGAACATCGGCCCGTGGCCGTGCTGGTACGCGAGCACGTTCTACGCCGTCGGGCATGCCGCCGCGACGGTGGACCTCAACCCGGGTCCCTCGTGGTGGGCGCGCTCGGCGGGTCACTATCGGCTCCAGGTGCTCAGCCGTCCGGCGCAGGGCAAGCCCGGCCACGTGGCGGTCAGCATGGTGCTGCCCAAGCCGCAGCTACCGCAGTCGGTGCATGACGTGACGATCGACAACATTCCTTCGCGGCCGATCGACTACGCAACATAGCTGGACGTACCCGGGCCTCGGCTGCGGCCTGGTGCTGCGCCCGCAGTTCGCGCAGGCGGTGCTCTATTCGCAGGCGCAGTACATCGCCTTCTACAAGGCCACCCATCTGGCGCAGGTCACCGGCCCGCTTGTGCGGACCGCGGAGAACCAGGCATCGCTGACCATCAGGGACAACTTCGTCCAGCCCACGGTCAACGCATTCGGCTACATGCTGGACCGGTTCACGCTGCGGTGGGCCGGGTCCTAGCCGCTTGCGCGCACGGCCCGAGGCCAGCCGGATCACGCCCCGGTGATCTTGTACATGTCGCCAGGATACAGAGCGCGTACGTGCCGCCCTTGTGTAAATGCTCGCCAGGTGAGCACTATCGGTATATCGGAGGTTACAGAGGGTAGCAAGATATGAGCTGAAGGTCCCATATGACCGCCCCTGGCCGCTGAGACCTCGGGGAGGCGTCCATGGGAACCGTCACCGCTAGGCAAGGCCAGCCCCACGGGGCGCCGCCGGGCCCCGCCGGAGCATCGCAAACCGAGGCGGGCATCCCCGCGGCCCTGATGCGCCCGCCGTGCGACATCGAGATCCTCATTCCTGCCAAGAACGAGGCGCGCCGGCTGCCGCATGCCCTGTTCCGGATGATCCGGTACCTGGAGCAACAGCGATACTCCTCGGCCCTCGCGGTGATCGACAACGGCAGCGCGGACCGCACGGTCAACCTGGTCAAACGGCTCGGCACCGGGCGCGTGCCGATCCATCTGGTCGGCTGCGCCGAGCGCGGCAAGGGCGCCGCGGTGCGGCGCGGGGTGCTCACCTCCAGTGCCAGGTACGTCGGCTACATGGATGCCGACCTGGCGACCCCGATCGAGACCCTCGACTTCATCGTCCCACTGCTCGAGGGCGGCTACGACGCGGTCATCGGCTCGCGGCATATCGGCGGCGCCACCCTGGCCGAGCCGCAGCCCGGCAGCAGGATCCTCGGCGGCGCGGTGTTCCGGTTCCTGGCGCAGCGGATCCTGCCCGGCATCGAGGACAGCCAGTGTGGCTGCAAGTTCTTCACCGCAGAAACGGCCCGCACGGCCATACGCGACCTGCGGGTGACCGGGTTCGCGTTCGACGTCGAACTGCTCCGGGCCGTCCTCGCCCTCGACGTGAACGTCGTCGAGATCCCCGTCGTCTGGTCGGACCAGGAGGGCTCCACGATGAACGGCCTGCGCGACGGCGTCAAGGCCGCCGCCGACGTGTTCCGGCTCGCCCGCAGGAGCACGTCGTTATGCGCGGACTCGAACAGATCGCCGGGCGACGGCTCCTCTTCCTGAACTGGCGCGACCAGGCCAACCCAGAAGCGGGGGGCGCGGAAGCGTACACCGAGGAGATCGCCCGGCGACTGGCGGCCGCGGGCGCCGAGGTCACGCTGTTCACCGGGAAGTACCCGGGCGCGGCCCCGTTCGACTGGGCGCACGAGTACCTGGTGGCCCGGGAGGGCGGCAAGTTCGGCGTGTACCTGGCGGCGGCCCGGTACCTGCGCAAGCACGGGCGGTACTACGACGCTGTCGTCGACTTCCAGAACGGCATCCCGTTCTTCGCCCCGGTGTTCGCCCCGGCTGGCACCGTGGTGGTCTGCGTGGTGCACCACGTGCACCAGAGCCAGTTCGACATGTACTTCCGCTGGCCGATGAACCAGGTAGGCCGCCTGCTCGAAGGCAAGGCCACCGCGAAGCTGTACCAGCGCACGCCGTTCGTGGCGGTCTCTCCGTCGACCCGGGCCGAGATGCGCCGCCAGCTTGGCATCACCGCGCCGATCCACATCGTGCCGAACGGGGTCCGGGCCATGCCGCCGAGCACCGTGAAGCGTTCGGAGACGGCGGAGATCGCCGTGGTCACCAGGCTGGTCCCGCACAAGCGGCTGCACCTGCTGGTCGAGGCACTGCCGTCGTTGCTGCACCGCTGGCCGGACCTGCATGTGTACATCGCGGGCGACGGTCCGGCCCGCGCCGAACTCCAGGCCGAGGCCAGGCGGCTCGGCCTGGAGCAGCACCTGAGCCTGCCGGGCCGGGTGCCTGAGCAGGTCAAGGCCGATCTGCTCAGCCGGGCCTGGCTGACCGTGGCGCCGTCGCTGGCCGAAGGCTGGGGGCTCACCGTCATGGAGGCCAACTCGGTGGGCACGCCGGCGGTCGCCTACGACGTCCCCGGCCTGCGCGACTCGGTGCGCGACGGGTTCACCGGATGGCTTTTCCCGGCCGACCGCGACCTGACGATACCGCTGGCCAGCGCGCTCGCCGAGCTGTCAGACCCGGTGCGGCGCGAGGCGATGGCGGTCGAAACCAAGCGGTGGGCCGGCAGGTTCACCTGGGACGCCAGCGCGGAGCGGATGGCCGGGGTGCTGGTGTCGGAGATCGGCCGGGCCCGCCTGCGCACCGGCTCCCGGCGCCAGTCCAGCGACCTGTCGACGGTTGCGTGGTGGCCGCCCGAGGACGCCGATGCGGTGGAGGAGCCGGTGCGGCAGGGGCTCCGGGTCACCGACGTGCTGCGGCGTGACGAGGACGGCATCAGGGTGCTGTTCACCGGTTGCGACGAGATGACCGCCGCCAGGGCGCTGGAGCGGGTGCCGGTGCCCCCGGCCAAGCTGTACCTGGCCTCCACCGTCCAGGTGCTGTGCGCCAGCGGTGAGGGCGGCCTGGAGTGACCCTGGTCGACCACAGGGACGAGTCCGCCGCGGTGCGCGGCGCGCGGTGGGTCACCGTGGCGTTCCTTGTCGTCGGCGTCCTCAACTACCTGTACGCGCTGGTGCTCACCCACCTGCTGAACGTGGCGGACTACTCGACGTTCGCGGCCGGCCAGGGGCTGCTGCTGTGGGCCACCACGGTCGCCACCGTGTCCGTGCCCTGGGTGCTTGCCCAGGCGCTGGCGCGGGCCGGCTCCGACGCGGAGCGGTTCGCCGCGACCAGATTCACCATGCTCGCCAGCGCCGGCAGCGGGCTGCTCGCCGGCGCGGTCGTGTGGGTGATCGCGGGGCAGTTCGCCAGCACCCCGGCCGCGCTGGCGCTGTCCGTCAGCGCGTTCATCATCTTTCTCGGCACCACGACGACCGGCTGGTACCAGGGGCATGAGCGGATGCGCGCGCTGTCGGCCCTGTACGTCGGGGAGAACGTGCTGAAGAACGCGGCCGGGCTGCTGCTGGTCACCGTGGCCGGGTTGGGCGACACCGGGGCGCTGGCGGGGTTCGGCATCGGCGGGCTGCTGCTGCTGGTCTGGTGGCCGCGGGTGCCGCGCCGCGCCACCCGGCCGTGGCTGGCCGCGCTGGCCAGCCGGGACCTGTGGCGCCGCGCCCTGGGCATTGCCGCCGTGCAGGGCCTGGTCTCGCTGTTCGCAGCGATCGACGTGGTATTCGTCGCCGTGCTGCCGGAAAGCCGCGCCCTCGCGGCGAGCTATCAGGTCAGCGCCGCGCTGTCCCGGGCGCCGCTGTTCGTGGCGGGTGCGGTCTCGACGGCGTTCTTCCCGGTGCTGGCCCGCAGCGCGGGCGGCGGGACTCTCCCCGCCCGCGCGGTGCGCATGTACGCGGTGGTGGCGCTGCCGCTGGCCACGATCCTGGCGACCACCCCGGCGCCGGTGCTGGCGGCGGTGTTCCCCCCGCAGTACGGCGCGATGGCGACGCTGCTCAAGTTCACCGCCGTGGCGGGCCTGGCGGCGGGCGGCATCAACATGCTGGCCACGTTCTTCCAGGCGGTGTCCGACTACAGCTGCGCGTGGTGGCTGCTTGCCGGGCTGGCGGGCTACGTGGCGGCGCTGCTGGCCGGATGGGCGGCCGACGGGATCACCGGGCTGGCCGTCGGCTCGGTGCTCGGCACCACCGCAGCGCTCGGGCTGCTGGGCTACCGGTTCCACCGCCGGCTCGGCTATCGGCTGCTGACCAGGTTCCCGGTGACCGGGCCGGTGGTCACGGTCGTGGTGCTTGTCGCGCTGCGCCGCTACCCGGTGCCGTGGCTGCTGGCCGCCGTCGCCGTGGGACTGCTCGCCGGCGTGCGCTTCCTGCGCCACTCCGGATCGCCGGAACAGACGCGACCGGCCACGGTGGCGCCTGGCCGCAGGAGGGAAACCATGAAGGTCAAGGAGCAATCGGACGCGTCGCTGCTGACCGACGCCGTCTGGCGCGGCAAGGCGCCGACGGCCACCAAACCGCAGCTACGGGAGGCGCTCGCGCTGGCCCGGCGCAACCACGTCGAGGGCCGGCTCGCCCGTGCCTACCCTGAGCAGCTTCCGCACGTGATGGCGGAGGTACGGGCGGCACGGGGCCTGTTCGCCCGCAACCTCGCCCAGGTGACCGGCCGTCTCGGCGAGGCGGACATCCCCGCCGTGCTGTTCAAGGGGGACCTGCCCGACGACTGCGTCCGCAACGACTTCGACCTGGTGGTGGAGGAGCGGCACTGGGACGGCACGTTCACCGCACTGGCCGGCTGGTACGTGCACAGCTCGACCTACTGGCTTGAGCGCACCACCAAGGCGCTGCTGTTCCCGCCGGTCGGGCCGGCGCTGCACCTGCACACGGGCGTGTCCTGGTTCGGCGTCCCTGTGGTGCCGACCGAGGAGTTGCTCGACCGGGCCAGCGATAACGGTCACGGCTGCCTGAGCCCGGCACCGGTCGACGAGTTGCGGATCTGGCTGGCGCACGCCATGTTCCAGAACCTGGCCCTGGACCTGTCCGAGCTGTTCGCCGTGCGGGACCTGCTGCGCCCGGACCTCATTGAGGCCGGGCGCGGCCAAGCCACCAGGGAAGGCTGGCGGACCGGCTACGACGCGGCGGTCGCGGCCGCGCGCTCGGCCATCGAGCGGCTCGACGGCGGGGCCCCGCTCGGGCTGCCGGTCCAGCTTCCGCTGCCGCTGTCCCTGCGGGCGGGCGCGGAGCACGCCTACCACATGCACCTGCGCGGCCAGCACCTGGCTGCCTCCCGGGCGGCGGCGCTGCGGGTGGCACTCGTGGCGGCCAAGCAACGACGCCGGATGCTGACCCGATGAACCGCCTGGTGATCTCGAGTTTCGATAACCCGGATAGCCGGCACTATGCCGGCGGCGGCAGCGCCGTCGTGGGGCTGATGGCCGGCTGGCTGGGACGGGACTACGAGGTCATGGTCGTGACCGCTGGCCGCCGCGGCGGGACCGCGGTGCGCGATGGGGTGCGTTACCGGTACCTGCCGGTCGCCTGGGCCGGCCCGCGGGCCGGGCAACTGCTGTTCCACGCGCTGCTGCCGTTTGCGGCCAGGCGGATCCCGCACGAGGCGTGGATCGAGAGCTTCACCCCGCCGTTCTCCACCAGCTTCATCCCGCTGTTCACGCGGAGCCCAGTTGTAGGGTTCGCACAAAACCTGTCCGGCCGGGAGATGTCTCGCCGGTACAAGGTCCCGTTCTTCCTGATCGAGCGGCTCGGCCTGCGCTGCTACCGCGACGTGGTGGTGCTCAACCCCGCCGACGGGCAGACAGTCCGCCGGGCCAGCCCGGCGGCAACCGTGCGCGTCATCCCCAACAGCGTGGACCTCCCCGACCTGGACGAGCGGGAGTTCGGCAGCGGCGAGCACATCCTGTACCTGGGCCGCGTCCAGGTCTGGGAAAAGGGTCTGGACCTTCTACTGGCCGCCTACGCAGCCAGCCGGGTGGAACTGCCACTGGTGATCGCCGGCGCGGGCCCGAAGCGCGAGGAGAAACGGCTCACCGCGCTGCTCGCCGCGGCCGGCCCCGGGATCCGCTGGGTGGGCCCGGTCACCGGCGAGCGCAAGGATGCCCTGTTGCGCCGTAGTGCCGTGCTGGCGATGCCGTCGCGCTCCGAGGCGTTCGGCATCACCGCGCTGGAGGGCATGGCCTACGGCAAGCCGGTGGTCCACTTCGACCTGCCCACGCTGGAGTGGATGAGCGGGGACGTGTGCGTCCGGCCGTTCGACACCGATGACCTGGCCGCCGCGCTGCGCGAACTGGCCGCGGACCCGGGGCGGCGGGCGAGCCTGGGCCGCGCCGCGCGCGCCGCCGCCCGCGAGTTCGGGCGGGATGTCATGGCGGAGCGCTATCGCACCCTCGCGCGGCAGATCCTCGGCCCGCCGGGCAGTGCTGGCCCGGGGGAGCGACCCCCCGGAACCCCCCGGTGGCCTCAGGCCCCGTTCCTTCGTCACGTGGCCTGGGCCGCTGGCCCGGGGGAGCGACCCCCCGGAACCCCCCGGTGGCCTCAGGCCCCGTTCCTTCGTCACGTGGCCTGGGCCGCTGGCTCGGGGGAGCACTCCACCTCCCCGGGGGCAAGCCCCCAGACCCCGCGGGCCGGAACCCGCCGAGGGCGCCGATGGCGCCGGAGCCGCAAACGGCCCGGCCCCATCGCGCATGCAGGCCTGGTGCGGGAGGACAGAACATGAACGCCAACCCGCTGGAGGCGATCCTGGAACGCGGGAGACCGCTAGTCGTGCTCTCCCCGCATCTCGACGACGCGGCTCTGTCCTGCGGCGCCATGATGATCCACGCCTGCCAGACGATCCCGGTGACCGTGGCGACGCTGTTCACCGAGGCCGGCCCGCCGCCATACACGCTGTCCGCGCGCCGGTACCTGCACCAGGTCGGCGCCAAGGACGCCCCGGCGCTCTACCGGCAACGCCGGGAGGAGGACCGCGCCGCCCTGCAGCCGCTGGGCATCACCTGCGTGCACGCCGGGCTCGTGGACGCGCCGTTCCGCCGTCAGCCGGGGTCCCGGGCCAGGTCGTGGTGGGCCCGCCTGATGCCGGAACTCACGCACATCTACCCGGTCTACCGGCTGAACATCACCTCCGGGCGGATCGCGCCGGCCGATTCGGGCACGCTGCAGGCCGCGGCCAGCCTGGTCCAGCGCCTGGCCGCCACAGGGCCTGCCCTGGTGCTGGCCCCGCTCGGAGTCGGCCAGCACGTGGACCATGTACTTGTCCGCACCGCCGCCGAGCGCAGCGGCGCGGACATCGCCTACTACAGCGACTTCCCGCACAACCAGCACCATGCGGCCGACCGCGCGTTCATCAAGCGCAACGGCCTGGTCGAGGCGCGCTGGCCGCAGTCGCTTGAGGCCAAGGCCGAACTGGTCCGCGCCTACCGTACGCAGACCGGGGCGCTGTTCCCCGGCGGGCGCATCCCGCTCGTACCCGAGGTCTTCTACTTCCCGCCGGAGACACCGTCCGGCGCCGCGCTCGGCGGAGCAAGCGGATGACGGCGGCCAGCGCGGTCCAGCCTGCCCAGGAGGCAGCGCCGCAGGGCCCGGGTGGACGGGCCCTGGCCTGGGCCGCCGTGGTGGCGGGCCTGCTCGCCGCGGTGATCCGGCTGGCGCTGATCCCCCGTTCGTTCGACCTGTTCGGTGACGAGGTCATCTACGCCGACCTGGGCCACAGCGTCACCCACGGCGGGTTCCCCCGCCTGCAGGGCCCGTTCTTCCTGCACGGGCCGGCGTTCTTCTACCTGGAGGCAGGCTGGATCCACCTGGTCGGCTGGCCGGCCGACGTGATCGTCCGGATCGACCAGATGCGCGCGCTGAACGCGCTATTGGCCGGGGCCACCGCGGCCGTGCTTGTGCTGCTCGCGGCCCGGGCCGCATCCCTGCGAGCAGGCCTGGTCAGCGGCCTGCTGTTCGCCCTCGACCCGTTCTGCATCCGGCAGAACGACCGGGTGCTGCTTGAGACCGCGATGATGCTGTGGGTGCTGCTGGGATACCTGGTGCTGGCCCCGCTGGCCCGGGACAAGCTGTCCCGGGACAAGGTGCCCAGGGACAAGGTGCCCGGCCACGCCCGTGCCCGCGCGGCAGGCGCCGGGTTGCTGTTCGGCGCGGCCTGGCTGACCAAGGACGAGGGGGCACTCCTTACCGTGCTGCCGCTGCTGGCCGCGGCCGCACTGGGATGGGGGCCGCGGCGGTCGCTGAGCCTGCTCGCCGCGGGCGCCGCCACCGCCACCTACGCCGCCTACGTGGGCGTCGTCGCCCTGGGCGGCGAGTGGAGCACGTGGTGGTTCGCCAAAACGGCGGGCGTGCGCCGGATGCTCGGGGTGGCCCAGACCACCGGGTTCAACAGCAAGGGCGCGCCCTCCCTGGCAGGCCGCCTCAGCACGGAGGCACGCTTCTTCGGCACCTCGTACCTGCTGCTGCTCGTGGCCGTGCCCGCGGTCCTTGTGCTGCTGCGCCGTGGCCAGCTGCCCCGGCTGCTCGCGCTGTTCTACCTGGCCGGGGCGGCAGCACTCGGGTACGCGGTGACGCTCGGCACGCTGGAGGAGAACGAACTGTACCTGCTGTTCATCCCGAGCCTGCTGATCCTGCCGGTGGCCGCGGTGCTGTGGCTGCGCGGGGCGCCGCGTGGCCAGCCCGCCCGACCGCGGGCCGGGGCGAAGGCGCAGGCTGGAGCGTTCACCGCGGCGGTGGTGCTGCTGGCCTGCGTCAACCTCACGACCTGCGTCGTGTGGCTGATCCAGCCGGACAACGGGTTCCAGCGGCTGCGCCAGTACCTGGCGGCCCACATCCCCGCGGGCACGACGATCGCCTCGGTGGACGACAGCCCGCCGCTCACCGCGGGCACGACCTTCTGGGCCCTGGCTGACCGCTACCGCGTTGGCCCGTGGGCCACCGCCGCGCAGCGCGCCCGCCACCAGGTCAGGTACGTGGTCATCCCGTGGATGGAGATCGGCCAGGGCTACTCCTATCTCACCGACGCGCAGGCACACGCCCTGGTCCGGCCCGGCCGCCTGCTGTTCTCCTTCGACGAGCGCACCTACGGCGACCTCGCGCTGTATGAGATCCCGCCGCCCGGGCAGCGGCCGGCCACGGGCCCGAGCGCCACCAAGCCCCGCCGGGTAGCTCACGCCGCGCGAGCGAGGATCGCGCGCAGGTCGCTCTCGGTCAGCGCGACGGGATTGCCCCGGATGCTGCTCGACCGCAGCGCCTGCGCAGCGATGCCACCGGCCTGCTCCGGCACCAGGCCGAACGTGGCGAGGCCGGGGATGTCCAGCAGCGCCAGCGTCTCCCGCACCCAGGCGATGCCGTCCTCGATAGCGGCGACAGGTTCGCCGGTGAGCAGGGCCGCCGCCTCCGCGTACCGGGCCAGGGCCGGGTGATCCGGCGGCCCGGCCGCCCGCAGCGCCGCCACGTTCGCCTCGATGACCGGGGCCAGCAGCGCGGCGCAGGCCACGCCGTGCGGTACCGCGACGGTGCCGCCGAGGACCCCGGCCAGCCCGTGGACGGCGCCCAGTTTCGCGTTGGCCAGCGCCATCCCGCCCGCCACGCTGGCCACCGCCATGTCGGCCCGGGCGGCGTGGTCGGTGCCGTCGGCGTATGCCCGGCGCAGCCCCGCCGCTGCCCGGCGGATCCCCTCGCGGGCGAGGGCATCGCTCAACGGGCTCGCCCGCGGGCTGACGAACGGCTCCAGGCACTGGGTGAGCGCATCCATCCCGCTGGCGGCGGTGACCTCCGGCGGGCAGGACACGGTGAGCAGCGGATCGACCAGTGCGGCCGTTGGCAGCATCGCCGCGCCGCGCAGACTGGCCTTGACCCGGTGCTCCGGCGCGGCCAGCACCGCGTTCGCGGTGACCTCGGCGCCCGTTCCGGCGGTCGTGGGCACCGCGACGCACGGCACCGACGGGCGGGTGATCGCCTGGCCGCCGCCGATGACCTCCAGGTAGTCCAGCGGATCGCCACCGTTCCCCAGCAGCATGGCGGCCGCCTTGCCGGTGTCGATCACGCTGCCGCCGCCGATCGCGGCGACCACATCCGCGCCGTGCTCCCTGGCTGCCGCGGCCGCCGCCCGGGCCAGGTCCACCGTGGGCTCCCCGGCCACCGGGAACACCACCGCGGGCAGGCCCAGCCCGGCCAGCAGGTCCGCGTGCCGGTAGGGGCTTGCGCCGGTGCAGACGAGCGCCCGGCTCCCATGGGAGGCCAGCAGCGCGGGCAGTTCGGCCGACCGGCCGGCGCCGAAGAGGACCCGGCCAGCGGTGGCGAACTCGAACGCCTCCATACCTTTACCCGGGCTCCGCGCCGACCGCCCAGGCACCGCTCCCTGCCGGGAAGACCGCCGAGAACCTGGTCGAGGCCCGCGGTTGCGCCATCATCTCGGCCACCGTGTCCCGCCAGGTCGCGTAGTGCGGTTCCTGCTTGTGCGCGGCGGCAGCATCGGCGTCGCGGTAGACCTCTGCCAGCACCACGTGGCCGGGGTCGTCGTCGTCCTGGATCACGTCGAACCGCAGCACACCGGGCTCGCCCAGCGAGGCCCGCGCGTTGACCAGTGTCGCGGCCAGGAAGTCAGCGGTCCGCCCTGGCCGGACCCGGACGTGCACGTGAACGATGAGCATGGCCAAATCCTGCCGCACGCCGGCGTCCAGGCGCACCCTTCGCGGCCGCCGGGATCCCTACCATGGGCGCATGGCCGACCCGAGGTGGCTGAGCGCGGAGGAGATGCGGGCCTGGCAGGCCTTCCTCGCCGCGGGTGCGCTGCTGGACCGGCGCCTCGACCAGCAGCTCAGACAGGACGCCGGCCTGTCGCACGCGCAGTACGAGATCCTCGTCCGGCTCGCCGCGGCGCCGGGTGGTGAGCTGCGGATGACCGACCTGGCTGGCTCCCTCTACACCACCAAGAGCGGCCTGACCTATCAGATCACCCAGCTTGAGAAGGCCGGGCTGGTGCGCCGCGGCGCCTGGCACGGCGACGTGCGCGGGGTCGTCGCCGTCCTGACCGACGCGGGCCGCCAGCGGCTGGCGCAGGCGGCGCCCGGCCACGTCGCGGCGGTCCGGGGGCTTGCTCATCGACGTGCTGACCGCGGAACAGGTGTCGGCCATGGCCGACGGCCTCGGTGAGGTGGCGCGCCGCCTGGGTGATGATTGAGGTAACGCTTTGCGGGCAGGGAGGGAACCGTACGCAACACCCGGAGGTTTCCATGGCCCGCACGAACACAGACGGCAGCGCCACCACGGCGGCCACCCGCCAGATCTGGCAGCGCGCGCGCCAGACGGCACAGGACGCGAAGCCGGTCGTCGCGCAGGTGAAGCCGCTGGCCAACGACACCAAGGCCGCCGCGGCCCGCGGCCTGCTGAAGGCCCGGACCTGGGCGGCACCCCAGGTGGAGCGCACCGGCCAGGTGCTGCAGGACACCGTCGCCCCCAAGGTCGCCGCGGCACTGACCTCGACCGCGCGGCGGCTGGAGCCGGACGAGGCCGCATCGCGCGGTCGCTGGCGCAAGGTGGCCGGGGTCTCCGCCCTGATCGCGGCGGCCGCCGCGATCGTGATCGCGCTGCGCAACCGCATCGCGCCCGGCACCACGGAGGAGGCCGACGAGGACGAGCCCGCGCCCGCCGAGCCGGTGCAAGCCAGCGCGGACGGTGCGGCGCCCAAGCCGGCCCGGACCTCCTGACGCTTTCCCCGGCCGGCCCCAGAACATGCGCTACGCAGCGCGGGGCCGGCCGTTCACCATGCTCGCCTGCTGCTCTAGTCCCCGCTGCGCGGCGCCTGCCGTGGTGACGGGACTGCCGCCCCGCCAGCAGTGTTTGTGGGCGGTCGCGCCAACGACCACATTCTTATGGAGGCGATGGCGTGAACGCCTACAAACGCGGCCCTGTCCGGTCCCGGACCAGAGTCCCCGGCCAGTTCACACGGCTGTCACATCCGCGACACCTCGGCCACACAGCCCTCCCCCATCCTGATTACCAGAGCCCTTACCAGGGGAAACACCAGATTGGCGGCGCAGGGGGAAGCGCCAGAAGGGAGCGGACGAAAGTGATCAAGGTGACGAAGCCTACCCGCGGTGGCACCGTGCGGGTCACGTTCGAACTGCCGGTCGCGGAACCTGCGGGGGCCGTGTCCGTGGTGGGTGACTTCAACGGCTGGGATCCCTATGCGCACCCGCTCCGCAGGCGGGGAAACGGGGCACGGACCGCCGTGGTCAACGTCCCGGCGGGCAGCACGTTTCACTTCCGCTACCTCGCCGAGGGCGGGGTCTGGTTCGACGACGAGACCGCGGGCGCGGACGACGCCCAGGGGGCCCGCCTGACGGTTCCAGGCTGAACCGCGGCCCCGGGCCCGACGGGTAGCCCCGGGGTGAGACATGCCGCCGGGCACCGGCGGAAGCGGGCGGCCGTGTTTAACGGCGATCGGCCGGAGCAGTACGAACGGAAGCGGTTTGGCACCACATTGTCTGTTTCCGGCTCGTACTGAGGTGCTTATGCGTCGCTTGATCTCGGTTTCCGTCCTGTCAGCGCTGGCCGCGGTGGCCGCGGCCGTCCCCTCGCTGGCGAGCGCCGCACCCGGCAGTGCCGCGGCGGCCGCCAGGAACGCGGCCGCCGGGAAACAGCCGACCGCGGTGGGCACCGGCGGCGGTGCCGCGTCCATGGACCTGAACGCCAGCAAGGCGGCCATCGCCGTGCTGAAGCAGGGCGGCAACGCCATCGACGCCGCCGTCGCCGCGGCCAGCACCATGGGCGTGACCATCCCGTTCGTCGCCGGGCCCGGCGGTGGCGGGTTCATGGTGATCTACCTGGCGCGCACGCACCAGGTCGTGACGATCGACGGCCGGGAGAACTGCCCGGCGGCCTGCACGCCCGGCATGTTCCTCGACCGCAAGACCGGCCAGCCGCTCGACTACTTCTTCGCCTCGGACCAGCCGCTGGCCACCGGGGTCCCGTCCATGGTGGCCACCTGGGCGAAAGCGGTCAGCCGCTACGGCCGGCTGAGCCTGGCCACCGACCTAAAGCCCGCGATCGACGTGGCGCAGCGCGGCTTCCGCATCAACGCGGACTTCCGCCAGCTTGAGCAGTCCGACCTGCCCGAACTGCGTGCCTACACGGCCAGCCGCAAGCTGTTCCTCACCCCCGGCGGCAACCCGCTGCCGGTCGGATCTGTGCTGCGCAACCCCGACCTGGCCAAGACCTATCAACTGCTGGCCAGCCACGGCCCGTCCTACCTGTACGACGGGCCGCTGGGCCGGGCCATCGTGCAGGCCGACGACCATCCCGCCCTGGCACCGGGCGGCAACAAGGTCGTGCAGCTGCGCGGCATCATGAGCATGAGCGACCTGCGCGGCTATGAGGCCCGGGTCCAGGCGCCCACCCACGTCAGCTACCGGGGCCTGGACATCTACAGCATGGCGCCGCCGTCAAGCAGCGGCACCACCGTCGGCGAGGCGCTGAACATCCTGAGCGGCTGGAACCTGTCCGCCGAGCCGCGGGCCACCGCGCTGTTCCACTACCTGGAGGCCTCCCGCCTGGCCTACGCCGACCGGAATGCCTGGGTCGGCGACCCGCGGTACGTCGGCGTGCCGGTGCACTCGCTGCTGGATCCCAGGTTCGCCGCCACCCGCCGGTGCCTGGTGCACCACACGGCGCTGACCTCCCCGGTGGCGCCCGGCGACCCGTTCCCGCCCTACCAGAAGTGCAAGAACCAGGGCACCCCGGCCCCGGCCGGGAACGAGGGCATGCACACGAACAACATCGTCACCGCCGACAAGCAGGGCGACGTCGTCGGCTACACCAACACCATCAACTTCTTCGGCGGCAGCGGCGAGACCGTGCCCGGCTACGGGTTCCTGCTGAACAACGAGATGACAGACTTCGACTTCGCGCCGCCCGCGCCCGGGGCCTACGACCCCAACCTGCCCGCGGGCGGGAAGCAGCCGCGATCCAGCATGGGCCCGGCCATCGCGCTCCACGACGGGACGCCGGCCTTCACCGTCGGGGCGGCCGGCGGCTCGACCATCCCCACCACGATTCTGCAGATCATCCTGAATCACGTGGACTTCGGCATGTCCCTGCCGGCCGCGCTGGCGGCGCCCCGGGTCAGCCAGCGGAACTCGTCCACCTCGCTGGCCGAGCCCGCCTTCTACGACAGTGCCCTCGCCAAGCAGCTGACCAGCCAGTTCGGCGAGCAGTTCAGCCTGGCCACCGGGCCGATCCTGCCGCTGGACCACTATCCGGGCGACGCCACCGGGCTGGCATTCCTGGGCCACGGGCGCATCCAGGCGGTGGCCGAACCGGTCCGCCTCTTCGGCGGCAGCGCGCTCGTGGTGCACCCGGCGCCTTAGCTCAAAGGGCGTGAACGTGACAACGATGCCCCTGCTAGGGGCACCAAAATCACATTCACGGCCGTCCGCGTGCGCACGGAGTGCGCCGATGGGGTGTTACCGCTGGGTAGGTCTGGGGCAGTATCTGGGGATAGGCCAGCTAAGGAAACGGGATGTGCGATGAGTAGTCAGCAGACAGGGCAGACCCGGAATGTCGGCGAGCGCGAAGCGCGCCAGGTGGCGGAGGAAGCCAGGGAGTCCGGGTGGCAGAAGCCCAGCTTCGGCAAACAGTTGTACCTGGGTAACTTCCAGCTCGACTTGATCCACCCGCATCCCCGGCCGGACGCGGAGGCCGTGCGCCGGGGCGAGGAATTCTGCGCGCGGATGCGGGAGTTCTGCGAGACCTCGGTTGACGGCGCGCTCATTGAGAGGGACGCCCGGATCCCGGATGAGGTGGTGAAGGGGCTGGCCACGATCGGGGCGTTCGGCATGAAAATCTCGCCGGAGTACGGCGGGCTGGGGCTCACCAACCTGTACTACAACCGGGCGCTGATCATTGCCGGGTCCGCCTCGCCGGTCCTCGCGGCGCTGCTGTCGGCGCACCAGTCGATCGGGGTGCCGCAGCCGCTGGCGCTGTTCGGCACCGACGACCAGAAGCAGCATTACCTGCCCAGGTGCGCCCGCGGTGAGATCAGCGCGTTCCTGCTCACCGAGCCGGACGTGGGCTCGGACCCGGCCCGGCTGAGCACCACGGCGACGCCCTCGGAGGATGGCTCGGAGTACGTGCTGAACGGCGTGAAGCTGTGGACCACGAACGGGGTGATCGCCGACCTGCTCGTGGTCATGGCCCGGGTGCCGAAGAGCGAGGGGCACCGCGGCGGGATCTCCGCGTTCGTGGTGGAGGGCAGCGCGCCAGGGATCACCGTCGAGCGGCGGAACGCGTTCATGGGCCTGCGCGGCCTGGAGAACGGGCTGACCAGGTTCCACGAGGTCGTGGTCCCGGCCACGAGCCTGATCGGCAAGGAGGGCCAGGGCCTGAAGATCGCCCTGACCACGCTGAACACCGGCCGCCTGTCGCTGCCGGCGAGCTGCGTCGCGGCCGGGAAGGTGGCGACGAAGATCGCCAGGGAGTGGTCGCGGGAACGGGTGCAGTGGGGCCGCCCGGTCGGCGAGCACGAGGCGGTGGCCAAGATGATCTCGTTCATCGCCGCGACCACCTACGGGCTGGAAGCGGTGGTCGAGCTGTCCAGCCAGCTTGCCGACGACAAGCGCAACGACATCCGCATCGAGGCCGCGCTGGCCAAGCTGTACTGCTCGGAGATGGGCTCGCGCATCGTCGACGAGCTGGTGCAGGTCCGCGGCGGCCGCGGCTACGAGACCGCGGAGTCCCTGGCGGCTCGCGGCGAGCGGGGCGTGCCCGCCGAGCAGATGATGCGGGACATGCGCATCAACCGGATCTTCGAAGGATCCTCGGAGATCATGCGGCTGTTCATCGCCAGGGAGGCTGTGGATGCGCATCTGGCCGCGGCCGGCGACCTCATCGAACCGGGGGTGCCGACCGGCCAGCGGGCGCGTGCGGCGGCCAAGGCCGGCGGGTTCTACGCCAAGTGGCTGCCCACGCTGATGACCGGCGAGGGGCAGCGGCCCGGGGCTTACGGCGAGTTCGGCCCGCTCGCGGAGTACCTGCGCTACGTGGAGCGGGCCAGCCGCAAACTGGCCAGGGCCACGTTCTACGGTATGGCGCGGTGGCAGGGCAAGCTGGAGCGCAAGCAGGGCTTCCTCGGCCGGATCGTGGACATCGGCGCCGAACTGTACGCGATCAGCGCCACGTGCGCCCGGGCGCAGTTCGACGCGACCAGCGGGACCGAGCGGGGCCCGGTGGCGTTCGAGCTGGCCAAGGTGTTCTGCGCGCAGGCGCGGCAGCGGGCCGAGGAACTGTTCACCCAGCTCTGGCACAACACCGACGCCACCGACTCGGCGCTGGCCCGGCACGTGCTCGCGGGCCGCTACACCTGGCTGGAGGAGGGCATCATCGACCCGTCGATCCCCGGGCCGTGGATCGCCTCCGCCGAGCCAGGCCCGTCCAAGGCCACCAACGTCCACCGCCACATCGGCTAGGGGTGCCGGGCTAAGGGGTTGCTGCTCTTTCGTGATCATGACTTGCGGGGGCCTATAGCCCCACCTAAGTCATGATCATGAACCTGGCCGTAAGAGCGAGCGCCCGATAACGGATTGATTGTCCGGTTTGATGGCAGCGGTCGGGCTGGGCTATGGGCATGATTGTCGCAATCACGACATTAGGTTGCTGGCGCGGTGTCGGGCTACCAGCGGCCGCGGTGCACGACGTTGTCGAACGGGCGGCGCTTGGGATTGCGGATCGGCGCGAGCGGCCGGTCCGCCGGGTAGCCGAACGAGATGACCATCGCCGAGTCGCGGTCCTCGGGAAAGCCGAGCACTCGGCGGGCCAGCGCCAGGTCTCTGACGCCCGCGTGGCAGCTCCCGATGCCGAGGTCGGCGGCTGCCAGGGTCATCGCCATCACCGCCTGGCCCAGGTCGAACTGGGCCCGGCGGAACGGGTTGTCCCCGGCGGGCCCGATCACCACGATGGCCGCTGCCGCTCCGGCCACATGACCGGCGCCGGGCCCCGCCGTGGCGAGCTCGCGGAGCTGGTCGCGCTCTGTGACCAGGATGAAGTCCCACGGCTGCCAGTTCTGTGAGGACGGCGACCGGCGCCCGGCCTCGAGTATCTGGTCCAGGTCCGCCGCCGGGACCGGGCGGTCGGCAAAGGACCGCACGTTACGGCGGGACGTGATGGCCTCCCAGGTCTGCATAACGGTGCCAACGCACCCGGCGCCGCGTTCATTCTCGGCTTGCCGACGGGCCCGGCTCCAGGGCATCCCCGGTTCCTGGGCATCCCCGGTTCCAGGGCATCCACCGGTTCCTGGGCATCCCCGGTCCCATGGCGTCCCCGGGTGCGGGACGGCCCGGGTGCCGGAGACGACCGCGGGAAGCCGGGGCGTCCAGAGTGCTAGCGAGCGGCGGGAGCCTCGGCGAAGTCCCATACTGCCCGCATGAGCTGCTCGGGGGTCTCAAGCTGCGGCAGGTGGCCGGTACCGGGCAACAGCTCGAACCGGGCGCCGGGGATCGCGGCGGCGTAGGCGCGGCCGTAGTCCGGATCGGCGATCCGATCGGCCTCGCCCCAGACGACCAGCGTGGGGCACGCGATCGCGGCGAGGCGGCCGCGCAGGGCCGGGTCGGCCATCCGCGCCCCGCCGTACACCTGCAGGGCGGCGCGGTTGGCGGCCATGACGGCCCGCTGCGCTTCGGTCATGGCGGCCGGGTCGATGCGGAAGGCGGCCGGGTCGTGGTAGGACAGCCGGGCCAGTTCGTCCAGGCTCAGCGGGAAGATGTCGGTGACCGGGTGGCCGTCGACCTCGATGCCGACCGCGTCGGCCAGCACGAGCCCGCTGATCCGCGGGCTGCCAAGCAGGGCCAGTTCGGCAGCGATCCACCCGCCGATGGAGTTGCCGATCACGGTGACGTCGTCCAGGCCAAGCCGGTCGAGCAACTCGCGGTAGAGCGCGGCGAGCCCGGCCATGCTGGTCAGACCGTCCGGACGCGGGGTGCCGCCGAACCCGGGATGGCTGGGCGTGATGACGCGGGCAGGCACGTGCGTGGCGAGCAGTTCAGCGAAGCCGGCCACCGTCTGCGGACCGCCGCCGCCGTGCAGCAGCAGGAAGGGGCGGCCCTCGCCGCGGTCGTCGGCCGTCACGTCGAGCGGGCCGGCACCGGCCAGGGTGAGATTGAGTGTGCGCGTGGTCATAGGTCCTCCTCAGGAGGCGAAGTCGGTGGCGGGCACGGTGTCGTAGCGGGCCATCACGCCGACGACCGCGTCACCGGTGAGCGGCTGGCCGGCCGCGATCATGTCCCGCAGGTCGCGGAAGTACTGGACGTAGAGATCGGGCGTGAACGTGTTGAGCAGGACCACCGGCTCGTCGCCGGGGTTGGCGAATGTGTGCGGGGCACCCGGCGGGACCATCACCAGCGAGCCGGGCCCGGCGTCGTAGGCCTGGTCCGCCACGGTGAACCTCGCGGTGCCGGACACGACGTAGAACCCCTCGTCGTGACGGCCGTGCCGGTGCTGCGGCGGCCCCTCGGTATGCGGGGCGATGGTGATCTCCCCGATGCCCAGCCGATGGCCGGTGGTGCTGCCGTCCTCCAGGATCCGCATCCGCACCGGACCGGTCAGCATCTGCTCGCCGCCGTCTGGGCCGACCATCGAGATGTCAGTCATCTGGGGCTCCTCGTATTGAAGTGCGTATCTCTTCGTGAGAGTTGGCTCTCATCGACCGTAGGGCGCCGAGACTCATTATGCAAGTTAGCTCTTATAATGAGAGGGCAGTTGACTTATGACAGCACGGGCGCGACGATGGGCTGATGAGCAGCCGGGTGAACCAGAAGGAGCGCACCCGCCGGGCCATCGTGGCGGCGGCCCGGGACCTCATCCACGCCGGCGGTGAGGTGACGATGCCCGCGGTCGCGAAGTCGGCGCTGGTCTCGGAGGCCACCGCGTACCGCTACTTCCCCGATCTCGCGTCGCTGATGCCCGAGGCGCTGGACGGGGTGTGGCCGAGCCCGGAGACCGCCCTGGCACCGGTCGCCGGCTCCGAGGATCCCGTCGAGCGCGTCGCCTGCGCCACCGAGGCCCTGCTCCGCCACGTGCTCGCCTACCAGGGCGCGGTGCGCGCCATGATCGCCGCCACGATCACCCGGCCGGGCGGGCCCGCGGTGCGGCCGGGGCACCGGTTCGGGCTCATCGACTACGCGCTCCGCCCGCTGGCCGGCGACGACGCGGTGCTGGCCCAGCTCAAGCTGGACCTTGCCGTGGTCATCAGCGCGGAGGCCCTGTTCACCCTTACCGACCTGTGCGGCCTGTCCGCCGAGGACGCGATCGCCAGCGCCGTCCACACCGCCCGCACCCTCACGCAGGCCGCCGCCGGAAAAAATCGTCTGGCCGCGACGCGGGTCTAACTGGGTGTAGGACGAAGGGAAAGGAACCAGACCCATGCGTAAGGCTCGTACCAGCACCGAGGCGGCCGTCGCTCGCGAGATCACCAAGCCGGACGAGCGGTGGCGCGAGGAGCTGACCCCGCTGCAGTACAGCGTGCTGCGCCAGGCGCACACCGAGCGGCCGTTCACCGGCGAGTTTGTCCATAACCACGAGGACGGGTTCTACCGGTGCGCGGGCTGCGGGGCCAAGCTGTTCGGCTCCGACGCCAAGTTCGACTCGGGCACCGGGTGGCCGAGCTTCGACCAGCCCGCGATTGCCGAGGCGGTCGAACTGCGGCCGGACAACAGCCTGTTCATGCGGCGCACCGAGGTCGTCTGCCGCCGCTGCGGCGGTCACCTGGGCCATGTCTTCAACGACGGGCCCACGCAGACCGGCGAGCGGTACTGCATCAACTCCTGCTCGCTGGCGTTCGAGCCCGCGGGCCAGGACGCCGCGCAGCCTGAGGCTCCGCAGTCGCGCGACTGACCGCGCGGCCGGCCCGGCTCAGGGTGGCCCACTACCCTGAGCCGGGGAGGGAGACGTGATGGGCATGCCCGGCCGGACCGGCGACCACGAATGGTCGCAGCGGCATCTGTCGCACTATGTCGAGGGTGACCTGCGCTCGCGCGCGCGGCGCCGCCTCGACAGCCATGCGCGCGGCTGCGCGGACTGTGGCCGCGGCATCCGTGCGATGCGCGCACTGGTGTACTCGGTGCAGGGACTCGACGGGCTGGCGGGCGCCCGCGCGCCCGCGACGATCTTCGACCGGATCCGGCTGGCCGGGCCCGGCCCCGCCTCATCCCAGAACGCCTGATGCCGCCGGACGGCCAGCCCGCTCCCGATTCCGCGGAGACCGAGGCAAGCCTGCTCGCCCGCGCCCAGGCCGGGGACGTGGGCGCGTTCGAGCGGCTCTCCGGCGCGTACGCAGATCGACTGTTCATGCTGCTGGTGCGGCTGCTCGGCGACCGCGCCGAAGCCGAGGACGTGGCACAGGAGGTCATGGTGCGCGCCTGGCGGGGCATCGCCAGGTTCCGTGGCCAGTCCAGCTACTTCACCTGGCTCTACCGGATCGCGGTCAACGAGGCCAACCGTGCGCTGGAGAAGCGGGCCCGGCGGCCGGCCGGGGTCTCGATCGGAGCGCGGGAACTGGAACTGCCCGCCGCCCCGGAGGAGGAACCCTCCCGGCAGGCCGAGAACAGCGAACTGCGCCGGGCACTGGGACAGGCCCTGGCCGGCCTGCCGCCCCCGCTGCGCACCGCCATCGTGCTGCGGGACGTCGAAGGGCTCTCCACGCAGGAGGCCGCGGATATCGCCGGTGTCGGCCAGGCCGCCTTCAAGAGCCGGCTGCACCAGGCGCGGCTGCGGGTCCGCGCCGCCATCGGCGACGAGGCCCTGGTCAGCTCCGGCGGATAAGCCGGGCTGAACCAATTCGCTCCCCCGCCCGTGACCCCTTTGGGGTTCTTGCGCCGTTCTGCAGGACTGCCAGCACACGCGGGAGGCCGGCAATGCGGAGAACTGTCAAAGCGCTCATCGCGGCAGGGACGATGGTAGCGGCGGCGCTTGGCACCGCCGTCGCCGCGGACGCGGCGATCGTCACCTCTCAAGCCAGCCTGGTCAACGGCCAGCTGACCATCGTGGGCTCCGGAGCGGTCCCCAACTCAAACGTCTCGGTGGATGACAGCCCGACCACGGGCCGGGCCGATTCCCAGGGCAACTTCACCATCTCCGCCAGCGGGTTCAGCGAGCCAAGTTGCGTCGCCACGCTCTACGACGGATCTGTGTCGGTCGAGGTCACCCTGTCGGGCTGCACGCCCACGATCTCTCCGCCGCCCGCCGTTCCCGGCCTGCCCACCTCGGTGGGGCCGCCATCGGGCACCTCGGCCACAGAACCGGTGGCCCTTTCGTGGCAGGCCCCGGCGGCCAGCCCAGGGGTGAGCTTCCAGTGGCAGGTGAGCACCAGCCCCGACTTCACCACCCTGGTGCTGACCGCGACCACGGCGCCGAAGGTCACCTCGACCACGCTCAGCGGCCTGGCCCCCGGCACCTACTACTGGCGGGTCCAGTCGGTGAGCTTCCCGCCGGAGCCGTACTTCCCGCTGTTCGGGAACTGGACTCCGGCGAGTTCGCTGACGATCACCGGGGTAGCCGCGGGCGAGCCGGGGACCCCTGCCCTGCAGTCCCCGGCACCCGGGAGCAAGTTCCACCCGGAAGAGACGTTCCCGTTGACCTGGACGGCGGTCCAGGGCGCGGCCAGCTACCGGCTGCAGATGTCGTCAAGCTCGACGTTCGCCCCGGGCACCCTCCTCGTGGACGTGCCCGAGTCCACCACCAAGGCCCATGCACCGCTGCTTGGCTTCCAGACCCCGTTGTTCGTCCGCGTTTTCGGGGTGGCGGCCGACGGCACGCTCGGCCTGCCCTCGCCCACCGTCCCGCTGACGGTCACCTTCCACGCGCCGGTCCCCCCGGCCCCGAGCCTGCTGACGCCCGCGAACGGCGGCACGGTCGGCCTGCCGTACAGCTCTCCTGGACCCCCGACCCCAATCCGCAGACCGAGGGCTATCAGGTGGAGATCAACAGGACGCCGAACTTCGGCGGGGGCTGCGGGGGCGTCGAGGAGTGCATCACCGGGCTGAGCCAGCCCCGCGACCTCCTCGGTTCCCTGCCGGCCGGCATCCACTACTGGCGGGTCCGCAGCTTCCACGGCCTGTCCGGGCCCAGCTCGCAGGCGGCCACGGCCTGGTCGGCCGCGCGGAGCTTCACGGTCTCGAACGCCGCGCCGCAGGTCAAGAGCCTGACCATCGATGTGTTCACCGAGGGCGGCGTGGCCCTGCGCAGCCACACCCACGTGTTCAGCGGCACCAACGAGGACAACGAGGCGTTCGGGATCGTGCAGCTCACCAGCCCGGCCCCGAGCGGCGGCGAGACCGTCACGCTGACCAGCAGTAACCCGAAGGCAGCGGCGGTCCCGGCGTCGGTCGTGGTTCCGGCGGGCCAGGCGCAGAAGAGCTTCACGATCCGCCCGCTGCAGGTCCTCAGCCCGGCCAGCCTCACGCTGAGCGCGGCGATCGGCAGCCAGTCCGCCAGCGCGCCGCTGACCGTCGACCCGGCCAGCCTCATGCAGATCGACATCGAATCCGGCCCGCCCACCCCGAACTTCTTCACCGGCGGGACCCCGGAGATCGGCTCGATCCTGACCAACGGGGTCGCGCCGGTCGGCAACACCTTCAACCTGTCAAGCAACTCACCGGCGGCGTCCGTCCCGGCCACCGTCGACGTCCTCCCTGGCCAGTTGCCGACCTTCAACATCACCACCCAGCAGGTGGCCACCACCACGCCGGTGGTCATCACGGCCACCTGGCGCGGCCATAGCATCTCGGTGAAGATGACCCTCCAGCCGCCGCCGTCCCTCCAGGCGCCGGCGGCCGGGGCGAGCTTCCCCACGGGCCAGGTGGTCATCTTCCGCTGGCACACCCCGCACGGGCTGTCCTCGCAACTCCAGGTTGCCGACAACCCGTCCTTCAGCAATCCTGCGGTGGACTTCAATACCGACACCGCTCAGGCCTGGGCGGTCATGTCGCTGCCCAGCGGCAAGCTGTACTGGCGGGTGCTCGGCGTCGACGCCTACGGCGTGGAGGGGCCGCAGCCGGCGGTCCGCACGTTCACCGTCAAGCCGCCCAGCGGGCCGCTGCCCGCGCCGGTGCCGGAGTTTCCGGCGAACGGGGCCACGGTGACCGCGGGGCAGCAGGTTTCGTTCTTCTGGCAGCCGGTGACCGGTGCGGCGTCCTACGAGCTTCAGGTCGCGAACAACGCGTCGTTCACCCCGCCGCTGGTCCTCGACCGTAAGCCCACCGGCCATCAGGTCAACACCAGCACGCTTCCGGTCGGGAGCCTCTTCTGGCGGGTCCGGGCCATGGATTCGCTGGGCAACCCCGGAGCCTGGTCGGTCACCTTCCAGCTGACCGTCGCCCCTGGCGGCACGTGACGCCCGCCCCCCGGTCAGCGCGCGTAGCTCATCACCAGGTCGCCGACCTGCGGGAGCGCGGCCTTGATGTGCTTGCCGGCGCCACCACGGACGGAGCGGTATGCCTTGACGATCACGGGCCGGCCGGACGCCGCGGCGCGGGCATCGGTCACCGCGAGCATCGCCTCGGCCACCTCATCGCCGCGCTTGGTCAGGTAGTCGCCGAAGTCGGCGCCGCCTGATGCGTTGAAGTCGGCCCAGAACGGCTGCAGGTTGTCCGCCATTCCCGGAAGCAGGGTCCCCACCATTTTCCGGACGTGACCGGCAGCGAACGTGTTCGCCGTCTTGTAGGCGAGCTTGACCGCGGTCCCTGAGATCCCTGACTTCTCGGAGACCTCCCGCTCGATCAGCGCGTTGCAGTCGTCGACCACATGGGGCCTCATCTCCGGCGCCAGCAGGATCTCGTGAAGCGTGGCTACCATCGGTCTGTTCTTCTCCTTTTCGCTGGCCCGTTGCCCGTTGGATCCCGCACGCATACCGAGTGAGTCCCCGCCGGGCCCGGTTGACCAGGCTTCGCTCACATTGGGGCCCGCCTAAGTTACCGTGCCCGGGGTCGGTCCGTTATGGGAACTTCGTGACGACCGGAGTGATCCTCATCGCCGGGTCCCGGGACCGGCCGCGGCGGGTCAGCCCGCGGCGGCCACGTCCGGCGCGGTCAGGGCTCCAGCATCTCGCCGAGATGCTCCATGATTCCGAGGTGGCCCTCGCCCTCGCGCATCACGAGCCGCGCGCCTGGCACGTTTTCCGACAGCCACCGTCCGTGCGCGGGCGGCGCGAAGCGGTCGTCGCTGCCGTACCACAGCAGCACCGGGCAGCGGATCGCGCTCAGGTCGACATCCCATGGCCCGACCCAGGAGACGTTGTCCCAGCCACCGCCGCTGGTTCCCTGGCGCAGTCCCTCGCGTATCGTGCCGGCGAGCGCCGAGGCGAGGCGCGGGTCCTGCATCAGTTGGCTGTCACGGGGTGACAGCAGGTTGGCGAAGGCGGCCGCCGCACCGGGGCCGCCGGGGGCGACCAGCTCCGCCAGCGGCTCGAATCCGGCGGCGAACCCCGCCGCCGCCGCGGCCGGATCGTCCGGCAACAGCGCCATCGCGGCGCGGTCGTTGTCGTCGACGTTGTCGAGCGCGCCGGGGACCAGCTGGAACGGACCGGCGCCGGAGGCGACCCCCGCGCGGATGACCCGGTCGCCCGGAACCGTGGCGGTGGCCAGCGACCCTGGTCCCCCGCCGGACATGCCGAGCGTCGCGAACCTGGCCACGCCCAGCCCGTCGGCGATCGCATGCGCATCGGCGGCGATCGATGCGAGCCCGAACGGAGCGGGCGTGGAACCGCCATATCCGGGCCGGTCGAAAGTCACCAGCCGGACGCCCTGCTCGCCCGCGGCGTGCTCACCGAAGGACAGGTCAAGCCGGGAGCCCGGGGTCCCATGGAAGTAGATCACTACGGCACCGTCAGGATCCCCGGCGTCGCGGACCAGCAGCACCCGGTCTCCGCGGTCTATCTCAAGCTCGCGCATTCGCCGACAATAGCGGTGCCGCCGCCTGGCGAAGAAGGACCGGCCGCGCCCGGGCCAGGCCCCTCACGGCTCCTCGGTGCCGGGCTGGGAACTCGAAAGCCGCTGCCAGAGCTGCTGGAGCGTCTCCCGGTCCGCGGCAGAGGTGACGGCGAGGAAGGTCCGCCGCAGCACGGTGTTGTGGGTGCGCCGGGCGGCGCGCAAGGTCCGGTCGCCCTCGTCGGTGAGGACCGTGAACCACTTGCGGCGATCGGCCGGATCGACCTCACGTCTGACGAGGCGGTCGCGTTCCAGGCGGGTCACCAGGTGGGTGGTGCCCGCGGGGCTGAGCATCGCCTGGCTTGCCAGCGCCGACATGCCGAGCCGGTGGCCGGGAGCGTTGAACAACGTGATCAGCACGTCGAACTCGGTGACCGCCAGCCTGTGCCGCCGGCGCAGCTCGGTGTCCAGATCCTGCAGGACGGTGCGGTGCAGCATCAGCAGCGCGGCCCACGACTCCCACTCCCCCGGCGCCATGAACTCATGACCGTCGGCACCTGGCTTCTCCATGCTCTCAGTTTATTTCTTTCGGTAAGAAAGAGCCATCCAACCCGAAAGATGGGGCAGTTGCCCGATGCGCCGAACGGCAAAGCGCACGTAATTCTTACCTAACGCGGGTAATGCAGCCCGCCGAACGGGGATGGCAGTCGGCCGGGCCGCGACACTGGCCCGGCTGCGGGCAGGAGGCGACGTGAGCGGCAAGGCGGTTATCAGCTTGACGACAGGGCTGGAGGATCCCGAGAAGGTCACCGTGGCCTTCCTGGTCGCGGTGGCAGCGGCCGAGCAGGGGCGCCCGACCCTGATGTTCCTCACCAAGGAGGCCGTCCGGCTCACCCTGGCGGGGGTGGCCCAGGGGGTGGCCTGCGAGGGCTGTCCGCCCCTGGCCGATCTGACCAAGCGCTACGCCGAAGCCGGCGGACGGTACCTGACGTGCCCCATCTGCTTCAACTCCCGGCATCTGGCCGAAGACAGCCTGGTGGGGAACGCCTCGCTCGGCGGCACGGTGCCGTTGTGGGAATGGATCGGCGATGAGCCAGCGACCACGTTCAGCTACTGATCACGGCCGGAGAAACCTGATGGCTTCGCCAGGTGAGCGCTTCGCGCAGGCCCTCGCGCACCAGGACAAGGACGCGCTCTGCGCGGTACTGTCCGACACGGTCGACTTCCAGGCACTGACCCCACGCCGGCACTGGCAGGCCAGCACCGGCAGGCAGGCAGCCGAGGAGATCATCCTCGGCCAGTGGTTCGATGCCGGGACACACATCGAGGAACTCTGTTCGGTGACCCCGGCCAGGTGGCGGACTGTGCGCACGTCGCCTACCGGCTGCGCGTACACAGCTGCGGGCAGGACTACCTGGTCGAGCAGCAGGCCTACTACCGGACCGACGGCCCACCGACGGCCCGCGCATCGCCTGGATGCGAATCCTGTGCTCGGGCTACCAGCCGGCGCTGGCCGGGCCAGCGGCCGCACGCGGGTAGCTGGGTCAGCGCGAGCGGCCTGCCTGGCCAGCCTCGGCGGCACCGGCGCCGAAGGTGTCGGGCGCGTCGTCTATCAGCGCGTGGTTGGCCGCGAACAGGCTGGCCAGCGCCCGGTTGGCGGTGCCTGTCTTGGCGTAGATGTGCTCGACGTGATGACTGACCGTCTTGCGTGCGATGCCGAGGCGCTCGGCGATCTGCCTGTTCGACAGGCCGCGGGCGAGCAAGCGGAGCACCTCGACCTCACGGCTGGTCAGCCCGGCCGGCCTGGCGGGCCTGCGGGTGGCCCGGTGACCGGCGGCGGACAGCACGGCTTCCGCCGCTCCCCCATCGAACCTGCCCGCCCGCACCTCGGCTCGCAACTGGGCCGCCGCCTCCTGGGCCGTGCTCGCCGGCCGGTGCGGCCGCGGCTCGGTCCGCGCGTGGTAGAAGTCGGCGGCCGCCAGCACCCGGCCCCCCGGGCTCACCGCCGCGCCGGACAACCCGCGCGGGTAGCCAGAACCGTCCAGGCGCTCATGGTGCTGCGCTGCGACAGTGGCCAGCGGGGCGAGCGCGGGCGAGCACACCAGCATGCGCTCGGTGAGATAGGGGTGAAGCCGCACGCGTTCGGTTTCCGCGTGGCTGAGCCCGCCGGGCTTGTCCCAGATCGTGTTCGGCACCCCGAGACGGCCCAGGTCGTGAACCAGTCCGGCCCTGCGGACCAGCGTCGCAGCCTGGCTGTCCAGCCCGAAGATACGCGCGGATTCGCCTGCCAGGCCGGCCACGCCGCGCGAATGGCCGAGGGTGTACGGCGACTTGACGTCGGTGAAGTCGGCGATGGCCTCCAGGGCGGCGTCGAACGCCGCACCGGTCAGGCGCATCCCCTGGCCCGGCTCCGCGCCGAGGACAGCGTCCCAGCTGCTGGCCTCGTCCAGGCCCGCGAACAACGACGCCGCCTGATCAACGAAGGCATCCACGACCTGCGGATCGAACTGCGTCCCTCGCCGCTGCCGTGCCACCGCGACCGCGGCGTCGGTGCCACCGGCCCGGTGGAAGACCTCGACCACGTCGGCGAGCGCGACCAGCCGGGAGGTAATGAGGATCTCCTCACCCTGGGCGCCCTTGGGGACGCCCTTGCCATCCCAGCGTTCGAAGGTCTGCTCCACGCTGTCGCGGACCTGCTGGGGCAGGCCGAGCCGCGCCGCCAGGCCGTCCGCCGCGAGCCAGTGGTTCTCCAGCATCGCCTCGGCGGCCCGGCGCCCCTCGCCGGGGAACGCGGCCCCGACGCGGGCCCGCTCCAGCAGGGGCCGGCCCGCGCCCAGATGACGGAGCATGAACAGCGGTCCGGCCAGGCCGGTGAAGTCGACGCGCCGGAAGTCGGTCTTGAGCGCCGTGTCGTCGCCGAACCATTTCGCCTGTTCGTAGGCATCCACGTGACAGCCCACCCAGGCAACCAGCGCCGTGTAGTACACGACCTCCTGGTCGGCCTCGGCCAGGCTCAGGTGCCTGGCCAGCCGCAGGCAGATCAGGCACTGGCGGAGCACATGCTCCATCGGCTGGCCCATGCCCAGGTCGGCGGCCAGCGACAGGACGGCAAGCAACTCGGCCATCCGCACATCCGAGCGGGCCACTGGCTCGGTCATGGCTATGAATATACGCAGCTAAATCAGGGATTCCGGAGTTCGGTTGCCGTACCAGCGATGATTACCGGGACGGCCGGCAGTCCCATGAGAGCACGCAACCGACGGAGGGCCACGACATGAGCCAGGAGCCGCAGATCCAGGAACGCGCCGCACAGCACTACGCCGGCATCCCGATGACCGTCACCATGGACGGCCTGTCCAGCGCCGTGGACAGCGCCTTTTCCGAGCTGTTCGGCTGGCTGGCCAGCCAGGGCATCACGCCGGCCGGGCCGCCGCTCATCCGCTATCTCGTCATCGACATGGCGGGTGACCTGCGGATCGAAATGGCGGTGCCGGTCGCCGCACCGGTCACCGTCAGCGGCCGCATCCAGCCCGGCATCCTCCCCGGGGGCAGGTACGCCGTGCTCAGGCACACCGGGCCCTATGACGGGCTGATCGCCAGCAACGCCGCGCTGCAGAGGTGGGCGCAGGAGCAGGGGATCCAGTTCGACACCTGGGACACCCCCCAGGGCTCCGCCTGGCGCAGCCGGGCCGAGCACTACCTCACCGATCCCTCCCAAGAGCCCGACCCGGCCAAGTTGGAGACCGACGTGGCATACCTGATCGCATAGGGCACGATGACCGGGAGCGTGTTCCGGCCTGACCTGCCCACGGTGACCCCGGCCGTCTCCCGCGTTCCGCCGCGTCTCCCCCGCCCCGCCACGTCTCGTGCGCCCACCTGACATCCCCCTTGGGTAACCTGCGGACCGCGAACCGTACGTCCCGCGGGGTGGACAGCGGGCCGTCTCGCCATTGCAGCGCCGGCGAGGTCAGGTAAGGTGTGCGGGTAGCGGCGGAAAAACGCCTCCGCGTATTCCTCCAGGGCGGCAAGGGTGAGCTCGTCACCCGGGCAGCGGTGCTGGCCGGGGCCGAACGCCAGCCACGCCCCGCCCCGGGGGTGGCGGACCGCCGAGACCAGCGACGGCAGCACCAGGGTCCCTTCGGGCACCGGGCACTGGCCTATCCGTGCGTCCTTGCCGGCGACCAGCGGCGGGGTGACCGGGAACAGGGCCTCCTGCACGATCGCTTCCCGCACGACCTGCGCCCAGGTGCGTTCCCCCAGGAACACCTCGGCGAGGGTATCGGGCCGGAGCAGCAGCCAGATCAGTACCCGTTCCAGGACCGGCAGCAGTGCGGTGGCGCCGTTGCTGACGGTGGCGACTGCCCGGACGATTTCCTCGAGCGTGTACCCGGCTCGCTGCATGGCCGCAGACATCTGCGTCACCAGCCCACCGTCGGGGCTGGCCTGCTTGGCGGAGATAATCCCCTCGTAGTAGCCCCAGATGGCATGCCATGCCGCTTGGGCATTGATGACTCCGCCACCGGGCTGCACGACGCCGAACGCGATCTCCCCGGCGGGCCGGATGATAGGCGCCCAGTCCGCGATGGGTATCCCGAGGGCGGCGCAGACGGTGGCGGCGGTGGCTGGCTCGGCGTAGTCGGCCCGCAGATCGCCGGTGCCCCGGGGGGCGATCTGGTCCAGCAGGCCGGCGGCGGCTTCTCTCATCCGGGGGCGCAGCGCGTCGGCCGCGTCACTGGTGAATAGGTGCCCGATCGTCCGGCGGAGCTTGCGGTGGGCTGGGCCGTCCATGCCAAGCAGGTGCCCGGGCGGGTCATCGCCCGGGACTTCGGCGCCGGTCAGCGGGGTTTCGCACCGGTTCGCCATCCGCCACGCCGGGGAGCTTTTCACGCTCAGCAGATCCTCGTACCGATGGAGCACGCGCATGGGCTCGCCGCCAGCCGGGGCCGCGACCTCGGCGTGGTCTTCGGTGAGCACAGCGGGGAACCCGCCGCCGGGCTGGGCAGCGAACGTGAGGGGGGTTGCGGCGGCCCGGTCGGCCGGGGAGTTGGCTGTGGTCATGGGGCACTCCTTCGGCACCGCGCAGCTCTTCGCTGCCAGAACTGAGGCGCCAGCGGCCGCCCCGGCACCCAACGGATCGACCCGGGTGCTGGGACAGCACGCCCGCCATCTAATTCCAGGCGATCCCTGTTGCGGTTACCTTGACGAATGCCTTGCACCCCAGGTCACGGGCCCTTTTAGGAGGGCATGCCAGCGGGAATTCCGGCCGTCAGCGGGCCGTCCTGGTGAGGCCGAGCTTGGCAGCCCGGGTCGCGGCGGCGCGGCGGGTCGGCGCGTCCAGCTTGGCCAGCACCGCCGACACGTGATGGTCGACGGTCTTGACCGAGATGAACAGCTTCCCGGCGATCTCCGCGTTGGTGTGCCTGGCGCAGATCAGGTCCAGGACCTCACGCTCGCGCCGGGTCAGCCCGAGCGGGTGTTCTCGCGTCGTGGTCCGGGGCCCGGCCGGGATCGACCGGATCGCGAGCCGACGCATCTTCTGCCGGGTGAGCCGGGACGTGGCCGAAGCGCCGAGGTCGGTGAAGATCCACAGCGCCTTGCGCAGCGAGGCTTCGTCGGACGACCCGAGCAGGGCCATCCCGGCCTCGAAGGGGCAGCCCAGGTCCGTCCAGAGGCGGGCCGCGCCGGTCCAGTCGCGGTCGAGCTGGAGCTGGTAAGGCGCGGCGAGCTCACCGCGCGGCGGCCGGGCCGAGCCGGTCCGCCGCAGCCAGACCGCGACCGCACCGCGGTCCCATCCGTCGCAGCCGTCGGCCACGTCGTCGGCGAGTTCCGCCTCACGGCGAGCGTCGGCCAGGTTGCCCTCCAGCCAGAATGCCTCGGCGCGGGCCAGCCGCACCGGCACGATCGACTGCGGCTCACCGGCCCCGTCGGCCCAGCCGATGGCCTCGTCGAGGCTTTCCCAGGCCCTGGATTCCCCCCGGCGGGCCTGGATCACGCCGAGCCGGTGCAGCGGGCAGAGCCGGATGTTCGGGGACGGTCCCCCCGTGCTCAGCAGCTCATCGCAGATGGCCACGGCCTCATCCCAGCGGCCCATCCGCTCCAGGGCGCTGGTCCACTCGCTGCGCGAGTAGATGGAGTAGGTGGTGATGTCGTGGTCGTCGCAGTACGCGAGGCCCCTGGTGAAATACCGTTCGGCAGCGGCCCAGTCCCGGTTGGCGACATAGCTGGCGTGCAGGTTCACATACGCCCGGGCCACCTCGGCCTCGTGCCGTCCGACCAGCGCGATGTCCAGGGACTGGCGCAGCGTGCCCGCCCATTGCCCGCCAATCGCCCGGATGGCACACGCCTCGGTGTTCAGCGCGTTGCTGAGCACCTTGGTCAGGCCAAGCGGCCAGGCGACCGCCTCCGCCCGGTGGGCCATCTCGATGGCATCGCGGTTCGCGCCGCGCACCATCCACATCGATGCCAGGCTGGCGTACGCCCAGGCCAGCTCCGCGGTTGGGCCCAGTGGCCCGAGTATCGCTATCGCATCCCGCACCGCGGCGACGCCTGCATCGCCGCGGCTCAGCGAACAAAGCGAGCAGGCAAGCCAGCGGAGCGTGTCACCCTCGCGCAGCCGGTCACCCACCTCGCGCCACAGGGCGAGCGCCCGCCCCCGTGCCTCGGCCGCCTCCTGCCAGCGGTCCAGCAGCGATGCCTCGTACGCGAAGCCGTCATACATGCTGGCGACGGTGGCGGGATCGCCCTGGTCCGCGAATCGCAGTGCCCGTTCGAACTGCGCGGCCGCCTCACGGTGCGAGGCCAGGGCGGCGGCCCGCCGGGCGGCCGCGGACGCATAGCGCAGCGCCGCCGCCCCATCGCCGGCCGCCTCCGCGTGGAACGCCATGCGGGCGTCGTCGTCGCGGCCGAGAGCCTGCAGCGACGCCAGAATCCGGGCATGGATGGCGGCGCACCGGTGGGCGGTCACCGCTCCCGCCACGGCGAGCCGCGCAATCTCATGACGGAACTGCAGTGCCGTGCCGTCGCCGGTGAGCAGGCCTGATGCCAGCAGCTCATCGATCGCCGACGGCGGGCACCCAGCAACGGACTCCAGCAGCGCAACCTCGACCCTGGCGCCGATCAGCGCGGCGGCGTCCAGTACCGCACGCGCCTGGCTGCCCAGCCGCGCGGCCCGGGCCAGCACCGCATCCCGGGCGGTCGCCGGCACGTCGCTCATCCCTGCCTGCACGGCCTGGCTGACGTAGAACGGGTTGCCGCCGGTCAGCCGGTGCAGCGCGGCAGGGTCGAGGCCGCTCCCGCCGGCCAGCACCGCCACCGCGTCCGCGGAGAGCGGCGGCAGGCCGATGCGCCGGACGCACCGATGGGCAGCCAGGTCGCCCAGGGCGAGGCGAAGCGGGTCTGTCGCGCCCAGGCCCTCGTCCCGGTAGGTGGCCAGCAGCAGGACCGGCACGTCCCGGATCCGCCGACCGAGGAAACGCAGCAGGTCGATGGTGGCCTCATCGGCCCAGTGGACGTCCTCCATGACCAGCACGTGCGGCTTCCCCGGCACGCTGACCTGCCGCAGCAGGGCACCGAACAACTCTTCGCGGGGAGCGTCGGCCCGGCACAGTTCCAGCAACTCGCCGCCGAGCCCGCTGGCTATGTCATAGAGAGGGCCGAGCGGCCGCGGGGTGAACAGGCCGTCGCAGGCCCCCCAGTACCAGGTGGCCTCCGGCAGGCCGCGCTCCGCCTGCTCGACCAGCGCCGACTTGCCGACGCCTGCCTCACCGGCTATGAGCACCAGCCGACCGTCCCCCTGCCGCGCCTCACCCGCATACTCCGCCAGCGAGGCGAGCTGTGCTTCCCGTTCCAACAACCGCACGACGTCCGTCCCCCGTGTCCAGGCTTGCCAACACCCAGGGATAACGGCCGCTGCCTGGCAATCAGTTCAGCTCGGGTGAACGGGGCGCGAAATCCGGGGAGCACCGCGGCAAAACTAGGGAACCGCTCCCGATTCGGCCCACCGGCCTGCCGCCATACGTTCGGGCTGGCTCGACAACCAGTGGCGGCGGCCGAGACCGTCCACTACCAGGCCCACGGCCTGGTCGCCGACGAGATCTACCAGGTGCAGGAAGGCACCGAACCGGGCAACGGCAGCGTCAGCCCGGTCAAGCGTTAAGGAGAAAAGAAAATGGGTTATCCGTACATACAGACAGCGCTGGCGCGCGAGCGGCAGGACATGCTGCTGGCGGAGGCGCAGGCCGTTCGGCTGGCCAGGCAGGCGCGGGCGCACAGACGCAGCGGCGGCACGCCGGCCAACCGCAGATCGCCGTTTGGCCGGACCTCAGCGTGGCTGTCGGCAGCATGGAGCCGCCGGCGCACTCGGCGGCCGGGCCGACGCGCGGCGACCAGCTAGGCAAGCCGTGGCCGGGGTGCAGGCGAGCAGCGAGCGCAGCAAGCGCAGCGCTCGCCCACCCACCGGCCGGCTTTGGGTCAGCGCCCCTTGGCCGTCGCGGCCTGGTACTGCTCCACCACGCTGGCCGGTATGCGCCCGCGCTCACTGACGGCGATGCCGTGGTCTTTCGCCCAGGCCCGGATATCGCCGCTGCGCTGGCGGCTCGCCGCGGAACGCACAGGCCGCCGCGCAGGTCCACGTCCGGACCTGCGGGCGTGTTCGATGAATGGTGCGAGTTGCTTACGGAACGTATTGGCGTTCTTCTTGCTCAGGTCGATCTCGTAGTCCGAACCGCCGAATCCGAACCGCACGGTCTCGTCCGCCGGGCCGCCATCAAGGTCGTCTTCCAGCGCGACGGTTACTCTCTGGGCCATCTCAACCTCCACAACCGCGATGGTGCCTGTTACCGTACACAGGCGAGTGTCATTCGCTACAGCCGCAACGCCGCAGATCAGAGACATGTTCAACGAAACCAATCGCCTGGGCCCGAGCAAATATTCCGATGGCCGGCCTGGTTACGCTCCTCAGCGACCCGTCACGCTCTGTCATCAATCTCCATGATGGCTTCGCGTGGAGCCGCCGGATCCAAATGCGGCGGGCAGATGGGTGCCGGATGTGCCCTCTTATACCCGGATCTGCGTAACCTCTACGCGATCAGCGCTTTTAAGCTAGGCAAATTGAGCCGGGCCCTTCCGGGGGCCCCGGCGGGGGAAATTGGGCCAATGGCGGCTGGCAGCCCAGCTGTGACCAGGTGCGCACCCTGATCACCAGGCGAGGAAGTTGCCGCCGGAGGAAACCGGGCCGCGCTCACGCGCCCGCGAGTGCGCCGCTCCCACCCGTCGGCGGTCCATCCGTGGCCAGCCGGAACCGCTGGCCACCGACATCCACCTGCCCGTCGGCAACGAGCCAGGCCAGTGCCTCGTAGAGGGCCTCCAGCGAGCTGTACCGCGGCACATAGCCGAGCGTCCGCCTGGCCCGGTCGATGCTCGCCGCGATGCCCCGGAAGGTGTGCTCGCGGGTGGCCTCGGCGTGCTCGGGCCCGGCCTGGCGGCCGAACTCGGCCCAGTCGACGAACTCAAGCACCGGCTCACGGCCGAACCAGGCTGCGACACCGGCCGCCAGACCGCGCAGCGTCATCGCCTGCGCGGCAACCACGTGGAAGCTGGCCCCGGCCGCGGCCGGCCGGGACAGCGCAAGCTCGAATGCCTGCGCCACGTCGGCGGCGTGCACGTGGTTCAGCACGCCAAGACCGTGATCGGGCAGCGCGAGCGGCTGGCCGGTGGCCAGCCTCGTCCAGACGGCAGGATCCAGGTTGCCCGCCGGGGTGATGACCGGCCAGCCAGGCCCGCTGATGTGACCTGGGTGCAGCACGATCGCAGGGACGCCACCCGCCCGCGTCTCACGGTGCAGCAGCGCCTCGATCTCCGCCTTGCCTGTGCCGTACTCGCCGTACGCGGTCCGCGGCTCATCCTCGGTGACCGGCACCCGCAGCGCCGGGCCGTGCACCCAGATCGTGCCGCAGTGCACGAGCAGCGGGCGGGACGGCCGCAGCGCGTCGACCAGCTGCTGCGCCGAGGCCGCGGTGAAGCAGATCAGGTCGATCACCACGTCCGGCCGCAGCGCCGCCACCTGGGAACCGAAGGTTCCCTCGGCATCGGCCGCATCCCGGTCCACCGTGATCGTGGTGGCCGAATCCCATTCCGGGCCGTCCAGGTAGGGGCCGCGGACGCCCCGGCTCATCGCGATCACCTCGTGACCGCCCCGCACCAACCTGGGCACCAGGTAACTGCCGATATGCCCGGTGGCCCCGATGACCACTACACGGCTCACTCCCGGCCTCCTTCCAGCGCCTTGCACAGGAGCGACGAGCCACGCCATCCTCGCATGCGGGCCGGCTTCGCGGTTCAGGACGAAGCTACGCTTGACGCCCCGGGCGGCCCGCTGAAGGAGCTCATGGACGAGTCATCGAGTGGCGCGCCTGCCCCCGTGCCCGCCACTGGTGCGGTGGGTCGTGGTGCGGCAGAGCAGGCCGCAGCGCGATGGTCTGTTCGGCGCGCTGGTCGCGGTGTTCCTGATCGCCCTCGTGCGCGGGTACCCGCACGCGCAGACCGCCACTGGCCGGGTTGTTCTCGTGGTGTTCGTGGCAGCGGTGACGGCCGCGCTGGTACTGGCGTGGGCGCGGCTCATCCGCCACCCGTGCCGCCTGGAGATCTCCAGGCAGGCGGTCACGTTCGTGGACGGGCGCGGCGCGACGCGGGTGCTGTCCCGCGACCTTGGCGATCAGCTCCGGGTCGTCCGGCTGGGCGGGGGGCGCTACCGCCAGCCGGGCCTGACCATTGCGGGCGCGGGCACGGCCATCCCGCTGCCGTTCTTCAGCGTGCGGGAAGTCCGGCGGCAGTGCCTGGCAGCAGGCTGGTCTTTCGCCGGCCGCCGGTGACCGGCGGGCGGTTCGTTAGCCTGCCCGCTGTGAAGAAGATCGCCCGGCTCTGGCGGCATCTGGTGATCGACCTGACGCCGCTGCGCAGATCGCGTGACCTGCGGCGGCTTACCGCTGGCCAGCTTTTCTCCGTGCTGGGCGCCCAGCTCACCACCGTCGCGGTGCCCTATCAGGTCTACACGCTGACGAATTCCTCGCTCGATGTCGGGCTGGCCTCGCTCGCGCAACTGCTGCCGCTGATCGCGGGCGGCCTGCTCGGCGGATCGCTCGCCGACGCCACCGACCGCCGCCGGTTGCTGCTGGTCTGCCAGTTGATCACGGCCCTGTGCAGCGTCGGCCTGGCGGTCAACGCCGACCTTGGCCCCGCGTTGTGGCCGTTGTTCGTCCTGCCCGCGGCGGCCGCTGGCTTCAGCGCCGCCACCGAGGCCGGGCTGTCCGCGATCGTGCCGAACCTGGTCGGCCGGTCCGAGGTGACCTCCGCCAACGCCATGTTCCAGGCGCTGTTCCAGCTTGGCCTGGTGGCAGGTCCGGCCATCGCCGGCCTGCTGCTCGCCGGGGTAGGCGTCCGCTTTATCTACTGGATCGACGCGGCCTGCCTGGCGGCGGCGATCCTCGCGGCCTTCCTGATCGGCCCGCAGCCACCGCAGGGAACCAGCCATCCGGCCGGGCTGCGCTCGATCGCGGCCGGCTTCGGTTACCTGCGCGGCCGTCAGGTCCTCCAGGGCGCCTACCTGCTCGACATCAACGCGATGGTGTTCGGCATGCCGCGCGCCCTGTTTCCCGCGCTCGCCAGCACGGTGTTCGGCGGCGGGGCGCGGACACTCGGATTGCTCTACGCCGCCCCCGGTGCCGGCGCACTGGTCGGCGCGCTCACCACGGGCTGGGTCCGCCGGGTCCGGCGGCAGGGCCGCACGGTCATCGTCGCGGTCATCGTCTGGGGCGCCGCCATCACCGGCTTCGGGCTGACGCACCGGCTGCCCGCGGCGCTCGCGCTGCTGGCCGTCGCCGGATTTGCCGACGTCATATCCGCGGTGTTCCGCAGCACCATCATCCAGCTCTCCGTGCCCGATGCGCTGCGCGGACGCCTGATGGGCGTGCAGATGGCGGTCGTCACCGGCGGACCCCGGATAGGAGACGCCGAGTCCGGGGCGGTGGCCGCTGCCTTCGGCACGACCGCATCGGTGGTCTCCGGCGGCCTGGCCTGCATCGCCGGCGCCCTGGTGCTGGCGCGCCTGCTCCCGGCGTTCACCCGCCAGAAGGCACCGGCGCTCCAGCGCGGAGCCGAGCCTGCTCCCATTGCCGACGCCGCCTCCTGATGACCGCGGCCGCCGCGGCGGCCGGGCAGGCCCTCACCCGGCCCCGGCAGGTTCAGCCCGGCTGGTCGTCCAGGAAGGCGAGGGTGACGGCGGCCAGCAACGGCGAGCTGAAGATGTTGTAGCGGGTCAGCCCGGGCAGGATCGACCCCGCCTTCCCCCGGAACTCATCGGCAGTAAACGCTCCCCGCCGGTAGTTCGCCGTGGCCAGCACGGGAGGCCTGACCGGTGGATTTCGGCTTCTGGGGCACCGGTCAGAGGGCGGCAGCCCAAGTAGCCGCCGCGGCACCTGGGCCTGCGCCAAGGATCTGGTCGAGGGTAGTGACCGGGATGTGGATGAGGATAGTCCGGCGGCCGGCGCGCTGGGGCTGCTGAGGTGGGTTCCAGGTGGTCCCGCGGGTGAGGGTGACGGTCTGGCCGGAGGCGGTCGCGGCGGCGATGGTGCCGGCCTGGACGATGCCGTAACTGTCGCTGAGAGCCGGGGACAGTGGGCCGTGGCGGCGGGTGCGGTGCAGGTGCCCGGCGAGGATGCCGAGCTGGGCGGTGGACAGGCCGGCGAGTTCGGGGTAGGCGCTGGCCAGGTGAGCGGTGGCCGGGCGACGCCAGTGCCATTGCAGACGGAAGGCAACGGCCTGGTACAGGCCGCGAGCGGTGCAGGCGCCGGAGGACAGCCTTGCCGCGGCAGCGGTAGCGGCGGGCCTTCCCAGGATGATGGCGGCGGCGGCCAGGACGGCCCAGCCGGCGGGGCCCTGGTGGGCGAGGGTGGCGGCGAGGCCGCCGAACAGCTGGTACCAGAAGAACCCGGCGGCGGCCAGCAGTGCGGCGGCGGCCAGGCCGTTGGCGGTGCTGTAGGCGGCGAGCACCGCATCCCCGGCCGGGGCAGGCTGGCCGGAAACGAGCGTGGTGAGCAGACGGGAGAGGGCACCGCGCGCACGGCGGGTCAGGTCCGGGGTGCCGGTGGCGTCTGCGAGCAGCCAGGATCCGTCCAGGCCGGTGAACGGGAGCAGGTTGGTGGCGATCGTGGCGGCGTTGAGGATCACGAACCGGTGCAGCAGCGGTGCCGCGAAGTGGCACCGGGGACACCCAGAGCCAGATCGCGACCAGCGAGGTGAACTGCCATTCGGCCCATACCCCGGCGGCGGCCTGGGCGATTCGCTGAGGACAGGTCAGCAGCACCGCGCTGGCGGATTCCACGTAGAACGCTGGGGTGCCCAGGTGGAGCCGGATCCCGGCGGCATCGACGGACCGGTGATGGCGGACCACCACCAGGGCGTGAGCGAGTTCGTGCACCGCGACGGCAGCCAGGCTGAGCCCGACCACGATGGGGATCTGTGCCGGGTGCACCCGCAGCACGAATCGCTGGCGCGCGGTGATGGCGGCGATCACTGCGGCCAGCCCGGCCAGGGCCAGCAGAATCTGGGCAGCGATCGCGGCGGGCCGGAACAGGTGCCGGGCGCCACGCTGGTAGACGGCGGCCACCAGGCGGCCGGCGCCGGCCCACCGCAGTTCCAGCCGCGCGGCGCTCAACTGCAGCCCGCGCCGCTGGGGCGGGGGCGGGTTGCTGGCCAGGAACCCCTGCTCGCGCAATTCGGCAACGAACGCTGCCGTGGCAGGGCTGGCGTCCAGGTCGTGGCCGGTGGCCAGCTTCTGGCAGATCGCTGCCTCGGTGCCGGTGAGCTCGATCACCTGGCAGGTGCGGTGGTTGACCAGCAGCCGCACGGTACGCCCGCCGCGGCTGGCCTCGGCATGGGCCTCGACCCAGGGCCCTAGCGGGCCGCGGGGCGCGGCGGGTGTTGGGCCGCTCGTCGCTGGCGCGGTACCGGTCATCGGAACGCCTTTCGCTGTGGATGCCGGCGGGGCCGGGCCATCGAGGCCCGGCCCCGCCGGGCCCCCGCCGATCACTGCTGGTGCCTGTAGGCCGCCCGTGGGCTGCAAGAGCTAGTAGTTGCCCCTGCCGAGAGTGCGGCGGGAGTAGTTGTTCTTGCCGAGGGTGCGGCGGGAGTAGGTGCCCTTGCCGAGGGTGCGGCGGGAGTAGTTGCCCCTGCCGAGGGTGCGGCGCAGCAGGCCGCGGGTGGCGTTACCAGTGGCCTGGCCGGTGTCTGCGGCAGGGCGGACCGGGATGATGACCGTCGCGGCCTGCTGGGCGCTGGAGGACGTGGTGTTCATGGGATTCTCCTGTCGCTTGGACTGTGCGGGAAGTTCCCGCCGTCAAGTGACAGGCTGCCCGGGCCAGGGGGGCGGCGGGCAGGGGCCGGATTACCCCTTTCGGCCCGGGAGCGGTTAGGCAGAAATGCCTATGCTGGCGCCATGCATCTCGGCCTGGTCGCCATCGTGGTGGACGACTACGACTCAGCCATCGGCTTCTTCGTTAACGCGCTTGGCTTCGAGCTGACCGAGGATTCCCCGGCCCTGGCCAACGACGGGCGGCCCAAGCGGTGGGTCGTGGTCAAGCCACGGGGCGCCGTCACGGGCCTGCTGCTAGCTCAGGCCGACGGGGACGATCAGGCCGCCGCGGTCGGCAACCAAACGGCCGGCCGGGTGGGTTTCTTCCTCCATGTCGAGGACTTCGGCGCCGCCTGCGCGCGGATGGCCGCCGCGGGCGTGCAGTTCCTCACCGAGCCGCGCACCGAGCCATACGGGCAGGTCGCGGTGTTCCGCGATATCGCTGGCAACAAGTGGGACCTGATCGGCCCCGCGCGGTAAGCCGGCTGTCAAGAGCCGGCTCTGGCCTCGGTGCGGGCGAGGAAGTCTTCGACCACCCGCAGGTATGACTCGCGTTCTTCGACGAAGGCCATGTGCGAGCTGTCCTCGAAGATCACCAGCTCGGCGTCGCGAAGGCCCTGCGCCAGGATGGCCAGATGCGCCGGGCGCGCTTCGTCGTACCGGCCGCCGGTGACCAGGGCCGGGACGCCGATCTCACCGAGCCTGCCGGTCACATCCCAGTTGCGCAGGCGGCCGGTGACCGGGCCGAACTCGCTCGGTCCCCACATGGCCAGGTAGACGTCGGCGCCCATGCCGGCGAAGGTGCGCTCCACGCCCGCTGGCCAGGGATCTTGCCTGCACACATGCCGCCGGTAGAACTGCGTGATCGCCCATTGGTATTCGGGGCAGGAAAAATAACCGCCCGCCTCATGGCTGTCCAGCACGTCACGGACCGGTTTGTCGAGTTCGGCGCGCAGCTCCGCACAGTCGGCTATCCACCGCGAGACGCTGGGTGGCGAGCTGCTGAGGATCAGGCTTTCGAGCCGGGGCCTGCGATCGAGGGTGTACTGCAGGGCGAGCCAGCCGCCCCAGGAGTTGCCGAACAGGTGCAGGCGCTCGAGCCCGAGCGCGGCCCGGAGCACGGCCAGTTCCTCCACGAACCGGTCGGCGGTCCACAGCGAGTCGTCCGCGGGCCGGTCCGACCGGCCGCAGCCGAGCTGATCGTAGAAGATCACCGGCCGGCCGGCGGCGAGGCCGGCCAGCGGCTCCAGGTAGTCGTGCGGCATGCCGGGGCCGCCATGCAGGCAGAGCAGGGGGACCCCGGGCCGGTCTGGCCCGACGATCTGATACCAGACCCGGCCGCCCGGGACCTCGACGTACCCCTCTGCGGTTGCCGGATCGCCCATGGCCGTTCCTACGCCTCCGCGCCGCTGGCTTGATCCAGCCAGCCTTCGATGCTGCGAGCCAGGGTTGGCATCGGCAGCGAGCCGTGATCAAGGACGGCACCGTGGAAGTCGGGCAGGGAGAACGCCGGGCCAAGGCGCTTGCGGGCCTCGTCGCGGATCCGGACGATCTCAAGCTTGCCGGTGAGATAGGCGAGCGCCTGGCCGGGCATCACCACGTACCGGTCGGTCTCGGCGGCCAGGAACTCCCGCGGCATGGGGACGTGCGTCCTCCAGGAAGTCGAGGGCCCGTTCGCGGCTCCAGCCGAAGGCGTGGATGCCGGTGTCCACCACCAGCCGGGCGGCGCGCATCAGCGACGTGCTGAACGAGCCGAGCAGGCCGCGCTCGTCGGCGTACAGGCCGGCTTCCTCGGCGAGTTGTTCGGCGTACAGGCCCCAGCCCTCGGAGAACACCGCGATGCTCCGCTGGCGCTGGAGTGCGGGCAGGCTGGTGAGCAGTTGGAGGCGGGAGAGTTGCAGGTGATGACCGGGCACCGCTTCGTGGAAAGGCCACCACCTCGGTGTCCCATCCGGTGCCGGCGGTGGGACGCCTGGTATTGAACCAGAATGTCCCTGGCCGCCCGCCGTCCAGGCGCGGCGGCGTGTAGTGCGGCGCCGCGCCGCTCACCGCCACGACCTCCGGCATGGGCGTCACCTCGCACGGCGGTGGCAACGGCTCGGGGAAGAACTCCGCCGCTCGCGCCTCGGCCGCTCGCACCGCGGCCGTCGCCCGGCGGATGGCCTCCTCCGCGGAAACCTGCCCGGCCGAGTCCCGCAGCGCGGCGAAGACCTCCCCCAGCCCGGAAAGCCCAAGGCTGGCGCCCAGTTCCACGGCACGGGCCTCCAGCGCCGCGACATGGTCAAGGCCGGTCTGGTGCAGTTGCTCCGGAGACACCGGCAGGGTCGTATAGATCCGGACCGCCCGGGCGTAGTCCTCCTCGCCGCCGGGCAGGTAGGCCAGCCCCGCGCGGTCGGCCGGCCGGGCCCGCGGCAGCAGGTCCTTGACGCATGCCACCCACCTGGCCAGCGCGGGGTGCACCACCTCCTCGGCGGCCGCGGCGCGCTGTTCCTCCCATGCCGCCGCTGCCTGCCATCCCTGCGGTGGCCGCGGGGCTAGCACCGGGCTGGCAGCCGGAGCGGCCAGCACCCCCTCGGCCCAGGTGACGGCCTGCTCGGCCAGCGGGGCGACCGGCAGCCGTCCCTTGCGCGCCCCGGTCCGCAGCCGCTCCGCGATCTGGTCGAGCCAGGCGCCGCTGCGCCGCAGCCGGGACAGGTAGGCCTCGGCCGCGGCCTGGTCGACCAGGACCGTCCTGGCCGCGACCGCCAGGAAGGCCGCGGGGCCCGCGTACTGCATCGCGGTGACCGTGTGCTCCGCCCCCGCCAGATCGATGATGTCCTGCTCCTGGGCGGCCGCCGCCCTGGCACAGTCCAAGGTGATTGCCTCCGGCGGCGTCAGCCGCCCGCCCGCGATCACGTCGGCCTCGGCGAGGAACCGCCCGATCTCCGCGCGCCAGGCCTGCCGGCCCTCCTCGCTCTCGTCCGGGACCAGATCGTCATACCCGGGCACGCCGTACATCGTGGCGGCGAACGGATTGGATTCCAGCCAGCGCCGGTGCACCCGGTCGGCCAGATCACGTGCTGAGGTCATGCAACCTTCCACGCTCTGTCATGGTTCTGCTGCCAAATTCTGCGGCCCCTGCCCTGCCGAAGCCTATGGCCCGGCCGCCGGGCACCGGCCACCGGCACCGGCCACCGGCGGGCCGCCGGGAGAGATCGACATGGTGTAGCGGCACCTGCCTCTTGCGTAGTTCCGGCCCGGCGACCCCCCCGTGTGGTGCAACCTGGTGGGTCAACAGCACCCAGCGTGTGATCGCTCCCGCGATCCTGTCGCCCTGAACCCGCTCAGGATCCACACGCAGCTGGCGATGGCACTACCGGGGCCAGCACCCGGGTGATGGCTGAGCGCGTTCCCCGCGCCTGACCGAAGGTCGATCGTGTCCCACGCGCACGCCCGGCACCGGAAGTCGCCGCAATCCGCGCCCGCCCGCCCCGGCGCGGCTGCCCACCGGAGCTCCGCACCGCGTGCGCGCAGGAAGTCCGCCCGGGTCGCGGTCGCGACCGTTGCGGGCTCGGCTCTGCTGGTCTCCGCCTGGCTGGGTGGGGCCCACTTGATGGCGATGGCCCACCACCCCGCCGCGCTGAGCCAGGCCGATGTGCTCGGCCTGCCGTCGGCACGTGCCCACCAGGACCTGGCCAGCCAGCGCCCGGCCTCGCCGCGTGCCCAGCAGGACCTGGTCGGCCAGCGCCTGGCCTCGCCGCGCGCCCATGTCACCCAACAGCCAAAGATCGTCAGCATCGCCGTCAGCCGCCCGGGGCGGCCTTACTACGTCAACCCGCTGCGCAGCGTCAGTGGCCTGGTTCCTGAGCGCATCGACGAGGGCGTTGACTTCGGCGGGACCGGCCCGGTCTACGCCCTCGGCGACGCCATCGTCACCAATGCGGGCGAGAACGCCGGCTGGCCCGGCGGCGGGTGGATCACCTACCGGCTCAGCGACGGCCCGGACGCTGGCCTGATGGTCTATCTGGCCGAAGACGTCACGCCGGCCGTTCAGACCGGCCAGCATGTGACGCCTTCGACCGTGATCGCCAACATGTTCGACGGCGGCGACGGCATCGAGACCGGATGGGCGCAGCCAACCGGCGTGTCCGCGGAATCGGAGCTTCCAGAAGCCGGGGGCATCGGCGGCGGCGGCCCGTTCCCGACCAGGGTCGGGCTCAACTTCGACCAACTGCTCCAGTTGCTGGGAGCACCGGCCGCGCCTAACGCCGCCGAGACCGCATACGGGCTTCTTCCGGCCAACTACCCGACCGTCTGGAAATAGCCGGCTTCATGGCCAGGTCTTCGCCGTCATCGGCTACGGGTGGCCGTCAGCCCTTGCCACCGCCGGCGTATTTCCGTTCGGCGAGCAGCGGCAGGGTGCCGGGTCCGCGCAGGACGTACTGTGCGTCGGTGGCGGCGAGCACCTGCCATCCCTCGCGGCGCAGCCGGTCCAGGGCCCATGCGATACCGATGTGTTCTGTCGGCACGTCCACCCTTCGCATCTCGGCCTTCTCCCGGGCGTAACCCAGCAGCGCCGCGCGGGAAATGGCGACGTCGACGTCCCGCGCGCAGGTGATGGTGTAGTTGAGCGTGTAGATGATGTTGGAGTCCGCGGCCGAGCCGGTCTGGAAGCCCTGACCCCAGTTCTCCGGCTGCCCGAACACCTGGGTGAACCCGGCGATCGTGTCGTCGAAGAATGGATCTTGCTCGATACCGGACACGGTGAAGCTGATCGTGGACGACTCAGCGGGCACGTCCACGAAGAAACTGATCCCGATCGGGGTGACCCCGACGCCGAGGTCCTGGTTGTTGTAGGTCTTGGCCTGGCCGTTCACCACGAAGGTGAACACCGCCTCCAGGTTCCCGCCGAGGAACCCGTCGTCGATCGCGCTCACGTCGATGCTGTCCACGGTAAGCCGGAAGCGGGTGCAGCGCGGCGGCGGCGGGTTGCCGTCCCCGCCTCCCCCCGGCTTTCCTCCCCCGCACGGTTGCGGACAGCAGCATGTCTGGCACATGGTCGGATCCCTCCGTTGCCGAATCGGTGACGGGCACGGCCCAGAACCCTGGCCCCCCGGCGCCCGTCCGGCCGCCGACCCCCGGCGGCACTGAATCCAGCACACCGCGTACCGGCGCTACCGGGAAAGCACCAATCTCAGTAGAGCTGTTCACCTTTCGTGACAGCCGCCAGCGCCTCGTGACAGCCCACGCCTCGTGACAGCGCCAGCGCCTCGTGACAGCCACCAGCGCCACAGCGCGGCGATTACCGGCCGCCATTTCCGCAAGCGTGTTCGTCATCGGCGCTGAGCCAGCCGAGCTTGCGGGACAGGGCTCGCGCGCCGTCCAGGACCGCCCGGGTCGCGCAGGACTCATCGCCGCTGCGCCACAGCAGCGACCATGGATACCGCACCACCGGGTCGACGAGTGGCAGCCAGCGAATGCCCGGCATCAGCAGGTCACACGAGCGGGGCACCAGCAGCACGCACCGCTGCTGGCCGACCAGTTCGGCAGCGGCGCGGACGCTCTGCGCGCTGCCGTGGAACCGGCGCGGCCGGAAGCCTGCGGCCGCGCACATCTGCAGGACGAAGTCGTTGAATTCCGGTGCGTGGGCCGGCTCGGCAAGCAGCAGTAATTCTCCGGCCAGCCTGGCCACGGCGACCGAGTCACCGTACGCCAGCCGGTGCGTACCGGCCAGCATCACCCCCAGACAGTCGTGCCGGAACACCTCCGACGCGACGCCCGCCGGGGCGTGCGTGGCCCGTCCCACGCCGATGTCAAGGCGTGCCTCGTGCAGCATGCGGTACTGCTCGGGCACGCTGGCCTCGATCCGGTGGATCACCAGTTCCGGATTGTTGTACTGCACATGCCGCAACACCTGTGGCATCGAATCCAGGCTCGCGTCGCCTATCGCCACCCGGGCCACCGCCGCCGAAGAGTTCGCCCGCTGGGTAGCGATCACCGCTCGCTCCACCTCACCGAGCACCCCGCGCGCTTGGGTGAGGAACACGCTGCCAGGGCGGGTCAGGCGCACGTGATGAGTGTTGCGTTCCACCAGCACGACCCCAAGTTCTCGCTCGAGACGCTGGATCTGCTGGCTCAGCGCCGATGGCACGACATGCTCGCGGGCAGCGGCCCTGCCGAAATGCAACTCCTCGGCCAGGGTCACGAAGTAGTGCAACTGACGCAACTCCACGGCCTACACCCCGATCACCACCGCATCTCAACAGAACCCGGCCAGATTCAGGCCGCGTGTAGCCACCGTGGAGATGTGATGAAGATCCGGCCACCCGGGTCGTAGCAAGGCCGGGGCCTGGACCGGGGCCCGGTCACCAGCCTGGTGACCGGGCCCCGGCGGCTGCGCCGCTTGCGCAGGTCAGGCCCTAGGGCAGGATCGCCCCTGACTGGCCCGGCTGACCCGATGGCGCGGTGCTGCCGTTGCTGCTGCCGCCCGCACCACCCTGGCCCGCGGTGCCGAAGGTGATGGTGTCGCTCGTGTCGGTAGTGGCAGCCGACGATCCGCCGCGGAAGATCCCGATGCTCGGGCCTCCGGCGCCGCCACCGCCGTTGCCGCCGAATCCGCCATTTCCGCCCCAGCCACCGGTACCACCGTTGCCAGAGCCGGTGCTGCCGGCACCGCCGAGACCGCCTTCGCCGCCCAGGCCACCGGCGCCGCCACCACCACCGGTACCACCGGCGCCGCCGTTGCCCGCGGTGATCGTGCTGTAGTCCCGTACCGTGACGGTGGAGTTCCAGAGGTAGATGCCGAAGGAACCGCCGCCGAACCCACCGCCGACCGCGCCGCCGCCGGCCGCTCCCCCGCCAGCGCCGCCGCCGCCTCCGGCGCCACCGGCATAGGTGCAGAAGAGGCCGAGGGTGCAGGTGGTGAGGGCGCCGCCGCCGCCACCGCCACCGCCGCCGCCAGCGTTCTGCCCGGAGGTGCCACTGGTGCCGGACCCGCCAGCCCACGTGCTGCCCGCGTTGGCCAGCGTGGCTGCCCCGCCGGTCCCCGGCACGCCGTTGGCGCCGTTGGCGCCGGCGCCGCCATGACCGCCAGCGGCCTGCGACTGGTTGTCGCCTGCTCCGCCGGTGCCGCCCGCACCACCGCCAGCGCCACCTGGCGCCGTGGTCCCGGTGGCACCGGTGCTGCCTGCGCCGCCACTGCATCCGCCATCGCCGCCGTTACCGCCGACCGTGACATACGAGCCGCCGATGCCGCCCGCGCCGAAGCTGCTGGTGCAGCCGCCCGAAGACTGGCCATTCCCGCCATAGGTGCCGTTCTGGCCACTGGCACCCTGGCTGCCCCAGTTTCCGTACTGGCCGAGTGCCGCGTTTCCGGCGCTGGCCGTCACGAAGTCGAGCGTCACGCCGGAGTTGTTGACGGCGCGCAGCCCGTACGAGCTTTGCCCGTTGCCGGCCGGTGCCGAGCCTTGCAGGGTCAGATCCTCCAGCAGTACCCCTGAGGCACCGTTGGCGTACACAGCCTGCGGGGCGCCGGTGATGGTGGTCTTCTCCGTGCCTGAGTGCTGCCAGGTCGACGGGTCGAAGCCGCCTTCGATCGTCATGTTGCCAGGGACGGTGACGCCAGAGCCCTCGCTGTAGGTCCCGGCCGCCACATCGACCGCGAACGGCGGGGAAGTCAACGCGGCCTTGGCCACCGCGGCGCTGACGGTCCGCAACGGCTGCGCCTGGGTGCCGCTGTTGCCGTCAGAACCATTTACCGAAACGAAAAGGACGCCGCTGAGAGAAACGGAGTCCGAGCCCGTCACGTTCGAGTTCGCGGTGTCGGTCGCGGTGACCGACTGCGTGCCCTGGTGGACGAAGGTGACGCCGCCGGCGAAGGTGTGCGTCCCCGCGTCTGCCGAGGTGAAGGTGTAGTCACTGGGCAGTGCGGCGCCAGGGTCGCTCGAGGTGAAGTGCACGGTGCCCTGGTAGCCGGTGGCGGCATTGCCGAAGGAGTCGTCGGCGGTGACGGTGACCGGGAGCGGCGCACCGGTTTCGCCGGGGTTGGGAAGGCCGCTGACGACAAGGGCCGCGGCCTGCCCTGGCTGCACGACCACCGGCGGGACCGACAGCTTGTGGCTGGTCGTGCCGAGCTTCACCGACGCCCCGAACGAGTAGGACGCCGCCGTGGTGGGGGCCTGGACGCTGCCGGTGCCTGCACCGTAGGTCACGGTGAAGTGCGTGCCGGCCGCACAGTTCATCGCCACCGCGATGGTCCACGGACCGGTCCCCGTGACCGCCGGCTTCGCCGCCGACTTGCAGGTGCCCTTGGCGGAAGTGACATATCCGGGGCCCGCCGGGTTTGACGCCTGCGGGGCGGTCCATGCGGCGGGAATGGTGATGGAGGTGCGGCCCGACAGTGCGGCGACCGCGCTGATCTTGAAGGTGAACTGGTTACCGGTACTCCCCGCGGTAACCGATGTCGGCGTCAGCGTCACCTTGGCCGGCGCGGCAGCCGCCGCGAGAGCCCGGGCTCCGGCGGCTGACGGCCGCTGAGCAGCGTCCGCGGTGCCGGCCCAACTGGCGCCGGCCGCCGCGATCACGGCAGTGACAGTAAGTATTCGATCTAGCCGGGTAAACCGGTGAAACACGGATGCCTCCAACGCAGCAGTTAGTAACTGCGCCCCCGTGAGCGCAATCGCCTCCATTGCCGCCAGCGGCCATGAAGGCCCGGCCCTGGCCCGGACCTCAGTGCGTTCGATGACCCAGACGAGCCGGCAGTCGCAATAGTGCCGCGGCCGGGAAACGCCGCCATCGGCAAAATGACGTACCTGGCCAGGCGAGAAATGACTATCTGCTCGGCTGCCGGCAATGGCCGGCCTCACCCTAGCCTGGAGTTCCGCCAGGGCATCTCTGGGCTAATGCATGATCCAGCCGCCGTCGACGCACAGTAGCTGCCCGGTGATGAACGAGCTTTCCGGCGTGCTGAGGAACAGCACCGCGTTCGCGACATCCGCCGGCACGCCGCGCCGCTTGACCGCCTGCTGGGCCAGGACATAGCCGTTGTAGCCCTCGCGATCCGGGTGGATCTCCTCGGCGGCGGTCGGGAACGCCCCGGGTGCCACCGCGTTGACCGTGATCCCGTCCGCGCCGCACTCGCGGGCGAGCGCCCGGGTGAGGCCCACCAGGGCCCCCTTGGACGTCACGTACGGGACGAGCCGGTCCAGGCCGCCGAAGATCGTGATGCTGGAGATGTTCACGATCCGGCCGGCCCCGGCGGCCCGCATCCCCGGGAGCACCGCCTGCGCGCACACGAAGGCCGCGTCCACATTGACCCGCTGCACGCTCTGCCACTCGCCGATCGAGTAATCGGCGACCGCCTTGCTCGGGTATATCGCGGCATTGTTCACCAGCACGCTTCCGCCGTCACCGGCGGCGATGCCCCCGATCACCTCAGCCGTGCGGTCCAGGTCCGCCAGGTCGCATGGCACGAAGCGGGCGCTGCCGGGCAGGTCGCGCTGGTTGATCCGCTCCGCGACCAGCCCGCCCGGGCTGGCGGGGAGGTCGACGAGCATTACCCGCCCGCCCTCGGCCGCGAACGCGGCCGCCATGGCCGACCCGAGCCCGCCCGCGGCGCCCGTGATGATGATCGTCGCATCTGCGAACCGCATCGGTTCTCCCTCCGCCTGCCCGCGGGCACACCCTCCCTAGGCATCCTCCCGCGGGCCGGGAGCGCCGGTCAGCTGACCTGCCTGGCATGACCGGCCCAGTATGGTGCCCGGAGTTCTCGCTTGAGCAGCTTGCCCGAGCCGGTGCGCGGTAGCTCATCGGTGAAGGCCACCGAGCGGGGGGACTTGTACGCGGCCAGGTGCTCGCGGGCGTAGCCGATCACGTCCGCCTCCGACAGCGACGTTCCCGGTGCCAGGACCACGGTGGCGTGCACCTGCTCGCCCCATTGCTCGGAGGGGATCCCGAAGACCGCGACGTCGAAGATGCCTGGATGCTGTTCCAGGGCGGCCTCGATCTCGGCGGGGTATATGTTCATGCCGCCGGAGATGATCATGTCGTTCTTGCGGTCGCAGATGTAGTAGAAGCCTTCCTCGTCCCGGTAGGCGATGTCGCCCACGGTGTGGAAGTCGCCGTGCATGGCGGCCCGGTAGCTGTCGGCCTGCTTGTAGTACTCGTTGAAGACCGCGGCGGAGGAGACGTAGAGCTCGCCGGAGTGCTCAGGGCCGGCGCCGGTGACCTCGTTGCCGTCGGCGTCGAGCAGGCGGATCTCGACACCGGGGGCCGCCTTGCCGCACGAGCCGGGCTTGCGCAGCTGGTCCTTGGGCTCCAGCACGCAGTTGATCCCGAGCTCGGTCGATCCGTAGACCTCCCAGAGCGAGTCCGGCGGGAAGTCGGCCAGGTAGGCCTGCTTGAGCGCGAAGCTCCACGGCGCGGCGTTGGCCAGCATGATCCGCATCGAGGACCGGTCGTAGCGGGCCTTGACCCCGGCGGGCAGCGCGCACACCAAGCGGATCAGCGGCGGCGCGGAGAAGGTGGAGGTGACCTGGTACTTGTCCACCAGCCGCAGCCAGTCCTCCGGATCGAACCTCCGCTGGATGACGACCGTCTGGCCGAGCGTGAGCCCGACGCCCATGAACGCCAGCGGCCCGCTGTGATACAGCGGGCCGGAGGTGAGGTAGATGTCGTCTGTCGTGTAGCCGATGAAGCCGATCAGCGCGACCGCCGTGGTCTGGTCGGTGATCTTGCGGTAGGCACCTTTCGGCTTACCGGTCGTCCCGGAGGTGTAGATCATCGTCGCGACGGTGCCCTCGGTCTCCACTGACGGGGGCCGCGGCCGGTGCCTGGGCGACGAACTCCTCGCCGAGCGCCCCGGGCGGGGCGGCGCCGCCGTGGACAAGCACATGACGCAGGTTGCCCTGGGGTGCCGGTATGAGGTGCGCATACTCCGCATCGACATACGCGGCGCTGGCGTCGGAATGGGCCACGATGTAGCGGGCTTCCTCGGCCGTCAGCCGGTAGTTCAGCGGGACCGCGACCGCCCCGAGCTTCCTGGTCGCGTTGACGACCGCCACGACCTGCGGCGAGTTGGGCCCGCACCAGATGACCTTCTCGTCCGGGCCTACCCCGAGCGAGGCAAGCGCGTTGGCCAGCCGGTTCGCCTCCGCCTCGAGCCGGGCGTAGGTCCACGAGACGACGTCCGCGCCCGGCCGGTCATCGACGACGGCCAGCTTGCCGGGCTGAGACGAGGCATAGAGGGTCAGGAGATCTGGCATCTGAACTGGGGCCACAGCGGTCATCCTCACCCGGGACCGCCGCGCGCTGCAAGGAGCACTGTGCGGCAGGCGCCGCCCGGCGCGTCATTGGCCGTGGTACTCGTCGTGGCGGCGCAGCCACAGCTGAGCCCCGTCCTCCTCGTTGCGGCCGAGCGGGGTGAGGTCGAGGAGGCCGTAGTAGACCATCATGAATTCCAGCCCGCGCGAGGTGGTGGAGTAGGTCAGGTAGACGCTCCCGTCCTCCAGCGTGTAGGAGTTCATGATCGGCTGCTCCGACACGTAGACGGCGGGCTCGGTGCCGCACTCTTCTGCGTTCTTGGCGGCCACCGGGGGGACGCCGCCGGCCAGCCAGCCGCGGGCGGTTTCCGTCGGGTAGGTGATCCCCAGGTCGACGGCGTAGTCGCCGCCATAGGAGGAGGCCCAGGGGAAGTCCCAGCCCATCCGCTGCTTGTAGGCCTGCAGCTTCTCCAGTGGCGCGCGGGAGATGCAGGTGAACGTCGTGTCGCGGGCGTTCAGGTGGGCGATGTTCCCGTTGAAGCCGTCGGCGATCGACGAGCAGGTCGGGCACCCCGCGGTGTAGTCGGGGCCGAACATGAAGTGGTAGACGATCAACTGCGACCGTCCGGCAAACAGTTCCCGCAGCGTCCTGGGCCCGGCGTCGGTGTCAAAGCGGTACTGCTTCTCGATCGGCACCCAGGGCAGGCCGCGCCGCTCGGCCGCCAGCTGATCGCTGCGGCGAGTCAGTTCCTTCTCCTTGGCGAGCAGTTCGCCGCGGGCGGCAAGCCACTGCTCGCGCGTCCCGATCTGGTGACTGGTCATGTGCATGAGCCTCTCTCCTTGTTGTTGTTTTTATTTGCCGGGACGACAGGCCGTGGCCAGCGCCGTCCTTGGCCGATCACATCGGCGGGGAAAGGCCGGGAACCGACCCGGGGCTCACGACGATCAAGATCCCCAGCCCGGTGATCGCCAGCGCCAGCAGCACATCCAAAGCGGCCATGGGCCGCAGCAGTTTCTGGGCCAAGACGATGATCGTGATCATCACCATCCAGGGGATGCTCATGACGCCCAGCGCAACAAGTACCGCCATCAGTCCTGCGCTCGACCCGGCGCAGCAAAGGCCGAAACCGAGCCCGGAGCCGGTGGTCTCCCGGCAGCGGCGGCGGTAGTGCTGCTTGAGCGGCGTGAACTCGTAGATGCCTGCGGCGATCGTCACCGCACCGGCGACGAGGGTCCCGTGCGGCCGGTCCACCGCGTAGACGGCCACACCGGCCAGCGCCCAGATGGCCAGGTACGAGCCGACGAACAGCGGCACGGCGCGCACACCGCCGGCCTGGGCGCGCCTGAGCACGGCCGGGGCGGCACCCGGCAGCATCATCGCCGCCATCATCGCTGCCCACACGGCGATGAAGAAGCCGAACGAGCCGAGCGGGGTTGCCGTGCCCATGTCCATCCCGTTCATCTGCCAGACCGAGACCGCCCAGCACGCGGCGGCCAGCCCGAGCGTCGCCGCCAGCGCGGCCCGGTCGACGGCCGCGGGCATCCCCCGCGCTCCGTCGGCCGGCCGCCGGGACGTCCGCGAATCATTCGTCATGGTCACCTCCGCCGGCATCGTCGTAGGCGTCGTGCCACCGCCACCAGGAGTACGGCGGGTCCTGGGGATAGCCATCGGGCGAGTCCTCCCACTCCTCCTGCCTCCCGAGCGCGGTGATGTCCAGGTAGCTCCAGGTGCTGCCCAGCGCCTCGTCGCCACGGTTATTGACGAAGTAGGTGCGGAACACCTGGTCGCCGTCGCGGAAGAACGCGTTCGTGCCATGCCATTCGTCCACGCCGAAGTCGGCGTCGAAGTCGTCGGTCATCGTGTACCAGGGCATCGTCCAGCCCATCCGCGCCTTCAGGCGAGCGATGTCGGCCTGCGGCGCGCGCGAGGCGTAGGCGAACGTGGTGTCCCTGGCGTTCAGGTGCGCGACGTGGGCGACCTGATCGGCCATCAGGGAACAGCCGGGACACGCGTGGCCGGGCCAGCCGTACACGCCGGGCTCGAAGAAAGCGCGGTACACGACAAGCTGGCGGCGGCCCTCGAACAGGTCGGGCAGGCTCATCTTGCCCGTGGGCCCGTCGAAGACATACTCCTTCTGCACCGCCAGCCACGGCATCCGCCGGCGCTCCGCTGCCATTGCGTCCCTGGCGCGGGTCAGTTCCTTTTCCTTCACCAGCAGCCGCTGGCGCGCTTCCTCCCACTCCTGCGGCGGGACGATCGGCGGGGTCTTCATGGTGTCTGCCCTTCTGGTCTATGTCCTCGGGTTCCATGCAGCGGGGCCGCCGCGGGCTCGCGAGCGCCCCGGTCGAGGTGATCCTTCAACGCGCCCAGCGAGCTGTCCCAGTCGCGGGCCAGTGCGGCCAGGAACTGCTGCGCCACCTGCATCGGCGCGGAGTGCAGCCGGTACCTGACCCGGCGCCGCTCTCCTGGCTCGGCCGTCACCAGCCCCGCCTCGGCCAACAGCGCCAGGTGCTTGGCGACCGCCTGCCGGGTGACCGGCAGGCGGCCGCCCAGGTCCGTGGCCGTGGCCGGGCCCCCTGAGGCAAGCGCGGCCAGGATGGCGCGCCTGGTCGGGTCGGCCAGCGCCACGAAGACCTGTTCGGCGATGGCCTCGATATCAGGCGGCATCGAGGTAGGTGGCCAGCTCGGCCAGCTCGCTCGCCCAGCCCTTGGTGTTGCCGTCGAACGCCTCATGGAAGGCCTGGTCTGACAGCTGGGCGAAGCCGCTCTCGACGACCGTCAGCCGGGTGCCCCCGTCGGCCGGTTCGAGCGTGAACTCGACATAGGTGCGCCGCGGGTCATCGTCGGGCAGCCCGGAGATGTGCCAGGTGAACCCGAACACCCTCGGTTCCTCCACCCGTTCCACGCGCATCTGCGCCGTGTGCCCTTCTGTTCCACTTCATCCAGGCCGATCCGCCCGGGTGCAGGTCGATGGCGGCCTCGTTGCCGAACCATGCGGCCAGTCCCTCGGCCGTGGTGAGTGCCGCCCACACCTTGGCCGGCGGGTGAGCCAGCTCTAGGGTCCGCTCGATGCGATCGGGGAAACCCATGACGCCTCCACTAAGTAGCAACTGATTGGTTGCTACCATATGGCAACCGACTGGTTGCGTCAACTGCGCCGGTCACGACGCCGGACCCTCGTTTTCTTGGGGTGCCTTCCGTGATGCCCCTCGCGGCCGCGCGGGCCGACGATCGGCTGCATGACAGGACACCGGCGCCTCGTCGTGGAACTCGAGCTGACCATGGGCGAGCGGCTGCCCCTTGAGGGGCAGGCCCGGACACCCGGTCTGCCGCCGTCCCGTTTCGTCGGCTGGTCGGAGCTGTTCGCGGTGCTGCAGACCATGGTCTCCGGCTACGAGGCCCACGGCGGGGACGGCGCCGGGCAGGCGCAGGACCGCCAGCATCGGCTGCCGGGAGACCAGGAGCCCTGATCGCAAGATGCGCGGTCAGGCTGATGGCGCTGCCGGAGCCGCGCCGGGCCGGGCGCCCGCTGGGCTCCCGCGGAGGGCGGCGGACAGGGCGCCGCGCGAGCTGATCTGGAGTTTGGCGTAGCTACTCGTCAGGTGGTTTTCGACGGTCCGCTGGGTGACGAACAGCCGCTGGGCGATCTGGCGGTTGGTGAGCCCGGCGGCGGCCAGTTGCGCGACCCGAAGTTCGCCGGGGGTGAGCGCGTCCCGCCCGTGGGCGGCATCGCGGCGCGGCCTGCCGCCGGCGATGACGAGCTCGCGGCGGGCCCGGTCACGAAGGGCCAGACCGCCCATGGCGTGCGCCAGGTCCAGGCCCTCCCGCAGCAACTCGCGCGCCTGGGTGCGGGCACCCCCGCGGCGCTGTGCCGCGCCGAGGTCGATCAGCGCGCGGGCCAGTTCCAGCGGCGCCGGCGCCGGCCGCAGCACGCTCACCGCCTCGGTGAGCAGTTCGGCACCGTCGGCGCCGCGCGCCACAAGCCCGCCGGCGTGCAGCGCGATGCCCAGCGCGCGGCCAGCGCCCCAGCCACGGGCGAGCGCTATCTCCTCGGCGCACAGCCGGTCCGCGGCCTGCCTGTCCCCGAGCGCCGCCAGCGACAGTGCCGCCGCGGAGCGCCACGGCAGGATCGCCGGGTTGGGGATTCCCCATTGCTGCGCGAGCTCCCCGGCCTTCAGCAGGTCCTCGGCGGCCTTGTGGTGGTCACCAACCGCTGCGTGCAGGCATCCCCGGGCATGCCTGACCAGGTTGTGCGGCCAGGTGGGAATCAGGTCGCCGGTCAGGCCCAGGGAGGCTAGCAACGAGTGCGCGTTCTCCGGCTCGCCGCGTTCCACCAAAGCACGGACGACGAAGGAGGAGGTGATGGTGGAGATCCATATATTGGGCGTCCCCGCGATGCCCTGCTGCCCGAAGGCCACCGCCTCGCTGACCTGGCCGCCGTACAGCCGAAGCAGCGACGCCAACCCCATGGCGGTCGCCACGGCCGGTTCGGAACCCTGCTCCTGCGTCAGTTGCAGCCATTGGCCGGCGGCGTCCCTGGCCTCGGTGGCGTGGTCGGCGAACAGCAGCACCGACAGCGTCTCGGGAAGGGCCGCGGCGCTGGCCGACATCAGCCGTGGCAGCGCGCTGAGCGCCTGGAAGGCGTTCCAGACCGCCTGGTCACGGTCCTCGCCAGCCGCGGCAAGCTCGATCGCCAGGTTGGCATGCAACTGCGGATCGAGGATCTCGCCGCGCGCGGCCCGCGCCTGGACCCGCTCCAGCAGCGGCCTGGTGGCCGCGCGGGTACCGATGTCCATCCGGGCCGTGTTGAACAGCGCCGCCTCCAGCGGTTCCCTGGCGCGTTCGTCACCGGCCTCGGCCGCCGTCCTGGCGAGCAGGTCCACCGCGTCCGCGAAACGCCCGGCCAGCGCCAGCGATTCGCTGAGCGCCTGGGCGATCTCACCACGCCGCGGCCAGTCCGCGGTGCCAGCGAGCGCTTCGCCGAGGTGTTCGGCCGCGGAGACAGGGGCCTGCATGGTTTCGAGCTGACCGAGGCCGAAGAGAACCTCGGCCCGCTCGGCGGCTGGCGGTGGTTCGGCCAGCACCCGCTGCAGGCAGAGCGCGGCGACGTCGGGGGCGCCGCGGCTACGGGCATCGGCCGCGGCGTCGCGCAGCTTGTGCGCCACCCAAGCGTCCCCGGCCGGGGCGGACGCCAGCAGGTGGACGGTCACATCCTCCTGCGAGCCACCCTCGGCGTCGAGCAACCGCGCGGCCCGCAGATGCCAGCGCTGCCGCACCGGCGGCGCCAGGTCCTGGTAGACCGCCGCCCGCACCAGCGGGTGGACGAACCGCAGGGCCTGGTTGCCCTCGATGAGCCGCTCGGCCATCAGCGCCCCGATCGCCTCGGCGCAGGCATCGGCATCCAGGCCGGCCAGGCGGCCCGCGCGCGCGGTCGTCGCGGCGGTGCCGAGCACGGCGACCGCGCGCGCCGCCGCCAGGCAGGCGGCGGGCATCCGGCCAAGCTGGAGCAGTACCCTCCGGGAGACCGTGCCCGGCGTCAGCCGGCGCAGATGTGGCACATCCTCGTCGGTGCCACGGACCCCCTCGGCCGCAAGGCTGGCCAGCAGGGCCTCAAGCAAGAGCGGATTGCCGCCGGTGAGTTCGTGGCAGGCGTCCTGGAACGCCGCGGACGGGGCACCTAGCGCCGCGCGGACCAGGCCGGCGGAGGCGGCAGGGCTCAACGCGGCCGGGCGGAGCACCGTCACCGCAGGCTCCGCCGCTAGCCCCGCGGTCAGCGCCCTGTCCTGCGCGGTGGCCGACCGGGGCTCCCGGACGGTCGTGACCAACAGCACCGGCAGGCCGTCCAGGCGGCGGGCCAGGTGCGCGATGAACCGCAGCGACGGCTGGTCCGCCCAGTGCAGATCGTCGACGGCCAGCAGCAGCGGCGCCTGTGCTGCGATGCCCGCGGTCAGCCAGTAAAGGCCGTGCACGACCGAGAACGAGTCCTCCTCGCCGGCCGGCCCGGCATGGCCGAGCGCGGGAGCGGCCAGCGCCGCGGCGTCGCCCGCCAGCCCACCGCCGCCGGCGCGCACCTCGGGCTGGAACAATTCCCGTACCACGCCCCACGCGTAGCCACCCTCGAACTCGGCCGCGTGCGCCACCCGGACGGTCATGCCCACGGCAGACGCCTGCGCGCATGCCCGCGCGAGCAGGCTGGTCTTGCCGATCCCGGCGGCCCCCTCCACCAGCAGCGCCGACCCGGCACCCGCCATGGCGGAATCGACCGCCCCGGTGATCGCAGCGAGTTCCTCCGCCCTGTCCAGCAGCGCGCCGGACGGGCGCCGCTCCCGCTCCCATAGCGCCAAATCGTACGGACCAGCGGCAGCTTCATCGGCAAAGCCAGTCCAAAGACTGTGGTGCCCACCGTGACGCGCACCGCAGATCGCCCGGGAGACGATCCGCCTGGGCCGGCGCTCGCAGCCAGGCCCACGGCACCCGATCTCCGCGCCGTTAAGGCGCCCGGAGGAAACGCGTCGCTTGGAGGCAGCAATGAATCCCGGTCATCGTTTGGCAGGACACCGGCCCCGCCGCTTGCGTATGGCAAAATTCTTGGCTTTTACCGCCGGGGCCGCGGTGCTTGCCGCTGTACCGGCGGCTGGCGCGCACGCCGCCGCGCTGCCGGCGCTGACCTGTTCCGCCTATAACCTGCCGGTGCGCATCGCCGACCCCGGGCCGGCCGACCAGACCCTGTGGGGCCAGTTGTGCTACCGCGGCGACCGGGAGCCGGGCACCGTGCAACTCCTGGTGCACGGCGCCACCTACAACCACCTGTACTGGAACTTCCCGTACGGCAACGGTTACTACTCCTATGTCGGCGCGGCGACCGCCGCCGGGTACGCGACCTTCGATATCGACCGCATCGGCGCCGGGAACAGCTCGCATCCGCCCAGCGCCGGCCTCGACCTTGCCGCCGGGGCGGTCGCGCTGCACGACGCCGTGACCGCGCTGCGCTCAGGCGCCGTGGACGGGCACGCGTTCCGGCACGTCATCGCGGTCGGTCACTCGATCGGCTCGGTCGAGATCTGGCTCGAGGCCGCCCGCTATCACGACGTGGACGCCGTGATCGTGACCGGCGCCCTGCACGCGCTCAGCCCGGATATCGGCGCACTGGAGAGCGACCTGTACCCGGCGGCCGACGACCCCGCCTTCGCCGGCTCCGGCCTCGACCCCGGATACCTCACCACCCTGCCGGGAACCCGCGAGTCGCTCTTCTACGACCTGGCCACCGCCAACCCGGCCGTGGTGGCCGTCGACGAAGCCAGCAAGGGCGTGACGACCCCGGCGGAACTGGCCGGCGCGGCCTCGATCCTCAGCGAGCCGCCCGCCCAGCAGCCCTCCTACCAGATCACCGTGCCGGTCCTGTCCGTCGTGGGCGAGGACGACAACCTCTTCTGCACCGGCGTGACCGCCTACAACTGCGCCAGCCAGCAGTCGGTGCGCGGCTTTGAATCGCAGTACTACTCACCGGCCGCGCACCTGAGGCTTGTCGTCATCCCCGGCACCGGGCACGACCTGGCCCTGTCCACCACCGCCCCGCTCACCGACGCGATCATGGTCGGCTGGTCGGTGTCGGTCGTCGGCCCGGATGCCCCGTGAGGCAGAGCCGTTCAGTTGATGGTGGCGGAGATCACGACGGGGTGCCCCTGGCCGAGGAAGAAGATGCCCGGGTACCCGGCGGTGAAGAAGCCGTCGCTGGGGTTGTCGTTCAGCGTGGATTTCTTGATCAGCAGCGTGCCGGTCCTGTCGTTGCTCACGAAGAAGATGGCTCCGCCGCCCTCCCGGGCGTGGTTGGCGGAGATGATCGTGCCCTCGACCTTGAGGTGATAGGTGTCGCCGTCGTTGTAGATGGCCCCGCCGCTGCCACCGCCCGGAGTTCCGGTGCGGGCCGGGTTGGCGCCGTCGCCGATGGCCTGGTTGCCGGTCATCAGGCTGTTCAGCACGGTCCAGGAAACCCCGATGCTGCTCAGCGCCCCGCCGTTGGAGCAGACACCGCCGCGGAAGGTGCTGTAGGACACATACACCGGACGGTTCTGGTACTGGCTGAGCGCCCGGATGGCCGCGCCGCCAAGGTCGGGGCCGCTGCGGTCGCAACGGTTCCCGGCGAAGATGGAATTGATCACGCTGAGTTGGCCGCCGCGGTCGAAGATCGCACCTCCGCCGCCGCCGTCGTATTGCTGGCCCGTGGAGTTCCCGTCCTTGAACGTCATGTTCTGGATGATGAGCCTGGGCGTGGCCTGATCCTGGCAGTGCGACGTGGTCCATGCCTGGGCCGGGTCACAGGTGTCCATGTAGAGGATGCGCCGGGCCCCGCCGCCGCTGAGCGTCACCTTCCCGCCGCCGTCCAGCACCACCTCGGAACTGGTGTTACGGACCTTGGCGGTGGCCTGCATCATGATCGTCACTGGCTTCGCACCGCAGTCGAAGGTGATCACGCCGCCCTTGGCGACGGCCGCGACCACGGCCCCGGACGTGCAGCTAGCGGCCGTCCCGTTGCCGATCACCTGGTCCGGGTGGGAGGTGTTCACCGGCCGTGCGGCAGCGGGGATGGGCGCGCCTCCGTCCGGGTTCCCGGCCAGGGCCCTCTGCGGCTCCGGGGCCTGCTTGCGGCTGCTGGTCAAGGCGGCCGACCCGGCTTCGCCAGCGCCCGCGGCCCTGGCCGGCGAGGCCGCTGCCGGCTGGCTGGACGATGCTGCCCGAGGAGCGACTGGAACCCCAGCGGTACCGCATGCCGCCAGCAAGGCACCAGGAACGGCCAGGGCGAGCACGCCGGCACCGGTCATGATCCGCACGAGGCCACATGCTCCCACTGGAAATGGCCGGTCCAGCGCCGATCCGGCAAAATCACCCTGCTGACAGGCCGGTGACCGTCAGGAATCGCTCGATCATGGCATTCACCTGATCAGGGACTTCGAGCTGGACGAAGCGAACTGGGTCATCCCCGCTCCTCGCGTTCTCTTTGCAGGTAACCGGCGGTCATCCCGCCGTCCACCAGCAGCGTGGTGCCGGTGATGAACTCGGCCTCGGCACTGGCGTAGAACACTGCGGCGGCCGCGACGTCGCTGGCCTGGCCGATCCTGCCGATCGGCGGTACCGGCCAGTCGCCGTCGGCCTCGGCCCCGTCCTGGCCGCCCGGCGGGCCCATGTGCCGCATGCCGGGCCAGATGTCGCCCGGGCACAACACGTTCGACCGGACGCCGTCCCGGCCGCCGTCCAGTGCCAGCATCTTGCCCAGCATGACGACGGCGGCCTTGGTGACCGAGTAGAGGCCTGTCGCCTGCTCGCCCCAGATCCCGGCATCCGAGGCAATGTGGATCATGCAACCGCGGGCCCGGGCCAGGTGCGGGTAGGCGTGCTGGGCGTAGAGCAGGTAGCCGCGGACGTTGACATTCATGACGTGGTCGTAGTCGGCGAGCGGGGTCTCGATGAGCCGTGCGGTCACCCCGGCTCCGGCGTTGTTGACCAGCACATCCAGGCCGTCCAGATGGTCCACGGCGGCTTTCACCGACGAGGCGACCGCGGCCGGGTCGGCGGCATCGGCCGGGATGAACCAGGCATCGGGCCCCAGCGCCTGCACGGCGCGCTCGCCGAGGCCCTGATCGCGGCCGGTGATCGCCACCCGCGCGCCCTCTCGCAGGAACCGCCCGGCTATGGCCAGGCCCAGGCCGGTGGTCCCGCCGGTGACCAGCGCGCGCTTCCCCTCCAGGACACCCATGGCCGCCCAGTCTAGGAGCCGGCCATGGCGTTAAACGGATCAGTTGGACCAGCGTTCGCGCACGGCTGCCACGACCTTGGCGAGCTGGGCGTCGAAAGCGTCAAGCTGCTCAGCTTCGGCAGCGCTCGCGACGAAGGCGTGTCGATCGCAGGCTGTGCCCCCGCGCCATATCCGCTCGATGGCGCGGGTCGCGGTGATGTCCGTCAACGGGTCACCGGACACCAGGACCAGGTCCGCGCGCTGCCCGGCGGCGACACGTCCTCGGTCGGCGAGGCCGAACACTCGTGCCGGTTCGGCCGTGGCAGCGGCCAGGGCCTGCGACGGGCTGATGCCGCACCGGACAAGGAGTTCCAGCTCCCGGTGCAGGCTTGCCCCGAACACGGTCCCCGGGTTCGGAGCGTCGGTGCCCGCCAGCAGAGTGACCCCCGCATCGGCCAGTCGCCGCACGTTGTCCTCGGCCCGCGAGTAGGGCGGCATTTCCCGGCCACGCCATCCCGGGGCACCCGAGGTCAACCGGCGTGCCCAGGCGTCCCCGAGCGCCTCAGCGAGCCGCGGGTCCCCTGCCACTGCCGCGCCACCCGGTTCGCCGAGGGTGTTCTCGATGGTGGCCAGCGTCGGACCGACCACGATTCCGGCCTCGGCCATGCGTTCGACCAGGGCCTTGTCCAGCTCGGCGTCCGCGGGGACGTGGGCCACCACGTCGACACCGGCGGACACGACCTCCTCGACACCGGCCGTCGAGCTCACGTGAGCGACGACGACCATGCCGCGGGCGTGCGCGGAAGTGACCAGTGCCTGGATGGTTTCGGAGTCCAGCGACGGCCACAGGCCCCCGGTGCCGGAGATGATCTTCAGATAGTCCGAGCCCTCCGCGATCCGGTCCGCGACGAACTGCCCGGCCTGGCCAGCGGCGGTCAACGTCGGGAACGGGGCGTACATCATCGACGGGTGCCCGCCGGGCGCGGTGGCACCGACACCCGAGGAACGCACATCGGCCACGTCCGGACGGGAGCCGGCCTGCTCCTTGGCGCTGGCCACCAGGTCGGGTTTGCTGAACATGTCGAGAACGGTGGTAACGCCGAAGGTCAACGATTGCGCGAGAGCGCCGGGAACGAGGTGCACGTGCGCGTCGATCAGACCGGGAAGCACAGTCCCGCCACCCGCGTCGATCACTTCGTCGCCTTCTTGGGCGGCCGAGGCGGCCGAGCACTTGGTGATCAGGCCGTCAGCGAACCGGACCGAAGTCCAGTCCTGCGACTTCGTCCCGTCGAATACCTTCGCGTTCACGATCGTCGTTGCCGCACCCAAAGCGTCCTCCCCAAGGGACCTTAAACAAACTGAGTCTGACGCGGCACTAGCCGGCTTCCAGCACGGCTAGGTCGCGGACCGCGAACCGGTAGTGCTCGATCTCCTCGTCCATCACCACGGCGATGCAGTCGATCACGGTGCGCTCCTCGTCCGGGTAACCGGGAGCAGGCGAGCGCCGGCATGGCCGTCCCATGCTGTCGTCGGTCAGGCGCGCCACGATCCGCCGCATCACCGCCATCCGGTCGGCGCGGGCGGCCAGGATCTCGTCGTAGCCGGGCTGGGCGGTCAGGTCGATGCCGAGCGCGGCCGCGTCCGCCGCCGGGTACCAGCTCTGCGGCAGGCCGAGCGGGTGGTAGGGCATTTCCTCATCCAGCACCGTCCGGCTGGCCCAGGCGTCGGTGATGAAGACCAGGTGGCGCAGTGTCTGCGCGAATGACCACTCCTCATTGACCTGCCGATCCAGCGCTGCGGCGGGCAGCCGACCGGCCCGCTCGGCCGCCTGCGCCCACAGCCGCTCGATGGTGTCCCATATCGCGCGGACGTCGTCGGCCGTCTGGCCCTCGCGGAACTGCACGCGCTCGGGGTGCCGGCGGTCCAGCTCGGCGTTGACGAAATCGGTCACGTCGACGCCGTTGACCGTGACATTGCTGAGGTAGCCGGAGATGTTCACGTTGACCAGCCAGCAGTCCCGGATCGTGACGCCGGTCAGGTCACAGTCGGTGAAACGGGCGCCGCGCAGGTCCGCGACGTCGAACCGGGCGCCCCGGAACCGCTCGCTGCCGCCGCCCTCGCCGGCGTAGAACCGGTGCGGCCCGAACTGCGCCTCCACCGGTTCACCGGGGGAGGCGGGCGCCGGGCCGGCCGGATCGTTGGTTGCTGTCATGGATCGCAAGATAGCGCTGATCCCGGACGCCCGGCGCGTGGTCAATACCGGGTCCATACCAGCAGGATCGTGGACGCGGCCAGTAGGGCCGCCATCGCGCCGTTGAGGATGCGCCGGGCGCGTGGTGTCCGGAGAAAGCGCTGGAGTGCGGCGCCGAACGCCAGCCAGGGGAAGCAACTGGGGAGGGCCACCAGCGTAAACAGGATCGCGAAGATGGCAGCCTGGGCCAGGGCACCGCCGGCGCGCCGGTCCAGGAAGGTGGCGATGGCCGCGACCCCGACCAGCCACCCCTTGGGGTTGACCCACTGGAAGGCTGCCATGCCGAGGAATCCGGTAGGTGCGTTCGCGGTCCCTTCGGCATGTCCCGCGGTCGCGATACGCCAGGCCATCCAGCAGAGCATCGCCGCCCCGCCCCACTTCAGGATCTCCAGGGCCAGGGGGTGAGCAAGGAGCACGTTGCCCAGCCCCAGGGTGATAGCGAACAGCATCGCGCCCATCCCGGTCACCTGCCCCAGCAGGCTCGGGAAACCTCCGCCTGACACCCGCCTTTGCGCCGACAGCGGTCAGCAGTGCATTGCTGGGGCCCGGGGTTCCGGCGACGACCGCAGCGAACGTCACAAACGCGATCGTCTGGGCGGGGTCATGCATTACTTCCATGCGCCGCTCCGTAGGTTTGATCTATGGTCTCCCAGCCTGGGTGATGCGGTCGGCGCTGGTCTTGAACGATCGTGCGGCCCGGACGAGTGGGTAGCCGCTACCCGGCCCGTGGATGGGGTGATTCGCGGGCACCGGAGATCTCGGCGATCCACTCTTCGGACACGATCAGGTCGGGAACCGTGTTAGCGACTGATGCGTGCATGTGGCTCAGTGCCCGGCCCAGCCACCCTGGCTGGGCCATGGCAGGCAGCGGAGCCGGGCTGGCCGGAATGAGCCGCAGTGCCAGCGCGGGGCACATTTCGACGGCCTGACGCGCTCCGCGTTCCAGCCACGCCGGGACCGGCGTGTCCAGCATGACCGGGAAGCCCTGGGAATCCAGTTGCACGAGTTCGGGCACGATGTGCGCGCATAGACCGTGACCCCGGCAGCGAGTCCAGTCGATGGCCAGCTGGGTTTCGCCTTCCACTGCGGGCAGCGGCAGGTGGTTGCGGACCGGCCGGCCGCAGCCGCCGCGGGACAAGTGCGCAGCCAGATCATCGGCGAAAACGTCGAGGGCGGACAGCACGAATCTGACCACCCCGTCCGGGTGCGAGCATGCGCCGCGGCCACGGACGGCCGCCGCACCACGGCGGGCGGCATCCAGCGCGTCCACGCCCCCCGAGCCGTTGGCGAGCGCGGCCAGCGACCGTGCGATGCTCGGCAGGCCCAGTTTGCATGGCCCGCACTGGCCGGAGGATTCCTTGGCGAGGTACGCGGCAACCCGCGCCACCTCGCCGAGCGGGCAGCTGTCTTGGCCGAGCGCCAAGACAACGCCAGCGCCCAGCGTGCCGCCGATCGCCGCCAGTCCGGCCCGGCTGACCGGCACGTTGTAGGCAGCCTCCTCCGGTACCCAGCCGCCGTGGTACCCGCCGACCAGCACGCCGCCGGTCGGCCCGGCCCCGCACAGGCCGAGTACGTGCCCGAGTGACACCCCCGTGGGCACCTCCACGACGGCGGGCCGCGTGACGGTGCCGCCAACCGTCAGTAGCACCGTTCCTGGCTCGGCCGCCGTACCAGCCGACGCGTAACCCTCTGGCCCCACCATCGCGAGAAATGCCAGCTGAGCGAAGGTCTCTGCATTCGACAGCAGGGTCGGACGGTTTCCGGCTCCCCTGTAGCTGGCACGGCTCTTGCCTGAGGACGGCAGCGCGGCGCGGCCGTTCACCGCGTTCACCAGTGCGCCCGACTCTCCGGATACGAACCGGTCAGGCAGTTCCACCACGCCCACCATGGACTCCAGGCCCGGCTCAGCGGCGACTGCTTCGCGGATCGACCGGGCGGCCAGCGCGTCGGTGACGCCGACGAGGATGTCGCGGGAGTCCAGTGCCCGAGCCGCGGCCAGCGCTCCGCCCAAGACCAAGTAGGGCGACCTGAGAAGCAGCAACCTGTCCTTGGCGCTGCCCGGCTCGCCTTCGGCCCCGTTGACGACAACGATCGGCGACCGCTTGCGCAGCCGGGCCGCGTCGAGCACGGCAGCGAACTTGCGCGCAACCGGAAACGCGGCACCTCCGCGGCCGCGCAGGTCGACCCGCTCGGTCATGTCAATCAGCCGGTCGGCAGACAGGTACGGCAACCGGCCGAAGACCGTGTGGTACCCCACCAGATCCATCCGCCGGAACCGGTCCAGGCCGGCGGTGAGACGCGGCCTGCCGATGCAGAGGGCCTCCGGCACGGTCGCCGGAATCATGGCGTCTCCGGTGCGCGCGGCACGCCGTCGTCGACGATGCCGTACACCACGCCGTACTGCGTGCCGCCATCGTGGCTCCCACCAGGTAGCGCCCGGTGCACCGGTGGCGGGGCGGGCAGGTAGGCGCTCGGCTGGGGGGGTGCGGACAGGTACGCGGGCAGGCCCGTCACGGCCAGGCCGGGCGCCGTGGCAGGAACGACGACCGCGCGGCTCCGGCGCGGAGCCACAAGCCGGACCACCAGGGCGACGCGCAACCGCTGCCACGCAGGCTCCGTAGCTCCAATCCACATACGGCCTGGCCGTGCGCCCGCTGAGCAGCCCGTGCAGGATCGCCAGCGGCCAGGCCAGATAGGCGGTGACATGCACGCCGCGCCAGGTGGCCGTCCAGTGTGAGGCGAACCTGCGCCGCGCGACGCCGGTGAGCGCGATCAGCAGTACCAGGTCGGAGGCGAGGGTGCCGAGACCGAGGTACAGCGTCCGCCCGCTCGCGAGGAAAGGCACAACCGCGTCGACCGCGTGCGAGCGGTGCGCCAGCATCTCCAGCAGTACGTGGGATGCGAGGAAGCCCACCGCGGCCAGTGACAGCGCGCGGTGCACCGCCTGGAAGGTCACCCGGCCAGCCGGGCTGACGATCAAGCGATCCGTCGCGATCAGCCCGGCCGCCACCGCGGCGGTCAGCGCGATGAGCGCAAAGACTCCGGAGTAGGCAAGGAGGAACCGCTGTAAGGAAGCGAAAATGACACCGGCGGCGGCCGTACCGCCCGCTGCGAGCGGGCCGGTCTTGCTGGCAAGCAGGACTGCAATCGGGGCCCAGTGCCGACCGCGTGGCTGGTTAGTCCCGGCGGCGCGATAACGCCGGTAAGGCCCGGCGCCGATGCCTGACTGGCACTTGGATAACCCGCCGCATCCCGGGCCGGCAGCCGGCTATCACTCCATGCGCACGCCCGAAAGGTGTCATCAATTGATCCGAAAAGAGGGCCGGCCAGTGACGTAGGTGATCCTAGCGAACCGGGCCACAGAACCGCAGGTAGATCTAGGTGTACGGGAGTTCCTCCCGGAGGACACGGGATACCGGCCCGATCCCGCGGGCCTGGCGGCCGGCCGGGGGCGCGGACGGGCCAAAGAGATCTGCTCGTTATACATCGATTCGGTAAACACCGGGCGGGCGTGAGGTCTAACGTGACTGTCCGGGGAGCGGGCCGGACAGGGAGAGGCTCGCATGTCTTATCGGAGAGTCCGCTCGCATCAAAGGCGAGACGCGCGGCAGGACCGGAAGTTACCGGTGCGGTCACGACCTGGCCGCGTGCCGACGGCCGTGCTCCTGGCCGCCACGCTCGCCGCGGGGATAGCTGATAGGCACCCTCAGCGCCCCGCACCTCAAGGCCATGCTCGCCGCCTCGACCAAGGCTGCCGGACCCCGCCCCGCAATCATGGCGGAAGGGTTCCAGGCCACGGGCGGACTGGACGGGCTCCGTATTGCAAAGAAAGCCGAAGGCCAGCCCGATGCCTGCGGCACATCTGCTGGTGCCACATCGGCCGGCCCGGCGCAGTGCCCGTCCGCGACGCCGGCCGCGAACGTGAACTGCGAGATCATGGTGCCCGCGCACCCGCTGACCGCGGCAGGGCTCGCCACCCCGTACCGGCTCACCGGCCCGGACGGCGCGTCGCCGGCGGCCTCCGGCTGCACCATGGCGAACGCGGCGAACCTCGGCGCCTTCGTGCAGGCGACGATCCTGGACCCGGCCACGGGGAAGCTATCGGTGTACGAGCCGCTTGTGATCACGAAGGGCACGCGGCCAGCGGTCGCACCAGTGGTGCCCAAACTGCCCAAGGGCGCGGTCGTCACGATCGACTTTGGCTTCAACGGCGACACCCTGACGCAGGTGGGCGGCACGCCGCGGGCCCTGATCCAAGGCCACTGCGTCGACGGTCTCCGAGGGTCACCCTTTGGCCAGGTGTCGTTCTGCCATGGCACGCACTTCTTCTGGGCCGTGCGGCGGGCCGAAAGGCAGCGCAAGCTCACCGTGCCCTCAGCAGGTGTCTCGCCGAAGACCGGCCAGGCCTGCCCGACGACGCGGGCTTTCACTCTCGTCGACCAGGACCAGAGCGACAACGTAACCACGCAATACCTGCTCACCGCCACCGGGCGGACGGCGCAGTTCAGCAAGACGAACGCCGCCGCCATGCCGCAGGCGTCGGTCATCTCCAACGGCAGCGACAACGCACTGCTCGACGACTTCCTTGATCCGGTGCTCGGCTGCAAGCCCTTCACCGCGCCGGACCTGTCGCAAGGCGGAACGCCGGGTACGTCGCAGGCACTGGATGAGCTGTCCGCCGCCAGAAGCCAGGCGGCGCCTGTCGCACTGGTCCCGGAGAACGACCCGATGGCGCTTGTCAGCAACCGCCTCAGCGTCACGAAGACCAACCATTACAGATCCATGGTCGGCCAGCCGGCTATCTCATCGGGCAACAACGCTGCCGACAGCCCGGCGAATTACTGCCAGAACATGATCAACATCCAGACGCGGTTCCTGAGCGACCATGAGGCACTGCTGGCATCGGCGCCTTCGCCGGTGCCAGCGGTCGGCAACAACCTGCTCACCTTCATGGCAAACCGGCTGATCATGTCCTATGTCAACCTCAACTGCCAGAAGTTCGGCGTGGCGAACCCGGTGAAGGTCACCTTGAACCGCCACGGTGCCGCGACGTCCGCCACCTTTGACCAGGCAGCAACCGGCAGCCCCTGATTGCCTTGGCCGGTCTCCTCCTCTGCACAAACCGCCCGGAGGGGACCGGTCCAAGTTGCTCATTCAAGTGCGGCCCGGACCGACCAGTGGGCGGCCTCCAGGCACTGTCTGGCATGAAACTCGTCGAGCCCGCTGAGGTCCATCACGATACGGATGGCGCGCGCCTGGAGCTTTTGGTTGGAGCCGGTCAGGTCGATCATGTGATTGTCGGCAACGCGCCCGGCCAGCACCATCGCCGCGGTGGTGATCCTGTTAAGCGCGAGCTTCTGCGCGGTTCCCGCCTTTAGCCGGGTCGAGCCGGTCAGCACCTCCGGGCCGGTATCCAGCAGGATCCCCAGTTCGCCGTCGTGCAGCAGCGGCGCGCCGGGATTGTGTGCGATCCCGCAGGTCCATGCTCCGGCGCGGACTGCGGCCTGCAAGCCCGCACGCACGAATGGAGTCGTGCCGCTCGCCGCGAGCCCGATCACAGCATCGCCGGGACCTATCCGCATGGCGCTCAGTGCGTTCGGGGCGGCAAGTACATCGTCTTCGTTCCGGGTGATAGCTGTTGGGCCCATCAGCGCGCCGCCCGCCGCCATGACCGTGAAGGACTCCTGCGGCACCCCGAAGGTGGGCGGTAGTTCCGCGGCTTCCTGCAGAGCGAGCCGCCCACTGGTGCCCGCGCCGAGGAAAACCGTCCGGCCGCCGGCGGCAAAGATCGCGGCAACCTGCTCAGCCGCGCGGGTGAGCAGTGGCGTGGCCTTCTCCACGGCGGCGAGGACCTGGTGCTCCTCCTTGTTCATCACCGCGATGACTTCCGCGGCAGGTAGTTCGCCAAGCCCTCGGGAGACGGGGTTGCGCTGCTCGGTGCGTGGTAGCGGGTCGTTCACTGACAGGTTCTCCCGGCGAGGCGGACGGCGCCTTCTATGGGGTCGCTGACCGACCGGGTCACGATGACCCGGCAACTGCTGACGCTCTCCATGGCCGAGCTGAGCGATGACCGGGCGCTACGGCTGGCCCAGACGCCGCCGCAGAGGGCGATGCGTACCTCCGGCATGCCAGGGATGTGCTGCTCGATGTGCCGAGCCGATGGTGGCCGCTAGTGCCAGCATCTCCGCGTCTAGCTGTTCGGTCGCCCAATGCTCCTGCGTTTCCGCGGCGGCCGTGAGCAATGGCGCGGCACGAGCGAGCAAAGGGGCGGGATTCCGTGCCGTTTGCACCGCGCGGACCACGGACCGCCAGTGATTGTCGCCAAAGATCTCACCGATCGCGGCCGTGAACGATGAGGGGACATCGGCTGGGTGACTCACGAAATACTCCAGCGCGGCCCGGCCGAGGCGCGCGGCGGAACCGTGATCGCCGAGGATCCAGCCGCGCCCACCACTGACCTGGTAGCTGCCGTCAGCGGCCCTGCTGCACACCACCGAGCCGGTGCCTGCCACGATGCAGGCATCGGTCCCCCTGGGGGCGGCGAGGAAAGCGCCAACGTAGTCGGGAACGACCTTGATGTCCGCGCCTGGGAAACGGCCGGCCAGCAAGTCCGCGATCTGCTTTCGCTGGGCCTGGCTGCTCGTTCCGGAAACACAAGCAGCCACTCTCCCTGCCGCCGGACAGCCAGCAAGAGCCCCGCGATAACTAGCGCGGACGGTCTCCGAGTCGGCCGTGAGGGGGTTACCCGGGCCGCCGGAGCCCTCGTAGACCACGGCGCCCTGCCACATCGCGCGAGCGCGGGTGCTCGACCCGCCGGCGTCGATCCCTACTACGACGTCGCAGCCCCTTGGCCTGCGGCTGGTTGCGGGCATGCTGTCATTCTGCCCGCCCCTGTCCGCCCGGGCAGCGCCGCTCAGCCTCCGGCGGCCCCGGCCAACCTTGGCAGGGGCGCCGCCGATGCCGTGGCGCATCGCGGCCAGCACCCGCCACGCGCGGTAGGAGATGCCGCCCTCAGGGCGGGCAACGGCAGTGGCCTCACGAGCAACCGCTCGCCTGGCAGGCACGTCAGCCGCAGCCTCCCCGCGGCAGCTCGTTCCATGGCCTTGACGGCGTAGTAGACACCAGAGCGCGACATGATGCACCTTCCCCCGGACAGTTCTGCACCGCTTCCGCGCCATCGCAGGGCATCGAGGCCTGCGCCACCCGTACGCCACAGGCCGCCACCGGCGACAGCGCGGGGAGAACCTTCCTCCCGGTAGTACAGAGCAGCCAGCGCGGGCCCTGATACCGAGCACCTGCCGGGATTTGCCAGCCCCGCGCTCAGGGTTCAGGTCGCGGTGGGCCTGCCCTGCATGTCCGGCGCGTGTGCCATGGTGGTCAGCGCGCCCAGCGACGTGGGTGAGTTGTTGAGGATGTAGTTGCACGGCGTTACCTGGCTGTCCCAGTACAGCGCCGCGGTGATCTCCGGATTCGCCTGGACGAAGGCCTGCATCTGGTGGATCCAGTTGACCCGCACGTCCGCGTTGCTGTACGCGACGCTGCCCCACTCGGCGATGAACACCGGAAGGCTGCCGTGGCTCGCGGCGAACCGGACCAGGCCGGTGAACAGCGAGGCGGGCGTCACTGGCGGCGTCTTGCCGGTGGTGAAGTGGGCGTGGGTCGACCTGGCCGCGCGGCAACCGCCGGTGTTGTAGCCATCGGCCCCGACGATGTCCACCTCGTGGGTGCCCGGCCAGAACCTGCTGACCTGCCCGTCGATGTAGGCGAAGTGGGTCAGGATGAACACCCAGTGCAGCCGCCCGCCGTCATTCCAGTTCAGGTGGGCGGCGGCGGCGAGCTGGTGGATGTGATCCCAGGCCTGGACGAACTGAGAAGGTGTGCCCAGTTCCCGGTGGTGTGACGGCACGTCCGCCTCATGCTCGAAAGTCACGTAGATGGCGGGCAGGTGGTACTTGACCGCGGACCGCTCCACCTCGTTCAGCCAGGATTTGATGGCCGCGTCCTCGCGGCCGGCCGCGATTGCGGCGTAGGTGGCCCCGCCGGGGAAGGTGTCGAGGCTCACCAGCACGGTGGTGCCCCCCGCCATTATCCGGTTGACCATCGGGTTGCTGAAGTGATGGCCCAGATGGTCATAGACGCGGACGATCGCCAGCTTGCGGCCGAGCTGCGACTGCGCCGCGGCCAGCGGCACGTCACCGCCGAACATGACCCCGCTGCTCACGCCGGCCATGGCGCTCATGGCCCCGCCGCGTGGCTTGCCAATCTTCTTCGCGCTCGGGGAACCGCGGCTGCCGCCGCTGTGCTGCCCAGAGACCGTGGAACAGCCGCCACTCCCCATGGCCAGCACGACCATCCCGGCCAATGCCGCCGACGCCGCCCGCCAGCGGCGCGGCCAGCGGGCCGCAGAAGCGCCGTTCCCGCGCTCCTCAGACACTTCAGCCTCCTTGCTCCGGTGCACGTCGCGCTCAGTCGCATACGTCGTGGCATGTCAAGGGCCGGTAACCGGCCGGCGGCAGGCCACTACCCCGCCGGGGCGCACCTAAGCCAGCCGGGCCCGCTGATGACGGCGAGCCGATGGCCAACGGCACGCCCTTTGCAGCAAGGCCATCGTTTGGCGTACTTGCCGCGGAACGCCCCGATTTGCGAACGCCTGTTTTCTGGTGCTTGGCCGGCTAGCTTTTGGTATCGGCCGAGTTCCCCAGGGGGCGGGGCATGTACCTGTTCGAATGTGAGGCAACGCTGGAGGCCGGGCCGGCTGCGGTATGGGCGGTGTGGACCAACGTGGCCCGCTGGCCGGAATGGGATGTCAGCAAGGAGATCGCGCGGCTGGATGGCCCGTTCGAGCCGGGTGTGTCCGGCTGGGCCAAGCAGCGCGGCAACCTGGGCGGCACCTTCACCATTACGACGGTCGAGGCCGGACGGCGCTGGGTGAGCGAATGCTCGGTGCCGTTGGGCAGGGTTGTCTTCGACCATGTGCTCGAGCCGGTCGCCAAGGGCCGTGTCCGCGTGGTCAAGAGCGTCGAGGTGGAGGGCGGCATCGCGCCCCTCCTGCGGCTGTTTGCCCCGAGGATGCGCCGTGATATCGCCGAGTCGCTGGCGGCCCTGGGGCGGCTGGCGGCCGCGACGCCCCTCGCCTCCTGAGCCACAGCCGGATCGGCGCGGGCCGCGCTGCTACCGACATCGACTACCTTCCGCACCGGCGAGAACAGGTTTCTGCTGCGCGGCGGGCCGCGCGCGGAAAATGGTTCTGCGCCCGTCAGCCAGGGCCGCGGTGGCGCGTGCGGGTCACTGCGCCGGTTGTGAGGTGCCGCTCAGCACGGCGAGGACGCGACGGGCGACGGCTGGCAGCGCGCGTCCGGGGTGGTCGTGCCGAGGCGCATACGCGTGGCGGCCCCGGCTTGCGGCGCGGGAGCGGGCGCCTCGCTGGGTCTGGCGGTGCCCGTCGGGGCGCCAGGCCTGGGCCAGGTAGTAGTAACTTGCTGGGCGCATCGTGGTCTCCCGGGCGGTTGCTCTGCGTTCGTGTCTTCCGTCCGCCGGGTCCGGCCACGGCGGCTACAGCCAGGCTTGGCCACGAAGGTTGAGGGGTGCTTGAGGATCACTTAAGGCAGAGCCGCGAACTGGACTACGCGCTCCGGAAGCACATGCCCATCGACGAGGGCGAGCGCGGCCAGTCGTTCCCCCTCAGCTAGCGCGGGATGCTCACCGAGTTGCCGCAGCATAGGGTACGAATCATCGCCGATACTAAACGTCTGTTCCCAGGCCGTGGGGAGAGGGCAGGGATGGCACAGCGGGGTCGCGGAGGTAGCCGCGCATGAACGGGCCCGGCGGGCACGCCGGCCCGGCCTACCACCTCGACTCCTCCGGCCCGGCGGCACCGCCGCGCGACAACGGCGAGCTGGTGTTCGCCGCGCCCTGGGAGAGCCGGGCGTTCGGGCTGGCGCTGGCCCTCAACGAGGCCGGCCTGATCGACTGGGAGGATTTCCGCCAGGCGCTGATCCGCGAGATCGGTGACTGGGAGGCGGCCCATCCGTCCGGTGCGGGCTGGAGCTACTACGAATGCTGGCTGCGGGCGCTGGAGCGGACGGCAAGCGCCAGGGGCCTGGTCGACCCCGCCACACTGGCCGGGCGGGCCGCGCTGCTCGCGGCGCGCCCCGCCGGTCACGACCATGAACGTCACGGCCACGACGGTCACGGGCGCAATATGCATAACGGGAACCCCGGCCATCGGTGACCGCCGACGGCACGCAGCCCGCACCGCCTGGGATGGCGTCGGCCTACTCCAGCGCCTCACCCATAACCTCGACCAGCAGGATTCCATGACCAAGATCGCAGTGGTCGCGCTCGGCGGCAACGCGCTGACCCGGCTGGGGCAGTCCGGGACAGCGGAGGAGATGGCGGGCAACGCCGCGGCCATGGCCGTCTGCGTGAACGACGTGATCGAGGCGGGCTGGCGGGTCGTTGCCGTGCACGGGAACGGCCCGCAGGTCGGGAACCTGGCACTGCAGCAAGAAGCGACGACCGCCGTGCCGCCGCAGCCTCTGGCCCTGCTGAGCGCGATGACGCAGGGCGAACTGGGGAGCCTGATCGCCACCGCGATCAACTCGTTGCGCGGCCCGGGCGCCGCCGCGGCCCTGGTCACCCATGTCACGGTCAGCCGGGCCGACCCGGCGTTCGCGGCCCCGTCCAAGCCGATCGGCCCGTTCTATGGCGCCGACGAGGCACAGCACCTCGCCGAGGCCCGGGGCTGGGTCGTCCACCAGGACTCCGGCCGGGGCTACCGCCGCGTGGTGCCGTCGCCGGAACCCATCGGCATCGTCGAGATCAGCGCGATCCGTGCCCTGGTGGACGCGGGCTGCCTGGTGATCGCGTGCGGCGGGGGCGGCATCCCGGTCGACACCTCGGGCGGGCACGTGGCCGTCATCGACGCCGTCATCGACAAGGACCGCGCGGCCAGCCTCATGGCCCGGCTCCTGGGGGCGCAGGCACTGGTGCTGGTCACCGCGGTGGACCACGTCATGATCAACTACGGCACTCCCCGGCAGGCCAAACTCGGGCTGATCACGATGGCGGAAGCCGAACGCCACCTCCGCGACGGCCAGTTCCCGCCGGGCAGCATGGGCCCGAAGGTCGAAGCTGCCCTGGCGTTCCTGGCCGGGGGCGGGGAATGGGCCGCCATCACGTCCCCGGGCCTGGTCGCGGCGACGTTGTCCGGCGAGGATTGGGCGGGCACTCGCATCGAAGGCTCCCCGTCCCGGGTGGGGCAGGACGGGTGAGTACCGGCTGGTGCCTTCGGGCTCCGGTCACGAACCTCCGGAGGAGCATGGTGCGCCGCGCACGGTTCCTCGCTGCCCCGCAGTGCCTACGCTCGAAGCGGGCGAGACAGAAAGGAATGCTGGAGCGGGGTTCCGGGGACATCTACCAGAGCGCAAGTGCCGGTGCCCGCCTACAAGTACCCCCGCTGTGGATCGTGGACGAGTTGCCGAAAGGCCCGACTGGCAAGATCGTCAACCGTGAGATAGTTCCCCCGGCCGACCTGGGCATGGGATAAGGCCGTTCCGCACACTGATCGAGGACCGCACATGACGACCACATCGGACCGGACGGCGGACGAGGAAGAACTCGCCGACCGGGCAGCGCCGCTCGACGCGCTGCTGATCGACGCCGCCCTCGGCACGGCCCGCCGGTTCGCCCCGGATGCCTCGACGGTCAAGTTCGTGGCCGGTCTCGCCCGCCGGCCTCAGCACACCGCGCGGCGGCTGGCCGGTCTGGCCACCGAACTCGCCCGGATCGGCATCGGCACCTCGGCGCTGACGCCCGCCAAGCGGGACCGCCGTTTCGCCGAGCCGGCCTGGGCGGACAACCCGCTGCTACGCCGGACCGTGCAGGCCTATCTCGCGGCGGGGCTGGCCGCCGACCAGCTTGTCACCGACGCGGGGCTGGGGTGGCGGGACGAAAAGCGGATCCGCTTCGCCCAGGAGAACCTCGTGGACGCGCTGTCGCCGAGCAACGTGCCGCTGCTGAATCCGGCCTCGGCGAAGGCGGCGGTCGACACCGGCGGGATGAACCTCGTCCGCGGCGGGATCAGCCTGCTCCGCGATCTGGCCAGCCCGCCGCGGGTACCCGAGATGGTGGACAAGTCGGCGTTCGGCGTGGGCCGCAATGTCGCGGTCACGCCAGGGGCGGTAGTACTGCGCACGGAGCAGTTCGAGCTCATCCAGTACCGCCCGCAGACCGGGCAGGTCCGTGAGGTGCCACTGCTTGTCGTGCCGCCGACGATCAACAAGTACTACGCCCTTGACCTTGCGCCCGGCCGCAGCCTGGTCGAGTACCTCGTGCAGAACGGTCAGCAGGTATTCGTGATCTCCTGGCGGAACCCGGACGCCCGGCACGCCGCCTGGGGCCTGGACACCTACGTTCAAGCGGTGCTCGACGCGCTCGACGCCGCCCAGCGGGTATGTGGCGTCGACCGGGCCGCGCTGATAGGAACCTGCGCCGGCGGCATCATCGCCAGCGTCTGCGCCGCCCACCTGGCCGCCATCGGCCAGCAGGAGCGGCTGGCGGCCTTCGGTCTGCTCGTGACCGTGCTCGACACCGCACAGGCCGGCACCGTGGGCGCGCTGGCCGACCGGGGGCTGGCATCGGCCGCGAAGGCGATGTCCGGCCGCCGCGGCTACCTGGACGGCCGCGCGCTGGCCGAGGTGTTCGCCTGGCTGCGCCCCGGCGACCTGGTCTGGAACTATTGGGTGAACAACTACCTGCTGGGGAAGAAGCCGCCGGCGTTCGACATCTTGTTCTGGAACGCCGACACCACCAGGATGACCGCCCGGCTCCATGCCGATTTCGTGGACCTGGCAATGGACAACAAGCTGGTTACCCCGGGAGCGCTGACGGTGCTCGGCACGGACGTGGACCTGTCGCGGGTCGGCACGGACGCCTACCTCGTCGCGGGCATCGCCGACCACATCACCCCCTGGCAGAACTGCTACCGCAGCACCCAACTGCTCGGCGGCGAGAGCCGGTTCATCCTGTCCACCAGCGGCCACATCGCCGCGCTCGTCAACCCACCGGACAACCCGAAAGCCTCCTATCAGACCGGCAAGACCAACCCGGCCACGGCGGCCGACTGGCTGAAGGCCGCGGAGACCCATCAGGGAAGCTGGTGGCCGGACCTGGTGCCGTGGCTCGCCGACCGCTGCGGCGCGGAGAAGCCAGCGCCAGCAGAGCTCGGCGGAGGAGGGCTGCGGCCGCTGGCCGAGGCACCAGGGACCTATGTCTTCGACAGCTGACAGGGGTGAGCAGATGTACGACGGCATCGGCCGCTCGCTTGGCACCGACTACTTTCACATCGCCGACCAGCTCACCCGCGAGGAACTGGGCTACCTGCGGCGCACTCGCGACTTCGTCGACGACGAGGTGCTGCCGGTCATCAACGGTTACTGGGAGCGCGCGGAGTTTCCCTGGCCGCTGATCGAGAAGCTGGCCAAGCTGGAAATCGTCGGCGACGGCATCGAAGGGTACGGCTGCCCGCCGATGAGCCCGATCGCCACCGGCCTGGTGCACATGGAGCTCAACCGCGGCGACGGCAGCCTGGGCACGTTCGTCGGCGTGCAGGCCGGGCTGGCGATGCAGTCGATCGCCATGCTCGGGTCGGAGGAGCAGAAGCAGCGCTGGCTGCCCGGCATGGCCCGGCTGGACAAACTCGGCGCGTTCGCGCTCACCGAGCCGCTGCACGGATCCGACTCGGTGGCGCTGGAGACCTCGGCCCGCCGCGATGGCGACCATTGGGTGCTCAACGGCGCAAAAAAATGGATCGGCAACGGCACCATCGCCGATGTCATCGTGGTGTGGGCTCGCGACACCGCGGACGGCAAGGTCAAGGGGTTCCTGGTCGAGAAGGGCACACCGGGCTACGACGCGCAGCGGATCGTCGGCAAGGGGTCGCTGCGCTCGGTCTGGCAGGCCGAGATCACGCTGTCCGACGTACGGGTCCCGGACGAGAACCGGCTGCCGGGTGCCCGCAGCTTCAAGGACGCCGGGCGCGTGCTGGCCGGGACCCGCAACGCGGTGGCATGGGGGGCGCTTGGTCATGCGACCGCCGCGTACGAGTGCGCCGTGGCCTACTGCCGGCAGCGGGAGCAGTTCGGCAAGCCGCTGGTGAGCTTCCAGATCGTGCAGGACCGGCTGGTCAAAATGCTCGCCGAGGTCTGCTCCATGCAGTTGTACTGCCTGCGCCTCGGGCGGCTCATCGAAGAGGGCAAGCTGACCGACACCATCGCGGCGATCGCGAAGATGAACAACACCCGCAAGGCCCGGCAGGTCATCTCCGAGGCCAGGGACCTGCTCGGCGGCAACGGCATCCTGCTGGACTTCCACGTGATGCGGCACATGGCCGACATCGAGGCGATCCACACCTACGAAGGCACCGAGACCATCCAGACGCTCATCGTCGGCAGGGACATCACCGGTGCCAGCGCCTTCACCTGACGGCACCATCCGGTTCGTCGACGCCGGCGGCGTGCGGCTGCGCACCTCGGTACGCGGATCGGGGCCGCCGCTGCTAATGATCACCGGGCTCGGGGCAAGCCTCGACCTCGGCGTGCCGTTCGAGCGCGAACTGGCCGCACGGGGCCTGCAGTCGATCAGCTTCGACGCACCGGGCATCGGGCGCTCCAGCCCGTACCGCTGGCCACGGCGGATGCCGGGCATCGCGCGGACGGTGGAACAGATTCTCGATGCGCTCGGCTACGAGAGCGTCGACGTGCTCGGTGTCTCCCTCGGCGGCGTCATCGCCCAGCAGTTCGCGCACCAGGCACCGCACCGGGTGCGGCGGCTGGTCCTGGCGGCCACCGGCCCCGGTCTTGGCGGCCTGCCCGGGTCGCCGCGCGTGCTGCTAAACCTCGCCACACCCCGCCGCTATTACCAGCCCGACTACTTCCGGCGCATCGCCGGGGCCCTCTACGGTGGCGCCGCGCGCCGCGACCCCGACGCGCTGCTGCACGGCTCGCCGTCCCGGTTCATCGAGCGGCCCACCCTCAGGGGATATGCCGGTCAGATCTACGCGATCAGCGGCTGGACCAGCATTCCCTGGCTGCGGACGCTGGGCCAGCAGACGCTGGTGCTGGCCGGCGACGACGACCCGATCGTGCCGCTGATCAACGGACGCATCCTCGCCTGGTGCATCCCGAACGCGCGATTGCACATTGTCCGTGGCGGAGGCCACCTGTTCCTGCTTGAACGCCCCGCGGAGATAGCCGAGCGGGTGGCCGGCTTCCTCGCCACGGCCGGCGTTGACCCGGCGCAGCCAGGCCAGCCCGGGCCAGTCGTTATGAATAATTCTCAACGACAGCCGCGAGATGACGTGTAGCCCAGGGCTCAGTCTGGTCCGCCACTAGCCAGGTGCGGGTGCTTCCCGGCGATAGCCACTGCGGATAACAGGCCAGCGCGTCGAAGCCCCGGCAATAGGCGCTAATCCGCGTAGTTCAGTTGTCTTTCAGTGCGGGTTCCCTGGCCTGTTCGGCGGGGTTGTTCCGGGGATTATCAGTGTGGATTCGTAGGCGAGCACAACGGCTTGGACGCGATCGCGCAGGCCGAGCTTGGCGAGTATCCGGCTGACATGGATCTTCACGGTGCCCTCGGACAGGTGCAGGCGGGCCGCGATCTCACTGTTGGACATGCCCGCCGCGATCAGTGCGAAGACGTCTTGCTCGCGGCTGGTGAGGGCCTGCTGTATCTGGGCGGCGCGGCGGCTGCTGGGTGGTTCGGGCTGCTGGGCAGTGAACTGGTGGATGAGGCGCCTGGTGGCGGCGGGGGCGATAACGGCGTCACCGGCGGCGATGGTGCGGATCGCGGCGACCAGGCCCTCGGGCTGGGTGTCTTTGAGCAGGAAGCCGCTGGCGCCCGCGCGGAGCCCGGCGTAGACGTAGTCGTCAAGGTCGAAGGTGGTCAGGATCAGGACCTTCGACGGCAACCCGGCGGCCACGATGTCGCGGGTGGCCGCGATGCCGTCCAGGCCAGGCATCCGGACGTCCATGAGCACGACGTCGGGACGCAGTTCGGTACACATGGAGACCGCGGTTGCCCCGTCGCCCGCCTCACCGGCCACGTCGATGTCGGGTTCGGCGTCGAGGATCAGGCGGAAGCCCTTCCTGATGAGCGGGTGGTCATCGGCCAGGAGCACGGTGATCATGACGCTGCCGCGGTGCCGAGGCGGAGCCGGGCGGTGACCCGCCAGCCCCGGGGATAGCGCGGGCCGAAATCCAGTTCGCCGCCGGACGCGCCAATGCGCTCGCGCATCCCGGTCAGCCCGCCGCCGGCGCCGGGTTCCGCAGTGCCGCCGGTGCCGTCGTCATCGACGTCCACGCGGACCTCGGCGGGGGTGAGCTGCAGCCGGACGGCTGCGCTCGCGCGTGGCCCGGCGTGTTTCATCGTGTTCGTCAGGGCTTCCTGGATGAGCCGGAAGACGGCAAGCTGGATGCCAGGTGGCAGGTCCGCGGCCGTGCCAGTGCGTTCGTACCGGACCGGCAGGCCGGCGGCACGGACCCGGCCGAGGAGATCGTCCAGGTCGGCAAGGCCCGGCAGCGGCTGCCGGAGTTCCTCCCCCGAATCGGTCCGCAGCACGCCCAGTAGCTGGCGGGTCTCGGCGAGCGCCTGCCGGGCCGTGCCCGACACGTCCCGGATCGCATCGGCCGCCTCGGCGGGTGCACGGGTGATGGCACGCAGGGCACCGTCAGAAAGCGCCACGATGACGGTGAGGTGGTGGGCCACGCTGTCGTGCATCTCGCGGGCGATGCGCGCCCGCTCCGCCGCCGCAGCCAGCGCGCTGGCCTGGTCACGCTCACGTTCCAGCCGCAGGGCCCGATCGCGCAGCGTGGCGAGATAGGCCCGGCGAGTGCTCACGTACAGGCCCGCGACCAGGACAGCAGCCGTGAACCCGGCGACATCTGAGATCGCGAGCACCCAGTGCCGCGTGCCATCCTGAGCGACGACCAGAAGCACGACACCAGCCACGAGCGCCGCCGCGGCCAGCGCCTCCGCCCGGCGCATCGTGGCGGCGACGGTGTACAGGCTGATCGCCAGCGCGACCGGGAACAGCGCCCCGTGCGCTGGCCACTGCGCCAGGACGGCCGCGGCCAGGAGGGTCCACAAGAACACCGGGCCGGGCCACACCCGGCGCAGCGGCAGTGCCCCGGCCGTCAGGGCCGCGACGATCAGGCCGGCCGCCAGTGGCAGGTGACCGGAGTGCTCCGTCTGGCCAAAAGAGAAGCGCGCCAGCGACGCCGCGGCCGCGACGATGGCGCATCCCATATCGAAGGCCCAGGATCGCAGTGGCCGCGTTCTCGGGTTCTCGGCTGGCTTCCAGAAGGCCACGTCTGTATCCTCGCAGCTCACCTGGCGGACAGCGACCCTGGGCGGCCATGGCCCGATGCCTCGCTTCTGCCCAGGCCGCCCAGTGATCCTCACGCCGGTAGGCCAACGGCCGGCTCCAGGCTGCGGCTCCCGCGGGCCGGCGCAGCGGCCGCCTGCCAGATCCGGGCGGCCAGCAGGACCATCGCTGCTGCAAACGGCAGCATGTACAGCACGACGATGGGTCCTATCGAGCCCATCTGCTGGGCGACTTCCAGCCCGACGAAGAACAGGACCGCCAGCCAGCGTGGGACGCTGCGGCTCCGCCACAGGGCGATTGCCATGAGCAGAGGCGCCACGAAGATGCCGAGGAAGTAGAGGGCAGAGAACACGTGCTCGAACTCGGAGTTGAAGGTTGTGACCAGGAACCGCGCGGCTGCGCCCTGGGTTATGTGCGCCGTCGATGCCGCTGCGAGGTTGACGCCGACCAGGACGTTGACGATGGCCCCGCAGAAGGCACCGATGCCTCCGAGCAGCGCGGCGACAGTGGCGACCACCCAGCCGCGGTCCCTGACCAACATGGCAATCGCAGCGTAGGAGACGGCCAGGGCCCCTAGCGCGAGAAGACTCAGCGAGCCCGAGAAGTAGAGCTGAGCGGGATGGCTCGCCGCAATGGGCAGCACCTTGAGCGCGGTGGCGGTGCTCGTTATCACCTGATCGGTGCCTTTGGGGTTGAAAGCCTCGGTACTTATGTACAACAGGGCGGCGATGGGGAGGAAAAGAGCCAGCACCCGCTGACGTATCCGGGCAGCGTTATCCATTGACTTCTCCAGTCGGGCTCGAGGCCGGTCGTCCCGGCGAGCTGATGCCGCATGCCCTCGGGCGACGCGCTTCCACCAGCAATTACTGATAACCCGAACGCTACGGACCCCGCCACCAGCAGGCATCTGGCCCGAGACCACACTTTGGCCGCCGGCCTATGCCCTCAGACATAGGCCGGCCAGCGGCACAAGGCTGAGTGTTCCCCCTGGAACGGTGATCTTGGTGGACCGTGGGGTGCCCTCGGTGAGGGAGTTGGTCAGGTGGCGGAGGTGCGGAAGACTGGCCAGCCGATCTCGGTGCGCCATGCGGCGCTGTCGCGGGTGTCGCGTGGTCCGGTGAGGTAGGTCTCGCGCACCGGCCCGGCGACCGCGAGGGCGTGCTCGGTGACGTAGGTGCCCAGTTGGCCGTAGGAGACGTCGATGTCGTCGTGCGGGCCGTGATGCACGGTGATCGCGAGTTCGGCGGCCGGCACGGTGAAGGGCCGGACCCGTCCGACGGCCGGCGGGTCGGCGACCGGGACGTACACGACAGCGCTGCCGCGGTCGTCGGTGAACAGTTCGTTGTCGTACAGGCCGCCGGAGGGCCCGGCCGGCGTTAGGTGCGCCGTCCTGAGTGACCGGTCGAGTTCGGCCATGGCCGCGCCGTACCAGTCGAGGACCTCGCTGTGGTCGACGGTGGCGCGGATCGCGGCCGTCGTGATCGCTTCCGCCGCCCGGATCTCGACCTGTATGGGCGCGCTGGCGGGCTGGAGCAGGCGGCGCAGCGAGGTCACCGCCGCCTGCGTCTGGCCGAGCTGCCTCTCCAGCCGCTCAAGGTGCCCGGCGATCAGGGCGCCGCGGGCCTGCGGGTCGGTGGCAGAGAGCACCTCACGCACCTCGCGGACGGGCATGCCGAGCTCGCGGAATCGGCGGATCACCTGGGCGGTGGGCACCTGGGTCGTGGCGTAGTAGCGGTAGCCGGTGTGCGGGTCGACCTCGGCGGGCTGCAGCAGCCCGGCCTCGTGGTAGCGGCGCAGCGTCTTCACGCTCAGGTGGGTGATCTGGGAGAAGTCACCGATGCTCAGGCCCGCGCGCATGACTCCACTGTGGACCCTCCCCCGCCGGGAGAGTCAAACCCGGGTGCGGAGCCTCTCGCCGGTCTCAGCGGCGTCTTGACTCTCCCCCCGAGGGAGCCTGAAGGCTGGTGCCACCAGCTACCGAGAAGGACATGCCATGAGCATCACCCTGCCGGCCCCGGTCCAGGGCTACATCGCCGCGAGCAACGCCTTTGACGGCGACGCGCTGATCGCCTGGTTCGCCGACGACGCCCTGGTCAACGACAACCGCCGCGAGTTCTGGGGCAAGGACGCGATCCGGGCCTGGCTCGACCGCGAGATTATCGGCGACAAGGTGACAACCAGGCCCACCTCCACCGCCGAGCAATACGGCGAGGTGATCGTCCACGCCGTGACGGACGGCGAGTACGACAAGACCGGGCTGCCCGACCCGCTCGTCCTCACCTACTACTTCACTGTCCGCGATGACCGCATCGTGCGGCTGATCATCATCCACAACCAGCCGACGCCGGCGTGGGCCCAGCATTGAGGGACATGCCGGGCAGGAAGGACCGGCCATGCCGGTGACCACCAGCGACTCGCTCGCCGGCAGTACGTCATCGACGGCGGCACCCTCCCCACCACCTGACCGTCCCGCCAGGAGGAAGAGAGCCATGAGCAGCGCCAGGGAACTGATCGACCGCTACTTTGACCTCGCGCCGCGGCCCGACGCTGACGCCTACTTCGCCCAGTTCGCCGCGGACGCAGTCGTCGAGGACGAGGGCCAGGCGCATCACGGCATCGCCGCCATCCGCGCATGGCGCAGCAAGGTCCCCCGCGTCGCCTATACCCTCCGCGACGTCAAAGCCACAACCACCGGCCACGACGCGGCCGTCGACATCGCCGGGGACTTCCCGGGGAGCCCCGTCAGCCTGAGGTTCCATTTCCAGTTCGCGGCCGACGGGCGCATCACCGCCCTTACGATCCGCCCCTGACCAGACCAGCGACCCGATCGCAGCCGAAGTCCCTGGACGCCGCACCGTCGCGTGAGGATCTCTACTCGGCGGACTCCTTCACAGGCGCGAACTTCGCCAGGACGGTAAGCCTCTGGCCGAAACCAGATGTGCACCACCATGTCTCCGCGGTCCTGTCGAAGATCGGCGTCTCGTCCCGGACGGCCGCGGCCCGCGAGGCCGCCCGGCTGGGCATCGCGTCCTAACTGGGCACTCCCCCGGCTTAACCTGGGTACCCCCCCGCGCCAGACTGGGCATTTCTCCCGATTAATGGGCTGACTGGGCCTGCCTATGGTCGTTGTGACGATTCCGACGACCAGAAGGCAGGCCGCCCGTGCCGCTTTTCATGGATGTCCACGAGATCGACGGCGGCGTGGCGATGGATGACGTCGCAAAGGCTCACCTCGCCGACCTGCAAACGCAGCCCGCCTATGACGTGCGCTACCTGAGGTACTGGGTCGACGAGCCGAGGGGACGGGTGTTCTGCCTGGTCGAAGCCCCCTCAGCGGGGGCCGCGGCCAATGTCCACCGAGAGGCTCACGGCCTGATGGCCGACCACATCTACCAGGTTCAAGAAGGTTCCTAGACAGGAGAAGAAAATGCGAAACAGGCACATATCCGGTGACATCGCGGCGGTGATCGTGGCAGGGGTCACGTGGCTGATCCCGGCCTGGGCTCAGTCTGGACGATTCGCCCCCGCCGGACCTGTCGGTACCGCCAGCGCAGCGGCAGCCGGGGCCGCAACACGCCCCCGGATGGCAGCGCGAAATGCTGGCGCGCGCTTCCGTTTGGCTGGCATCCTGGCCGGCCTCGCCGTGGCCGTGCTGGTGTCCAGCGTTCTATCGTCGGCCGCGTTCGCCGCACGCACACCAGGGGGCGCCTCTGCGTTCCTGTCCGGCACCGGTGATGACATCGCGTTCCAGGCCAATACGAAGTTCCTGTGGACGACCAGCGGGCCGGGCACCGGCCAGAGCCTGGAACTGGGCATGAAGGCCGGCACCAGCCCGGCGATCACCGCGCTGCCCGGCGGCGGGTATGAGGCCGCGTTCCAGGCCAACACCGGCCACCTGTGGGTCGTCCAGAACGGTGTCGGCCAGGACCTGGGCCTGGGCATGAAGACCGGCACCAGCCCGGCGATCACCGCGCTGCCCGGCGGCGGATATGAGGCCGCGTTCCAGGCCAACACCGGCCACCTGTGGGTCGTCCACAACGGTGTCGGCCAGGACCTGGGCCTGGGCATGAAAACAGCCACCAGCCCGGCCATCACCGCGCTGCCCGGCGGCGGATATGAGGCCGCGTTCCAGGCCAACACCGGCCACCTGTGGGTCGTCCACAACGGTGTCGGCCAGGACCTGGGCCTGGGCATGAAAACAGCCACCAGCCCGGCGATCACCACCTTGGCGTTCGGCGCCGGGTATGAGGCGGCGTTCCAGGCCAACACCGGCTTGCTGTGGGTGGTGCAGAACGGTGTCGGGGCGGATCTCGGCCTGGGCATGAAGGCCGGCACCAGCCCGGCGATCGCCGGGCTTGAGCTGGGCGGGTATGAGGCCGCGTTCCAGGCCAACACCGGCCACCTGTGGGCCGTCCAGAACGGCGCCGGCCACGACCTGGGCCTGGGCATGAAAACAGCTACCAGCCCCGCCATCACCGCCCTGGACGGCGACGGATACGAGGCCGCGTTCCAGGCCAACACCGGCTTCTTGTGGGTGGTCCCCAACGGCGCCGGCCAGAACACAGAACTCGGCATGCTGGCCGGCACCAGCCCTGCCATCTCCATCCGGCCCTAACACCAGCCCCCGCGCCGCGCAGGGCGTTCCCGGCCCGGGAACGCCCTGCGCGGGCGCCCGCCTGCGATGGCGATCAGCACGTGGTTGCCCATTGCGGGAGTCTTTCGGCCGAAGTATCGGTAACCACACTCCCACCGCGGCCGGGAGACGGTGCCGGCACCCGCCGGTCAAACGCTTCCCGCCGAACGGGTACGGCCTCTATCCGGAATTACGTATTAAAACAACATCTCATGAATTAGCCCGAAGTTAGCGCTGCATAGGGCTCAGCCATCTGAGTGTTTAGCGAGAGACCTCTAAGTGCATACTCTGCAGAGCCGCGTCTCCCGCCCTTGGCCCTTCAGCACGAGAGTTCCGCAGGCCAGAATGCCTGTCGCAGAGAGAGGCTTGGGTTGTGAACCGTCTGCTCGAAACGCTGGGCGGGCTCGCCGCGAAGCGGCACTGGCTGTTCATCTTCGGCTGGCTGGTCATCTTTGGCGGGGCGCTCGCCGCGAATCATTTCTCCGGCGGCTCGTACGTCAACAACTACACCGTGCCGGGCACGGGATCCCAGAACGGCGTGAACCTGCTGCAAGCTACCTTCCCGCAGCAAAGTGGCTACAGCGGGCAAATCGTTTTCCACGCTCGCACCGGCACAGTGGCGGCGCAGAAGACCGCCGTCAACCAGGCGACCACCAATGTGGCCAGGCTGCCAGAAATCATCAAGGCGGTCAGCCCGTTTTCCTCGCCCCAGTCTGGGGCTGTGTCCGCGGATGGCTCGATCGCCTACGCCAGCGTTTCGTGGAACGTCAACCCGGCGTCGCTGGACACCTCCTACCTGAGCAAGCTGAACAAGGCGGTTGCCCCCGCGCGCAAGGCCGGCTTGCAGGTTGCGTTTGGCGGTGCCGCGGGCGAGATCGGGCAGACGACGAGCGACTTGAAGTCTGAGGTCCTCGGCATCGCCTGCGCGCTGGTGCTGCTGGTCATCATGTTCGGCTCGCTGGTCGCGGCCATGATCCCGCTGGTCTCCGCGGTCTTCAGCGTCGGCGTCGGGCTCTCACTGCTCGGACTGCTCGCGGCAGTCACTACGTTCCCGACCACCGCCCCAACCATCGCCACACTGCTCGGGCTCGGTGTCGCCATCGACTACGGGCTGTTCCTGATGGCCAGGCACCGGGAGCAGGTGGACGGCGGGATGGACATCGTCACCTCCGCCAGGCTCGCCGCCGGGACCTCCGGTGCGGCCATCGTCGTGGCCGGCAGCACCGTTGTCGTCTCGATCCTCGGCCTCTACGTCGCCGGCGTTGCGTTCGTCGCGGCGCTGGGCCTGGCTGCGGCGATCGTCGTCGCGGTCACGATGCTGGCCGCGCTGACTCTCGTACCTGCGCTCATGGGCGTGGTCCGCGGGAACGTGCGCTCCATCTCTGCCCGCCTCAGTGCCCGCAAGGCCGGGATTTCGGTGCAGGATCAGGCGCTGGCTACCGCCATGAACACGGCAAAGCGGCATGAGAACGGCGCGTTCGCCCGCTGGGGCAGAAGAGTGAGTGAACGGCCGTGGCCGTGGGCGGTGGTGAGTGTGGCAGTGCTGGCCGCCCTGGCGATCCCGCTGTTTTCGATTGCGCTCGGCCAGCCTGACAACGGCACGAACCCGACATCCGACAGCAACCGCCGTGCCTACGACCTGATCTCGCAGGGCTTCGGAGTCGGCGTGAATGGCCCTCTGACGGTCGTTGTGAAACTGCCCAAGCAGTCCGCTCAGGCGAACAACTCGCTGCTCGCCACTATGCGGTCCGACATCGCCAAAACCGCGGGCGTCGCGTCGGTCACCCAGCCGGTGGTTAACTCGGCCGGCACCACCGCGGTGCTCAACGTGATACCCGCCACGCGGCCGCAGGCCGCCGCCACTTCCAGCCTGCTGAACGTGCTGCGCGATAGCGTTCTGCCCAAGCAGCCCGCGACCAGCTACGTCACGGGCACCACAGCAGGCAATGTCGACTTCACCAAGCAGATCAGCAGCCGGATCGGGTGGCTGATCCTCGCGGTGATCGCGATCTCGTTCATCCTGCTCACCATCGCGTTCCGGTCAGTGGTGATCCCCGCCAAGGCGGCCGTCCTCAACCTGCTCTCGATCGGCGCCTCCTACGGCGTCATCGTCGCCATCTTCCAGTGGGGCTGGGGCGCGAGCCTGATCGGGCTGCATTCCACGCTGCCCATTCCCGCTTACGTGCCGATGCTGGTGTTCTGCATCGTCTTCGGGCTGTCGATGGATTATGAAGTCTTCCTGCTGTCGAGGATTCAGGAATCCTGGATCGCTACCGGGGATCCGCACCGCAGCGTTGCGATCGGGATAGGGGCGACCGCCCGGGTCATCACCACCGCCGCCGCCATCATGGTGACCGTCTTCGCCAGCTTTGTGCTGAACCCTGACCCTGCGGTGAAGATGCTCGCGATCGGGATGGCATTCGCTGTGCTGATCGACGCTTCCCTGGTCCGCATGGTCCTGGTGCCCGCGGTCATGACGCTCCTCGGCCGCCACGCCTGGTGGATGCCGCATTGGCTGGAACGGGCGGTGCCGAGGCTCCAACTCGAGGGCGCCGCCCCGGCCGCCACGGCCGGCTGGCACTGAGTAGCAAGTGCCCGCGCCGGTTCCGGCAAGACCGGTAAGCAGCCAACCGAAGGAGAAACGGGCTATATGTCACTAGAAGAATACGAGCCAGGCACCATGTTCCCCGGCGTGATCGGCCGGACCACTGATGAGTCGAGTCCTGCCTGGCCGCGGCCACTGCGGGCGCCGGCCGGGTCCCCGAATGTGTTGATCATCGTGCTGGATGACACCGGCTTTGGGCAGCTGGGCTGCTATGGAAGCCCGATCGCCACGCCGAATCTCGACGCGCTGGCCGCGGAAGGCCTGCTGTACACCAATATGCACACCACGGCGCTGTGCTCGCCGTCGCGATCATGCATCATGACCGGGCGCAACCACCATGCGAACGCGACCGCGGCGGTCAACGAGCTAGCCAGCGGCTATCCCGGCTACAACGGCAGCATCCCGTTTGAGAATGGGTTCTTGTCGGAGATGCTGCTGGCCCACGGATACAGCACCTACATGGTGGGCAAGTACCACCTGCTGCCCACCGAATTCGAGTCCGCCGCCGGGCCCTTTGACCGCTGGCCGCTCGGCCGTGGCTTCGAGCGGTTCTACGGTTTCCTCGGCGGCGACACCAGTCAGTGGCATCCCGATCTGGTCTATGACAACCACCAGGTGGAGCCGCCACGTACCCCGGAGCAGGGCTACCACCTGACCGAGGACCTGGCCGACAAGGCGATCGAGTTCATCGCCGATGCCAAGCAGGTGGCCCCCCAAAAGCCGTTTTACCTGCATTTTTGCCCAGGTGCGACCCATGCCCCTCATCACGTGCCCAAGGAGTGGGCTGACCGGTATGCCGGGCAGTTCGACGACGGGTGGGATGCCTACCGGGAGGATGTGTTCACCCGGCAGAAGGAGCTCGGCGTGATACCGGCCGACGCGGAGCTGTCCCGGCACGACCCGGACGTTCCTGACTGGGACTCGCTGACGCCGCAGGCGCGCCGGCTGGCGGCGCGGATGATGGAAGTGTTCGCCGGGTTCCTGTCCCACACCGATCACCACATCGGTCGCCTGCTCGGCTTCCTGAAGGAGATCGGCGAGTTCGACAATACGCTGGTCATGGTGGTGTCCGACAACGGGGCCAGCGCCGAGGGCGGTACTTCCGGCACCACCAACGAGCTCCAGTTCTACAACAACGCGGCGGAAAGCCTGGAGGAGAGCCTCGCAAAGATCGATGAACTCGGCGGCCCTTCCACGTTCAACCACTACCCGTGGGGATGGAGCTGGGCGGGAAACACCCCGTTCCGGCGGTGGAAGCGGGAAACCTACCGTGGTGGCGCCAGCGACCCGTTCCTCGTGCACTGGCCAGCCGGCCTCACCGCGCATGGTGAGGTGCGCACTCAGTACACCCACCTCATCGACATGCTCCCCACTGTCCTGGACGCCCTCAGCCTCGAGCCGCCCGCCACGATCAGGGGCGTGGCCCAGTCACCAATCCATGGCGTCAGCTTCGCCCACACCTTCAGCGACCCGGCCGCCCCGACGAGACACCACACCCAGTACTTCGAGATGCTCGGGCACCGCGCCATCGACCATGACGGGTGGCGGGCGGTGTGCCCCTGGCCCGGCCCGTCGTACGCCGAGGCGGCGCAGCCATTCGGGACGCCGATCACCGCCGACGCGCTGACCGACCTGGATGCCAACCACTGGGAGCTGTACCACATCGCCACGGACCCGGCCGAGAACCACAACGTTGCGGGCGAGCACCGGGACAAGCTCACCGAGCTGATCGGGCTGTGGTACACCGAGGCTGGCAAATACAACGTGTTCCCTGTCGACGGCAGCCTCGTGGGACGGCTGCTGGCGGAGCGGCCGCAGGTGGCTGAGCCCCGGTCCCAGTACGTCTACCGGCCCGGCACCCAGACGGTGCCGTTCGCCGCCGCGCCGCGGGTGCTCAACCGGCCGCACAGCATCACCGCCGATGCGGACATCCCGGCGCGCGGTGCCGAAGGAGTTCTGCTTTGCCAGGGCAGCCACGCTGGCGGCTGGGCGTTCTACGTCAAGGACGGCAGACTGCACTTCGCCCACAACTACGTCGGCCGCCAGACCTGCCAGGTGTCGGCACCAGACCAGCTCCCGGGTGGCAGGCATGAGCTCCGCTTCGAGTTCAAGCCCACCGGGCAGCCTGACTTCGGGCGGGGCAAAGGCTCCCCCGGCAGCGTACGACTCTATGTCGACGGGGAACTCGTCGCCCAGGACGAGTTCCCCGTCACCACTCCGGTCGCCTTCAACCCAGGGGGGCTGACCTGCGGCGCCAACCCAGGATCCCCCGTCACCACGGACTACCGCGCGCCATTCCGGTTCACCGGCGCACTCCACAGCGTTACCGTCGACCTCTCAGGCGACCTCATCACCGACAGTGCCAGCGAGCGGCGGATGGCCATGACCCGCCAATGAGATAACCGTGGAGCGAACGGCCCCGCCGGAGAAAGGGATCCGTTTGCTTCCGATGTTTGGTGCGGAAGAATTAACCAGCCCTGTCGTCATTACCGCCGTGAGACGATGGCGAGGTAGGAATTTATCTCCGGGGAACTGCTTTGGAGGTAGATTCCCATCACCCGGTTCTTGTACACGGTATTCCCGGTTGCATGACTACAGCCGCCCGAGCACAGCGGGCTCTTGGTGACAGGGATGGGATACCACTTTGCAGTTCCGAAGGATCTGCCGTGGGCCTTGACAGGGACGAAAGCCATCGACGCGTCCTCAGCCGAGCTTATGGTCACGAGGTCAAAGCCACCTGGCACGGCTGTGATTCCGTCGAAGTGCGTCACCAGCGCCGGAGCGTTGCCATAGCGGTAGTACCTCGGCTTTCCGAAGGCGCCGGTCCGTTCGTTGTATGCCATGAGGAACCCCCGCTGCGTCCTCCTCAGGACCCCGTGCCGCGTCCTCCTCGCTGAGGAGCCGCCCGCGAGGGTATAGCGCCGGCTGGCATGCCCCCCGTTTTGCCAGATGCCGTAGAGCGTGGTCTTGCTCGACAAGCTTCCGCCGAGACGCAGCAACGTCCACTGCTGCCTGGCCATGTTGTAGATGAAGGCATTGCCCGAGGCCAGCCCCCCGCCCACGGTGGGGTTGAGGTCGTAGTTACCCACCACCAGATCACCCATGGTGCTGTGCGCGATGGTGTCCATCACAAAGCAGCCGGGCCGGGATTTCGCACACGCTCGCACGTGCCCGACCGTATGGGCGCCATCGGCAGGCACATCGATGGATTTCCATGATCCACCCGATCCGGTCACCGGGCCGAGGTAGATCATGCCCTGGTCGTGGACGCCGGCGGGCGCTGACGACGACACGTAGCTCCCGACGGCACGAACCTCCCCGCTGGGGATTGCCTTCGGATTGAAGGAGTGGGTGTCAGGGCCGTAGAACGTCGCCGACGTCACGCCCAGGAAGGGCGGTGTCAGCACCGATACCGCTGCTCCCTTTGCGGCCGCGGTGAGAGTGCCTTCGTAGAGGAACGGGCCAGTCTGCGTGCCGCCACCGGCTGGCGCTGAACCCGTCAGCACAACCTTGCCGTCCGCCGTACCGCGTACCCCGGTAACTATATCCCCAGTTTTCAAGATTGAGGTGATAGAGCCCGTGCTATTCGCATTATGACGGCCAGCCGGGCTGGCAGCGGCGGGCATAGCGGCGGCCAGCATGAGTGCCACGGCAGCTCCGCTGGACAGCATCAAAACGCCTTGTGCGGTCTTCATGTTCTCCCCCGTTGAACCCTGGCGGGCAGTAACAATCGCCGTAAATGTCTTCCATGTAGCCGAGGCGTTCGTCAGCTCATCAGCCACCCAAGACATCGCTTGTGCCAAGAAATATCATCATCGCAGCGCAAAGTGGTCACGTCAATCGGTTGGCCTAGCGCCTTTTCTCTCGCACCTCTTATTAACCCTAAAATGGGTAAATACATGGATGCAACAGGAATTACAGGAGTACCACCGCGCCGCCGCCGCGGCATCGGGCACGGCTGGAAGCCACGCCGAGACCTGCCGGGTCAGTCTCGCTTGAGAAGGTCGAGTAGCCGGGCAAGGTGGACCATGGCGATCCGCACCGAGGTGTCGCTACAGGCATAGGGCAGCACGATTGTCTGCTCGTGCAGCAGCGAACCGCATGAGTACAGAGCGTTTGGCACGTATCCCTCACGCTCTGATTCATCGGCCGTGAGCAAGGGCTCTGGCAACACCGATACCAGGCGCTCCGGGTTGTCGAGGTCGAGAAGCATGGCGCCAATGGCGTACTCCCGCATGGGCCCGACGCCGTGGGTGAAGACCAGCCATCCCGCGGGTGTCTCGATCGGTGAGCCACAGTTGCCGAGCTGGACTAGCTCCCACGGGCGTGCGGGCTCCTGGATGGTGATGGGCGGCCCCCAGCGATGCCGGTCGGCTGAGTATGCGATGCAGTTGTTCTCCCGGTCCCATCGAGATAGCGCAGCGTAGCGGCCGCGGATGCGCCGTGGGAACAGCGCCATGCCCTTATTAGCCGTCGACGGGCCTGAGAGCTGGCACACGGTGAACGTCCGGAAGTCCCTGGTCTCCAGGAGATGCGATCCGACACTCCGGCCATCGAACCCCGTATATGTCGCGTAGTAGGCCGGCTGTCCGCCGTCGATGAAGCGGACGAACCTGGCATCCTCCATGCCGTGGCTCTCGTCCGGGCCTGTGGGCCACAGAACCCGCTCGGACAGATCATGCCGCTCGTCGAACTCGACTTCGTAGTTGGACGCCGCTATCCAGCGCACCCAGTCGATGAGGGCCAGGGAACCCGTGCGCGTCTCCTGCTGCAAGGACAGTTCGCTGACGGCCCGGTCAAGTTCGGCCATGCTGAAGCGGGACGGCAGCAAGCTCCAGAGGAGCTGCGCGCTCTCGTCGTCGTGACTGACCTGAGCGAGTTTCTCCTTGAAGAATTCACGATCGTAAGCGACGGGGCGAATGTGCCCGGTGTCGAGGAAACGCCCCGGTTCATCGATGGTGATGGCGCCGCCGTTGCTGATCGTCCCGGTCCTGAACTCGATGCTCGACACATGGCCTTCGCCCACGGCCCGCAGGCTCATGAGGAACCGGAGTTCGCCGCGTCCGCAGCGGGACTGGTCGGGGTGCGGCACGATCGACGGGTTGAATAGTGCCGCAGCCTCTAGCGCGTATTCCTGGGTGAAGTACGCGCCGATCAGGTGCTGCCGGGCGGTGCTGACGTTGGTTTCGTCGCCTAGCCGGTGGGCGACGAGCCTGAAATGGCGTTCCAGCGTCTCCCTGAGGTCCCGGTACCGGTCCGCGTACCGGAATAGCGTGCGGGCGAGCGTTTGGTCCACCTCGTCTTCGCTCATCCGCAGGATGCGAGCCATCACTGCCCTGGCTCGCGACTCGCCCCGAATTAAGGTCTCATGGCCGGGTACGAACAAGCGGCTCAGCGTGCGGCTGGGGTCCGGCGTCAGCCGATGAGATGTCCGGGTCAGCACCGGGCTCGCGGAGCCGCCGCCGGTCACTGCCGCACCGCGATCAGGCGGCATCCTTGCTGCATTACGGAGATCATCGCCAACGTTGATTCCGCGCCCTGATTGCGATTGCGGCTGCTTGGACCGATGCCGTCACACCCTCCACCGCTCTGCTCGTCGAGCAGGGGAACCTTAGCATCGTTGTCACCGAGGAACCACGCTACGCACATCTCGACGCCACTGAGCCAGACCGGGTCTCCGGTGACCGATGCCGCGCGCCCGCATGCATCGGCAATCGCGGCGACCTCGATCGGCTGCTGGTCGAAGCCAGGGCGCTCCTCGCCCGGGCTCCAGCCGCCGACCGGTACCACCGAGAGGTGGCCATCGCGAGTCTCGCATTCCAGCAGCCACTCCAACATGCGCAGGCCATTGCGGAGCATGGAGTCGTCGCCTAGTCGCGAGCCGGCCACGATGACCGCTTCGGCGAGGGCCGCGTTGGCGTAACTGAGCCTCGGAAGAGGCCACGGCCAGGCAGCATTCGCCGACGGCTCACCGATGACGGCGGCGGCGCTGGCGAGAAGGCCAAGGGCGCCGGGATGATCAGGCCAGGCCTCGAGGATCTCGGCGGCGCCGAGCGCCGCGAACGCCATGGCATGCGGCCATGGAGAGCGGGCCTGCGCGCTGCATTCGAACCGAGTGCGTGACTCCTCACGAATCCCCGCATCCGGTCCCCGGGCAGCGGCGGTGCCAAAGCCCCACAACGCCCGGCCCCAGCAATCCTCGGTGCCCGGCGCATCACGCCAGTGGCGGTCGTAGCCGAGGCGGTTGCGGAGCCTGCCGTCGGGTGCCTGTGCCTGGGCCAGAAAGTCCAGGTAGCGCCGCGCCAACGCGATGAGTTCGAGGGCCGGCGACGGCTCCCGGCACACCACGACCAGGCCGCGTGCCACATCGTCGACGCAGTATCCGTGCTGGAGCCTGGGCACGATGCCCTGGGCGTGCTCCAGCAAGCCGACCTCGTCGGTCAGCCGCAACAGATGCTGGAACGGAGCGGCAGCACAGGTCATACAGCGGCCTCCTTCCGTGCGGTCCCAATCAGGCCGACCGCAAGATCCCGGTAGCGGTTCGCGACCGCTGGCCACAGCAAGCTGGGCGCGATCTCCGCGGAATGGCGGCTGATCCGCGCAGCCAGGCCCGGCTCGCGGAGAATCCGGTGAAGCGCGTCGGCGATGCCTTTCGGATCTTGACGCTGGACCAGGAGTCCCGCGCCGTCAGCCAGCAACTCGACCGCATGCGGGAAACTGGTCGAGATCACCGGCTTCCCCGCCGTGACCGCCTCGATCAGTACACCGGAGGTGACCTGCTCCAGCGAGTCATAAGGCAGAACCACGACGTCCGCGGCGCCGATAATACGGCTCAGCGCATCAGCAGGCAGATACCGGCGGTCGAAGCGGACAAGATCCCCCACACCCTGCGCGGCCGCACGCTTTTCGAGCAGCCGGCGATAGGCCTCGCCGTCTCGTGCTTGCACGCGCGGATGGGTCCCGCCAGCAACCGTATACGCGACCCGCAGCCCCCGATCGCGGAGCAGGGCGACCGCGTCGATCACGTGCTCGATTCCCTTGCCCGGCCCGAGCAATCCCCAGGTAAGCGCCATCGGTCCAGAGGTTTGCCGACGCCGCACCGGGGCGGCCCGGAAGTCGGCAGAGCCATGCGGGATCACGGAGACCTTCGCCGGATCCGCGCCGTAGATGGCCAGCAGTCGCGCGCGCGCCGTCTGGGTCATCGTGACGACCGCGCTGGCGGCATCGATGACGTCGACCAGGATCGTGCGCTGTCGGGCTGTGGGTCGTGCCAGCACGGTATGCAGCACCACGATGCTCGGGACGCGCAGCGCATCAAGCAACGAAATGATGTCTGACCCGTCTGGGCCGCTGTAGATGCCGTACTCGTGCTGAACGATCACGGCATCGAACTCGTTGAGCACGTGCACGGCAATTGCGGCGCTGCGGGCGGCCCCCTTTACCAGGTCATGCACGACTTCAGGTGCGCGATGGAGAGCCGGCTCGTCGATTACGCGCACCACTCTGGCATGCTCGCCTGCCCGGCGAAGATGGTCGAACAGGGCCGCGTTGAACGTCGCTAGCCCACATTGGGTAGGGGGGTACGTGCCGAGTAGCGCGTACGCCTTTGGCATGAAGGTCCTCCCTGTCGGCGGATGCTGGACGCATGCCGTGGCCTGCCAGTGCTCTTCCTCGCTTTGCCGCCCGCCGATGGGATGGGCCAGGAGTGGCCGCCGCTCGAAGGCGGGCGGTGAGACCTCTTACGGCTGGATGCCGTACTGAAGGCGATCAGACAGTTCGTCGCGGCCCACGGCAGGCTCGGAAGTGACTGCGAGTGATCGCGGCTGAGATACCCATCCGAGTGACTAGCGAATCCGTCAGAAGACAATACGGGGCATTTAAGGTGCCTAACGAGAGCAGCGCCCCTCTATATGCCTTAGAAGCTTTTGAGACTGATCGCCGGAACGGCCTGTTTCGGCCAGATATGTGTGACATCACCGGGAATTCAGTGCCGCTGGCTACTCACGCCGTTCGGCGGCTGTCATCAGTGACGGAAGGACCCTGGCGCACGTCATCGCCGTGATAGCCAATCCGGCTCTGGCCGGGCTCTCCGACGAGAGCCTGGCTCATGCCACCGGCACTGGTCGAACGTCGAGGGAACCCCGACACCGCCGGCACCGGTCAACCCAGCGCGCTACCTGACGGCACTCATCGGATGTCCGTGGGTCGTCCGCACTTTGCCGGCGTAACAAACGCGCGGCTGGCCGGATAAGGCGCCAGGCTGGGGCACGCTCACGCCCGCCTGCGGGCCCAGCCTTCCCGCTTGCACGCCGGCCTCTCTGCGGGTGCGCACGCCGAGCTTGCGCAAGATCGCCGACACGTGGTTGTCGACAGTCCGGCCAGAGAGGCCCAACCGCTCGGCGATCTGGGCGTTGCTCAACCTGGCCGCCAGCAGCCCCAGCACCTCCGCCTCCCGGCTGGTCAGGCCCGCCGGGTTCGCCGCGGTGGCCGGCCGCGGGCCGCGGCGCACGCTCTGCTCGCCCAGCGCGCGCAGCCGTCGCGCCACGACCGTGGCCGCCGGGCGGGCACCAAGCCCGTGCAGCATGTCCAGCGCGCGGCGCAGCGCCGCCGGGTCATCGGTACCGGCCAGCGCCAGCGCCGCCTCGTACTCACAGCCTCGCTCCTGCCACCAGCGCGCCGCGCCCTCGGCGTCGCCGGTGATCTCCAGCCGGTACGGTTCTGGGAGCACTGCCGGGTCACCGCCGTCCAGCCCGGCC
>CAVXMG010000008.1:0-27033 GCA_963762735.1 uncultured Actinomycetes bacterium | reverse complement strand
CGGCGATCCGAAGGCTCCGACACCCGGGCAGAAGTCACTGATGGTGATGTCCTCTAACACTGAGTGACGCTAACATCGCTGTCCATGACCAGGTGGGCGGCAAAGGCTTTCGCGCGGGCTGGCAAGCTCTTGCTGGCGGCGGCGGTGTTCATGGCAGCATTCTTGGTGCTGTCTGCGGTGATGGGTTCCCCGTTCGCGAGCACTCACACTGCCAACACCAGGCTGGCGGCCGCCCTCGCGCCGACTCCTGACTCTCACGCGCGGAAGTCCTTGAAGTGCCGCACCTGGGTCACTGATAGGTATCCCTCCGACAACGCAACTGTGGGCCTCCGGATCCGCACGGTACGCCACGCACGGGTGCGCGTGATCGCTCACTACCGGTGGATCAGTTATCTGAGTAGGGCGCGCACTGGAGCTCGAGGCCGCCGGACACTTTGGTATTCCGTCGGCGATGCACCTGCCGGCTTCAAGGTGATGCTGGATGTACGAGTGTCCCGGCATGGCCGACGAGGCTCGTGTTCGACTTGGTTCATCCCGCACCGGAACGGCGGGCCAACACCATCACCATCGCCATCACCCACGCCGACACCTTCGCCCACGCCCACGCGGACACCGTCGCCTGCGCCTACGCCGTCACCCACTCGGTCATCCCCGCCACCGCCGGTAGGCGCTTGGTGCACTGCGAGCGTCCAGACCTACCCGGACTCCGACCACGACGAGTGGTACAACGACGTCTTTGTGAGTTCTAACCAATACGACGCGAGCGTGACAGCAAGCGGAGACGGCATCTCAGGTCACTGGTGGACGAATGACTCAGGTAGCGCTGTTGTTTACCTTGACGGCCCCCCGCCCGGCACGGAGATCACCGTCACCGTGGACGGCGCAACCTGCTACACGAGCGACTGAATCGTCCCGAAGCACTCTGCCGGTTTCTCGTTGTCAGGGCTGCGCCGATGCTGTCGCAACGACTGTCCGGCGCAGGCCCAATAGGGGCGGGGACTTCATATCCGCAACGGCCAGTTCGCCACCATCATGGGCCGAGGACGACCGAGCCCCGGCCGTGCAAGGTTCTGATGATGCCTCGCTGGCGCAGGACATCCAGTGCCCGGCGCACCGTCATCTTGGCGACCCCGTACTCGACCGCCAGGTCAGCTTCGGAGGGCAGCCGGGCACCACGGGCGAACTCTCCGCGCTGGACACGCGCGACGATATCGTCCGCCACCTGCACATAAATGAACTCGGCGGCATCCCACTCCGGCACATGATCAACGCTAGAACACCTCTGACAAGCACTTATACCCAGCAACTTCTCTAGAAATCTCTAGTCATCTATAGTCTTCTCTATGACGGATGACTCAAGAATGCGGGAGATCCGGCACCGGATGGGCCAGGCAGAGGATGCGATCGACGCCGTCCACGGCTCGCTCGCGCACGCGCCGGAACTCGACGCCGGGTGGCGCGATGAGTTCTGCACAGACCTCGTAGTCATGCGCGCCAAGCTCCAAGCCATCGCAGGCGTGCTGACGGAAGCAGCCTCCGGGTGCGGCCAAAGTTAGCCAACGATGCCCGACAGGCCAGTTCCCGGGGTAGCCGCCCGACGGCCGGGCTCCGGTTAGCACCGGACTTATGCTGGAGCTGGCATGCTGTCCTGGACGGTGATGCGTGATGGGGTACCTGATTGCCGCGGACCTCGTGCTCGTCGCCCACCTGCTGTTCATCGGTTTCGTGGTGGGCGGCTCCTTCCTGGCCTGGCGCTGGCCACGGCTCATCTGGGTGCAGTTGCCGGCGATGATCTATGGCGCCCTGGTGGAGTTCGTCGGCTTCGCCTGCCCGCTCACCGCGCTGCAGAATTACCTGCTCCGCCGGGGTGGCCAGGGCGGATACAGCGGCGGGTTCATCTCGCACTACCTGATCCAGGCGATCTACCCGCCCGGCCTGACCCGCGGCATCCAGATCGGGCTGGGACTGTTCGTTGTGCTCATCGCGGTGGCCGGGTACGGAGGTTACCTGCGCCGGCACCGCCCGGCCTGGCGCGCCACGAAGAGCTCATGCGGGGACCGCGCGGCCGATCGCGTCGAGTTCGGCGACCGCGTCGGCCGGCAGCTTCAGCCCGGCGCCGGCGATGTTCTCGCGCAGGTGCGCCACTGACGAGGTGCCCGGGATCAGCAGGATGTTCGGCGAGCGCTGCAGCAGCCAGGCCAGCGCGACGGCCATCGGGGTCGCGCCGAGCCGGCTCGCCACCGCCTGCAGGGCGTCGGACTGCAGCGGCGAGAAGCCGCCGAGCGGGAAGTACGGCACGTACGCGATGCCCTGCCGCGCGGTGAGGTCCACCAGGGCGTCGTCGCCGCGGCGGGCGATGTTGTAGAGGTTCTGCACGCAGACGACCGGGGCGATCGACTGCGCCTCGGCGAGCTGGTCGGCGCTGACGGTGCTGAGCCCGAGGTGCCGGATCAGCCCCTGCTGCCGCAGCTCGGCCAGCGCCTCGAACTGCTCCGCGATCGAGCCCGGCTCGGGCCCCTCGACGCCGCCGACGCGCAGGTTCACCACGTCGAGCACGTCGAGCCCGAGGTGCCGCAGGTTGTCGTGGACCTGCTCGCGCAGCTCGGCCGGCGTGCGGGCGTGCGGCCAGCCGCCCTGCTCGTCGCGGCGGGCGCCCACCTTGGTGACGATGTGCAGGTCGTCCGGGTACGGCGCGAGCGCCTCGCGGATGAGCTCGTTGGTGACGTACGGCCCGTAGAAGTCGGCGGTGTCGATGTGGTTGATGCCGAGGTCGACGGCCGTCGCGCAGCACGGCGATCGCGGCGTCGTGGTCCTTCGGCGGGCCGAACACGCCGGGGCCGGCCAGCTGCATGGCGCCGTAGCCGACGCGGGTGAGTTCGAGATCGGCGACCCGGTAGCTGCCGCCGGGGAGGTCGTGGGATGTCATGGCTTCCTTCCTGCCCGCGGGCTCGCGCCGGAGCACATCCACGTGCTCCGGCGGCAGAACAGCCAGCGCCCCCGTCATCCTGGGGGTGACAGGACCAGGCTGGGCCGCCGCGCGGCTCGTACCATGGGCTGTGACCAGGTCGAACGCGCTAGGCGAGTACCTGCGGGCGCGCCGCGAGCTGGTGGACCCGGCGGACGCCGGGCTGCGCGTCACGGGCGTGCGGCGCACGCCGGGCCTGCGCCGCGAGGAGGTCGCGACGCTGGCCGGCATCAGCGCCGACTACTACCTGCGGCTGGAGCAGGGCCGCGACCGCAACCCGTCGCCGCAGGTGCTCGAGGCGCTGGCCCGCGTGTTCGGGCTCGACGCGACCGCGACGCAGTACCTGCTGAGCCTGTCCGCCGCCCGGCCCGCCGCGCGCCGAGGCGGCCGCCGCCGCGAGGTGGTGCCGACCGGCATCCGGCAACTGCTCGACGTGCTCGGGCTGCCCGCGTTCGTGGAGAACCGGATGTTCGACGTGCTCGCCGCGAACCGGCTCGCGACCGCCCTGTCGCCCGAGCATCCGGCCGGGGGCCAACCGGCTGCGGTCGGTGTTCCTCGACGCCGCCGAGCGGGACCTGCACCCCGACTGGGAGCAGGCCGTCGGCGGCCATGGTCGCGTCGTTCCGCGCCTCGATCGGCACCGACGTCGACGACCCGCGGATCGCGCAGCTCGTCGGCGAGCTGTCCCTGGCCAGCGAGCCGTTCCGGCAGCTCTGGGCGCGGCACGACGTCAAGGCACTCGCGGGCGCGCCGGCCCGGATGCGCCACCCGCAGGTCGGCATGCTGGAGCTGCGCCGGGAGAAGCTGTCCATCGGCGACTCGGGCGGCCAGCTCCTGGTGATCTATCACGCCGAGCCAGGCTCCGGAACCGCCAGGTCGCTCGCGCTGCTCGGCTCGCTCGCCGCATCCAGCCAGGCAACCGGCGAGGCGGCCGCCAAGCCAGGCTGAATGATGCCACCCCGAGCGGCTGTCTGGCCGCGCGATTTGACCTAGAGCGCGCTCCAGCATCCAGACTCGTGCTCAGCGCCCGGGAAGGACCGGGTGGCTGGAGAGGAACCACGTGAAATACCGCACGATTGGCACGGACCCAAAGACCCGCCGCGAGGTGAGCGTGCTCAGCCTGGGCGCCATGCGGTTCGGCACTACGACCGACGAGGCGACCTCGTTCGCGGTCCTGGACCGGTACGTGGAGGCAGGCGGCACCTTCATCGACACCTCCGGGAACTACGCGTTTTGGGTCAACGGCACCCAGGGCGGGGAGAGCGAGGAACTGCTCGGCCGCTGGCGGCGCAGCCGCGGCGTCGGCGACGAGATCGTGATCGCGACCAAGCTCGGTGCCCGGCCGCTGGCCCCCGGTACCAGCTTCACCGACAATGCCGAAGGACTGTCGGCCCCGGTGATCCGCGAGTCCGCCGAACGCAGCAGGGACCGGCTCGGCATGGCCAGGCTGGACCTGCTGTACGCGCACATCGAGGATCCGGCGGTGCCGCTGGCCGAGACCGTGGATGCATTCGCCGGACTGGTGGCCGAGGGCACCGTGGGCCTGCTGGGGGTGAGCAACCACTGGGCGTGGCGGGTGGAACGGGCCCGCAGCCTGGCCGCGGCGGCCGGGGTACCCGGCTACGAGGTGCTGCAGTACCACTACAGCTACCTGCGGCCGCGCACCGACCTGCCAGGCCCGCTCTCCCCCGACGGCGAGCAGGGAGTGCTCGGCGGCGACCTGCTCAGCTACCTGCGGGCCGAACCGCAGCTCGCGATGGTCGCCTACTCCCCGCTGCTGAACGGCAGCTACGCCCGTGAGGACAAGCCACTGGACGCCGAGTTCGACCATCCGGGCACGCCCGCCCGGCTGGCAGCGCTGCGGCAGGTGGCCAAGGACGCCGGGGCGACGGTCAACCAGGTGGTGCTGGCCTGGCTGATCGGCGCGGAGGTCCCGGTGATCCCGCTGGTCGGCGCCTCCTCGGTGGCGCAACTGGACGAGAGCCTGGCCGCGGTGGACCTGGAGCTGACCGCCGACCAGCGCGCGAGGCTGGACGCAGTCCGGTGACCGTGGCGACGGGCGAGCATGGCCGGCGTCCATCCGCGATGAGTTCGGCCCGGAGGTGGCGTCGTACCTGCGATGACAGGCCAGCTTGAGAGGGAGAATCGCATGGGCGCAGCCGAGAGCGTGAACATCTACACCGGTGACGGCCGATTGCTCGAAGCCCTGGTGTCCGGTCCCCCGGACGGAACAGTCTTGGTGTTCCACACGGGCACCCCATGCGGCCTGGTACCGCTTCCAGCCGGACTCGACCCAGCACCGATGGGAATCCGCACCGTCCTCTACGCCCGGCCGGGCTACGGCCACTCCACGCCTCAAGCTGGGCGCACCGTCGCTGATGCGGCCGGCGACACCGCGGCCATTCTGGACGCATTGGGGACTGGCAAGTTCCTCAACCTGGGCTGGTCAGGAGGCGGTCCTTACGCTCTCGCCTGCGATGCGCTGCTGGCCGATCGCTGCCTGGCGACCGCGGTCATCGCCGGGACAGCTCCCTATACGGAGGCTGAAGTCTCAAGCCCGGTGCGGGCGTGGTACGAGGCCGATGAGGACAACCAACTAGCTTTCGCGGGCGACATCGAGGGGTTCCGGCAGGCGGTCGATGCCTTCGTCGCCCAGCTCGCAAACGTCAAGGCCGAGAACATCGCCGCGGAAGCGAACAGCGATGCGGCCCGTCGGTTCCTCTCCCAGGGATACGCAGAGTGGATCGCCTCGTTCCTCAGAGCAGCCGCCGTTTCCGGGAGCCAAGGAGCAACTGACGATTGCCTGGCAACCCTTCGCGACTGGGGTTTCCCCTTGGCCAGCGTCCGCCAAGTCACCATCTGGCAGGGCACAGAAGACCAGCACGTACCCCTATTTCACGCTGAGTGGCTCAGAGACCACCTCCCCCACGCCGAACTGCGAACCCTCGAGGGTGACGGCCACAACTCCATCGCCGGTCATCTGCCCGAGATCATCAACACCCTGATCGCCACCGGCCAGTAAGCACAGAACTGCCGCACCTGACGTCGGGCAGGTCAGTCGGGATGCCCGGCCGGTCCAGGCGTCGATGACGTCGAGCACCGTGAGGGCAGGCTCGGGCGGCACGAAGCCGAGCATTTCCTGCAGCAACGGGTGGACGACCGGGTGCAGTCGCTGCTCGGCGAAGGCCTTGTAATCGTCCTTGGACTGCCAGACATCGACATAGCGCAGCCCGGTGTCGGTGCGCCAGGCGACGTGGGCGATCAGGCCGTCCGGGCGCTGCGGGCCAAGGCCTTCCTTGATGCGGGCGTAGGTCTCGGCGTTGATCGGCACGTCGTAGGTGAATGCGTAGCTCATCGGGCCCTCCACCATATTGGCCCGAAATAGCTTCGGACGAATATCTGTATCATGACCCCCATGCCAGCACCTGTCAAGCGGCGCTATGACGCGACCCGCCGCCGCCAGGCCGCCGCCCGCACCCGGACGGCGATCCTGGACGCCGCCCGGGAGCTGTTCACCGAACGCGGATACACCGCCACCCCGATGACCGCGATCGCCGAGCGGGCCGGAGTGGCGCTTGACACCGTCTACGCCTCAGTTGGCCGCAAGCCCGAACTGGCCCGGCTGCTGATCGAGACCGCAGTCTCCGGCACCGACCAGGCCATCCCCGCCGAACAGCGCGACTACGTGCGGGCGGTCCAGGCGGCCCCCGACGCCGAAACCAAGATCGCCCTCTACGCCGCGGCAGTCACCGCGATCGCTCCCCGCATGGCGGTCGTGCTCGCCATCATCCAGCAGGCCGCACACACCGAGCCGGACCTGGCCGCGCTGTGGGACCAGATCGCCGAGCGCCGCGCCGCCAACATGCGCCGCTTCGTCGCCGACCTCGCCACCGTCACCCCGCTGCGCCTGGACCTCGGCGACGCCGCCGACATCGTCTGGGCCACCAACTCCGCCGAGCTCTACCAGCTGCTGGTCGGCCAGCGGGGCTGGAGCCCGCAACGATACGAACGCTTCCTCACCGACACCTGGCACCGCCTGCTCCTCCCCGGTTAGAACCGGGCAACCGCCGACGGCCAGTGCCCCACTCGGGCGAACCACAGCGCCCGGCCGGCACTGCCAGTCGAGGTCCTCGCGATGGCGGTTGATGAGCATCCCGGCCAGCGCCGAAATCAGGCCAGCTGCCGCACCCGCGGTACTAAAGATCTTCAATGATTGAGGTTACAGGCCGTGACAGCCTGGTTATACGGCGACCGTTAGGTGCACAGGCCTGCGCTAGCCCGGCGAGTCGGCACTGACTGCCAGAGACGCTGGATAACTCTATGACCGGGCAGGTGAGGGGCACGGACATCGCTGCGGGCTTCGCTGAGGATCAGCTCATCGCCTGTTCCGGTGTTCTGCCCACCTTCGAGCGCCTGCCCGCTCTGCGCGCGCCGGGGCGGTAGCTGCCCGCGGGAGCGCTTGTCATGCCAGCTGGCAATGATCTGCGCCCCGGCAACCATCCAGGCCATGAAATAGACGAGCGTCGCATAGACGGCAATCTTCGCCCATATTTCGCTATCAGCCAGGAAGGCGGCCACCCACGCGGCGGGCGCCGGAACGATCAGGACAGCGCCCGCCATCACCTTGCCCATCGGCGCCCGGGTCCGCACCCGGGCGGGCTTACGCGGCGGGGCTGCGGCCGGCCCGGGGGGAAGGTCGGCGGTGAGCGCGGCCAGCTCCCCATAGGTCCGCGAGGCCAGCGCCTGGCCCACCCGCACGTCCAGCTCGCCCTTGGTGAGCCGCCCCTGGATGAACGCGGCCTTGAGGGTGCCGATCACCTGCTCGCGGTCGGCATGCGACGCGCGCAGGTGACCACGGCCCACCGCACTCGCTGCTTTCTCGTCTCCTGGCCCTGCCATCACCGGGACCACCCCTGCCTGCAGAATGCTAAAAGCGTAGCGCGACAGCGGGGTCAACCGCTGGTGGGAGGTTACGCGAGTGACGCTCAGTTGTACCTGGGCGACCGGGCTGTCGATGGATCTGTAACACCCACCATTAGAGATCCTTAACTGACGAACTGGCCGGGGAGCTGGCCCGCCACGGCGTGACGATCCGCCCAGACGAGGACGCCGTTCACGAAGACGTAGTCAACACCGGTCGCCAGTTCGCGCGGGCGGTCATCGGTGGCGTGCGCGGCCGGCCCGCCTTCGCCGAGGACGCACAGGTCGGCGGCCATACCCTGGGCGATCCGGCCCCGGTCGCGCAGGCCGTAAACGTCCGCCGCGCTGGTGGCCAGGTGCCGGGCCAGTTGCTGGTACCCGGTCTCGGAGCCCGCGGCGAGGTAGTGCCCGGCGAGCCGCGCGAACGCGCCATACCCGCGCGGGTGCGGATGCTGGCCCCGGTAGATGCCATCGGATCCGGCGCAGTGCCGGTCGTGGGAGCAGATCCAGGCAAGCTGATCGTCGGTCACGCCGGGCCGGTCCAGGTGGCCGCCGACGTTAAGGTCCGCTGCGGCCAGCAGATCGAGCACCCACTCCCCCGGCGGCCGCGAGTCCCGCGCCGCCGCCTCGGCCACAGAAAGCCCGGCGGCCCCGGCCCGGTCACCGGGCACGGTGCCCAGGTAGACGTTGCGCAGGTATGACTCGGTGAGCTTCTCACCAGCGAGCAGGGCCGCCCGCTGCCCCGGATCGGTGAGCACGGCCAGCGTGCGGTCCGGGCCGCCGGCCTGTACCTCGGGCGGGAGCAGCAGTTGCGCCAGGATCGTGCTGGACTTCCGGTAGAAGTACATGTCGTAGGTGACGGCCACCCCGGCCTCGTCGGCGGCGGTGAGCGCGGCCTGGATGTCGGCCGGCGCCCCCCACAGGTGACTGGCGTGCACCCGGGCCCCGGCACCTGCCCCGACCGCCGCGAGTTCGGCCAGCCCGGCCCGGACGTGCGGGCCGTAGCCGCGCAGGTGCGACACATACGGCCGGCCGGCCTCGGCAAGCGGCCGGGCCAGTTCGGCCACCTCGCCCACGGCCCCGAACCGGCTCGGCAGGTAGTCGAGCCCGCTGGAGAGCCCGACCGCACCCTCGGCCAGCGCGTCTTCCACCTGCCGCCGCGCCGCCGCCCGCTCCGCCTCACCCAACGGACCGGCAGCCATCCCGGCCACGTTGTGCCTGATGGTTCCCTGCGAGGCGAGCACGGCCACGTTCTGCACCAGCCGGCCGGTCACCGCTTGGCGGAAGGCGGCCACGCCGAAGTCCCTGACCGGTTCCAGCGTCCCGTTGACCGGCGCGAAATACCGGTTCAGGTAACGCACCGTGTTCGCGTCAGCCCCGATCCACGATTCCCCGTCCTGGCCCACGATCAGCGTCGTCACGCCCTGCGCGAGCGCGCCCTCCACCCGCCCGGAGGCCAGCAGCGGCCCCTCGGCGTGCGCGTGGGCGTCGATGAACCCCGGGCACACCACGCTGCCCGCGGCCAGATCGATCGCCGCACACTCGCCCGGCGGCACATCGATGCTCCCCACGGCGGCGATCACGGGCCCCTCGATCAGCACGTCGGCCCGGCGTGCGGTGGCGCCAATGCCGTCGGCGACCAGCCCGCCGCGGAGCAGAATGCGAGAGTTCACCGGCCTGCCCCCATCCATCGCCGACGGCCAGCCACGGGCTGCGTATGGCATGAAATCTAGCCGCGGCCGCGGGAACGCCCGTCACGCCAGCGCGAGTTGCCAGCCGGCGGCGGCAGGCGGCATCGTGTCCCTGGTGTCCTACGAACTGCGCGCATTGGCAGGGCCGCATGAGGTGGCGGCCCAGGCTGCTGGCCAGGCGGGTGCCGCGGAGGTCGAACTGTCCCGGGGTTACGGCCTGGTCCTCATCACGCCAGCGGTGCTCGGCCGCCTCGGCGGCGGGAGGAACACATTCGGCAACACGTTCTGTTACCTGTCCGCGGGCGTCGAGGCCCTCGCCCGCCAGGTCTCGCACACCGGCCCGATCGGCTACCTCGAAGCGGAGATGTTCGGCGGGACCGGCACCCAGGCAACGGTCGTGTGGCTCAACGGCGAGATCTGGCTAGGACCGGCCACCACCCAGTTCGGCTGGCCGCCGCCCGACCGGGCCTCGAGCCCGCACTGGGCCTTCAACCAGGCACTTCGCCAGCTCGGTGTGATCCGCGGTGCGGCGTTTGATGAGTTCGAGGCCGTCGGCCTCGGCCGGCACCGCCACACCGAGGACTGGCTTGCGCACCGCGCTTAGGGGTGCTGGCTGCTGACCGAGATAACCTCACCGGTCAGGTAGGAGGCGTAGTCGCTGGCGAGGAACGCGATGACGCTGGCGACCTCCCACGGCTGCGCGGCGCGGCCGAACGCCTCCCGGCTGGCCAGTTCGGCGAGCAGTTCCTCGCTGGTCACCTTGGCCAGGAACGGGTGCGCGGCCAGGCTCGGCGCCACCGCGTTGACCCGGATCCCGTGCGCCGCGACGTCCAGCGCCGCGCACCGGGTCAGCGCCATCACCCCTGCCTTCGCCGCCGCGTAGTGCGCCTGGCCCGGCTGCGCCCGCCAGCCGAGCACCGAGGCGTTGTTGACCACGGCGCCGCCGCGGCCCTGGGCGACAAGCTGGCGCAGCGCGGCCCGGGTGCAGCGGAACGTGCCGTTCAGCGTGACGTCGAGCACCCGCGACCACTGCTCGTCGGTCATCTCCAGCACCGAACTTGTGCCGCCGAGACCGGCGTTGCTGACCATCACGTCGATCCGCCCGAAGTGCCGCACCGCCCCGTCGATCAGCGCCCCGACCTGCTCCTCGACGGTCACGTCGCACACCTGCGACCACACCCGGGCGCCGAACTCGTGTGCCAGTTCAGCGTGTGCCTCGCCGAGCCGCCGCTCGTGGGCGTCGCTCATGGCCACCTGGGCGCCTTCTGCGAAGCAGCGGCGCACCACGGCCGAGCCGATGCCGGTGCCGGCCGCCGCGGTGACGACCACGACCTTGCCGGCGAGCAGGTCCCGCCCGGCTGGCGGCTCCGGCGGGTTCATGCCCTGGCCTGGCGCGGCAGGCCGAGTGCCCGCTCGGCGATGATCGTGCGCTGGATCTCGTCGGACCCGCCGTAGATCGTGTCGGCGCGGCTGAACAGGAACAGCCGCTGCCAGTCGTCGAGGTCGTAGGGCGCCCCGCGGGCCACCATCGACGGCGCGCCCTGCACGTCCATGGCCAGCTCGCCCAGTTCCTGATGCCAGCGCGACCAGAGCAGCTTCAGTTCCGACGGCCCGGTGCCACCCGCGCCGCCCGCCAGCGTGCGCAGCGCGTGCGCGCGCATCGCCTCCAGGCCGATCCATGCCCGGCCCAGCCGGTCGCGGACCAGCGGATCGGCGCTCCCCCCGGTCTGCCTGGCCAGCTCCACCAGGCGGTCCAGTTCGCGCTCGAACCCGACCTGCTGGCCCAGGGTGGCCGCGCCGCGCTCGATGGCCAGCGTGGCCCTGGCCACCCGCCAGCCGTCGCCGGGTTCGCCGACGACCAGGTCAGCGTCGGTGCGGGCGCCGTCGAAGAATACCTCGTTGAACTCCGACGTGCCGGTGAGCTGCTGGATCGGCCGGACCGTGACCCCTGGCTGCCGCATCGGGACCAGCAGGTACGACAGGCCCGTGCTGCGCTTGGACCCCGGCTCCGTGCGGGCCAGCACGAAACACCAGTCCGCCTCCACGGCCAGCGACGTCCACACCTTCTGCCCAGTGATCACCCACTGGTCCCCATCGAGATAGGCAGCCGTCGACACCGCGGCCAGGTCAGAGCCGGCGCCGGGCTCGGAGTAGCCCTGGCACCAGAGTTCCTCGACCGCCGCGATCGGCGGCAGGAACCTGCGCTGCTGCTCCGGCGTGCCGCACGCGATCAGCGTCGGCCCGAGCAGTTCCTCGCCCAGGTAGCCGGCCCGCGCCGGGGCCCGGCTGCGCGCGTACTCCTCGTAGAAGATGACCTGCTGCGCCAGCGTGGCGCCGCGGCCACCGTGCTCGGGCGGCCAGCCGAGGCACGTCCACCCGGCGGCCGCCAGGTGCCGGTTCCAGGCCACCCGCTCGGCATGTGCCTCATGCTCGCGCCCGGGGCCGCCAGCGTCGCGCAGCGTGGCAAAACGGCCGGTGAGATTGGCATCGAGCCATTCGCGGATACCGCGGCGGAACTGCTCGTCCTGCGGGCTGGAGCGCAACCCTGTGTCTCCCTGCGACGGACCCGCGGGCCCGCAGGGGGGGTTGCAGGCCCGCGGGAGCTCCGTGGCTGGCCAGCAACTGCCCGCCGCGCGTAGGCTCAGCCTACCAAGCACTTGCTTCGTTGGAGGGCACCTGGTGGAGCTCACCATCCCGGCCGCTATCGCAGGCGCGGCTGGGAAGTTCGGCGACGGACCTGCCCTCGCCGAGCCGGGGGGCCCGCGGATCAGTTATCACCAGCTACTTCAGCAGACCACCACGGTCGCGCGGGCGCTTATCGCCGAGGGCGCGGCTCCCGGAGACCGGGTGGCAATCTGGTCTCCGAACACACACCATTGGATTCTCGCCGCGTTCGGCGCGCTGTCCGCGGGCGCGACACTGGTCCCGGTCAGCACCCGGTTCACCGGGGCCGAGGCGCTCGACGTGATCGTCCGCAGCGGCGCGTCCGTGCTGATCGTTGCCGACCGGTTCCTCGGTGCCGACCGGTTCGCCGCGCTGCGTACCGCCGCGAATGCTGCTGTTGCCGAAGCGGCGCACGCCGGCGCCAGTGCTGAAAGTTACACAGCAGCCGAACGGCTCCCCGTGGCCGGCGCGCTCCCTGGGCAACTGCGGCTCGTGGTCCGCGTGCCGATGCCGGATGCCACACAGGCTTCGCCCGGCGATGACGCGGAGCCCGGGGTCATCGGCTGGGCAGACCTGCTGGACCGGGCGGCGGCGGTCCCCGCCAGCGCGGCGGAGAGGCGCGCCGCGGCGGTGCAGCCGGGGGACGTGAGCGACATCCTGTTCACCTCGGGCACCACCGGGCGGTGCAAGGGCGCGATGACCGCGCACCAGCAGTCGCTGGCCGTGGCCCGGGCGTGGGCCGAGTGCGGCGGGCTCACCGGCACGGACCGCTACCTGGTGGTCAACCCGTTCTTCCACAGCTTCGGTTACAAGGCCGGCATTCTGGCGTGCCTGGTCAGCGGCGCGACCCTGGTGCCGCAACTGGTGTACGACGCGGGGCGGGCCATGTCGCTGGTCGCTTCCGAGCGGATCACCGTACTGCCCGGGCCGCCCACGATCTACCAGACGATCCTCGATCACCCCGGCCGGGCCGCGCACGACCTGTCCAGCCTGCGGCTCGCGGTCACCGGGGCGGCGACCGTGCCGGTCGCGCTGATCGAGCGGATGCGCCGCGAGCTGACCTTCGAGTCGGTGCTCACCGCCTACGGGCTGACCGAGGCGGTCGTGGCCACGATGTGCCGCCCGGGCGACGATCCGCAGACCGTGGCGACCACCTCGGGCCGGGCCGCGGCCGGCTTCGAGGTGCGGATCGCCGGGCCGGACGCCGAAGAGGCCAAGCCCGGCGACCCTGGCGAGGTCCTGTTGCGCGGGCCGAACCTGATGCTCGGTTACCTGAACGACCCGGAGGCAACCGGGGCCGCCATCGATGCCGACGGCTGGCTGCACACCGGCGACATCGGCCGCCTTGACGCCGGCGGGTACCTGACGATCACCGACCGGCTCAAGGACATGTACATCTGCGGCGGCTTCAACGTCTACCCGGCCGAGGTGGAGCAGGTGCTGGCCCGGCTGGACGGCGTCGCGGAGTCGGTGGTCATCGGGGTGCCCGACGACAGGCTCGGCGAGGTCGGCAAGGCGTACGTGCTCACCCGGCCCGGTCACGCCCTGGACGATGCGGCCGTGCTGGCGTTCTGCCGGGAGCGGCTGGCCGGCTACAAGGTGCCCCGCCAGGTCGTGTTCCGTGAAGAACTGCCCCGCACCCCGGCCGGCAAGCCGCTCAAGCGAGTACTGCGGGAGGAATCTTGACCGAGCACGCCGCCGACGGGGAGGGCCCGGTTCTCTATAAGGAGCGCGGGCCGGTCGCCGTGGTGACCTTGAACCGGCCGCGGTACCGCAACGCGCAGAACTCGGCGATGACCTACGCCCTGGACGCGGCGTTCGCGCGGGCAGTGAACTCGCCGGAGGTATCCGTCATCGTGCTGGCCGGCGAGGGCGAGCACTTCTGCGCGGGGCACGACATCGGCACGCCGGGCCGCGACGTGGACACCTCCTTCGACCGCCAGGCCGTGCTGTGGTGGGACCACGTGGGCCGCGCGGGCGCGGACGCGAGGTACGCCCGGGAGATGGAGGTCTATCTCGGCATGTGCCGGCGCTGGCGGGAGATGCCCAAGCCCGCCATCGCGATGGTCCAGGGTGCCTGCATCGCCGGTGGGCTGATGCTCGCCTGGTGCTGCGACCTGATCGTGGCCTCCGACGACGCGTTCTTCGCCGACCCGGTGGTGCGGATGGGGATCCCCGGCGTGGAGTACTTCGCGCACCCGTGGATGCTCGGGCCGCGTTTTGCCAAGGAGGCGCTGTTCACCGGGGCACGGTTCGGTGCGCAACGCGCCTACGAACTGGGCATGGTGAACCGGGTGGTGCCCCGCGCGTCGCTCGCGGAGGTGACCTTCGGCCTGGCGGACCAGATCGCGACGATGCCGCCGTTCGGCCTGGCCCTGGCCAAGCGCGCGGTCAACCAGTGCGAGGACCTGATGGGCATGCGGCCTGGCATGGACTCGGTGTTCGGCCTGCACCACCTGGCGCACGCGCACAATGCGGAGACTTCGGGCGACTCGCTGGCCGGGCTGGACGCGCACGGCATGAAGGACGGCGCGGCGAAGCAGGCGGACGGGTGAGCGGCGGCCCGGATGACCCGGCCGGTTCCGGTGACCCGGGCGGCCCGGGCGAACCGGCCGGCCGGTTCCGGGCCGAGGTGCGGGACTGGCTGCGGGCGCACGTGCCCGCGCGGCCGCTGCCGTCGGTGGACACCGCCGAGGGGTTCGCCGCGCACCGGGAGTGGGAGCACGAACTGGCCGCGGCGCGACTGTCGGTGGTTTCCTGGCCCTTCGCCTACGGCGGCCGGGACGCGCCGCTGCTTGACTGGCTGGTCTTCGAGGAGGAGTACTACGCCGCCGCCGCGCCGGTGCGGGTCGGCCAGAACGGGCTCTTCCTGCTGGCGCCGACCCTGTTCGCGCACGGGACCGTGGCGCAGCGGGCCCGGGTGCTGCCGCCGATGGCGACCGCGGCCGAGGTCTGGGCGCAAGCCTGGTCGGAGCCTGACGCGGGCAGTGACCTGGCCGCGATCCGCGCCACCGCCACGGCGGCCGGCGGGGGGTGGCTGCTGTCGGGGACGAAGACGTGGAGTTCCCGCGCGGCGTTCGCGGACAAGGCATTCGGCCTCTTCCGCTCCGAACCCGGGTCACAGCGCCACCGTGGCCTGACGTACCTGATGTTCGACCTGCGCGCTCCCGGCGTCACGGTGCGGCCGATCCGCCAGCTTGGCGGCCGGGCCGGGTTCGCGGAGATCTTCCTTGACCAGGTGTTCGTGCCCGCCGCCGACGTGATCGGCGAGCCCGGCGACGGCTGGCGGATCGCGATGAGCACGGCCAGCCACGAGCGGGGCTTGTCGCTGCGCAGCCCGGGACGGTTCAGCGCGGCAGCGGCCCGCCTCGTGGAACTGTGGCGCCAGGCCGGCGACCCGGCCGGCACCGCGCTGCGGGACCGGGTCGTGGACGCGTGGATCGGCGCGCGGGCCTACCGGCTGCACACCCACGCGACCGCCGCCCGGCTGGCGGGGGGCGGCAGCCTGGGCGCGGAGTCCAGCCTTGGCAAGGTGTTCTGGTCCGAGCTGGATGTCGCGCTACACGAGACCGCGCTTGACCTGCTGGGGCCGCTGGCCGAGCTGGCCTCCCCGGGGCCGGACGGCGACCCGGGGCTGGCCGGAGACCCGGGCCTAGCCGGGGACCAGGAACTGGCCGGAGACCCGGAACTGGCCGGAGACCCGGAACTGGCCGGAGACCCGGAACTGGCCGGAGACCCGGGGCTGGCGGCGCGCTGGCTGGACGGTTACCTGTTCTCCCTGGCCGGCCCGATCTATGCGGGCACGAACGAGATCCAGCGCACCGTGATCGCCGAGCGGTTGCTGGGGCTGCCCCGATGACGCCCGGCCGGTCGGGCGAGCGGGCGCAGTTCGCCGCGTCGTTGCACGACATGCTCGCTGATTCCGATGTGCCCGCCGCCGCCCGGACCTGGGCCGCCGGAGACCGTGCTCCGGGGCTGGCCGTCTGGCACGCCCTCGCCGCACTAGGAGTTACCGCGCTGGCCGTGCCCGAGGCCGACGGCGGTCTCGGCGCCAGCTTCGCCGACGTCGTGGTCGCCTGCGAGGAACTCGGGCATCACGCGGTGCCGGGCCCGGTGGCCGAGTCGGTCGCCGCCGTTCCTGTGCTGCTCGCCGCGCTGCCCCGGGATGCCAGGGTCGCAGCCGTGGCGGACGGGGACCTGGCAGCCGGAGAACTGGCCGACCGGGTGTGGCCCGCGCCGTGGCTCGCCGGGCTGGCCGCCGGGGAACTGATCGCTACGGCGGCCATGCCGCCGTGGCTGCCGTGGGCGGTGGACGGGGATGCCGCCGGCCTGGTCCTGCTCGCCTCAGGCGACGTGGTCCGGCTCGCCAGCACAGGTGCCCGGTACCGGTCGGTGGACCCGGGCCGGTCTCTGTCGCAGGTGACCGGCAGCCAGGTGCTGGCCCGGGGCCCCGCGGTGACCGGCGCGGTGACCCGGGCGCTCGATGCCGGCACGCTGGCCTGTGCCGCGCAACTGCTCGGTGCGGGCCGCGCCCTGCTGGAGGCCAGCGTCCGGCACGCCGGGCAGCGGACCCAGTTCGGCCGCCCGATCGGGGCGTTCCAGGCGGTCAAGCATCAACTCGCCGACGTGGCGATCGGCCTGGAGTTCGCCGGGCCGCTGCTTGACGCCGCGGCTGGCGCGCTCGACACCGGCAGCTGCCACATGACCAGGGATGTGTCGGCGGCGAAGGTCGCGTGCACCGACGCGGCCCGCCGGGCCGCCCGGGCAGCGCTCCAGGTGCACGGCGCGATCGGCTACACCGAGGAGCACGACCTGCATCTGTGGTTGCTGAAGGTGCGCGCGCTGGCCGGGGCGTGGGGCAGCCAGGCCGAGCACCGGGCCAGGGTGATGGCCGCGATCTCGGTGCCAGAGGACGGCCAGGCCAGTGCGACCGGCCAGGCGACCGCCACCGGGGAGCCGACCGCCACCGGGGAGCCGAGCGCCACCGGGGAGCCGGCGTGGAGCTGAGCACGGAGCAGCGCGACCTGGGCGACGCGGTCCGCGGGTTGCTCGCACGGCACGGGCGCCCGGATCCCGCCTGGCCCAGCCCGGCTGGGGATCCCGGTTCCGACGGCGGGCCCAGCTACGACGTGTCGCTGTGGCAGCGGTTGTGCGGTGAAATCGGTGTGGCCGGGCTGGCCGTCGCCGAGCGCTACGGCGGCGCGGGCGCCGGGCAGGTGGAAACCTGCATCGTGCTGGAGGAACTCGGCCGCTGCCTGGTCCCCTCGCCGATGCTCGGGTCCGCGGTGCTGGCCGGGCAGGCCCTGCTGGCCACCGGCGACGACGAGGCGTGCCAGCGGCTGCTGCCCGGCATCGCCAGCGGCGCGGCGATCGCGGCGCTGGCCTGGGCGCCCAAGCCGGCCACTGGGATCCCGCCGAGCCCGCGTTCGCCGCCCGCCCGGGCACCGGCCCGCGGGACGCCTGGGTGCTGACCGGCGAGGCGCACCATGTTCTCGACGGTGACACCGCCGGCGTGCTGCTGGCCGCGGCCCGAGTGCCGGACGGCGTCGGCCTGTTCGAGGTGGACCCATGGCACCGCGGTGTCAACCGGCGCGCGGTGACCACCATGGACACCACGCGGCCGCTGGCCGTCGTCGCGCTGGACGGAGCACCGGCGCGGCGTCTCGGCCCCGGCGCGGGCACCCGGGCGCTGGCCCGGGCCCGGGACCTCGCCTGCATCGCGCTGGCTGCCGAGCAGGCGGGCGCGGCGCAGCGGGCACTGGAGCTGACCGTCGCCTACACCAAGGCCCGGGTGCAGTTCGGCCGGCCCATCGGCAGCTTCCAGGCACTTCAGCACCGGATGGCCGACCTGCATGTGCTGGTGGCGTCGGCGCGGTCGCTGTGTTACGCCGCGGCGTTCGCCGCCGACGACGAGGCGTCCACCGGCACCGGGGCATCCGCCGGCACCGGGGCGGACCCAGGTGCGGACTCAGCCAGGCTCGGGATGCTCGCGGCCGCGGCGAAGGCGCACTGCTCGCAGGCGCTGACCCGGGCCGCGGGACAGATGATCCAGCTGCACGGGGCTATCGGCATCACCTGGGAGCACGACGCGCACCGCTACTTCAAGCGCGCGCACGGCGCTGGCCAGTTGTTCGGCCGGCCCGAGGAGCACGTCGCAAGGATCGCCGCCGCCCTCATCGACGGCTAGCGCCGATGCGGCTTACGACCTTGCCAGCCGGCGGCCGCGATGGTGCCGGGCGCTGCGCCCTTTCGGTGTCCAGGTGCCGGCGCCGCAGGCCCCGAGTCAGTCCTGCATGGCTTCGGTGAAGAACTCCGGTGGGGCCTGCAGGTCGTGGGCGCGGAACAGAACGGCGTGCTCGACGCCCATGGCCTTGCCGCTCATCGCGGCGAACTTCGGGATGATGTCCCTGGGGGCGGGGTGGTCCGGGAGCGCGGCCAGGTACGCGGCGTGCGCCTCGAGCGAGGCGATGCCGCGGCGCAGCGGCTCACCCGTGACCTCGACGCCGTGGGTCGCGCCGAAGCCGGCGAGCCCGGGGGCGATAAGCCAGCGCACGGCGTGCGGTTCGAGGTCCTCGTTGTCGACCTGCTCCGGGAAAACCCACCGGTTGCCCGCGTCGCGCACCGCGTCGAGCGTCGCGAGCCCGGCCGCGCGGTGGTCGGCCTGGTCGAAGCCATAGGGAGTCTCGATTTCGTAACCGGTGCGGAGTATGACGTCGGGCTTGAACCGGCGGATCTCCCGGCAGATGTCGCGGCGAAGGTCGAGGCCGTAGACGAGCACGCCGTCCGGATGTTCGAGAACAGTCAGGTGCTTGACGCCGACGACGGCGCAGGCGGCCTGCTGCTCGGCGACGCGCAGGCGTGCCGTCTCCTCGGGAGGGTTCGGCATGCCGGCCTCGCCGCGGGTGAGCAGGAGATAACCGACCTCGATGCCGTGCGCGGTCCAGCGAGCGACGGCCGCGGACGTGCCGTACTCCATGTCGTCAGGGTGCGCGACGACGCAGAGCACGCGCTGGAAGGACTCCTCGGGGAGGGCAGGCAATGTCATGCCGGCCATCCTTCCAGAACTGTTCCCGGTCAGTGATGGACAGGCCAGCCCGCGCTCGCTTGCGCCAGCACGAGCCGATCTGCGCCCGGTGGCGGCGGATGCCCGGTGAACCGGGCGCCAGCGATAGGCGTATCGGCCCGGTATCCGGGCAGGATGCCCCGGTGGCTTCGTACTCGGTGAATCCAGACGGCGTCGCGTGGGCACGGCATCTCATCGACACCGGGCAGTACGTGCTCGACAGCGACTGGGGCAAGGTCCAGCCTCGCGCGGAGGATCAGAACGCCTTCCTGAAGGCGCACTCCTGGGAGGAATACGCCCGCTGGCACCTCGGGCTCACCGACGGTGCCCGCGAGCACACCAAGGCCAGGTACGCGTTTGTCTATGGCGACTTCCGGCGGCTGCACCGGATGGGCATCATCGCCTGTTACTACCGGGCCGCCGAGTGGCGGCACAAGGAGATCGAACTCGCCGCCCACGACCTCCTGCAGCGCCTGGACCGCAAGGCCTCCTGAGTACGGGCGGCGACTAGAAGAACTCGGCGAACTCGCGCAGCAGCGCAGACTTGGACCTGGCCCCGATCACCTGCTTGACCACCTCGCCGCCGCGGAACAGGTCCAGCGTCGGCACGTGCAGGATGCCGTAGCGCTGCGCGGTCTTCGGGTTCTCGTCGACGTTGAGCTTCACCACGTCGACCTGGCCGGTGTGCTCGGCCGCAATGGCTTCGAGCACCGGGCCCACGATCCGGCACGGGCCGCACCACTGCGCCCAGTACTCCACGATGACCGGCCGTGGCCCGCTGAGCACGTCGGCCTCGAAGGTCTCGTCGGTCACGATCTTGGCGCTCACCCTGCGGCTCCTTCCATGATTGCCTCGGAAAATGGCTCCGGGCCGTCCTCCAGCAGTGCCGGGTTCCCCAGGTGCAGGGCCGCGCAGTCGTCGCTGTCACCGCGCGCGCAGACCCGAACCAGCCGTCGCAGCCGGCACTGAAGCTGGGCAAGCTCCCTGATCTGCTCGCTGATCGCCGCGAGCTTCGCCTCGGCGGCCCGGATGATGTCGTCGGCACGCTGGCCGTCCCCGGCTCCCAGCAGGTCGCTGATCTCCCCGAGGGTGAACCCAAGCTGCCTGGCCCGCCGGATGAAGTCCAGCCGCTGCCGGTCGTCCTCGGAGTACTCACGGAACCCCGATCCCGCTCGTTCCGGCAGCGCCAGCAGTCCCCGGCGCTGATAGAACCGCACGGTCTCGACGCCGACCCCTGCTCCGGCGGCGAGCTTTCCGATGGTCAACCCTGCCATGTCTCGCAAGCTAGCAGCCGTACCGCAGTACGGAGTCAACCCAATTCCGGCGCGAGCCGCCCGGCATACGGCTTTGGGGTCGATGACCAGCCACGGTGCCCGCCGCGCGGCCAGAACGTTGTCACCGTGCAGGTCCGTGCACAGCAGCACCTGGCTGGCCGCGGTCCGCGGCAGGGCACGGAACACCGCGATCCCGGCCCTGGCGAGCCCCGGGTCGATCCGGTCCGCGGGGCCGGGTGCCGGGCAGGCACCGCTCGATCAGCAGCGCGTACGCAGAGCCGCTCTCGTGGGCGGCGTACAGCCGGACGGTCCCGTTCCCGTGCCACAGCCGCAGGCCGGCCGCCTCGTCCCGCTCTTCGCCGCCGGGGAACCGGAACCCCACCTTGAGCACCAGGCTGGCGCATGAGCGGAGAGCCGATGGACTCCTGCACGGCCCTGGCGAACAGCCATCGCCGCACCCTGGCGGCGTCGACCCCGGTCAGGCTGGCCATCCTGGCCGCCAGGGCGCCTGGGTCGGCGGCCAGCCTGTCCTCGCAGTTCAGCATGTGCTGCAGCACGTCGTAGGCCGGGTCGCCGACATACGGCTTGGGATCGATGACGAGCCACGGCTCCCGCCGGGCGGCGAGAACGTTCTCGCCATGCAGGTCGGTGCACAGCAGTACCTGGCTGTCTGCTGTCGCGGGCAGCTCCCGGAACAACGCGATCCCGTCCCGGGCAAGCCCGGCATCGATCCGGTCAGCCGCGCCGGGGGTCGCGTACTGTTCCTCGAACTCATCCGCCCACGCCTGGCACATCTGCGCCAGCGGCCGGAACGCGTAGCCCGCGTGCGGCTGCGCCCACAGCCGGCGCAGCAGCCCGGCGACTACCCGGTCCTGCTCGGGCTCGGGCAGCACCTGGCCCAGCGGCGTACCCGGCACGCACCGTTCAACCAGCAGCGCATACTCGGACTCGCTCTGGCATGCGGCCTGTACCCGGACGGCCCCGTTCCCGCCCCAGACCCGCAGCCCAGCTGCCTCGTCCCGCTCCTCACCACCAGGGAACCGGAACCCGATCTTCAAAACAGGCTCCGCCCCGTCCGGCCCGGCCGCCGGCGCCGTCCACGAGCACTGCCCGCCCGGCTGGAACGGCTCGCCCACCGCTAGCGACCACCGGTCGGCCAGGCCAGCAACGATGCCCGGCAGACCGGCGATCCAGTCGCGGACGCCCTGATCGCGGCGTGCCGTCCCGGCCAGGTACTCGGGCACGGTGAAGGCCATCAAGGCAAAGCTAGATCCAGTCGGCGTGCCGGGGCCAGGCGAGCAGCGTGTCGACAACCTCGGGCGGGCTGTCGGCCGGAGCAGGGCGTGATCCGGCCCGTTGCCGATCGGGCGGCGGCGCGGGCACGCGGCCGCTACTGTTTCCTCCGCGGCCGCCCCCGCCGAGAGGATCCGCTCATGCGTCGCAAATCCGTGGCCCTGGTCTCCACCGCGATCATGCTCGCAGGCATCGGCGCCGCAGCGGGTGCCAGCAGCGCGGCGTCGGCAGACAGCGCCGCTGCCGCCGGCCCTGCGCTGAGCATCAGCCTGACCACCGGGCGCCACGCGATCAACCGCGACATCTATGGCATGAACTTTGCTCCGGCCGGCCTGGAGCGCCAGCTGAAGCTCCCCGTGGTCCGCTGGGGCGGCAACGCCACCACCAGGTACAACTACCTGCTCGACACCGCCAACCACGCCAGCGACTGGTACTTCGAGAACATCCCCAACACGGTCAAGAACCCGGCCGCGCTGCCGGGCGGGTCCACCGCGGACCAGTTCATCGGCCAGAACCGGCGCGACGGCGCGGACAGCATCATCACCGTGCCGCTGATCGGGTGGACGCCCAAATCCCGCGCCCAGGCGTGCGGGTTCAGCGTGGCCAAGTACGGCCCGCAGCAGGCTGCCGATCCTTACGACTCCGACTGCGGCAACGGCGTGAACACCAGCGGGCAGTACATCACCGGGAACGACCCGGCCGACACCAGCAGGCGGGCGGGCGCCTCCTTCGTCGCCAAGTGGGTCGGCTACCTGGACACGAAGTACGGCGGCGCGGCCGCCGGCGGGGTGCAGTTCTACCAGCTCGACAACGAGCCCGACATCTGGTTCGCGACGCACCGCGACGTGCACCCGGTCGGGGCCACCTACGGCGAGATGCTGCGCAAGACCGAGTCGGTCGCCGCGGCCATCAAGTCTGCCGACCCGGCGGCACGGACGATCGGCCCGTCCGGCTGGGGCTGGAGCTCACTGTTCTACTCCGGCTACGACCAGCAGTACTGCGCCTCGCACAGCTGCGGGGCCGTGCCGCCGGACATGGCCCGCCATGGCGGGGTCCCGTTCGCCACCTGGTACCTGCGCCAGCTGCGGGCCTACCAGCAGCAGACCGGCGTGCGCCTGCTCGACTATTTCGACAACCACTGGTACCCGCAGGAAGCGAACGTCGACAGTGAGGCCGACGACCCCGCCACCCAGGCGCTGCGGCTGCGCTCCACCCGGATGCTGTGGGACCCGCACTACGTCGACCAGAGCTGGATCAACCAGCCGGTCATGGCCATCCCGCGGATGAAGCAGCTTGTCGCGCAGAACTACCCGGGCACCAAGGTGGCCATCACCGAGTACAACTTCGGCGCCCTGGACAAGGTCGACGGCGGCCTGGCCGAGGCCGACGTGCTCGGCATCTTCGGCCGCGAGGGCGTGGACCTGGCGACGCTGTGGGGACCGCCGGCCTTCTCCGACCCAGGCGCTTTCGCGTTCCGTATGTACCTGGACTACGACGGCAAGGGATCGGCCTTCGGCGACACGAGCGTCCGCGCGACCAGCGCCGCCCAGGGCAAGCTGGCCATCTACGCCGCACAGCGCAGCTCGGACGGCGCGCTGACCGCCATCGTCATCAACAAGACCCACCACGCCCTGGCCAGCCCGCTGACGGTGGGCGGCCTGGCGGCCAGCGCGACCGCCCAGGTGTTCCAGTACGGCCAGGCCGACCCCACGGCGATAGTGCGCCGGCCCGCCCAGGCGTTCAGCAACGGCAGCGCCAGCGTGACGTTCCCCGCCTACTCCATCACCGAGTTCGTCGTGCCGGCCTCGGGCCTGGCGCCTGCCGCGGCCCAGCTCCCCCGCGCCACCTCGGCCGCCATTGCGAGCGCGCCGGTTCCGGCAGCCCGGCCGGGCCCGGCGGACGGATTCCTGCGGGCGACCGGGTTCGGCGGCAGGAAGGTCGCGGGCGGCTGGAACCCGAAGGCCTGGGACCCGCCCGCGCTGACTGGGTACCCGTCTGGCTGAGCGGCGGATTCAGGCAGCGGCCACTGCCCGGCCCACCGACGTGGACGCAGGCAGCGGCGCTGCGGGGCTTACTGCCGGGACCGGCGCCGGGCGCCGCCGGTAAGCCGCATCCCCACGACGACGATCAGGGCCACCACGGCGACCCAGAAGACGAAATGCAGCGCCGAGACCACGATCGAGAGGACCATGAACGCGGCGATCGCCGCCAGCACGATCAGGAGCAATTTTCCCATGGATCCACGATATATCGTGTTGACCGCAGCCGCGCCCCCCCAGCCGCCGCAAGTCCGCGTTTGTGGTGATCGTGACAACGACGCCCCTCTTTGGGCGTGATCGTCACAACCATGACCAAAGAATCTGGCGCGGCGGCCGACACGCTGCTCGCCGCGGCGGTACCAGATCCGGGCGAACCGGGGTCTTGCCCGCGGGCGGTGCCGGGCGCGGACCAACGTGGTGAGCGGCAGCGCCGGGCACCGGCGCTACCGCGGGCACGGTCACAGGCCAGTAGTCCAACCGGCCTGGCCGGCACCATCGCGGCCGGTGACCGGGTCCGGCTCCGGCGGCTGCTGAGCGCAGTTGCGCGGTCGTGGCAGGCCTGGGCATCGCCTGCGGGCGGGCAGCCACTATCCTCGGGCCGTGGCTGACCCAGATGCTGTTCGGCACCGGCCCGTCCTGGAGCACGCTGCGACCGGGTGGCTCGTCTTCGGGACGCTGTGCTGCATGCTCGCGATGGTGCTCGGCCGGCACTCCGCCGCCACGGGGCAGCACGCGAGCAGAAGGGCGCAGCCATGGCCGACGACGAATCAATAGCCGCACTGCTCGCCGGGCTGAGCGTGCCGCAGAAGGCGGCGCTGTGCCTCGGCTCGGACTTCTGGCACACCGCGCCGGTCAGCGAACTCGGCATCGAGGCGGTCATGCTGTCGGACGGCCCGCACGGGCTGCGCAAGCAGCCAGAGCGCGGCGCCGACGCCGGGCTGCGGGCCAGCGAGCCCGCCACCTGCTTCCCGACCGCCTCGGCGCTGGGCTGCTCCTGGGATCCGGACCTGGCCCGGGAGGTGGGTGCCGCCCTCGGCGCGGAGGCGCGGGCCCAGAACATCGCGGCGGTCCTCGGCCCGGGAGTCAACATCAAGCGGCACCCGCTGTGCGGGCGCAACTTCGAGTACTTCTCCGAGGACCCGCACCTGTCCGGCCGGCTCGCCGCGGCGATGGTCGACGGGCTGCAGTCGCAGCAGGTCGGCGGCTGCGTGAAGCACTTCGCCGCGAACAACCAGGAAACCGACCGGATGCGGGTCAGCGCGGACGTCGACGAGCGGACGCTGCGGGAGATCTACCTCCCCGCGTTCGAGCACGTCGTCACCGCGGCCCGGCCGTGGCTGGTGATGTGCTCCTACAACAAGGTCAACGGCGAGTACGCCTCGCAGCACCGGTGGCTGCTCACCGATGTGCTGCGCGAGGAGTGGGGCTTCGACGGCATGGTCGTTTCCGACTGGGGCGCCGTGCACGACCGGGTCGCAGCGCTGCGCGCGGGCCTGGACCTGGAGATGCCGCCCAAGCTCGGGGTGAGCGACCGGGCGATCATCGACGCGGTCGCGGCCGGGGACCTGGACGAGGCAATCCTCGACCGGGCCGCCGGGCGCGTGCTGCGGCTGGTGCTCCGGTCCCGCCGCCGCGAGCCCGCCGGGCTGGACGCCGCGGCGCATCATGCCCTGGCCCGCCGCGCCGCGGCGCAGAGCCTGGTGCTGCTCAAGAACGACGGGGTGCTGCCGCTGACCGGCATGGCCGGCCGGACCGTCGCCGTGATCGGCGAGTTCGCCCGAACGCCCCGGTTCCAGGGGGCGGGCAGTTCCCAGGTCAGCCCGACCCAGGTGGATGTGCCGCTGGACGCGCTGGCCGCGGCGCTGCCGGGGGCCACGCTCCGGTTCGCCGCCGGGTACCGGATCGACGGCAGCTCCCCTGGCCCGGCCACGGACGGCAGCCCGCTCCGGCCCGGACGGCCGGCCCCGGCCCGGACCTGGTGGCCGAGGCCGTCAGCGCGGCCACCGGCGCCGACGTCGTCCTTGTCTTCCTTGGCCTGCCGCCCGCCGAGGAATCGGAGGGCTTCGACCGGGCGCACATCGACCTGCCGGACGCCCAGACCAGCCTGCTGGAACGGCTCGCCAGGCGGTCCCCGGCACCCCGATCGTGGCCGTGCTGTGCAACGGCGGCGCGGTCCGCACCAGCACCTGGGACCACGCCGCGTCGGCGGTGCTGGAGTGCTGGCTGGCCGGGCAGGCCATCGGATCCGCGGTCGCGGACGTGCTGACCGGCGCGGTCAACCCCTCCGGGCGGCTGGCCGAGACCATCGGCCTGCGGCTGGCGGACTGCCCGGCGTACCTGAACTTTCCCGGCGAGGAGGGGCACGTCCGGTACGGCGAGGGGGTGTTCGTCGGTTACCGCGGCTACGACGCACTCGGCCTGCCGGTTGCCTACCCGTTCGGCCACGGCCTGTCGTATAGCAGCTTCTCCTACCGTGACCTGCGGATCAGCCAGGCCGGTTCGGCGGACGCCGGCGACCTGGCGGTGACGGTGCGGTGCACGATCACCAACACCGGCGGCCGCGCCGGGCATGAGGTCGTCCAGGTCTACGTGGGGGACCCGGCCGCGGCGGTGGCCCGGCCGCCGCGCGAGCTGAAGGCGTTCGCCAAGGTCGGCCTGGAGCCGGGCGCCGGGCAGGACATCACGTTCACCCTCACCGCCCGCGACCTGTCCTACTGGTCGGCGGTACACCGGCGGTGGGTGCTGGAACCGGGCGAGTTCCGCATCTGCGTCGGCGCCTCCTCCCGCGACATCCGGCTGTCGGCGGCGATCACGGTCGCGGCCACCCTGCCGGCCCTGCCGCTGTCGGGCACCTCGACGCTGACGGAGTGGCTCTCCGACCCGGCGGGCGGGCAGGCGCTGCGCGACGCCCTGGGCACCCGCCCGGACGGCAGGCCTGGCGGCATCCTCGGCAGAGAGGAACTGCTGGCGATCATCGGCAACATGCCGCTGGCCACGCTCGCGGCCTTCCCCGGGCTCGGCGTCACACCGGAACTGATCGACACCCTGGTCGCTGGGGTGAATGAACGCCGCGCGGAGGCAACCCCGGGCGCGCCACAGCGTTGGTAGATATGTGGAAGGCGAT
>CAVXMG010000007.1:0-124148 GCA_963762735.1 uncultured Actinomycetes bacterium | reverse complement strand
GCCGCAGACCGCGCGGTCGGCCCGTTCCCGCTGCCTGGCCTGCCGCCGGGTGGCCAGCGCGCTGGCCAGCGCGGTCACGCCGAGCACCAGGGCAATGATCGCCAGCGAGAGCCAGGCGCCGACCTGCGGCACCGGTACCGGCCCGATGCTGGTCACGCCGGAGCCGTGCAGCGCCTCGGCGAGCAGCTTCACGCCGATGAAGGCGAGCACCACGCACAGGCCCGCCTGCAGGTAGACCAGTCGCGCGAGCAGGCCGGCCACCAGGAAGTACAGGTGGCGCAGGCCGAGCAGGGCGAACACGTTCGCGCTGAACACCAGGAACGGATCCCGGGTCAGCCCGAACACGGCAGGGATGGAGTCGACCGCGAAGAGGACGTCGGCCACCCCGAGCGCGATCACCAGCGCGAGCACCCTGGCCGTGCCGCGCCGGGTCAGCCGTGCGGCGATGCGCCCCGCCGTCCCTGCAGGCGCGTCCGCCGCCATGGCGGGCGGTACCACGGCCGTGCCCGCAGGCGGCCGGGCGGACCGCGGGAACTCGCCTGGGACGTGGCCGGCGCCGGTTCCGGCGGGCGGCGCTGCCACGTTAGGGTGCCGCGCTATCTGGGCCGCCGTATAGAGGAGAAACAGGCCGAACAGATATTCCAGCCACCCGAACCGGTGCAGGGCGGCGGCGCCGAGTGCGATGACGGCGCCGCGCAGCACCACGGCGACGCCGATGCCCGCGAGCACCACGCGGCCGTGGAGCCTGCTCGGCACCTGGGACCGGCTGATCAGGATGACGAAGACAAGCAGGTTGTCCATGGAGAGGCTGTACTCGGTCAGCCAGCCGGCGAAGAACTGCCCGGCGGGCGTGCTCCCGGAGGTGATGGCGAGCAGGGCACCGAAGCACACCGCCAGCAGCACGGTGGCCAGCGTCCACCCGGCCGCTTCCCGCATGCTGACCAGGCCGTCCCGGCGGGAACTCGCCAGCAGGTCCGCTCCGAGCAACACGACAAGGGCGGCGATAAGCGCCGCCCAGCCCCAGACAGGGACCTGAAGAGTTGCCATGGCTACCCGATGGCCCTCACTGGCTTATCGTCCGGCCTTCCTCCCGCCTGTGTCGTTGCTTATCCGCCTGGAGCGCCCTTCGCGGGCGGCGCGGCTCGCCAGCCCGGCCCAGGCACCATCGAGGTGCCCAGGCACGGGCGCGGCCAGGCCCGCCGGGATGAGCAGTGCCCCGGTTGACTGCCCAATCCGGGTGCCGGCCGTAGCGGCTCGGACACGGCGGCGGGGGTTCCCTGACTGCGGACCGTCATGGTGACCTCCCGCCGGCTGCCGGGTCCGGCCGTTCCGGACTCATGTCTTAACTATTGCTTGCCGATCGCATAAGGTCTCCGTGACTCATCGGCTAATAATTACCCCGATATATTGCCTGTCTCCGGCAAAATGTGGAGCCGGCGAGAACGCAGCCCGGAGCAGGCCATGGCCGGTCTTGGGCAGGCGTGCCCGGCTGGAAGGCGGTGCCTGGAGTGACTGCACACGGCAGCGGGCCGGACCTGACGGCGATCACTCGCGCCGCGAGCCGCGAGGCCGGCGGTGTCCCGCCCGGGCTGCTCGGCGACTACCTGCCCGCTGTGCTTGAGGCGTTTGGCAGCGGGCGCCGCCTGTCCGCCGCGGAACTTGCCGGGTACGCCCGGTCCGGGGAGCAGGCCGCGGAGGGCGGGGTTGCCCTGGGCGGCCTGGTCGACCTGTACCTGTCGGCGACCTGGCGGCTGTGGCGCGAACTGCCCGCCGGCAGCTACTCGCCGATGGTGCTGCGGGCCGCCGTGCTGGCCGTGCTGCACGCCGCGGACGACGCGGTGGCGGCGGCCGCGGGCGGGTTCGAGCGGGCCTACCTGTCGGTCGCCCGCCGGGAGGAGGCGGAGCGCCGCGAGTTCTTCGAGGACCTGCTGTCCGGCCGGGGCGCCGTGGCCGACCTGCTGGCCAGGGGGGAGCGGCTGGGACTTCGGCTGGCCGGCCCGCACCAGGTGATGCTGGTGGGCTCCGCGGAAAGCGGCGGCAGCGTGAGCCTGACCGGCATCCATATCGACGCCGTGGCCGCCGAGGCCGCGGCGCCGTCCTCCTCGCTAGTGGTGAGCCGGCGCGGCCCGCTGGTGGTGATCGTGGGATCGGTCGGCGGCGACGAGGCGGCCGGGGTGGCCCGTGCCCTGGCCGGTGCGCTGGCCCGCCAGGCGACCGGCCACCGCGCCGATGCCCGCGAGCCCGGCCGGCGAGGGGCCACCGCCCTGGCGGATCGCCCTCGGCCGGTCCTATCCGGGGCCGAGCGGTGTGGTGCGCTCCTACGACGAGGCGGCGGACGCCCTGGACGCAGCGCAGCGCCTGGGTCTGGCCGACGAGGTCGTCAAGGCCGCGGACCTGCTCATCTACCAGGTGCTGCTGCGGGACCGTGCGGCCATCACCGACCTGGTGCAGACCCTGCTCACGCCGCTGACGCGGGCCCGGGGCGGCGCCGCGCCGTTGCTGGCCACACTGGACGCCTACTACGCGAGAGGCGGTGTCGCGACCGAGGCCGCGCGGGACCTGCACCTGTCGGTGCGGACCGTCACCTACCGGCTGGCCCGGGTCAGGGAACTGACCGGAAGGGACCCGGGCCGGCCCGCGGACGCGCTCGCGCTCCAGGTCGCGGTCATCGGCGCCCGCATGCTCGACTGGCCCGCCACCCGCCTGGAGCACGAATGAGGCGGGCCGCCCGGCCGCGGCCCCCCACGGCCGGGCGGGGTCTAGGTCAGCCTCCGGTGCCGTGCAGGGCGTCGATGTCGGCGCGCAGCGCGGCGATGTCGACGCTCGGCCGCCCGGGCGTCCTCGCCACTGAGGATCACCCACGCCTCCTCCAGGCAGGCCTGGGTCCAGGCCAGCGTGGAGCGCTGTGCGGCGCCCCAGGTCACCCAGGTATCGAACGCCGTGCCGTCGGCGGCCACTTTCAGATGCAATGCCCTTCCTGGGGATCCGGCTGCTCGCCGCCCACGGTCGTCCAGGGCTGTGCCTTCCTCGAAGAGCTTGTCCGCGTCAGCGGTCAGGTTCACCCCGGCGTAGATCCCATAGCGAAAGGCAGCCGATTCGCGCCGCGGTGAATCCACTTGCGCGGGGCCTGGTGTGGTAACCGTTCGGGCCAGCGAAGGCTGCAGGATGGTAGCCCGCTTTATACCAGATCGGATCCCAGCAGCAGGTCCGCGATGTTCGCGCCGCGGTCCTGGCCGTGGTCGTAGGCCAGGTACTCGGTCGACGAGCGCGTTCGACGATCCCTACTGCCCGGCCCTCGTGGCCCGTGCGGCGGCCTTGGCCATCCGGTAATGCTGGCGCCGTCCGCGAACGTGCAGTCGTAGCCCGACACACGTCGCGGGTGCGACGTGCAAGCCGGGTCGGGACCGTTGCCGAGCATGGCCCAGCTCGGCGATGCCCATACGGTTCACGTCGCTCGGTGATATCGCCTGCGCTCGGCCGCATGCGGAGCGGTCAGGTAGCTGGCCATGCGTACTAGATGGCGCAACGCATTCGGCAGCGGCTTCACTGCAACGCGGCCATGCTCAGAGTCTATTGCGTGTCTGACATCGGGCATCTCGTCAGCCAATGGAATGTGCAGGTCGTGCCGCAGCGCCACTGGCCCGGTGCGGTGCCGAACTTGCCTGGGGAGTTATCCGCCCATTACCGCGGCTGATTCGTGCCGTTTAAGGCAGTGCCGCTCAGGCGGTGGTGGCCTGCTGCCCGGCGATGCTGGCGCGGACCTCGTCCATGTCCACCTCACGCGCCTTGGCGATCAGGTCTTCCAGCACAGACTCGGAGATCGCGCCGGGCTGGGCGTACAGGATCACCTTGTCGCGGATGATCATCAGGGTCGGAATCGACGTGATACCGAACGACGCGGCGAGCGCCTGCTGGGCCTCGGTGTCGACCTTGCCGAACACCGCGTCCTCGTGCTGCTCCGACACGCGCTCGAAGACCGGGCCGAACATCCGGCAGGGACCGCACCATGACGCCCAGAAGTCCACGAGGGCCAGATCGGCGCCGCCGATCAAGGTCTCGAAGTTCTCGGCGGTCACTTCGACCGTCGCCATGGTTCCTCCCTGGGTAGCGGGCCTGAAGTCAATACCGTTGCGGGGTATGGAAACCGCGCCGGGCCCGTGGTCATTCCCTGGCCGTGCGGCCGCGGCCCGGCTGCGGGCTGACCCGGGCGGCCGGCCGGGCATGCTGTCGCTTCCAGGGAGTGACCTGGCTTTTCCACAGCCCGTGGCGCCGATGATGACCATGGAATGATGCCCAGGTCTGCAGTGGGCATTGCTCGGGCAAAGTTCCTGAGGCGGTCACCCCCGCCGCGGATAGCGTCTGCGCAAGCCGAAGGTGCCGGCCCTGCTCGTGCCGGGCCCAGGCCTGTCCTATGCCCGCCAGGACCCAGTGACCAGGACCGGTGGCGGGCCTGACGGGAGCGCAGATGCGTGACCAGTCGGCGGGCCACCGCCGTCGGCACGGCTATCCGGGTGACCAGCCCCGGGGCGGGCACTGGCGGCACCTCAGCGCCGTCAGGAAGGCCGCCTACGGCTGCGGCGCCTTCCTGACCGTGATCGTGGTCGTGGCCAGCCTCGGCGCCTACATCGTCTACCGGCACCTGACCGGCAACATCAAGGTCGTCAGCGTCAGCGGGCTGACCCACCGGTCCGTCTACGGCGCGCAGAACGTCCTGCTGCTCGGCTCGCAGACCAGGAAGGGGCAGGGCAAGGGGTTCGGCAGCAACCCGAGCCTGAACACAAGCAACTCCGACAACCTGCTGCTTGTCCACCTCGACCCGGCGCACACGCACGCACTGATCGTGTCCATACCGCGGGACACGATCGTGTACGAGCCGGGGTGCAAGGCCCGGCCGGGCGTCGGTGTGGGAATCTGGGGGCCGTACCAGGCCGCCATCATCGACGGTGCCATGAACATCGGCGGCCCGTCGTGCGCGGTGCGGACGGTGCGCGACCTCACCGGCGTCAAACTCGACCACTTCGTGATGTTCGACTTCAACTCGTTCCGCGCGATGGTGGACGCGCTCGGCGGGGTGGAGGTCTGCGTGCCGCCCGGCGGCTACCGGGACCGGTGGTCGGGGCTTCACCTGTCCGGCGGCAAGCACCTGCTCAGCTACAACCAGGCGCTGGCCTACGTGCGCACCAGGCACGGCGTCTCGGCGGAGGGGGACGTCGGCGGTGACCTGCCGCGGATCGAACTGCAGCAGGCGTTCATCTCCTCGGCCATCCAGAAGGTGAACAGCCAGGGCGTCCTGAGCAACTCGCTGCGGCTACTGAAGATCGCCGATACCGCCACCAAGGCACTCACCGTGGACCAGGGCCTCGACTCGGTCAGCAAGCTGCTCGGACTGGCCAAGAGCCTCGTTCACCTGAGCGCCAAGCACGTCTCGCTGGTCACGATGCCGACGGTGCCGGACCCGGCCGAGCCGGGCAGGCTGCTGCCCGAGCAGCCGCAGGCCGACGTGATCTTCCAGATGCTCCAGGACGGCCAGCAGTGGCGCAGTTCGCTGCCCACGCTGCCGCCAGGGAAGGTGCAGGTGAAGGTGCTCAACGGTACCGGCGTCGGCGGGCTCGCCGGCCGGACCGCAGCCCGGCTGCGCAAGCTCGGCTACGACGTGACCGGCGTGGCCAACGCGGCGCCGACCAGCACCACGACCGTGACCTACTCGGGCACCGCGCAGGCCGACAGCGCCTACACCCTGATGACGTCGCTCAAGGCCAGCCCCGCCGCGCAGGACCTGCTGGCCGAGCCGGCCCGGCCGACGGGTACGGCGGGCCCGGTCACCCTGGTCCTCGGGTCCGATTTCGGCGGGCTGACACGGCCGCCCGCGCCGCGGACCGGCAAGCCAGGCAACGGCAAGCCCGGCAACGGCAAGCCAGGCCACGGGAAGCCCGCCCTGGCCGGGCACGCCAGTGGTTCCGCCAGCGGCAGTGGCGGCTACGGCAGCCCCACGTTCGTGCAGAGCCGCAACGCCGGATCCAGCATCTGCTCCGGCCTGCCCGCCTCGAACCCCGGCTCCGGCAGCCCGCCCTGATGGGGTGGATCGGGCCACGGCCAGCCGTGCGGAGATAGCCAGGCCGCCATGACCGCGAGTACCTGGGGTCCGCGACTTCAACTGGGTACTACCTGAGGAGCCTGCGGCCGCACGCCTTGCTGGACTACGGCGCGCAGGCCCGGTAGCTCGCGCAAGGGGGGCAGGAATGCCGCGGTCACGCACATGATCTGCGTCCTGGGGGACGCGCACCTCGACGTGATCGTGTCGCTGGCCGGGCCCGTCGAGCCGGAGACCGACACCCCCGCCGCCACCTCAGCGGGTGCCGGGGGGCAGGCGGCGAACGTGGCCGCGTGGATCGCCGCGCTGGGCGGCCGGGCCCGGCTGATCGCGGCGCGGGCGGCCGATCCCGCGGGCCGCCTGGTGGCCGACGAACTCGCCAGCAGGGGAGTGCAGCTCGCCGGCCCCGTCCTGCCGGGGCGGACCGGCGTGGTGGTCTCGCTCTCCGACCGGGGCCGGTCCCGGTCCATGCTGACCGACAGGGGCGTGGGCACCGAACTGGCCGCGGGCCATCTGATGGACGCTTGGTTCGACGGCTGCACCCGGCTGCACCTGCCCGGCTACAGCCTGCTGCGCGAGCCGGTCCAGGGGGCGGCCCTGGCCGCGGCGCGGCGGCTGCCGCGGCCCAGCGTGGATCTCTCCTCCACGGCGGCGCTGCGAGACTATGGCGTGGACCGCTTCCGCTCGCTGCTGGCCGGGCTGCGGCCGCGGGTCGTATTCGGCACGGAGCAAGAGGCGGACCTGGTGGGGGAGGTGCCCGGTAGCGAGATGGTGGTCAAGCTGGGGCCGCGCGGGGTCCGGATCGGCGGGGTCACCCACCCCGCGCAGCAGGTGCACGCGGTGGACGCGACCGGCGCCGGTGACGCGTTCGCGGCTGGCTACCTGCTCGGCGGGATCCGCCTCGGGCTGGACGCGGCCGCCCGCGCCGTGACCAGGATGGGGGCCATGCCGTGACGGCCGCGGTGCAGCCAGGCCAGCCGCCGCGCCGGTGCGTACCGGGGAGGGGAGCCACGCGATGACGTTCACGCCGGTGCTGGCCGAGGAGGTCGCCGCCGCGCTCGGCGACGGCGGGCCCGTGGTGGCGCTGGAGACCACGCTGGTCTCCCACGGTTTCCCTGGCCGCCAGGGCCTGGAGGTGGCGCTGGCTTCGGAGGCACGGGTGCGCGCGGCCGGCGCGGTCCCCGCCACCGTGGGCGTGGCCGACGGTGCCGTCCGGGTCGGCCTGACCGGGACGGAACTGGAGCGATTCGCGTCGGCAGGGGAGTCCGCCCGCAAGGTGGGCGCCCGTGACCTGGCCGCCTGCGTGGTGCAAGGCGCGCTCGGCGCCACCACGGTCGGCGGGACCCTGGCGGTGTGCCGGGCCACCGGTATCCGGTTCATGGGCACCGGCGGCACCGGGGGCGTGCACCGCGGCTTCGCCCAGAGCCTGGACATCTCCAGCGACCTGCCGCAACTCGCGCGCACCGCGGCGATGGTGGTGTCCTCGGGCGCCAAGTCGATCCTGGACGTTCCGGCCACCGCGGAACTGCTGGAGACCCTGGGGGTTCCGGTCCTCGGCTGGCGGACGCCCACCCTGCCGCTGTTCTACAGCGCGGGCGGCGGCCCGCCGGTGTCCGCGGTCGCCGCCAGTGCCGGGGAAGCTGCCCGGATCGCCGCTCTGCATTGGATGCTGAACGGCTCTTCGGGGCTTCTCCTCGCCCGTCCGCCGGACCCAGCCGTGGACCTGGAGGAGATCATCGCCGAGGCGGTCAGCCAGGTACACCGCCAGGGCGTGGCCGGACAGTCTGTGACGCCTGCCGTATTGTCCCTCGTTCATGAACTGAGCGGGGGCCGCAGCGTGACGGTCAACCGGCTGCTGATCGCCGACAACGCGGCACTGGCCGCCGAGGTGGCGGTGGCGCACGCGCGCGAGGCACGCGCCGGTGGGTAGGCCCTGCCGTGGCAAGCGGGCGCCGGCGGTTCGCGGGTAACCGGGCGAATCGGGCGCCCGGCCCAGCAGAATGGGCCAAGCGGAATGAGATGGCCAGGCGGCCAAGGCGTGGGAGGGCGCACCATGAGGATTGGCGTATCGCTGCAGGACCCGTCCGGCCCCAGCCCGATGACGGCGCTGCGCGAGGAGTTGCAGCGCGCCGCCGACCAGGGGTTCGCCTCCGCCTGGATGAGCAACATCTTCGGGGTGGACGCGCTGACCGCGCTGGCGGTCGCGGGCAGCCAGGTGCCTGGCATCGAGGTCGGCACCGCCGTGGTGCCCACCTACCCGCGGCACCCGGCCGTGCTGGCCCAGCAGGCGCGGACCGTCGCGGCGGCGGTGGACGGCCGCCTGGTGCTCGGCATCGGGCCGTCCCACAAGATCGTGATCGAGGACATGTTCGGCTACGACTTCAGCAAGCCGATCCTGCACATGAAGGAGTACCTCGCGGTCCTGCTGCCGCTGCTTGACGGGCAGCCTGCCTCGTTCACCGGGACCACCCTGCGGGCGAACATCGCGCTGACCACCCCGTCTCCCGGCCGGGTCCCGGTCGTGATCGCCGCGCTCGGCGCCCAGATGCTGCGGCTGGCCGGCTCGCAGGCCGACGGCACCGTGCTGTGGATGACCGGGCCCGCCACCGTGCGCGACCACATCGTGCCGACGATCACCGAGGCGGCGGAAAGCGCCAGGCCCAGCCCGCGCGTGGTGTGCATCCTGCCCGTCTGCGTCACCGACGACCCGGACAGCGCCAGGGAGCGGGCCGCCCGGGTGTTCGCCATCTACGGCCAGTTGCCGTCGTACCGGGCCATGCTCGACCGCGAGGGTGCCTCCGGCCCGGCGGACGTGGCCATCGTCGGCGACGAGGACACCGTGGCCGCCCAGATCGGCGCGCTCGCCGAGGCGGGCGTGACCGACTTCGTCGCGCTCGAGTACACCGACGGCGCCCGCACCCGCGCGTTCCTGCGCACCCTGCTCACCTGACCGCCATCCATCCCGGCGCGGTACAACTCCGAAAACTGGGTCTAGTCAGCCAGGGCCATGAGGAACCAGCCCCGCCAGACCGGGTTGGCGATGGCCAGCGATGCGGCCACCGGCACCGTGGTGTTGTGGGTCTACGGGGCCTCCGACGATCAAACCTGGGCCTGGGGATGACCGCCAGCCACCCACGCCGCCCGGGTGAGCTCGGCGTGAACGCCGCTCACGATCCACCGCCGGGCCGGAAGTTCCCGCAGGCTTTCAGCGCGGCCTGGAACTGCGGCGAGCTGGGATGGACGCCTGGCGGCGGGCTGAGCACCATGCCTTGGGCACTCACGGCGGGGTCGCGCATGGCCGGCAGGCCGTGCGCGCGCATGCACGCGACCAACCTCAGCGCCTGGCTCACCGCCTGCCGCTGCTGCGCCGCAGTCAGCTGGCCACCATTCGGAAGCAGGTGCTCACAGGCATTCCAGGCCCTCACGAACTGGGCAGCATGGAGGTTCGCATGGAAGTCAAGCTGGCCCTGGCTGGTGGGGTCAGGGAAACCCGGCTGGCCGTGCGAGCGCATGCACTGCGCGAACGCAAGCGACTTCTGGTAGGCCGTATCCCCCGCCGCGGCGGGGGCGCTACTGCCGCTGCCACATGCCACTGCTAGCAGGGCGGTACCTACCGCGGCAGCCAGGACCATCGCCGGCCGCACCCCCCGGCGGCGGCCTTGTTCCACGTCGTTCTCCTGCCGGTTGAGCGGATGGCGGTGCCGCGCACCATCATCGGCGGCGAACATCAGGACACCACGCGGACCGCGCGAGAGTTCCGTGTGAATATCCGCCGCCCTCCCCGCCGGACTCACCCTCCGCCCGTCGGCGAAACAGCCCGCACAGCTCCCTGGCTTCCTTGATCGCGGGCACTTTTTGGCTTCATACGCCCAAAAGTGCCCGTGATCATGGGTACGGCGCCGGTGGAGGAGCATCAAAGCCATGATCATGAACGTTGCAGGGGCAGGATTGGGAGGTTATGTCGCGTGCGGACGCCCGGTTGATCGCATGGATGGTCTCCGCTGGGTACACCTTCCCCAGACCGGCGGAAGGGGATCACCATGGGGTTCCGCAACCGATCCGACGCCGGGCGCAGGCTGGCCGACCGCCTGCAGTTCCTGCGAAGCGAGGATGTCGTGGTCCTCGGGCTGCCCCGCGGCGGGGTGCCGGTCGCGGTAGAGGTGGCCCGCGCGCTGCGCGCCCCGCTGGACGTGATCCTGGTGCGCAAGCTGGGCGTGCCGGCCCAGCCAGAGCTCGGCCTGGGCGCGATCGGGGAATCGGGGGCGCGTGTCATCAACCCGGACGTGGTGCGTTACGCCCATGTCAGCGAGGCGCAGATCGCCGAGGTCGAGCAGAAGGAACGGGCCGAACTGCAGCGGCGCGCGCAGCGGTTCCGCGGGGACGCGCCGCATGAGTCCCTGGCCGGGCGGATCGCCGTCATCGTGGACGACGGCATCGCGACCGGCTCGACGGCCCGCGCCGCGTGCCAGGTGGCGCGGGCGCTCGGCGCGGCCGCTGTGGTGCTCGCGGTCCCGGTAGCGCCGCCCTCGACGGACCGGGCGCTGCGGGACGATGCCGACGAGGTGATCTGCCTGGAGATGCCGGACCACTTCCAGGCGATCGGCGAATGGTATGAAGACTTCGCACAGACCTCGGACGAGGAGGTGGTCGCGCTGCTGCGGGCGGGGCAGGCGGACGACGGACAGGAGGAGCGGGCGGGCGACGGACAGGAGGAGCAGGCGGACGACGGACAGGAGGAGCAGGTGCGCGAGCGCCAAGCGGACGGGCCGCAGGAAAATGTGCCTGACCAGGCGACGGACGGTCAGGCGGAACCCGCACCGGAGCAGGCGCCATCCGGGCCCGGGGCAGGCGAGAGCCGCGGCGAGCTTGACGGGCTCCTGGCCATGATGCCGTTCGCGGCCGGCCTCGGCATCGTCCTGGACGCGGCCGCGCCGGGGGAGGTCCGGGGCCGGATGGCCTGGGCACCGGAGCGATGCACTTCCGGGGGCATCCTGCACGGTGGCGTGCTGATGGCGCTGGCCGACAGCCTCGGCGGGATCTGCGCCTTCCTGAACCTGCCGCCCGGCGCGCTCACCGCGACCACAAGCTCGGCCACGGTGTTCACCCGTGCGGTCCGCTCGGGTGAGGTGACCGCGGTCACCCGGCCGCTGCACGTGGGCCGGACGGTGATCGTGGTGCAGACGGACCTGACCGACGACGCCGGGCGGCGGGTGGCGCAGGTGACCCAGACCCAGGCGGTGCTCGCCGGGCGAGGCTGACGGCGCGCGGGCTCAGGCTCCGGGGATCTCACTGCCGCATTGCGGACAGGTCGTCGGCGGGTCGGACTCGGCCACCGCGCCGCACGCCTGGCAGACCCGGGGCAGGAGGCAGGCCGGATCGCCCGGCCGGTCGTCGGAGCCGGGCCGCCATTGCAGGCCGGCCCGCCGCAACTCAGCTGCGGCGCGTGCCTCCTCATCGGCGGTCATCGCGCCCTCCTCAGGCGTTCGGCCAGGACCGTCCATCACTACACGTGCGGCTTGCCCGCCGGGCCCAGCGCACTGGGCCCGGCGGGCAAGCCAGGCGGTTGGCGACCGAACTAAATCGTAGCACGATACATATTTGCCGGATGGGCGCGGGTGCGGGCTCGGCGCTGCCCATGACGCTCAGAGGTGCGAGGGGAACGCGAGGACAGGAACTACCTGACGCTACGGTGAGGGGGTGCCCGAGATGTCTGCTGGCGACTTCCAGAACCTGCTGACGTTCCGCACCAGCCTGCGCCGCTTCCTGCACTGGAGCCAGACCCAGGCGCGCGCGGTGGGCCTCACGTCGGCCCAGCACCAGCTTCTCGTGGCGATCAAGGGCCATCCAGGCAACCAGGACCCGACCATCTCCGACCTTGCCGAGTACCTGCTGCTGCGCCACCACAGCGTGGTGGAACTCGTCGACCGGGCCGCTGCCGTGGGCGTGGTCGCGCGTTCCCGGGATGCCGAGGACGGACGGCTGACCAGGGTGGCGCTCACCCCCGACGGTGAGGCGCGGCTGAGCCGCCTCGGCCCCGCGCACCTGGACGAACTACGAAATCTGGCGCCCGTGCTCGACCAGCTCGTCAGTGACTGGGCGGCGCACACCGAGAAGGAGACCGCCCCGGGGGCCGGCTAGCTGGCGGGCCGGGGTGCCCCGGGTGTTCAGGAGCCGTCGGCGGCGAGCTGGCGGAGCCGGTAGCGCTGGATCTTGCCCGTCGCGGTCCTGGGCAGGGCGGTGACGAACTCGATCTCGCGCGGGTACTTGTACGGCGCGATCGCCTGCTTGGCGAAGGCCTGCAGTTCGGCTGCCTTGTCCGGGCCCGCCTCGGCGCCGTCCCTGAGCACGACGTAAGCCTTCACGATCGTGCCGCGCTCGGGATCGGGGGCGGCCACCACGCCGGCCTCTGCCACGTCGGGGTGCCCGAGCAGCGCCTGCTCCACCTCGGGCCCGGCGATGTTGTACCCGGCCGTGATGATCATGTCGTCGCTGCGGGCCTGGTACCAGTAGTAGCCGTCAGGGTCCCTGATGTAGGTGTCGCCGGTGAGGTTCCAGCCGTCCCGCACGTAGGCGCGCTGGCGCTCGTCCGCCAGGTAGCGGCAGCCGGTGGGCCCCTTGACGGCCAGGCTGCCCGGCTCGCCGTCGGGCACCGGCTTCCCGTCCTCGCCGAGCACCGCCGCCTCATAACCCGGCACGGCCAGGCCGGTCGACCCGGGCCGGATCTGGTCCCCGGCGGCGGAGATGAAGATGTGCAGCATCTCGGTGGCGCCGATCCCGTCGATGATCCGCACGCCGGTGGCGCGGTGGAAGTCCTCCCACACCGCGCGCGGCAGGTGCTCGCCGGCCGAGACGCACCGGCGCAGGCCGCGCAGCGCCTCGCGGTGCCCGGCCAGCAGCAGCGCCCGGTACATCGTCGGCGCCGTGAACAGCGCCGTCACGCCAAGGCCGGCGACCACTTCCGCCAGCTCATCAGGCGATGCGCGCTCCAGCAGCAGGGTGCAGGCACCGATGCTGAACGGAAACACCACCAGGCCGCCGAGCCCGAACGTGAACCCGACCGGCGGGGTGCCCAGGAACAGGTCATCCGGGCTCGCCTGGAGCACGTGGCGGCCGAACGTGTCCTGGATGGCCAGCACGTCGCGGTGGAAGTGCATGGTGGCCTTCGGCTTGCCGGTGGTGCCCGAGGTCGGGGCGAGCAGGGCGACGTCGTCGGCGGCGGTGGCGACCGCGGGGAAACTGGCGTCCTTGCCCTCGCAGCGGCTGACCAGGTCGTCGTCGGCGTCCCCGCCGTAGCCGATCGCCGGGATGCCGAGGTTCGCGGCATCCAGTTCGGCGGCGAAACGGTGATCGCAGATGGCCAGGCTCGGCCGGGTGATGCCGGCCAGCGCGGCGATCTCCCCGGCCCGCAGCAGGGCCATGGTGGTCACCGCGACCCCGCCCGCCTTGATCACCGCGAACCAGGAGGCGATCAGCCACGGGTTGTTCGGCCCGCGCAGCAGCACCCGGTTGCCCGGCACCAGGCCGAAGTCCTCGACCAGCACCCGGGCGGCCTGGTTGGCGTGGCGGAGCAGGTCGCCGTAGGTCCACGTCTGCGTGAGCGTGCGCAGGCAGGGGCGGTCCGGGCCGAACCGGGCAAGGCCTGCGTCCAGCAGCGCCTCGGCGCAGTTGAGCCGGTCGGGATAACTCAGCCCGCCGAGGTCAAAGCGCAGGTCCGGCCACTGTTCGGCGGGCGGGAGATGGTCCCGGCAGAAGGTATCGACGTGGGCGGAGGGCGACAGCTCCATTGCGGCCCCTCTTCGTTCGGCACCCGCCGCGGCGGGGTAGCACCAGTATTCACTGTTCCTGACGACAGTCAATGGACCGAGATATCGTGAGGTGCGGAGGTGCGCGCATGAGCCCGTTTCGCGGATCGGTCCCGCTGACGCAGGAGTGGCGGCATTTCCGGTTCGAAGCCGCCGACGGGATCGCCACCGTCACGCTGGACCGGCCGGACAAGCTGAACGCGCTCACCTTCGACTCCTACGCCGACCTGCGGGATCTGCTGGCCGAGCTGCCGCACCGCGGGGACGTCCGGGTGCTGGTGCTGCGTGGCTCCGGCCGGGCGTTCTGCTCGGGCGGGGACGTGCACGAGATCATCGGTGCCACGCTGGCCATGGGCCAGGACGAACTGCTGGCGTTCACCCGGATGACCGGCGAGGTGATCCGGGGCATGCGGGAGTGCCCGATCCCGATCGTCGCCGGGCTGCAGGGCATGGCGGCCGGGGCCGGTGCGGTGATCGCGCTGGCCGCGGACTTCCGGGTCGCCACCCCGGCGGCGCGGTTCGCGTTCCTGTTCACCAAGGTGGGCCTGTCCGGCGGGGACATGGGGGCGGCCTACCTGCTGCCCCGGCTGGTAGGCCTGGGCCGGGCCACCCAGCTGCTCATGCTCGGCGACACGATCGACGCCGCGCACGCCGAGCGGATCGGGCTGATCAGCGAACTGGTGGCCGAGGACGAACTGGACGCGGCGGTGGACCGGCTGGCCCGGCGGCTGGCCACAGGCCCGGCCCACGCCTACGCGCAGACCAAGGCGCTGCTCACCCGCGAGCAGGACATGAGCCTGTCCGCCGCGCTGGAACTGGAAGCCGTGACCCAGGCCCTGCTGATGACCGGCCAGGACTACGCCGAGTTCCACGCCGCCTTCACGCAGGGCCGCGACCCCCACTGGCAAGGCCGCTGACGGCGGCCCTGCCAGTGGGGTGGGTCAGGGGCTGTAGGCCATCCCGGCGGGTTGGCGTCCTAGCGTGCCTGGTTGTCGCTCTCCCGCCGGATATGGAAGAAGGCTGGACGCAGTCCGAAACGGGCGAAGGTCATCGCGAGAAGGCCGATGACGACAACGCCCGCCAGCGACCAGAGTTGTGCCGGCGGGGCGTTTCGCACCGATTCGGCGACGATCCAGGCCAGGAAGCCCGCGGCGGCGATGGGGAGTACGCCGAGGACCAGGGCGTTCCAGGCGCTGGTGAGAACGCGGCGCCGGTAGTAGGCGATGGTGGCCAGCGCGGTGAGGATATAGAAGACGGCGAACAGCAGGCCGCTGACGTCGATCACGGCGGTGAAGGCGTTCTGTACCGAGTTGGCGAGCAGGTACACCCAGGTGAGGATGACGAGGATCAGGCCGACGAGGATGCTGGCGGGGGCCGGGGTGGAAAACCGCCGGGAGACGTTGCCCAGGAGTTCCGGCAGCGTGCGGTGGCAGGCCATGCCGTAGATGATCCGGGCGGTGAGCACGATGTTGGTGAGGGTGGCGGCGATGACCGACAGGGCGAGGGAGAGCGCCATGACCTTGGCCAGGCCGGGGCCGCCGAGGGCCTGTGCCACGTAGCTGAGGGCGGAGGTCGAGTGGGCTTGCAGCCTGGCCGGTGACACCACTCCCTGCAGGCCCATGACCGTTATGGCGTAGATGATGGTGAGGAGGGCGACCCCGAGGATGGCGGCCCGGCCCGGGTTGGTGTACCGGCGCTTGACCTCCTCGTTGACGTAAAGGGAGCCTTCCCAGCCACTGAAGATGAAGACGGCGATGAGCAGGCCGCCCAGCAGGCTGCCGTGCCCGCCGATTCCGCTGAGGCTGAACCAGCCCTTGGTGATCGGGAAGGTGCCGTGATCGTGGTGCAGCACCGCTGCCAGGCCCGCGGCCGCGATGCCGATGAGGATCGTATATTCCACCACCGCCATGCCGACCTGGGTACGCGCGGTGATGCGGATGCCTACTACCGCGATCACCAGCATGGCGAGGGCGACGCCGGTGGCGATGCCGATATCTGCCCAGGTGTTGCCGGAACTGGAGGTGAACACGGCGAGGACCGTCGGCCCGATGACTTCGACGCCTGCCACCGCTCCGATGATGTAACCGCAGATCATCAGCCAGCCGGTCATGAATCCGAGGTAGGGGTTGATCGCCCGGCCGACCCACTCGAAGGACGCGCCGCAGTTGGCATTCCACATGTTCAGCCGCCGGTAGGCGTTGGCGATGATGAGCATAGGGATCGCGGTGAGGACGAGGACCGGCCCACTGCCGTAGGCGGTCGTCGCGGCGAGTGCCGCCAGAGTCAGCCCGACCGACACCGCCGGGGCGGAGGAGGCCATGCCGATCACGGTGTCTTGCGACACTCCGATCGCATCGGGCTCAAGCCGTGCCACCGGGACCGGCGCGGTTCCTCGAGCAGTCGCCGCAGGCAGATCCGTCACCCATTCCCCCCGCGCCTGGTTTCGAGCTTCGGGCATTCACGCAAACCGAAAGAGGCCTTGCCTCGTCCAGGTCCCGGCGCGCGTCATGCCGCTGGCGCTACCGTCGAGAAGCTCTCTCACCTGCTCTTTCAATGAAATCATAGTAGCTATTAAAATGTGCGGCCGGAGCCAGGAGTCCCTTTGCCCGCCATGCCCGGTGAATACCCCGATCATGGGTAAAGCTACAAATTGTGGTGGGTTATAGAATTATGGCTATTTTCAGATGGCGCGCTACCCCAGGCTTAATTTCCGGAGCAGTTACATCGCCGGTGCGGGCGGTTCGGTCAGTGCGGCGATGCATGCGGTGAGCAGGCGCCGCATCTGATCTTGTTCGCTGGCATCCAGGTTGGCGAGCATGTCTTGCTCGACGCGGCGGACCGCGGCGCTGGCCACCTTGAGCTGGCGGCGCCCGCGGGCGGTCAGCTCGGTCGGCAGGGCCCTGCCGACGGGTGCCTGTGCCGGGCGGACGACGAGTCCCTGGTGTTCGAGGGCCTGCAGGAGCACGTTCATCGACTGCCGGGTGACGAAGGCGCCGCGGGCAAGCTCGGAGTTCGACAGGCCCGGCCGCTGGGCGAGCAGCTCCAGGCAGGCGTAGTGGGTGATTGTCATGCCCAGCGGCCTGAGCACGGCCTCCAGGGCGGAGTGCAGGGCGCTCGCGGCCGCCTTCAGCATGTACCCCAGTGATGTGTCCAGCTCGACTCCGGGCCCGCCTTGACTCATGTCAGTAGTCTGACATACATTGTGGTGTGTCAGAAGACTGACATACCATGAGGAGGCAGGAATCGTGGCCGTCACCGGACCCGACTTCATTTCACTACAGGTGCGCGACCTGGAGCGTTCCGCCGCTTTCTACGAGCAGTACCTGGGGCTGAAGCGCTCCGGCGCGGGACCGCCGCACGCCGTCGTGTTCGACACCAAGCCGATCGCGTTCGCCGTCCGCGACGTCGTCGCGGGCGTCGACCTGGACGCGATCGCGCAGCCGGGGCAGGGGATGGCGCTGTGGCTGCACGCCCCCGATGCGCAGGACATCCACGACGCCCTCGCCGCCGCCGGCACGACGATCATCTCAGCGCCCATCGACGGGCCGTTCGGCCGCACTTTCACATTCGCCGACCCCGACGGCTACCAGGTGACCCTCCACGACCGCGGCTGAGCCGGGCGTCCTGGTCTTCGGAGAGGGCAGCCGGGCCGACCAGTACCGGCCCCACATTGGAGCGGGAAAATCGCTAACCGTAATAACAGAGGCGGCCAGCCTCCCGGCTGGCCGCCTCTGCTCGCAGCGACTATTTAAGCCGACCACACGATACTGCCCGCGTCAATTGACTCGCAGCCAATTGATCTCAAAGGCAGACTTGGATTTGACGGTGTTGCCCGCGGAGGAGTAGAGCGGGCCCGGGACGCTCGTAGGCTGACCGCTGGACGCGCCGATCGCTTCAACTTCAGCTCCTGGCCAGGCCGCGCTCAGGATGCCGCCCGCGTGGCCAGCCTGGTTGACGGTCTTGAATCCGTTGTAGAACTCCTTGCCGTAGTCAGCCGTGCCGAGCCAGGGGCTGCTCTCATAGCCTTCTGTGATGTCTTCCGCCGAGTTGTTGCTGCAGGTGGTGGGGCAGTTTTCGCTCAGGCTAAACGACTGCCCGCTGGTATGGTCATTCAGGAACAGCGTGTAGTTGCCGCCGCCGTTGTAGGTGACACTGGAGGTGATGGCGTCGCCCGGGCTGACAGAGAAAATAAGATTGATGCCGTTGGGGAACATTTCCCACCAGGCGTCATAGGAGGCGGTGCCACCTTCGCAGAAACCGGCGACACCGTCCTGCTCGACGGTGCCACTGTTCCAGCCGTCAAGGCCAACCCAGTGGTAGGCGAACCCGTCGCCGGTGCCCACCGAGTTGCAGTTAACTGACGGTACAGTGTAATCAGACTGCACCTCCTTGTAACTTGTCGTGGACCCGCCGGTGAGAGCTACGTACCCGGCCCAGTTCCCGCTGGTGAACAGCGGAAGACCGTTTGGTGTCTTTGCTGTTTTCACCAGCTTCTTATTGATCACTGGCTGGTGGATCGCATGGAGCATAGTGGGCGTCGGCCGCCCAGACACTGAGCCCGACGCGGGCATCCCGAGGAGTCCCAGCGCAAGCGCTGACGCAGCTACTCCAGCGATGCAGAAGTATTGTTTTCTCATGTGTTCCTCCCCGAGATGGTGACCATCTCTCCAGTCGTGGATGTCGCATAGCGCTTCCCCGTTCCATCCGGTCGGCGGGCTCGGCGTGCCCCGGCGTGGACTGGACCGTTAGCCATCCCGCCGCCGGCTTGTGGCACCTAAGCGGTCGGCGAAACGGCTCACCTCTATAGAGCGCGTGAACGCGCCATAGATACACCTGCAGTCAGCCTTTCTCCCACTTGACCGGCGCACCGCGAACTTGGCCAGGTCGGGGGCAACGTGGAGGATGGACGCCCATGCCTCTGGGTCACCGGTCATGGCGCGCGATGCCCGCGAATAGATCGGCCTGGGCAGCGGGGCCGGCCGTGGGCCGCCATTCGGCGACAGGCACCACGCCGGGCGGAATCAGCGGCAGGCCGCCGAACAGGGCCGTGACCTGTGCGTGGCTGCGCGGAGTCACCGCCGTGGGGACCACGTCGTTGTAGGCATCGATCCCGGCGGCCACCGGGCCGGGGGCCAGGTCGCCGGTGAGGTGCGAGATAACCAGGTAACTGCCCGGGGCTAACGCGCTGGTCAGCGTCGCGACGATGCCTGCCGGGTCGTCGCGGTCCGGGATGAAGTGCAGGATGGCGAGCAGCAGGACGGCGGCCGGGCGGGTGAAGTCCAGGGTCCGGGACGCTTTTCGCAGCAGGGCGGTGGTGTCGCGCAGGTCCGCGTCGACATAGCCGCACCGGCCGGGCGGGCGTGCGGTGAGCAGGGCCCGGGCGTAGACCAGGACCAGGGGGTCGTTGTCGGCGTACACGACCGCGCAGTCGGGCGCGGCCTGCTGGGCCACCTCGTGGGTGCTGGCGGGCGCGGGCAGTCCGGTGCCGATGTCGAGGAACTGCCGGATGCCGCATCCCGCGGCCAGGTAGCGCACCGCGCGGGCGAGGAACGCCCGGTTGGCCCGTGGCGCCGGCGACCACCTCGGGCCGGTGACGGATGACTTCCTCGGCGGCGCGGCGGTCGGCGGGGAAGTGGTCCTTGCCTGCCAGCCAGTAGTTGTAGACCCGCGCCGGATGAGGGGTATCCGGGTCGAAACGGGACGCTGCGGGCTGCTGGGCGGTGTCATCGGCCATAGGCGTCATAGTACTCGACAACAGTCGACTACTCACGACGCTTAATGATCATCACAGAGTGTAACCGGGTACGCATGACGCATGACGACAGCAGGCAACCAGCCCGATGATCCCCGGGCTTACGTGCGCCTGGCGAACCTGCTGCGCCAGCGGATCGCTGACGGCAGCCTCCAGTCAGGGCAGCCGACCCCCAGCATCACCACGCTGACCCAAGAGCACGGGATTGCCCGGCAGACAGCCGCCAAGGCGTTGCGGGTCCTCGAAGCGGAGGGCCTGGTGTACCGGGTGCCCGGCCTGGGTTACTACGTCGCCGGCACTGTCGGCGGATAGCTCGCCTACGGCTGGTAGGCGACCGTGCCGAAGTTGCAGCAGCCGTCGTGGACCCCGATGTAGCCGGTGACGAACACGCCCTGGCCGGTGGGACCGACCGCCAGCGAGGTCGCGAAGCCGAAGTTCCGTGGGCCCTTGTAACGGGACACCCACAAGGCCTGCCCGGTGGCCGCCCGGTAGGCAAGCGTGATGTAGTTCACGGTGTCGGGAGTGCTGGTCGCGGCGCCGCCGGTGACGTACACGGACGCACCATCCGGGCTGACCCCGGCCGCCGCGACGCCCTGGGGGACGTTGACTCCGGCGGGCGGCTGGTAGCTGCGTGCCCAGATCTGGGCGCCACTCGCGATGGCGTAGCCGACCGTCGTGAAGTCCACGCCGGACACGTTGTCCGTGCGGCCAGTCCGGCGATGCGCCTCATCGCGGTCTCCTTCAGGAGTTGTAGGCCACGGTAGCCGCGTCGTTGCCGGTGTCGCCGGTGGCGAAGACCTTGGCGGAGTCCGGGCTCACCGCGACGGCGGAGAACAGGCTCAGCGCCGTCGCGGTGTACTTGTCCTGCCACAGCGCCGCACCGGTCGCGGGGTTGCAGGCCCGGAGCACGGCCTCCGCGACGTCGGTCCGCTTGTTCATCTGGCCGGCCACGAACACCGCCGAGCCGTCCGGGCTCGCCGCGACCTGGGCGTTGATGCCGCCGTTGAGCACATCCTGATGGGTCACCCAAAGCGGTGCCTGGGCGGCCGCCGCGGCGGTGCCGGCCAGCGACAGGGCGGCGGCGGGTACGAGGCCGGCAACGGTGACGGCGGCAAGGCCTGCCAGCGTGGCGATTCGCTTCATCGTGGTCACCCCTCAGGCGCCGTAGCCGATGGTGGTTCCAAACCTGGCGGTGTCACCGGTGACGTAGACCTTCGAGGAGTCGGGGCTGACCGCCACCCCTTCACCGGCGGAGTTCTGCGTGCCGTGCCCGTAGCGCGCCACCCAGGCGGCGGCCCCGGTGGCGGCGTCATAGGCGACCGTGGCGAACTGGACCTGGCCGCTGGGAGCGGGACTGTTGCCGGTGACGTAGACCCTGGCGCCGTCCGGGCTGACCGCGAGATCCGCGGGGAGGGTGAAGCTGCCGGTGACCGGGCCCTGATAACGGGCCGTCCAGCGGATGGCTCCGTTGGTGGCGGCGTAGGCCTCCGTGGCATACGCGGTGCCGTTGTTCGGCGTGCTGGCGCTGTTGAGTACGTACACCGTGGAGCCGTCCGGGCTGGTGGCGATCCCGGAGGAGACACTCGGGGTGGTCAGGACCCGAGCCCACAGCCGGGTGCCCGTGGCGGCCTTGTACGCCACGGTGCCGACATGCGACTGCAACCCGTTCGTGGACGTGCCCCCGGTGACGAACACCGCTGCCCCGTCCGGGCTGGCCGCGATCGCGTCCGGCCCGCTGGAGCCCTTCGGGACGTTGAACCGGCTTTGCCACATTGCCGCCCCGGTCGCGGCGTTGTAGGCGCTGGTCAGGAACGCCGTGCGCTGCACAGGGACCGACGTCGTGCTCGCCACATAGACGGTGGAGCCGTCCGGTGCCGCGGTAATGGAGTTGCCGCCCGCCGCCGTCCACAGCGTCGCGCCGGTGGCCGCGTCGTAGGCGACCGTGCCCGCCGCGCCGGTGGTGAACACCGCCGATCCGTCCGGGGCCACGGCGAGACCGTCCACCGGGGCGACGAAGCCCGCGCCCGCCGTCCAGAGAATGGCCCCGGTAGCGGCGCTGAAAGCGACGATGAGCGCGTTGGAGGCGCCACCGCCGACGGGCTCGGCCCCCGCTGCGGCGAACGCCGTGGACCCGTCCGGGCTCACCGCGATGTGGGAGAAGCCGCTGTTCGGCGAGGCCGTGTACTGGGTCTGCCAGAGCGTCGCACCGGTGGTGGGGTTGAGGGCCGTCACCGACGCGTTCGTCCCCTTGTGATTCGCCTTCAGTATCGCGCCCGCCACGAACACCGCCGACCCGTCCGGGCTCGCGGCGACCTTGAGGTTGAAGCCCGCTCTCGTCACGTACTGGTGCATCACCCAGAGCCGCGCCGGGCTGCCAGCCGTCGCGGTGATGGGCGCTGCCAGGGCCGGGGACAGGGCCATCGCAGGCGCGAGGCCGGCGACGGTGAGCACGGCCAGCGCTGCCAGCCGGAGTTGGTGCTTCATGACGTCCCTTCGTGGCGGCAGGCCGGGCACCGCCGCGCCCACAACTCCGCCCCCGTGGTGGCGTTGTAAGCCAGCACCGGAATAGCTGTCCGCTATGCCCGGATAATGCCGACATAGGTGGGAACGGGGTCCGTACGAAAGACGCATGACCCAGCCGGCAGGTTCACAGCGCGCCGGGTATCCACGGCACGGGTGCGCCCTACTTGAACAGTTGCCTGGCGATGATCGTGCGCTGGATCTCGGAGGCGCCCTCGTAGATGCGCGGGGCACGGACCTCCCGGTACAGGTGTTCCAGCAGGTGGCCCCGCTCCAGGGCGCGGGCACCGTGGATCTGCACCGCCGAGTCGACCACGTACTGGGCCGTCTCCGTCGCGAACAGCTTGGCCATGGCGCTGCGCCCGGCCACCCCGGGCGCCCCCGCGTCCAGGGCCGCCGCCGCCGAGTACACGAGCAGCCGGGCCGCCTCGGTACGGGTCGCCATCTCGGCAAGCAGGTGCGCCACCGCCTGCTGGTCCTTGAGCGGCCCGCCGAATACGGTCCTGGATGCCGCGTACTCGCAGGCCGCCTCGAGCGCCGCCTGCGCCATGCCCACCGCGAACGCGCCCACGCTCGGGCGGAACAGGTTCAGCGTCCGCATTGCCACCGCGAAGCCACGGTCGGGCTCCCCGAGCAGATCGCCGGCGTAAACGGGCACCCCGTCGAAGGCCAGACTGCCGATCGGGTGCGGGCTGACCATGTCCAGGTGCGTGCCGGACAGCCCCGGCCGGTCCGCCGGGACCAGGAAGGCGCTGACCCCGCGGGCCCCGCCGCCCGGTGTGGTCCGGGCGAACACCGTGTAGAAGTCGGCCTCGGGCGCGTTGGAGATCCAGGTCTTGATGCCGGTCAGCCGCCACCCCTCCCCGTCCGGCAGGGCGGCGAGCTCCAGCGCCGCGGCGTCGGACCCGGCACCGGGCTCGGACAGCGCGAACGCGGCCACCGCGTCCCCGGCGGCCACGGCGGGCAGCCACCGGCTGACCTGCTCGTCGGACCCCGACTGCAGCACCGGGTAACTGCCCAGTCCCTGCAGCGCGAGGGCGGTCTCGGCCTCGGTGCACCGGGTGGCCAGCGACTCCCGGAGCAGGCACAGGTCCAGGGCTGCGGCCTCACGGGAGGAGGGCTGCCCGGCCGCCGCACCGGGGAGCGCCGCACCGGGGAACAGGCGGGCCAGCATGCCGAGCCGTCCCATCGCGCGCAGCAGTTCCCTGTTGACCCGTCCCGGCTGCCCGGCGTCGGCCAGCGGCTGCAGCTCCTCCGCTGCCTGCGCGCGCACCCGCGCCGCGAAATCCTGCTGGGCGGCGGTCAGCCCGAACTGACCGGCGACCGAGCCGGGCCGCTCAGCGGCCTGCCCGGACGCGGTCATGGCCTGGCTCCGGAATCCGCGCCCGGGCGCCACCGGGCGTGCGCGGTGCCAGGCACGCCGGCCCTGATCAGCTCCAGCCGGGGGCGCGGGCCGTCGGTGCGGCCGGTCTGCGGCTTGCGGTTGCCCGCGGCGAACTGGTCCGGCCAGGCCGCGCCCGGGCCCGCGTAGCCCTGGTCCGCCGCGGCGTGCAGGGTCCACTGCGGGTTATACAGGTGGGCCCGGCCCAGCGCGCAGAAGTCGGCGCGCCCCGCCAGCAGGATCGAGTTGACATCGTCATAGGAGGAGATGACTCCGACCGCGATCACCGCCACACCATACTTGCGGCCGATCTCGTTGCGGATCCGGTCCGCGTACGGGGTCTGGTAGCTGCGGCCGAACGCCGGGCGCTCGTCGCTGACCACCTGACCGGTGGACACGTCCACACCGTCCACACCGTGCTCGGCGAACGCCCGGGCGATCTCCACCGCCTCGTCGGCGTCGACGCCTCCCTCGTGCCAGTCGGTCGCGGAGATCCGCACCGTGACCGGGCGCCCGGCCGGCCACACCGCCCGGATCGCGTCCAGCACCTCAAGCGGGTAGCGCAGCCGGTTCTCCAGCGGCCCTCCGTAGGCGTCGGTGCGCTGGTTGCTGAGCGGGGACAGGAACTCCGACAGCAGGTAGCCGTGCGCGCAGTGCAGTTCGAGCAGGTCGAAACCGGCCCGCGCGGCCCGCTCCGCCGCCTGGGCGAACTGCCCGGTGATCTCGGCCAGGTCGGCCTGCGTCAGCTCGCGCGGCACCTGGTTGGCCGGTGAGTAAGGGATCGCGGACGGGCCGCACACCTCCCAGTTGCCCTCGGGCAGGGGCTGATCGATGCCCTCCCACATCAGCCGGGTGGAGCCCTTACGGCCCGAGTGGCCGAGCTGGATCCCGATCCGGGCGTCGGTCCCCTCGTGCACGAAGTCAGCCACGCGGCGCCACGCGGCCTCCTGGTCATCGGTGTACAGGCCCGCGCAGCCGGGGCTGATCCGCCCCTCCGGCGACACGCACACCATCTCGGTCATCACCAGGCCGGCCCCGCCGAGCGCCTTGCTGCCCAGGTGCACCAGGTGGAAGTCACCGGGCAGGCCGTCGCGGGCCGAGTACATGTCCATCGGCGACACGATGACCCGGTTCTTCAGGTGCAGGCCGCCGATCCGGCCCGGCTGGAACATCGGCGGCCGGACCTGCGGCACTGTGCCGTCCCCTGTGCCGTCCTCGCGGCGTCCTGCTGGCCGGCGAACCAGCGGTCCATTCCCGCGACGAACTCCGGATCCCGTAGCCGCAGGTTGTCGTAGGTGACCCGGCGGCTGCGGGTAATGATGTTGAACGCGAACTGCTCGGGCTCCTGACCGGTGTAGGAACCGATGTGCTCGAACCACTCAAGGCTGGCCTGGGCCGCCCGCTGGGTGGACGCAACCACGGGGCGTCGTTCTGCCTCATATGCCTCAAGCGCCGTGGCGACATCGCGCTGCTCGTGCAGGCACGCGGCCAGCGCAAGCGCGTCCTCCATGGCCAGCTTGGTGCCCGAGCCGATGGAGAAGTGCGCGGTGTGCGCTGCGTCGCCGATCAGCACCACGTTGCCGTGGTGCCAGCGGGCGCAGCGCACCGTGGTGAAGTTCACCCACCGGGAGTTGTTGCCGACGATCGCGTGGCCGCCCAGTGCTAGCCCCGACCCCGCCGCCCCGCCCAAGACGTCGGCGCACAGGCCGCGGATGATCTCGATGGACGCCTCGTCGCTGCGCCCGGGGGGCAGCCCCGCGGCGGCCGCGGCCGGCCCGGCGAACCCCGCGCGGCGCCACACGTCGTCGTGTGCCTCCAGGATGAACGTGCTCGCGTCCCGGCTGTAGGGGTACCCGTGGACCTGCATGACCCCGGCCGGGGTGTCCAGGATGTAGAACTTGAACGCGTCGAAGACCAGGTCGGTGCCGAGCCAGATGTAGGCGCAGTTCCGCGCCTCCAGGTCCGGCCCGACCGCGCCGGCCAGCTGCGACCTGGTCGGTGAGTTGGCCCCGTCGGCGGCGACGACCAGGTCATAATCCGCCGCCAGCGTCATGGCGTCCGGGGCCGGGGTGCTGAACCGCGCCCGCACCCCCAGGTCCGCGCACCGCTGCTGGAGGATGGCGAGCAGCCGGTGCCGGCTCATCGCGGCGAAGCCGTGCCCGCCCGAGGTGAGCACCGTGCCGTGGTAGTGCACGTCGATGTCGTCCCAGCGGGCGAAGTCCCGTTCCATGGCCGCGAACACGGCGGCGTCGGCGTGCTCGATCCCGCCCAGCGTCTCGTCGGAGAACACCACCCCGAAGCCGAACGTGTCGCCGGGCGCGTTCCGCTCCCAGAGGTGCACCTCGTGGCGGGGATCGAGTTGCTTGGCCAGCGCGGCGAAGTACAGCCCGCCAGGCCCCCCGCCGAGCACGGCGATACGCACTCCGCTTGCTCCTTCCGTGCGCCTGCCGCCACGATATGTCGCTGTTCGTACGACCGTCAATAATTCGACATGCGTTACGAGGTCCGGGCAGCCCTGCGCCCAGGGCCGCACGGGACCCGGGGCGCACCGGCGGCCGGCGTGACCAGCGAATGCGCACGACCGCATCACGAGCGTGTGCGCGTAACGGGCCTGGGCTGCCCGGCGTTTGGCCTGGTGTGGGGGTGTTCTCTCCTGGTCACGGCCGCCGCTTCCCGCAGCGGCGCCCAGCCGATTGGAGCTATGTCCAGCCCAAGGCAGGTAGCTAACTTTGCTCCCCATCAGGGGGGATGGAGGTCAGCGTGTTTTACCAGCACATGCGGCAGGCAGTTCGCCAGGTGGTGACTGTCTCCTTCGCCGGCGCGGTGGCGCTGGGACTGGGGCCCGCAGCCGCGGGCATCGCTGCCGGCGGGAGTCTGCCGGCGCCGGTTCCGGCTGTAGCGGATTATCAGTACCTGTCCGCGAGCACGACACCGCCGGCCGAGACGGACTGCTTCTCGGTCGGGCGCCGCTGCTTCACCCCGACATCGATGCAGGCTTCCTACAACCTGCCACCGCTGTACGCGGCGAACGATGCGGGCCAGGGCATGACCATCGCCATCATCGACTCGTTCGGCAACCCCAACATGGCCTCGGACCTGGGGAACTTCGACACCCAGATGGGCCTGCCGCACATGTGCGGGGAGCCGGGCGTGACCTGCGCGGCCGGGATGCCGACGTTCCAGCACTTCTACTGGAACGGCAAGACCCAGGTCAAGGCGCCACCGCCGAAGAGCCATGGCGCCGGCATCCAGACGCGTAACATCTGGGCCCTGGAGACCGCCCTGGATGTCGAGTGGGCGCACTCCATCGCGCCGGGAGCCAACATCATCAACGTCACCACGAACCCGGCCGAGGTACTGGGCGTGCAGGGCTTCCCGGCGATGATGAACGCCGAGCAGTTCATCGTGGACCACCACGAGGCGAACGTCATCACCCAGAGCTTCGGCGCCGCGGAGGAGACCTTCGGAAGCACCCAATCGCTGCTGAACCTGCGGCACGCGTTCATCTCGGCCGCTGCCAACGGCGTCACCGTGCTGGCCAGTTCCGGTGACGGCGGCACCGCCAACCCAGGGAAGACACCCATCAAGCACCCCAAGACGATCCCGTTCCCCACTGTGGGGTGGCCCGCGTCGGACCCGCTGGTGACCGGGGTGGGCGGCACCTACCTGTGCACCGACCCCACCACCGGCGTGGGCGTCGACACGACCGACCCGCCGGTGAACTGCCAGTCGCCCGCCAACCCGGGCGTGCGTGAGATCGGCTGGGTCGACTCCGGCGGCGGCTTCAGCCACGTGTTCGCCAAGCCCTCCTACCAGGACACGCTGCCAGCGGACTCCACCGCCATCGGTGCCATGCGCGGTGTCCCTGACGTCGCCTACCAGGCCAGTTCCCGCACCGGTGTGCTGGTCTACGACACCGCGCCCGGGGATGCGACCGGCGGCCTGACCTGCCCCAGCGGCGATCCCTGCAGTGCGGGCTGGTACGTGGTCGGCGGCACGTCGGCGTCCTCGCCGCAATGGGCCGGACTCGTCGCGATCGCCGACCAGATCGCTGGGCACGGCCTTGGCCAGATCAACCCCACCCTGTACACGCTCGCGTCAGGGCCCAACTACGGCACGTACTTCTACGACGTGACCAACGGCAACAACCAGACCGACCCGACCATCCCCGGCTACCCGGCGACAACCGGCTGGGACCCGGTCACCGGCCTTGGCACGCCCAACGCCGCCACCTTGGTGCCCGCGCTCGCCGGTCACTGAGTGCCGCTCCCGGGGGTCGCGCAGGACTGAGCGCCCCCGGAGCCTCCGTAGCCAAGGCCCCGCGACTGGAGTCGCGGGGCCTTGGCCGTGCCGGGCCCTGAGCGCGGGGAGCCTGAGGGGACGCTTGAGCCCTGAGGGAGGCCGTCAGCCCTCCAGAGCCGCCGCTCCCGCGACGGCGAAGCCCTGTATTTCCACGAGGGCGCTGGTGTCCCAGAGCCGGGATACGCCGACGGCGGCCATGGCCGGGTATTCCCGGCCGCACAGTCGCCGCCATGCCTGGCCGATCTCGCGTGCCTGCGCCCGGTACTGCCGCCAGGTCCACCGCGTAGATCGTCAGGCTGACCAGGTCGGCAGGCGCGCCGCCCGCGGCCCGCAGGGCTGCGAGCAGGTTTGCCAGTGCCCGCTCGAACTGGGGCACCAGGCCGCCGGCCACGATCGCGCCGTCCGCCCCGTAGCCTGTCTGCCCGGCCAGGAAGACCAGGCGGCCGCCGGTGGCGGCCACCGCGTGGGAGAAGCCTGACGGCTGGGCCAGTTCGCCGGGGTTGATCCGCTCGATGCTCACGGGCCTGTTGATACCACACCGGCCGGGAGGGCGAGCGTTATCTTGTGCGGGTGACGGGCGTGATGGAGGCGACAGGGCGAGCGGCGCAGCCCCGGCAGTTGATCGTGACCGTCTATGGGCTCTACTCCAGGGACGCCGATGGCTGGATGTCGGTCGCGGCACTGGTCAGCCTGCTCGGGGATCTGGGAGTCGATGAGCCTGCGGTGCGTTCTTCCATATCCCGGCTGAAGCGGCGGGGGATTCTGGTCGCCCGGCGGGCGGGCGGGGCCGCGGGGTACGAGCTGTCGGGGGAGGGGCAGGCGATCCTGCGGGAGGGGGATCACCGGATCTTCCGCAGGGAGCGGGCCCGGCTGGCGGATGGCTGGCTGCTCGCGGTGTTCTCGGTGCCCGAGGCCGAGCGGCACCAGCGGCATGTGCTGCGGTCCCAGCTCAGCCGCCTCGGATTCGGCACGGCTGCGCCCGGGGTGTGGATTGCCCCGGCCTACCTGCACGAGGCGACCGCGGAGATGCTCACCCGGCTGGGGCTGTCCGGATACGCCGATCTGTTCCACGCCGATCACCTGGCCTTCGGTGACCTCGCCGCCAAGGTGCGCCAGTGGTGGGACCTGGACCAGACCGAGCGGCTGGCCCGCGACTTCGTCGCCGTCTACGAGCCGGTGCTGCACGGCTGGCCGGGCCGCCGGGCCGCCTCCCGACCGCGAGAGGCGTTCGGGGACTACGTCAGGGTCCTCACGGACTGGCGCCGCCTGCCCTATCTGGACCCCGGCCTGCCCGCCGAACTCCTCCCGCCCGGCTGGGCAGGCGCGCGGGCGGCGGAGATCTTCTTCACCTTGCAGTCCCGCCTGGCCGGCGCCGCGGGCGAGCACGCGGCCCGGGCCACCGGGACTCAGGAGGCATAGCCAACCGCGGTCATCACAGAAGGCGCGGGCGGTTCCTTCGCGACAGGGCGGGGGTAGAGTCCACTCTGCCCGGCTCTGCCGGAATCCAGCCCGGCGCCCGGCGCCCGGCGGGACGGCAAAGAGGCGGCGAACGCGGGAGGCTGGCGGCGGCTGGTTCCCGGCGAGGAGGCCAGGAGATGACCAGCATCGCCCCGGTGGCCAGCCCGGTGGACTTCGTGGAATACGGCGACTACTCGGTGAAGTCCCCGGTGCGGGACGACGGGGCCTTCGTCCGGCCGCTTTACCCGTTCCAGGGCCGGATCACCTCCGACGGTTCCAGCGGGTTTCCGGCCCAGGCCGGCCGTTACCACCTGTACGTGTCCCTGGCCTGCCCGTGGGCGCACCGCAGCGTGATCGTGCGCGGGCTGCTTGGCCTGGAGGAGGTGGTGTCGCTGTCGGTCGTGGATCCGGTCAGGGACGGGCGCGGCTGGGCATTCAGGGACGGCGCGGGGCACGGCCCCGATCCGGTCAACGGGTTCACCCTGCTCCGGGAGGCCTACGAGGCGACCGAACCGGGTTACGACGGGCACATCAGCGTGCCGGTGCTCTGGGACCGGGAGACCTCGCAGATCGTCAGCAACAACTTCCCCGACATCACGATCGACCTGGGCACGCAGTTCGGCGAGTGGGCGGCGCCTGGCATCGACCTGTACCCGCAGCCGCTGCGGGCGGAGATCGACGCGCTCAACGACCGGGTGTACGCGTCGGTCAACAACGGGGTCTACCGGTGCGGGTTCGCGGGCACGCAGGAGGCCTACGACGCGGCGGTCGCCGCCCTGTTCGCCACGCTCGACGAACTGGAGGAGCGGCTCGGCGACCGCCGGTACCTGTTCGGCGACCAGATCACCGAGGCGGACGTGCGCCTGTGGGTCACGCTGGCCCGTTTCGACAGCGTCTACGTCACCCATTTCAAGACGAACATCCGCCGGCTCGTGGACTACCCGAACCTCTGGGCGTATGCGCGTGACCTGTACCAGCACCCGGCTTTCGGCCCGTCCACGGACTTCGATCACATCAAGCGGCACTACTACACGACCCACCCGCACCTGAACCCGCAGCGGATCGTGCCGGCCGGGCCGGTGCTTGACTGGGCCGAGCCGCACCACAGGGACAAGCTCGCCGCGTAGCCGCCCGCAGGCCAGCGGGGGGTTCCGGGGGGTCGATCTCCCCACCGTCATCGGCGGCGCCACATCCAGCTACCCGGTTTTCGGGGGCGACTCGATGAACGCCACCGTCACCTACACCGGCACCCCGGGGTCCTACAAGCTGACGATCACCGACAACAGCGAGAGCTGGAGCTTCTCCACGACGCAGTCGATTTCCGGCGCCACCGGAGCGTCGGCCGAGTGCGCGGTGGAACGGCCGTCGTTCCTCGGGCTGCCCCTCGCCAATTTCGTCACCGCCACCTTCACCAACTGCCAGGCCGCGACCGGCGGCGGCGCGCTCCACTCGATCTGGGACTACCCCAACCTGGCCGTGAACCTGACCAGCAGCAGCGACACGCTGTCGTCGGTGTCCTCACTGTCCAACGACGGGACCCAGTTCACCGCCACCTGGCATAACGGCACCTGACCCGCTATCCGAACCGCGAACCCCGCCGGCCGCCCACATGGCCACCGACGGGGCTCGCACTTCAGGGCTCGCGGATCACCTCGGCTGGGTCCTTGTCCGAGCGCAGGCCCTGGTAGGACGGGGCCCGCATGCGGCCCGCGCGGGTCCAGCCGGTGAAGGCGATCTCGGCGACCAGCACCGGTTCGGCCCAGACCGCGTCGCGCGCGTGGTCGGCGGGCAGCGGGGCGGCGAACGGCGAGGTGGCCCGCTGCAGCGGGGCGAGCTGCGCGGTGAGCTGGCGCAGCACCCGGTCGGTGAACCCGGTCCCGACATGGCCCGCGTAGGCCAGGCCGCCGTCCTCCTGCACCCCGACAAGCAGCGAGCCGATCTGCCCCGACCGGTTCCCCTTGCCCGGGCGCCAGCCGCCGATCACCGCCTCCTGCCGCCGGATGTTCTTGACCTTGCGCCACGTGCCCGGCCGTTTCCCCGGCTCGTAGCGGGAGTCGAGGCGCTTGGCCACGATGCCCTCCAGGCCGTGCTGGACGGACACCGCCTGCACGTCAGCCCCGGCCTCCCCGGTGAACGAGGGCGGGGCCTGCCACGAGGGGCCGTATAGCCCCAATTCCTCAAGCAGCGCCCGGCGCCGGGTATACGGCAGGTCGAGCAGCGGCCGGCCGTCCAGGTGCAGCAGGTCGAATGCCAGGTAGGTGACCGGGTACTCGGCGACCAGCCGTTGCGCCGCCGACGCGTCCCGCACGTGCATCCGGTTCTGCAGCACCTCGAAGTCCGGCCAGCCCGACTCGCCCATGGCGACGACCTCCCCGTCGAGCAGCGCGTCCCGCCTGCCCACGGCCGCCGCCAGGCCGCGCAGTTCCGGGTAGGCGGCGGTGACGTCCTCGCCGGTACGCGAGACCAGCCGCACCCGGCTGCCCTCGCAGTAGGCGAGGGCGCGCACCCCGTCCCACTTCATCTCCAGCGCCCATGCCCCGTCGTCGGGCGGCAGGTGTGGCTCGGATCGCGCGAGCATCGGCGGCAGGACCCCGGGCAGCGGCTGCCGTTCCCTGTGCATCATCCAGTCGGTGCCCCTGGTGCGGAACAGGGTGTAGCCGCCGGTCAGCCGCCGGCCGTGCAGCACCACCTTGACCTCGCTGTCGGTCCACTTGACCGCCTCGAAGGTGCCGCGATCCCAGATCGTGACCGCCCCCGCGCCGTACTCGCCGTCCGGGATCCGGCCGGAGAACCCGGCATACTCCATCGGATGGTCCTCGGTGTGCGCCGCGAAGTGGTTCACCGCGGGGTCGTCGGGCACCCCCTTGGGCACCGCCCAGGAGACCAGCACGCCGTCGCGCTCCAGCCGGAAATCCCAGTGCAGCCTGCGGGCGTGGTGCTCCTGCACCACGAACACCTGGCCCCGCTCGTCCCCGGCCGCTGGGCCGCCGGGCTCGGCTGTGCCAGGCTCGGGCGGGTCGGCCTCGGCTGTGCCGGGCTCGGGCAGGCCGGCCTCGGGCTGGTCCGGCATCGGCTCCGGCGTGCGCCCCCGGTTCCGTTTGCCCCGGTAGGCGTCCAGGGAATCCATGCCCAGGGCCTACCCAGGATGCGGCCGCCGGCCACCCACGGCCTCAGCCGGTGACCTGCCGGATCCTGCTAGTGCTCTGGTCGGCGACCACCAGGTCACCGATACCGTCGACCGCGACCGCATCGGGGTAGGCCAGCGCGGCGCTGGTGGCCGGGCCGCCGTCGCCGGAGAACCCGAACGTGCCGTCGCCGGCCACCGTGTAGATGTTCCCTGCGGTCATCGCGACGCCGTAGAACGTGCTGGTGGTCTCGGCCACCACCCGGACCCGGAAGTTGAGGAAGTCGGCGATGACCAGGTTGCCCGAGCGGTCCACCGCCACGCCTGAGGGATCGAAGAGCGTGGCGCTGGTGGCCGGCCCGCCGTCGCCGGAGAACCCCGGACTGCCGGTTCCGGCGACGGTGTAGATGTCCCCGGCGGTCATGCGCCGGCCGTAGAACGTGCCGGTGCGGGCCGCGACCACCCGGATCGCCGCGTTGCCGGTGTCCGCGATGACCAGGTTGCCTGCCCCGTCGACCGTCACGTCCCGGGGAACGCTCAGCGTGGCGCTGGTGGCCGCGCCGCCGTCGCCGGAGAACCCGCCGCTGCCGTTGCCTGCCACGGTGTAGATGTCGCCGGCGGTCATCGCCTGTCCGTAGAACGTGCCGGTGCCGCCCGCAACCACCCGGATCCGGTTGTTGCCGGTATCGGCTACTACCAGGTTTCCGGCACCATCGGCGGCGGAGCCCTCGGGTTTGCCCAGTTTGGCGCTGGTGGCCGGGCCGCCGTCGCCGGAGAAGCCCACCTTGCCGTTGCCCGCGATCGTGTAGATGTCGCCGGCGGTCATGGCCTGCCCGAAGAACGTGCCGGTGGTGGCCGCCACCATCCGGGCCCGGGAGTTGAAGGTGTCGGCGATCAGCAGGTCGCCCGCGCTGTCGGTGGCGATGCCGTAGGGGGAGCGGAGCGCGGCGCTGGTGGCCTGCCCGCCGTCCCCGGAGAACCCCCGCTTACCGGAACCGGCGACGTTGTAGATGTCGCCGGCGGTCATCGGCTGCCCGTAGAACGTGCCGGTGCTGGCCGCCGCGACCCGGATCTGGTTGTTGGAGGTGTCGGCCAGAACCACGTTGCCCGCCTTGTCCACCGCCACGCCTTCTGGCGCGAGAAGCTCAGCGGCCGTCGCCGGGCCGCCATCCCCGGAGAACCGGATCGTGCCGTTACCGGCGATCGTGTAGATGTCGCCCGCGGTCATGGGCTTGGTGTAGAACGTGCCGGTGCCGGCCGCGACCACCCGGACCCGGTTGTTCATGGAATCCGCGATAACCAGGTTGCCGGAGCCGTCCACCGTGACGCCCTGGGGCCCGTCGAGTTCGGCGCTGGTGGCCGGGCTGCCGGTGCCGGAGAAGCCCGCGGTGCCGTTGCCCGCCACCGTGTATATGTGCCCGGCCGTCATCGCCTGCCCGTAGAACGTGCCCGTGGTGGCCGCGACAACCCGAATCCGGCTGTTCTCGGTGTCGGCGATAACCAGGTTGCCCGCCGCGTCGGTGACCACATCGTTGGGGTCGTTGAGTTCGGCGCTGGTGGCGGCACCGCCGTCGCCGGAGAACCCCTGGGTGCCGTTGCCGGCCACGGTGTAGATGTCGCCGGTGGTCATCGCCTGCCCGTAGAACGTGCCGGTCTTCTCCGCCACCACGCGGATCCGCTCGTGGAAGGCGTCGTCGATCGCCAGGTTTCCCGCTCCGTCCGTTGCCACGCTCTGCGGCGTGCTCAGCTGGCCGCTGGTGGCCGGGCCGCCGTCGCCCAGGTGGTGCCCACCGCCAGCCACGGTGTAGATGTCGCCTGCGGTCATCGCCCGCCCGTAGAACGCGCCGGTGGTGGCCGCGACGACCCGGATCTGGTTGTTGTGGGTGTCGGTGATCACGAGGTTCCCGGCCCCGTCCACCGCCACGCTCTGCGGATATCGGAGCTCGGCACTGGCGGCCGGGCCGCCGTCGCCGGAGAACCCGAACGCGCCGTTGCCCGCCACGGAGTAGATATTCCCGGCGGTCATGGGCTTGCCGTAGAACGTGCCGTTGGTGGCCGCGACGACCCGGATCCGGTTGTCGAAGATGTCCGCGACCACCAGGTTGCCCGCGGGGTCGAGCGCGGCCGTGCACGAGCCGTTGAGGCTGGCCCTGGTGGCCGGCCCGGCGTCACCTAGCGGAGTGGTGCTGCCCGTGCCCACCGGCGTGGTGAGCTGGTCGGTGGCCGGGCTGATCTGCCGCATCGCCGCGATGTCGCCGATGTAGAGGTTGCCGCCCGCGAACCGGGCGCCGCACGGGCTGACCGCCACCGTGGTGGCCTTCGCGGGACCGCCCACCCCGCCGGCGACCGTCGTGATGGTTCCCGCCGTCAGCGCCGGGCCGGCCTGCGTCACGGCCGCGCCGGCCTGGCCGGCTCCGGCCAGCATGCCGCCAAGCACCACTGCTGCCGCGGCCCCCGGCATGGCCCGTGGCCGCCTGCTCCGCTCCGTGCCCACGACAGCCTCCCGATACCGGTGCTTTGCCGCGGGGAGCCGCGGCCGTGAAGGTCCCTTCACATAGGAACAGAACCGGACCGGAAAATACCGCGTAAGGCCTTTATTCGCCTGGGCTTTGTGAAGGTGATCGAGGGCGTATTCACGCCGCCCCCTGCCGTAACCGCAGGCCGCGGTCACGGGCGCGGATGGCGGTCAGGCCCGGTGCGCCCCGCCGGGCGTGGTGGAGGGGCCGACGGGACGCACCGCAACTCCCCCGGCTGGGGGCCGGTGCCGGTGGAGTCCCGTAACAATCGCCGGTCAACCTGACCACCCGCTTGATACCTGCTGACCACTCGCTGGATGTCGGCTGAACCTGCTCGGGAGGCGTCGTGGCGGACAGGTAACGTCGGGGGCATGTGCCGGAACATTACGACGCTGCGGGGCCTGGAGCCGGTGGCCACCAGCGAGGAGATCGAGGCCGCCGCGCGCCAGTACGTGCGCAAGGTCAGTGGGGTGCAGTCGGCGACCACTCGCACCCAGGAACCGTTCGAGCGGGCGGTCGCCCTGGTGGCCGAGGCGACCAGGGAACTGCTGGCCGAACTGCCGCCGCGCCAGCAACCGCCGCCGACCCTGCCGCCGCTGCGCCGCCCGGGAGTGAAGGAGCGGGAGCGCGCCCGGCAGGCGCGGGCCGCGGCGGCGCGCTGAGCCCTTACGCCGTGCGCTGGCGGACCGCCTCGTAGAGCAGGATCGCCGCGGACGTCGACACGTTGAGCGAGTCGGCGTGCCCGAACATCGGGATGCGCAGTCGTGTGCCTGCCCGCGCCAGCCACGCGGCGGGGAGGCCGCGCGCCTCCGAGCCGACCGCGATGGCCGTCGGGCCGGTCAGGTCGGCGGCGGTGAGCGGCACGTCGCCGTCCGGGGCCGCCGCCACCAGGGCCAGCGAGTGCTTGTCCAGCCAGGCGAACACCTCGGCGGTGCTGGCCGAGGCGACCGGCACCGAGAACACGGTTCCCTTGCTGGCCCGCACCACGTTCGGGTTCGCCCAGTCGGTCACCGGGTCGGCCGCGATCACCGCGGTGACCCCGGCCGCGTCCGCGGTGCGCAGGATCGCCCCCAGGTTGCCCGGCTTCTCCACGCCCTCGCAGATCAGCACGAGCGGGCTGGCGCCGGGCTCCAGCGCCGCCAGGCTGGTGCGCACGGCAGGCAGCACGGCAAGCCAGCCATCGGGCGACTCGCGGTAGGCGATCTTGCCGAACACCGGCCGGCTGACCCGGATCACCTCGGCGCCCAGGCCGCTCACCTGGTCGATCATCTGCTGGGCACCCGGGCCGGCCAGTTCGGGGCACACGTACAGTTCCTGCGGGCGGGCGCCGGCTGACAGGGCCAGGCCGAGTTCCTCGTAACCCTCGACCAGGGTCACCCCGGCCCGGTCGCGGGCCCGCCGGTGCCGCAGCGCCACCAGTCGTTTCACCCGGGCATTGGCCGGGCTGGTGATCTCCAGGCCGGCCTGCGGACGGGCGCCGGCAGTCATGCGCCTCATGGTAGAGGCCGCCCCGGCCGCAGGGGCCAGTCCGACCGGGCGCTCCCCGAAGCGAGCGCCGTGCGCGATTCCGGTCGGCCGGGAATCCGGTTGTGCGGAATCTATCGCGCGGGAAAGTAGCGAAAGTCGTTACTCGAATTGCAATTGTGACGCATTATATCTCCTGTAGTTACTTCCTAGTAGGGATGAACCCGCTAAAACGTCGCGAAGGGGAGAACGCGAAATGTTCCGGAAAACTCATGCCTTTGGCCTGGCCGCCGCCGTGGTGCTCGCGGGAGGCGTGTTCGCCCAGGCGCCAGTGGCTTTCGCAAATGCCCTGGAAACCGGCTATCAGGGAAGCGCGTACGGCACGCAGGTAAACGTCGGCTCGATCGTGCAGTCGGGCCGCTCGGCGCTTTCCGTCCTGGGCTGCGTTTCGCAGCCGGGCGTGCAAAAGACGAACACGGCGGTGTCGGTGAATGCCCCGCCGGCGCTCGCCGTCGGCACGCTCGATACGAGTGCCGCCTCACAAACCACGGCGACCGGTGTCGCCTCGGTGGCCTCCAGCAACGTGGCTTCCGTCAGCCTGCTGAGCGGCCTGGTGTCGGCCAGCGCCGTGACCTCGGTGAGCACCGTCAGCCGCGACAACTCGACCGGGGCCCTGTCCGTCAGCGCGGCCGGGACCCAGTTCGCCGGCCTGTCCGTGGCCGGGGTACCCATCAGTGCCACGCCCGCGCCGAACACCAAGATCAACCTGCCGGGCGTCGGGTACGTCATGCTCAACCAGCAGACCTCGAGTATCGGGGCCATCTCGGCGAACATGACGGTCATCGGCATCCACGTGGTGGTGACGCTCACCACGCCGCTCGGTGCCGCCGGGACCCAGATAGAGGTGGGCTACGCCACCAGCAGTCTGGGCGGCCCGGTCAGCGGCCTGCTCGGCGGTGTCGGGTACGGGGCGAGCGCCCATGTGGGCGGCAACGTCATCGCCGGGGAAGAGTTCCCGCAGCCGATGCCGTGCCTGGGCACGCACGGGAACACGCTGGCCAACTCGGCCGTCTCGGTGACGATCCCCGGCGTGCTGGCCACCGGAACGGTGACCGACACCGCGAACGGCACCGCGAACGCCAACAAGGTGTCTGGCGAGGTGACCGCCGCCATCCAGAACCTGAACCTGCTCGGTGGCCTGGTGACGGCGACGGTGGTCAAGGCGGACGTCACCGCGTCCGGCAATCCGCCGTCGCTCGGCGACCACTCCTCGTTCGTCGGCCTGTCCGTCGCCGGGCAGCCGGGGATTGGTGACAACGTTCCGGTGAACACCAAGGTGCCGCTGGCCGGTCTCGGCACACTGTGGCTGCACCGCGTGGTGCAGACCGGGACAAGCATCAGGGTGATCATGATCCAGCTCGACGTGACGGTGCCGTCGAACCCGCTCGGGCTGAGCCCGGGCACCGTGGTCGACATCGCCTCGGCGCAGGTGAACGTCAACTAGGCGGCCAGCGGCAACGAGGCGCATCGCAGCACGGCGGCAGGGCGGGCCCGGACGGGCCTGCCCTGCCGGGTACCGCGGAAGCCTTAGTCCTCGCGGGGGAAGTAGGCGTCCATGAAGTCGTTGCGGAACTTGCCCGCCGGATCCAGGGAACTGGCCAGGGCCCGGAAGTCATCCCAGCGCGGGTAGCGCGCGCGCACCGCCTGTGGCGCCATGCCGGACACCTTGCCCCAGTGCGGCCGGGCGCCGAGCGGCACGAGTTCCCGTTCGACCGCGGCGATCACCGGGCGGACCGCGCCGGGATCGAGGATCCAGGTGAAGTGGAACGCCACCGAGTCCTGGCGGTAGGCCGTGCTCAGCCACGCCCCGTCCGCAGCGACCGTGCGGATCTCCGATATCTGCAGCACCGGGGCGAACAACTCGCCGAGGCCGGACAGCGCCGCCATCGCGGGGACCGCGGCCTGCCGGGGGAGCAGGTATTCGGTCTGGAGTTCCGTGCCGCTGCTCGGGGTGAACCCGAGCCGGAAGTGGGGGAGCCGCTCGTGCCACGGGCCGGGCACGCCACCCTGCGGCGTGGTGATGGCCGCGGGCATGCCGGGCACCGGGTGCCGGGGCCCGGCGGCGGGCCGGGCACCGTGCCAGGGCCGGCCCGCGGGGAAGGTTTCCTGGTCGCCTTCGCGGTGCTTGAGCCACACCTGGTCGTGCCGGTCGCCCTGCCAGCGGGTGAACACGCTGACGCTGTAGGCGGCCCCCATGATCTCATCGAAATGGCCGGTGAGCTGGCCGGCGGGCAGGTCCTCGTAGACGTACTGGCGCACCGCGAAGGCCGGGACCAGGTCCAGGGTGAGGGTGGTGACGACGCCGAGGGCGCCAAGACTGACGACCGCACCGGGGAACCTTTGCTGGTCGGCGTCCCGGTCCAGGGTGAGCAGGCTGCCGTCGGCGATGACCAGGTCCACGGCACGGACCGCGGCGGCCAGGTTGCGGTTGCGGGCGCCCGAGCCGTGGGTCGCGGTGGCGCATGCCCCGGCCACCGAGATGTGCGGCAGTGAGGCCAGGTTGGGCACGGCCCAGCCCGCGGCGTTCAGCCGCTGTGCCAGGTCGCCGTACCTGACGCCCGCCCCGGCGATGACGGTCGCCGTCGCGGCGTCGATGTCGGCGAGCGGCGGCAGCGCCGCGGTGGAGATGAGCTCGCCCGTGGTGTCGGCGATCCGGTTGAACGAGTGCCCGGTGCCGAGAGCACGCGCCTGCGTACTCTCGGCGACCATGTCGCGGAGTCCCGCGACAGTGCGCGGCCTGCGCACGCGCACTGCGCGGAACTCCACGTTCCCTGCCCAGTTGGCCGGCCGCTGCGGCCGGCGTGGCTGGCTCAGCAGGACGGCTGGGAGCGGACGCGGCCTGCGAACGCGCCCATGGTGCCCGGCCTCACCTTGCCGTACTGCTTGTCACCGCCGAAGGAGCGGCCGTTGTTCATGTTGCCGAACTCCCACACGCACTTCCCGGACACCTTCGCCAGCGTGAAGAACGGGAAGAAGTGCCCGGGGCCCTTCGGCGGCAGCACGCAGCCTTTGCCGGTGACCAGGTTGCACGCGGTGTTGAACTCGGTGGCGCTGGTGTCGGTCATGAACTGGATCTGCGGGTACCTGTGCCCGCCGCTCGTCGGCAGCCGCTGCAGGAACGGCGTCGGGAACGGGCCGGCCTTGAGCGAGTGCGGCCAGTCGGCCCAGTACGGCTGGCCGTCGTAGTCCAGGTCGCCGATCGCGTTGAAGAACACGTCGCAGCCGGTCGCCAGGTTCGGCGCCACGGTGCCGCCGTGGGTGTCGCCCTTCTTGAAGCACGGCGAGTCGTCGGGCTCGAACGACTTGCCGGTGTCCGGGCTGGTCTCGTACGGGCCGTGGCAGTTCTTGTAGTAGGTGTCCTTGAAGCTGCCAGCGGTGAACGTGGCGGGCCCGGTGACGCTGGTGCACGCCTCCCAGTGGCCGATCTCGTACTGGGTGTTGATCATGTAAGGGCCGATGCCCCACGGGATGACGTTCTGCGCCCGCGCGGTGTTGTATGTCGGCTGGAAGTTGAACCGGGTCCCGGTGCAGTCGAACGGGTTGGTGGTCATGAACCCGTTCTTGGCCGAGGCGATCATGAAACCGCTCTTGCCCGTCGTATGGTCGGTTTCTCGCACTTCGAGCGCACGGCCCCCGGGGATCTTCGCGTCCCACATGTGGACGGTTATCTTGTCACCGGGGTTCATCATCAGGGTGCTGGAGTTGGGCGTGAACGTGGCCAGGTTGCCCCTCTGCGGGCTCGGCGGGCCGGTCGGCACGCCATTGGCCTGCACGTAGGCGAAGTTGACCGGCTCGGTGCAGTTCGGGTTGCAGTTGCCGCTGCCGTTGCCCTGGCACTCCAGGCTGTCGATGTTGAGCGCCGAGCACCAGTGCGCGTCGTCGCAACTGGTGGCGTCCTCGAACGGCGCGAAGCCAGGCGGGTAGAACTGAAGCTCCACGAAGCCCTGGCCGCCGCCGAGGTACCTGCCGCGCGGCGCGTTCTTGTCCGACCGCGGGGTACACGGCAGCAGCGGCGCCGAGTTCGGGTCGCACACGGTGGTGGAGATCCACGGCGCGATGCTCAGCTCGAACCAGTGCGTCACGTCCTTGCCCGGGGTCTTCACGGTCGGCAGGGCCGCCGGGTCCCGCGGCAGGGTCTCGTTCATGCTGAAGTTGCTCCCCGAGCCGCGCCGGCTGGACAGGAAGCGCATCGACGGCTCGTCGTGCCCGATGTAGTGCCCGTGGTCGAGGAACCTGCCGCCGTCGGAGCCGTGCGGGTCCGCGCAGGCCAGGTCGAGCTTCACGGAGTGCTGGATCGGGCTGAACCCGTTGCAGTCAAGCTCGCCCAGCTTGTTGGGCTTCACCGCGCCGCCGTAGCCCTGCTGCAGCACCGGGTGCGGGCGCGCGACGGCCCCTGTGGCCGCGGACGCCGTGGTCGTCAGGGCCGGGACCGCCAGCGCGAGCGCGGAACCGGCGATCAGCGCGGAGAGAACGGGTAGCCGGCGGGCCTGCCGGGGCTTCCACATACCGACCTCCTCCTTTGGATGGTCAGGCGTGCCGTGGACCGCGCGGTGTGCATCTGGTCCGCCCATGGCTGTCGCCGGGCTACCGCGGCGATGGCTTGCGACAGGCACCATATCGATCTTCGCGGGCCTATGCGAGGACCCGCGTTGCCGCCGGGCTGCTCAGTTCGCGGCCAGGGCGAGGATGACCGCGCACAGCACGAGCAGGGCACTCAGCACCGCGACCATGAACAAGTCGTTCGCTGGCCCTCGCTCGGCGGTATGCCTGCCCATATGGAATCTGTACACCCGCAGGCCGCGCGGGGGAAGCCCTCCCGAAGGTAAGGAAAAGGTCAAAACACACAGGTCGGTGATGCGGCTACGGAGTGTGGGCGGGCATGGGGTGCCAGGCGATTAGAGTGGCCGGGTTGCTGCCGGCGGACTGGAGGAGGTGCCACGGGGCCGTGGCCGATGGGCGCTCTGTGGCTGCCGGATCCGCCGAGGGCTGGCGGGCCGTCCGCGCGGCCCTGACCGCGAACCGGCATGAGCTGGGACGGGTCGCCGCCGGGCTGTACCCGGGCCTGCCGCGTGCCGGTTCGGCGGATCTGCTCTGCCGGGAGGAGTGGATCCCTCCGGTGCCGCTCGGCCTGGATGACTTGCCGGTGACCTGGGATGGGGGGCCGTCGGGCGAAGACGACGGCCAGGGGCGGTACGACGGTGCTTCGGCGCAGGTGCGGCCGCTGCGGCCGGACGGGGCAAGGTACGCCAGTTACACCGCCGCGGTCGCCGCGCTGGACCGGCCGGCGCTGTTCGAGAACCGGCCCTGCTACCGGCTGCTCGATGCCCGGCTGGCCGCCCCGGCAGGGCTGCGGATCGGGGAGACCAGCTACTTCGAAGGGATCGACCTCGGGCATGCGGTGGCGCACGAGCTTGCCGCGGCGTGGCAGCGCCGCGGGGACGCGGTGCGCATGACGGACCTGCCGCTGCGCGCACTGGCCGGGGATCCGTGCGCGCTGGCCCGGCGGGCCGCCCTGGTTGCCGTCACCACCCTGACGCTGCGCCGCGACGCCGGCGGCGGTGCGTCCTTCGTCCTGCACTGGCGCGATCCGGCCAAGGTGAACCACGGCGGCGGGCTGTACCAGGTGATGCCGGTCGGCCTGTTCCAGCCGGTGACAGAGGCGGCCGCGGCGATCAAGCACGACCTGAGCCTGTGGAAGTCCATGGCCAGGGAGTACAGCGAGGAGTTCCTCGGCACCTCGGAGGACTACCAGACCAGCGGCGGCCTGCTCGACTACGAAGGCTGGCCGTTCTACCGCCGGCTCACCGCCGCCCGGCGCGAGGGCCGGCTTGCCGTGCACTGCCTCGGGCTTGGCGTGGACCCGCTGACGTTCGCCACCGACGTCCTCGCCGTCGCGGTCTTCGACGCCCCGCTGTTCGACGCGGAGTTCGCCCGCCTGGTCGCGCTGAACGCCGAGGGCCGGGTCATCACCGGCGGCGGCCCGGCCGGGATCCCGTTCACCGCCGAGACGATCGCCCGGCTCACCGGCGGCCGGGAGCCGCTCCAGGCCGCCGGGGTCGCGGTGCTCAACCTCGCCTGGGAGCACCGCGCCCGGCTGCTCGGCTGAAGCTCACGCGCCCTTCGTAGTACAGCTTCGCACCCGACCGGGACATGCTCCCCGTGGTCCTGGCCGGCGCGGTCACCACGGCCTCACAGGCCGCCATCCGGCGCTGGTTCAACGCCGACCCGCCGGTACCGCTGCGGCCACTGGTCCGCGAGGCACTCGGCCAGGTGGCCACGGCGTTCACCGACGCCGCGCGGGCGGTTCAGCCGGGCTGATCGGTGCGCAGCATGCTGTACCAGACCCCGTCCCGGTAGGCCCCGTCCCGCCAGCCGGTGCTGCGGTGCACGCCCTCCCTGATGAACCCGGCCTTCTCCAGGGCCCGTTGCTCCGCGACGTTGCCGGTCTCGGTGGCCGCCTCGATCCGCTGCACGGTCGTGTGCGCGAACAGGTACTTGGCCAGCATCCGCTGCGCCTGCGCGCCGTAGCCCTTGCCACGCGCCTCCGGCAGCAGCGCGATCCCGATGTTCCAGTAGTAGTAGCCCGGGGTGGCCGGCACCTTGTACCAGGACACGAAGCCGAGCCGGTCCGCCCCGCGGACCACCATGAGGATGCCGTGGTCGTCGCTGATCAGCCTGTTCTCCGCCCACCACTGGCGGAACCTGGTGAGCTTGTTCCAGCCCAGCCAGGCGAACTCGCCGGTCGACGCCGGGTCCTGGGTGAGCCGTTCCAGGATGGGCAGGTCGGCCTCGGCAACCGGCCGCAGTGTCAGGTCGTCGTCCATGCCTGCCATCATGCGCCAGCGGCCGGATCGGTGCGCAGCAGGCTGTACAGCGCTCCGTCCCGGTAGGCGCCGTCCCGCCAGAACACGCCGCGCATCACGCCCTCCCGGGCGAAGCCCGCCTTCTCCAGCACCCGCTGCTCGGCCACGTTCTCCGCCTCGGTCACGGCTTCGACCCGGTGCACCGTGGTGTGCGCGAACAGGTACCGGATCAGCAGCCGGTGCGCCAGCGTGCCGTACCCCTTGCCGCGGGCCTCCGGCAGCAGCGCGATGCCCATGCTCCAGTAGTAAGACGGCGGGAAGTCCACCTGGAACCAGGACACGAAGCCGAGCCGCTCACTGCCCCGGGCGATCAAGAGAACCCCGCCGTCGTCGCCGACCAGCCGGTCCTCCGCCCACTCCTGCCGGAACCGGAGCAGGTTGCGCCATCCCGCCCAGGCGTGCTCCCCGGCCGTAGCCGGGTCCTGGGTCAGCCGCTCCAGGAACGGCAGGTCTTCCTCGGCGACCGGGCGCAGCGCAAGAACCTCATCCATAGCCGCATCATGCCTGCTTTGCGCTACGCCTGCCCTCCTGCCCCCGCCCCGCCCGAGACCGTGCTCCCGTGGCCATCGTGAATGTGAACCTGGTGCCCATACAGGGGCCTCGTTGCCGCATTCACGCCCCTAGGCCGGTCAGGAACTGCCCGAGCCGGGCTTGACCACGTTCACGGTCATCAGCCGCACCGGCTTCGAGCACGCTTGCGTCTTGTACTTGATGTAGGCAGGCGTGGTCTGGTTCGGCGGGTAGACCTGCAGGTAGTGCGCGGTCGTCGGGCCGCAGGTGCTCGGCGGGTAGTTCCCCGCGTCCACTATCTGCAGCAGCGCGTTCGCCGTGGTCTGCGGCTGGAGCGTGACCAGTTTCCGCGGGGTCGCCGAGTTCTCCCTGGCGGGCTTGCCAATCTGGTGGAGCGGCTTCGCGGTCTGCAGGGACACCCCCGGATACCCGTACAGGGTGCAGGTCACATTGGAGATGTTGGTGAAGTCGATCGTGGTGTAGACACTGCCTGCCGTGCCCTGGCTGACACCCAGCTTCACCTGGAGGGAGCGGGTCGGGCAGGGACCAGGCCCGGCCGCCGCGGGCGAGGATGGCGAGCTGGCCGGGGCCGCGGGGGACGATGCCGGGGATGAAGCCGGGCTGCTGGCCGCAGGCGCCGAGGTGGCGTTGCCGCTCGCGGTGTTGCTCGAAGAACTGCCGCACCCCGCGGCGAGCACGGCGGCGCAGGTCAGCGTCACCGCGGGAAGCGCCCGCCGGGCCAGGAGCAGAGTTGTGTCCATCACGGTTCCTTCTGAATGGGCCGGCTCCGTGAGCCGTGTGACAGTTATGACGCTGGCGCCGGCTCGCCGGTTGCACCCTTCTCCCGCCCGCGACAATGGGTATGTGATCGTGATCGAGCCGGAGCGGTTCGAAGAGATGGTAGTCGCGGCGCTCGACGGATTGCCGGAACAACTCGGCGAGATGATGCGCAACGTCGCGGTCACCGTGGAGCACGGCCCGGGGCCGCGCGGCCTGCTCGGGCTGTACCAGGGCGTGCCGCTCACCAGCCGGACCACCCAGTACGCCGGGTTCCTGCCCGACCGGATCATCATCTACCGCCTCGCGATCTGCGCGATCTGCCGCACCGAGGAGGAGGTCGCCGAGCAGGTGCGCCGCACGGTCATCCATGAGGTCGCGCATCATTTCGGCATCGGCGACGAACGGCTACGCGAACTCGGCTGGTGAGCGGTGCGGCGCCGGCGGCCTTTCAGCCGTCGCGGTGCACGGTGCCAGGGGCGAACGCCGGCAGGCAGACCGACACGTACTCGGCACCGTCCTCCCCGGGAGTGCTGTAGCGCACCCACTCGCCGGGCCTGGCGTGCACGGCCTGGCCGGCCTCGACGGTCATCTGGCCGCCCTCGAACTCAACCACCACGGTGCCGCGCAGCACCACGGTGAACTCGTCGAACTCCGGGCGCTGGCCCGGCTCGGCCCAGCCGGACGGGCTGCGCATCCGGGCGATGCTCAGCCCCGTGTCGCCCGTGCTTGCCCGGCCCACGAACTCGTCGATCAGCTTCGGCGGCTCGCCGGCGGCGGGCACCCGGCGCGGCTGCGAGATCAGTTCAGGCATGCTCGGCAGTATCCCGCATCGCCCGTAGGCTCGGGCCGGTGAGCAACCGGGTCGAGATCACCGCGCGGATCCAGGTGCCGCTGCCCCAGGAAAGGGCTTGGCAGGCCGTGGTGGACTGGCCCAGGCAGGGCGAGTGGATGCTCGCCACCCGCGTGCGCGGCGGCCACGGCCCAGGCGCGCGCGTGGTCGCCAGGACCGGGATCGGGCCGGTGGGGTTCACCGACACCATGACGATCGCCGAGTGGCAGCCGCCGCGCCGGTGCGTGGTCCGGCATTCCGGCCGGGTGGTCCGCGGGACCGGCGTGTTCGAGGTGGTGCCGGCCGGGGCGGGCAGCGAGTTCCGGTGGACCGAGCGACTGGACCTGCCGCTCGGAGTGGCGGGCCGGTGGGGGTGGCGGCTGGCCCGGCCGCTGGCGCAGCGCGGGATGGACCTCTCGCTGCGCCGCTTCGCCCGGTTCGCCGCCACAGGCACCCCGCGCTGAGGGGCCATTCCGGGCGATCTGCCACGATGGTCGGGTGAATTCGCCACTCGGAGTCCGGGTGCGTCCCGCGCGGATGACCGACCAGGCGGTGCTGGCCGAGCTCGATGCGCTCGCGTGGTCAGCGGACGCGGGGTTCCCGTCGATCGCCGGCTTCAAGGACGGAACCTTCTTCAGCACCGACAACCCTCCCGAGGCCCATCTCGTCGCCGAGCTCAACGGCAGCGTGGTCGGCTACATCCGGCTCAAGCCGCCCACCCGCCTGCCCGAGAACGCGCACGTCACCCAGGTGCAGGGGCTCGCGGTGCACCCGGACGCGCGCCGCCACGGCGCGGCCGGCAGCCTACTGGACGCGGCCGAGAAACAGTCGCGGGAACGCGGCATCCGCAAGCTCACCCTGCGGGTGCTGAGCACCAACCAGGCAGCCATCCGGCTGTATGAACGGCACGGCTTCGCCCATGAGGGAGCCCTGCTCGAAGAGTTCCGGATCAACGGCCGCTACGTCGACGACATCATGATGGCCAAGCGCCTGTGATCGATGCCGCGGCGGTGGCCGCCTACCTGGACCGCATCGAGGCCGGCCGGCCCGCGGTACTGGACGCGGCCGCGCTCCGCGCGCTGCACCTGGCGCACCAGCGGACCGTGCCGTTCGAGAACCTGAGCATCCACCTGGGCGAGCCCATCTCCCTGGCCGAGGCCGACCTGATCGCCAAGATCGTCACCAGGCGGCGCGGCGGCTTCTGCTACGAGCTCAACGGTGCCTTCGCGCTGCTGCTGGAGGGGCTGGGCGCCCAGGTGAGCAGGGTCGCCGCGCGGGCCTACGGCGGCGCGGGCCGGCTCGGGCCGCTGTTCGACCATCTCGCCCTGGTGGTGCGCCTGCCCGACGGCACCGGCCCGTGGCTGGCCGATGTCGGCTTCGGCGCCCACAGCAGCTACCCGCTGCGGTACGACGACCGGGACGGCCAGGACGACCCCGGTGGCCGGTTCATGCTGGCCGACGCGCCGGACGGTGACGTGGACGTGGCCAAGGACGGCGAGCCGCAGTACCGGATCGAGCGGCGCGAGCGGGCCCTGGCCGACTTCGTGCCGACCTGCTGGTGGCAGCAGACCTCACCGGACTCCCACTTCACCTGGAGCACGATCTGCTCGCGGCTCACCGACGAGGGCCGGATCTCGCTCAGCGGCCGTACCCTGATCCGCACCACCGGCGGCGCCCGTGCCGAGCAGGACCTGGGCACCGACGGCGCGGTGCTGGCCGCCTACCTGGAGCACTTCGGGATCGTCCTTGACCAGGTGCCCGTGGTGGCCGGCACCGGGGGGCCGGCTACCGATCGGTAAGGTCTGGCCATGAGCCTGCAGCAGCAGTTGGCGGACGTCGGCCTGAAGACCATGAGCCGGGTCCACCGTGTCATCCTTCGCGGCACCCGCGGCCGGGTGCTGAACTCGGCATTCGGGATGCAGGTCGTCGAGTTGCACACGGTGGGCCGCAAGTCCGGCCTGCCGCGCTCGACGATGCTCACCGCCCCGGTCATCGACGGCCAGCGGATCGTGCTTGTGGCCTCGAAGGGCGGCGACGACCGGGACCCGGACTGGTACCGCAACCTGATGGCGCACCCCGACGCCGAGCTGACCGTGGACGGCCAGCGGCGGCTGGTGCGGGCCCGTCTGGCCACCGCCGAGGAAAAGGCCGAACTGTGGCCCCGGGTGGTCGCGGCCTACCACGGCTACGCCGGATACCAGCGCCGCACCGAGCGGGACATCCCGCTGGTCCTGTGCGATCCGCGATGAGGGGCGGACCCGGATGAGCAGTCAGCACACCGACATCACCGTCCCTGGGCGCCCGGAGGTCCACGAGGTGTCCGCCGGCATCTACGCCTACGTGCAGCCCGACGGCACCTGGTGGATCAACAACACCGGCTTCCTGGTCGGGCCGCAGGGCGTCATCAGCATCGACACCTGCTCGACGCAGCGCCGGACCCAGGCCTACCTGGAGGCCATCGCCGCGGTTACCCCGGATCCGGTGCGCACCGTGGTCAACACCCACCACCACGGCGATCACACCTTCGGCAACTGCCTGTTCGGCGGTGCGGCCATCGTGGCGCACGAACGCGCCCGGGAGGAGGCCATCGCGTTCGGGCCACCGCGGGAACTGCCGTTCTGGGACGGCCCCGACTGGGGCGATCTGCACCTGGACCCGCCGTTCGTCACGTTCACCGACGAGATCGCCCTGCATGTCGGCGACCTTCGGGCGCAGGTCCGCCACGTCGGGACCGCCGCGCACACGACCAACGACTCGATCGTCTGGATCCCCGAGCGTTCGGTGCTGTTCTGCGGTGACCTGATCTTCAACGGCGGCACGCCGTTCCTGCTCATGGGCTCGGTCGCCGGTGCGGTCGAGGTGCTGGAGACCGTGGTGGCGCCGCTGGGCGCGCGGACCATCGTGCCCGGCCATGGCCCGGTGTTCGGCGACCGCGGGCCCATCGACGACACGCTGGACTACCTGAGGTTCGTGCTCGGCATCGCCGTCCGCTCGCGGGACGCCGGCCTGTCGCCGCTGCAGGCCGCCCGCGATACCGACCTGGGCCGGTTCGCCGCCTGGCCGGACGCCGAACGGATCGTCGGCAACCTGCACCGCGCCCGCGCCGAACTGGACGGCACCCCGCGCGGCGGCCCGGTCGACATCGTGACCGCGCTGGGCGACATGGTCGCCTACAACGGCGGTGCCCCGCTCACCTGCCTGGCCTGAGCCTGCCCGGCAAGCGGCGCCGTCGCCCGCATGCGGCGGTGCCTAGACGGCCGGCCAGTCGATGGCCGCCCGGTCCGCCACGTCGGAATGGCGTTCCAGCCAGCCACGGGCGAATGGGCAGTACGGCACGATCGTCAGGCCCTCGCGGGCCGCCCGGTCGACCGCCGCGACGACCAGCCTCCCCCCGAGTCCCCGGCCCTCGAGTTCCTCGGGGACCTCGGTGTGGATGAGGACCAGCCGGTCCCCGTTGCGGCGGTAGCTCAGTTCGGCGAGGTGGCCGCCCTCGGAGATCTCGAATCGGGACGCGGCCTGGTTGTCGGTGACCGGTACGGCATCGCTCACGAACCCATCGTCGCATCCGGGGCCCGGCCGCCGGGCCCCGGATGCCTGCGGCGTCAGCGTTACCGGTGCGGCCGCAGTGGCCGCGGCGGGCGTGGCGGCGCGGTGGCCGCGGTGGCCGCGGTGGCGGCGGCGGCCGGTGCATGCCCTGGCCCCGCGGGTCCCAGCCCCACGGCTCACCGGCTTCTGGTGCCCACGCTCCTTCGCCGGCGTCCCAGGGCTCGTCATCCTCGCTGGCGTGATCCCGGGCCGTGCCGGCGGCCTCCTCGGCCAGCCCGGCCTGCTCCTCGGCCCGGTCGGCGTTCTCTGCGGCCCGCTCGGCCCGCTCCCGGGCCAGTTCGGCCTCCGCACGTAGCTGGCCGGCCCGCTCCACGGCCCGATCCTGCTCCTGCTCGTCGGCCCATTCCTGGGCCAGTTCGGCGGCCTCCTGGGCCAGGTCGGCCCGTTCCTCGGCGCGCTCGGCCGACTCTTCCAGCCGGTCGGCCAGCGCCCTTGCCTGTTCGGCCCGCCGGGCCATGCCGGCGGCCTCCCGCTCGTGAAACTCGGCGGCCTCCCGCTCGTGAAACTCGGGGGCCTCCCGCTCGTGAAACTCGGGGGCCTCCCGCTCGTGGAACTCGGGGGCCTCCTGCTCGTGGAACTCGGCGGCCTCCTGCTCGCGGAACGTGGCGAGTTGCGCGTCGATCTCCGCCGCGGGCACGCCGGCGGCCCGGGCCTCCTGGGCGTACTGCTCCTCCGGGCTTGGCTGACTGGGTTCCGTGCCCGCGGCCGCTGGGGCCTGGGTTGCGCCGGACTCGGAGTCCTCCGGCGCTCACCGCGCGCCTGGCCACGCTGTACGGTTCGCCGGTCTGCGCCATGCGCTGCCTGGCGGCGGTCTTCTGGGCTTTGTTCGAGGTCATGGTCATCTCTTCCCGGCGGGTCGGCCCGCGTCTGCCCGCCAAGGCGAATGAGCACATGACGAAGAAGCCCGCGAGTCGTAGACCCTTGTCCTCGTCGCCATCACGGCGCGGGCCGGCTGATGGCTCGGAAGCAGGCAGGCGGTGCACTGCCACTGCAATCGAGGCTACCATCGCGCGCTGCGCGCTCCCATTTCCCTGATGCGCGCCATTCCCTGGGGCGTGAACGTGACAACGAGGCCCTTCTAGGGGCATCAACCTGACCTTCATGCCCCCAGGGCCGGGGGCTGGGCCTGGAGTGCCGGGACTTGGGTGGCCGGCGGCTCACGACGGCGGCCGTAGGCTGTCGGGCGTGACTTCCGATGAGCGGTGGCTCGCCGCGGTCTGGCCGTTCGTACGCGGCCGCCTGCCCGCCCCGCCCGGCGCCGTGCTGGAGATCGGCTGCGGCCCGCTCGGCGGGCTCGTCCCGATGCTGCGCTCCGCCGGTTACGACGCCTCGGGTATCGATCCGGAAGCACCGGACGGGCCGTGGTACCACCAGGTGGAGTTCGAACGGTACGAGCCGCCCGGTCCGGCCGCGGCCGTGGTGGCGTGCGCGTCGCTGCACCACGTCGCCGACCTCGGCGAGGTGCTGGGCCTGGCCGGGGCGGCGCTGGCCAGCGGCGGCACGATCGTGGTCGTGGAGTGGGCGTGGGAACGGTTCGACGACGCGACCGCCCGCTGGTGTTTCGACCGGCTGCCCGGGCCCGCGGCCGAGCACAACTGGCTGCGGCACCGGTACGACGAATGGCGCGCCTCCGGGCTGGGCTGGGAGAGCTACCGCCGGGACTGGGCGGCCGGTGAGCACCTGCACGCGGCCGGGGACATCGTGGCCGGACTCGACGCACGCTTCGACCGGCAGTTCCTTGGCGACGGGCCGTACTTCTTCGCCGATCTGGCCGGCGTCAGCGAGGCCGCCGAGCAGGCCGCGATCGATGCCGGGGTGATCCAGGCGGGCCGCGTCGCTTACGTCGGCCGCCGTCGCGGCTAGCCCCTGGGAACACGTCGGCGCCGCGGGCCAGGCCGACGCTCCGGCGCTGGGCCGCCAAAACGTGATTGCCATGGAATACGCCGGGTAGCCGACGCGATCCACCGGCCACGTCGGCTACCCGGCACCCCCCCGCACCTGCGCAGGACCCTCTCACGGGGGTTCAGCGTCGGCCAATTCAGTTATATCCGGAACCCAAGTAACAAAGCTCTCAGGAAACCCAGTCAGGTAGATCCTTGCCGGCCTTCGGCCGGGCCATGCAAGAATCCGCATGCCATGGCTAGCCGCCGGGCCGCTGCGATGCTTGCGGGCAGGCGGCGGGCATGACCCGCGCCGCGATATCGCCGTGACCGTTACGCCGGCACCAGCTCAGGATGTACCTCGCGTGCTCGCCGCACCACCGGTAGACCACCTCCGGGGTCATCTTGAGCTCCGGGCTGTGCTCACCGCGGTCCTTGATCAGCGGGCCCAGGTAATCGACCAGTTTCGCGGCGGTGTCATAGCCCACGTGTGCCGCACCGGCCAGCGTCTCGTGATTGGCGGCCCGGCCGGAAGCGATCGCCCCGGCCAAGCGTGCGGCGGTCGAGCCCCGCCCTTTTCCGAAATATGCGTGAATTCGTGGGATATTCGGCGGGCTGGCGCCCGTGGGAAATAGCGGGCCGGTGAGGCTGTCGCCTCTGGCGGCGATTTCCACGGCGTCGATCAGCGGCTGGGGCCCGGCCGACTTGCGGTAGACACCGACCACCTCGGGTTGCTCGACCGCCTCGTCCAGGTGGTCGCGTTCGGTACCGTGCCCCTGCGCGGCGAAGATCACCGGTGTCTGCCTGCGGGTCCGGCGGAGCATGTCGAGCACGTCAAGCCCGTCGAAGCTGTACTCGACGGCGTAGTCCATCCAGGTGAGGTCGGTGACCACCACGTCGAAGCGGAGGCGGTCGCCCAGTGCGCGCTCCACCGCGGCCTGGTCCTCGGCTATCCGCACCGTGGCGCCGGTCAGCGACTGCCGCAGCAGCGGTTCGATGATCTTTCCCAGGGCAGCGGCGACGAGGAGCCGTGGCCCGTCCTGCATTGTCATGCCCTTACCTGATGTCGGTGGCTCTGTGTGGAGGGGCTAGCCGGCCTGCCACCGCGCTAGCCCGGGGGTGCCGCGCCGCATGTCCGGGCGGGCGTTTCACGGGGGCGACTGGGCGCCCCAGGTTCGTCCCCCCCTACTGCCGCCCCGCCCCAGGGACCATGCACAGGCCCGCGCATGCGTGGCAGGCCCGGTTCCCGTGCAGGCTGGGATGGCAGGCAAACCCGGGATAACCGGCGCGCTCGTGCCGCTGATGCGGGTCGGCGCGGTACCGCCAGAGCGGATACCGGATGACCCGAATCCGGCGAGGGCGAACGGCCTCAGCGCCCAGCCACCTCCTTCTGGTCCCCGTCACCGCAGACGTTAAGCAATCCAGTACCGGCTGGCAATCGGGAAAACTCCCTACTACGGAAAATACACGGCGGCTATCCTCGCAGCCGATTCCGTGCTAAGCGAGCCGCGATAATGCCCGAGTGACCTCGATCGTATTAAACCGCCACATTCTCGCACCGATGGCCGATTCCGCGCCAGGTCCGGCGTTATCGGATGACGGTCTCATCGGGACGGACCAGCCCGTGTTCCAGCGCGAACAATGTCGCGCCCGCCCGGGTGGACACGCCCGCCTTGCCGTACAGGCGCTGGATGTGGTGATCGCAGGTCTTCGGCGAGATCCCCAGCCGCCGCGCGACCTGCTTGGTGGCCAGGCCCCGGGCCAGCAGGCCGAGCACTTCGCACTCCCGCTCGGAAAGCCCGGCCGGCCGGGGACGGCGTCTGGTGGGCTGGCGTTCCCCGGGCTGGCGTTCCCCGGGCTGGCGTCCCCCGGGCTGGTCCCCCGGTGGCGGGGGCCCGGCCGCCGTCCCCGCAGCCGGGCGCGGCTGTGGCTGGCCCGCGGCGGTCAGCACCGCGTGCACGGCATCGGCTGCGAGCAGGCCAGCATCCGCCTCCCGGCTCAGTTCGCTGGCCGCGGCCTCGGCGGGCAGCGCCCGCCGGTGCGGCCTCGGCTCGCCCATCGCGTGATAACAGTCCGCTGCGGCCAGCAGCCAGGCGGTCAGCGGCAGTTCGGTGGCCCGGCTGGCGCGGTGATAGCCAGATCCGTCGCAGCGCTCACCGTGCGACCCGGCCAGGCGCGCCAGCGGCCGCAGCGGGGCAGCGGCGTCCAGCACGCGCTCGGTGTGATACGCGTGCAACCGCACCTGCTCCCGCTCGTCGCGGTTCAGCGGCCCCGGCTTGGCCCATACGTTGACCGGGACCGCGACCCGGCCGATGTCGTGCACAAGACCCGCCCGGCGCAGCAGCACCTGGTCTGCCTCGGGCAGCCCGGCGACCACGGCGGCTCTTTCGGCAAGCTCGGCCACCCCGCGGGAGTGACCCAGCGTCCACATGCTCTTCAGGTCGGCGAAGTCCGCGATCGCCGACAGGCAGGCGTCGAGTCGGTCCTCGCTCACCACCGGCTGCGGGCCGGGCTCGGCGAGCAGGGCGGCGTCCCAGATGGACGGCGCGTCAAGGCCCGCATAGGCGGTTTCGCCCAGGGACAGGAAGGCGGCCACCGCGCCCGGGTCCAGCCCGCAGCCGGCGCGCTCGGCCAGCAAGCTGTCCGCCAGCACGCTGCCGCCCTGATGCCAGGCCATGTCCGCGTCCTGCGCCACCTGCATGAGCCGCACCGCGAGTGGGATCTGGTCCCCGCGCAGATCTCCCGGCATTCCCCGGCCGTCCCAGCGCTCCCACAGATGCCGCAGCGCCGTCTGGACCTGATCGGAAAGGCCCATCCGCGCCCCCAGCACGCTGGCCACGTCGCAGTGGCTGGCGGCCCACTTGCGGAACTCGGTGACGCCGCCAAACGCCGACCTGGCCATCGCCGCCGCCCGGGCCAGCCGGGCCCGCTCGGGATGGGCAACCCGGCTCGCCGTCGCGATCAGGTCCCGCCTGGTCCCGAAGGCCACGGCCATCATCCGCGGCCGCGCGGAAAGCTCGTCGCCGAAGAACCGCGCATCGATCTCGCTCTCGGCGGTGCACCCGGCGAAGTGCAGCAGTCCGGTGTAGAAGACGGTCATCCGATCGTCCTCCCGCAGGCCCATCGCCTGCGCGATCCGTACCGCGAGCACCGCGGTGCGCAGCCCGTGCTCAAGCGGCTGACCCATTGCCAGGTCAGTGGCAAGCGACAAGGCCCCGACGGCCTCGGCCAGCCGCAGTGGCCGGGTGCTCGCGGTCATCACACCGATCCCAGGGGCGCACGCCGACCCGGGACGGCCTGCCCGCGGGGGAGGCAGGCTCAGCACACCGGGCCGGGACCCCTGCTTCTTTAGTCATACACCGAGCCACGCCAACTAGGGGAATCACGTGCGGCCGGACGTTCCGTATCGCATGATTCCTAGCCTTTTGGGGTGAGTGCGGCGACAGGCGCCGGAGGCTGGTGGCGCGGAGAACCGTGCCATGCGGGGTGCCGTCTAGATTCATGTTATGGCCAGGCCAGCCCGGCACTCGGGCAACCTTCCCGCGGAGGCGACCAGCTTCGTCGGCCGCCGCCGGGAGCTGGCCGAGGTCAGGAAGAAGCTCACCGAGGCGCGGCTGGTCAGCCTCGTCGGGCCGGGCGGGGTCGGCAAGACCAGGCTGGCGATCCGGGCCGCGACCGACCTCGGCCGCGGGTTCCGCGACGGGGCCTGGCTGGCCGAGCTGGCGGAGGTCAGCGACCCGGGCCTGGTGGACAGCGCCGTCCTGGCCGCGCTGGACCTGCGCGACCAGGCCGCCGCCGAGCCGCTACCGTTGCTGCTGGCCTACCTGCGGGACGCCGAGCTCCTCCTGGTCGTGGACAACTGTGAGCACCTGCTCGAAGCCGCCGCGCGCCTGGTGACCGACCTGCTGAGGACAGCGCCGGGCGTGCGGGTGATCGCCACCAGCCGGGAACCGCTGTCGGTGACGGGGGAGCACGTGGTCCCGGTGCCGCCCCTGGAACTGCCCGTCCCAGAGCCGGCCGAACCGCTGGCGGCACTGCGCAGGAGCGAGGCGGTGATGTTGTTCACCGAACGGGCGGCGGCGGCCTCGGGCACGTTCGAGCTGACCACCGCGAACCAGGCGGCGGTCGTGGACCTGTGCCGCCGGCTGGACGGCCTGCCGTTGGCCATCGAGCTGGCGGCGGTCCGGACCCGGGTACTGTCCGTGGCGCAGGTCCTGGACCGGCTGGCCGACCGGTTCAGCCTGCTGACCGGCGGGAGCCGCGGCGCGCTGCCCCGCCATCAGACGCTCAGGACCACCATCGAGTGGAGCCACGACCTGCTGACCGAGGCCGAGCGCGCGGTGCTGCGCCGGTGCTGCGTGTTCGCGGGCCGGTTCACCCTGGACGACGTCGAGGCGGTGTGCTCGTCGCCGGACGGCGCGCTGGACCTGCTGTCCTCGCTCGTCGACAAGTCCCTGGTGATGAAGGAGGACGCGGGCGGGCACGCCTGCTACCGGCTGCACGAGACCATGCGCGAGTTCGCCGGCCTCAAGCTGCGGGAGGCCGGCGAGCAGGATGCCGTCGAGCTGCGCTGCGGCGAGTACTACCGGGCAACCTGCCAGCGGTGGGCGCTGGAGGGCCGCTACCGGCTCCCCGACTGGCTCGCCTGGGCGGACCTGGAGATCGACAACGTCCGCGCGGTCATGCACCGGTGCCTGGCCCACGGCGAGGCGGTCCGCGGTGTCGACCTGGCGGCAAGCCTCGGATGGTTCTGGATCACCCGCGCGACCACGGAAGGCATCGGATGGCTCGACGCCTTTCTCGCATTTTCCGGCCGCGGCAATACGCCGGGCCGTGGCTGGGCGTATTTCATGCGTGGCTTCCTTGCCGTGCTGAAGGCGGATCCGGCGGGTGCCCGGCCAGCCCTGCACATGGCGGTGACCGTAGCCCGCGAAACCGGGCAGGCCGAACTGCTGTCGGAAGCGCTCGCCATGGCCGCGGTCGCGGAGGACCTGGCCGGTGCGCACGCCGCCGCCGGACGGCTGATCGGCGAGGCCGAGGAGGCGGCGGGCCGCATGGCGCACTACCCATCGGCGGCGGTCGCGGTCCTGCAGGCCCGGACGCTGCACGCTTTCTTCGTGGGTGACCTGGCCGCGGCGCGGGCGGCGGCCGCGGAAGGGGCACGCCGGGCCAGGGAAACGGGCGACCATTACGCGCTGGGAATCATGCTGCTGAACCTGGGTTCTGCCGCGCTGAACGCCGGCGACCTGGCGGGGGCCGAACCGCTGTTCGCCGAGGCCCTGCGGCTCGCGCATCAGATCGACGACCGGGTCGCGCAGTTCTACCTGCTCGACGCGTTCGGCTGCCATGCGGCGCTGTCCGGCCGGGCCCGGCGTGCCGCGCAACTGTTCGGCGCCGCGGACACCCTGCGCGCCGAGGCCGGCGCCAACGTCATGCCGTTCCTCGCGTCGCTGCTGGACCGGGCCCGGAAGTCGGCGCTCGCCGTACTCGGGGAGGCGAAGTTCCAAGCCGGGTTCGAGGCCGGGCAGCGCCTGGACAGGGACGCGGGGCTGCGCCTGGCGCTCGGTGAGCCCGTTCGCGATGGATCCGGCCCGGCGCCTGGGGCGGGCGGGGGCCGCACGGGGCGGGCGCGGGCGCCGCACGGGACGGGCGGACCCGGCGGGGCGGCGGGACCGCTCGCGAAACGGGAAGCCGATGTCGCGCAGTTGGTCGCCGACGGGCTGACCAACAAGCAGATCGGGGCCCGCCTGTTCATCTCCGAGCGCACCGTGGACAGCCACGTCCGCAGCATCCTGAACAAGCTCGGTGTCGGCTCACGCGCACAGATCGCCGCCTGGGTGGCCACGCTCGACCGGTAAGCCTCTGTCGTCCGGGCCGCGGGCCGTTCAAGCTGACGTTCGGCCAGGTCGGCTGCTAGCGCTGGGGGCACATCTCGATCCAGGCGAGATGCCCGTCGACGATGGCGATCGTCTCGGCCGCGGCGGTGCCGGGCCGCCGCAGTTGCAACGCGGGACCCCGGCGTGCGTCGCGGGGGCGGCCCTGCGCATCGGGTGCATCCTCGATCGACAGCCGCCACAACGGCCCGTTGTCGCCCGCGCGCTCGATCGCCGCATCGAAGGCCGTGAGGCGGTCGGCGGGCACGTGCATGCGGGTCGCCGAGTGGAAGACCACCCGTGGCTGGCCTGCGGGCAGCGTGCCGGCGATGGCGGGTAGCACGTCGATGACATCCCCGGCCAGGATCGGCGGCGGGTCGGCCGCGGCGAGTTCGAGCGCCGTCGTGAGCAGGGCACGCTGCCGGTGGTTCTCCGGCCACACGAGTGCCTGCAGCCACGCCCGCTCGCCGGGATCCGTCGCGTCGACCGGGTGCAGGTCGATGCCGAGGACGCTGGCAATCGCTGGCTGGTGGTCCAGGTCGGGCTGCGGTCCCGGGCCGTGGCATTCGGCGATCAGCTGGACCGGTGAGACTCGATCGCCGAACTGCAGGCCGTTCAACTGGTAGCCGTACCGGCCGAACCGGAGATTGAGCCCCGCGCTGGTGCCTGCCTCGATCACGTGCACCGGCCCGGGCACCTCATCGGCGATCGTGGACAGGCCCAGCCGCAGGCCGATCGCCCGCTGCACCTGGTTGGTCTGCACCAGCCGGGTGCGGATCGTCTCCGTGAGTTCCGCCGCGTGCTCCCGGCCGAACGACACCAGGGCGGGCCCGGCGTCCTCAGGAGGCAGCGCCCGCTCGCCCGCGATCGACGGATAGAACCGGGCGAGCGGGTGATCGGCGCCGGCGAGCAGCAGCAGGTGCACCGCGCCGAAGAACAGGAAGGTCGGATACTGGCCGGGCCGTCCCTGGCAGGCCAGGTCAAGCAACTGGCCGGTGGCTGCCACCGTCCGGCTCAGGCAGCGGTACAACGGCGAAGTCGTGAACTCCTTCGGGTCTTCGAACGCCGCCCGCACCTGCTCGCGGTCCACCGTCCCGCCCTTCTCCAGCTACCTGGCCTCCGGTCCCCCCAGACAACCAGCCCGACCCTAAGCCTGGAGGTGCGAGGGGCGGCGGCGACCCGGCGAAGTACCGTGTGAATCCCTGGGGGCGCAGGTGGTGCGCGCTCGAACGCGGAAACACGACCAGCCGAGAAGGAGGGCGCATGAGCCGGGTCGAGGTCGACGGAGTCGGTATCGAGTACGAGGTCCACGGTGCGGGACGCCCGGTCGTGCTGCTGCACGGGTTCCCCGATACGGGGCGGCTCTGGCGGCACCAGGTCCCGGCGCTGGCCGAGGCCGGGTTCCAGGTCATCGTGCCCGACCTGCGCGGCTACGGCCGCTCGGACAAGCCCGAGGCCGTTGACGCCTATTCCATTCCGCTGCTGGCCGGGGACGTGATGGCGATCCTCGCCGAACTGGGGATCGGCAAGGCCCATGTGGTGGGTCACGACTGGGGCGCCGCCCTGGCCTGGGCTCTCGCCTCCTTTGTCCCCGACAACGTCGACCACCTGGCGGTCCTGTCCGTGGGCCATCCGGCGGGCTTCCTGCGCACCCTGGAGCAACGCCAGAAGTCGTGGTACATGCTGCTGTTCCAGTACGCCGGCATCGCCGAGCGCTGGCTGTCCGAGGACAACTGGGCGAACTTCCGTGCCTGGGCCGGCCATCCGGACGCCGACCAGGTGATCGCCGAACTGGAAGCCAACGGGTCGCTCACGCCCGGCCTCAACTATTACCGGGCCAACATCCCGCCGGAGAGCTGGGTCGCGCCGCCGCTGCAGCTCCCCCCGGTGCAAGCGCCCACGATGGGCATCTGGAGCACCGGGGACGTCGCCCTGACCGAGGTGCAGATGACCGACTCGGCCAAGAACGTCGCTGGTTCGTGGCGGTACGAGCGCCTGGACGGCCCTGGTCACTGGATGCAACTCGAAGCACCTGACCAGGTGGCCGCCCTGCTGCTGGACTTCCTGCCGCGCTGACTGGCATGGTCGGCCACGTGTCGCCGGCCCGGCCGCGGTCAGGCACCGGGCGTGACCGCGACCAGATGCAGCCGCGACACCAGGTCCTCGGGCACCGCTGCCGTGGTGAACCTCAGCCGGGCGTCGGCGTAGTCCGCGTACTGGTCGGAGAACAGGCCGGGGAAGCGCATGGACCAGCGCCCGTCATCTGCGCTCATAGGGCAATGTTCGCAGAGCGGCGCAAAGCGCCCGGAGCATCGCGCCGCCCCTCGTGCGGGATCGCCCGTCAGGCCGGTGCGGGCGCGTTGCGGACGATAGCTCTTAGGTCGCCTGGACCGGTGAGTCTGCGGCGGCCGGCTCGTCTGAGCTAGCGATGATTACCGGCAGCGTGAATGGCTAGGAGCTGATCATGAACGATGATGCCGACCTGCAGCCGGCCGTGGCCGCCGAGTTCGTGGCCCTGGCCGGCCTGCTCGACTCCGCGACCGACGCGCAGTGGGACACGCCATCGCTGTGTGCGGGATGGCGGGTCCGCGAGGTGATCGCGCACATGACCATGGCGGCGCGCTACTCCGAAGAGGAGTTCATGGCCGAGTTGCGCCGCTACGAGTTCGACTTCGGCCGGTTGTCGAACGAGATCGCCGCCCGGGACGCCGAACTGCCCCCCGACGAACTGGTGGCCAGCCTGCAATCCGAGGTGATGCAGCACTGGACGCCGCCGGGCGGCGGGTGGCACGGCGCACTCAATCATGTGGTCATTCACGGCCTGGACGTGACCGTGCCGCTGGGGGTGCCGCGCCGGTCACCGGATGCCACGATCCGGGTCCTCCTGGACGACCTCACGGCGGACGGCGGGCACGCGCACTTCGGCACCGGCATTGAGGGGCGCAGCCTGCAGGCCACCGACCTTGACTGGTCGTACGGCTCTGGCCCGGCGCTGCGCGGCCCGGCCGAGTACCTGGCACTGGTGATGTGCGGCCGGAAGGTCCCCGAGGGACGGCTCGAAGGCGAGCCGCTTTAGGGCACGTCCCAGCGCATGGCGACGTCAGGGCGCTGCGGGCGCCCGGCGCGGATGGCTGGTCATCCAGTCGGGTGCTGGTACGAGACCAGCACCCTCAGGATTATCAGCTACCGTTCCAGTGCTGATACCCCAGGTTCTGGCACGTCCTGACCTGGGCCTGTGTTCCGTTGGTAGTCGAGCCATTCGGGTCTGTCAGGCACAATCCGTTGGATTGCAGGACGTATTCGAGATTCGACTTGTGATTCCAGATCTGGTTGCTGGCGTTCGTGCAATGCTGGATGACCAGCGCGGTCCCGTTACCACCATTGCCGGGATCGGTCAGGCACTGTCCAAAGACCACCAGCTCACCTGGGTTGGCGGGATGGGAGAACTTCTCGTTCGGCCCGCCAGCGATGCAAGTCCACAAGACGATGGGATTGCCGGAGGTAACCCATCCGTTGTTGTCATTGATGCACTTCGCGGAGCTTACGTTCTTGACCGGTGAACCGACGTCGAGCTTGACGGTCCAGTTGAACGAGGTGGATGCGGACTGGTTGTTCGTGTCTTTGGCAGTGACCTTCACGATGTATTTGCCGGTCGCCGCCGCGACCTGGCCGCTGATGAGGCCGGTGCCGGAACCGATGGTCAGCCCGGTGGGCAGGCCTGTAGCGACGTAGCTCAGCGCGAACCCGCCGCTGGACTGGGCGTTTATCTGCAGGTTCAGCCTGCTGTTCTGGAAGGAACTCTGCGCCCCGGGAGCGGTGATGGTGACCTTGTCTGGCTGGGTTTGGGGCTTGGACATGATGCAGCCAATGTCGGCGTTGGAGTACAGGGACTGCATGGCGAACGACCCGGTCGCAAGGTTGACGTCTCCGAAGGGGTCACTGCCGCCCCAGATAGACCCGCCCCACGCGCACTTGTCGCCGATTTCCCCGCCGTAGGGGTCGCTCGGGTCCCACCAGCCTGACTCCGGGTACGGGTCGGTGATCGTCTCGGCGTACTCATGTCCGCCCACTATCGAGAAACCGTCGTCCTGGGCGCTGACGAAGTCTTCGCCGCAGCTACCGCCCGCGTCGAGCATGTACGGCAGGTTGGTGAAGGGGACGGAGTTGTCGTCATAGCTGTGCCAGGCGCAGTAGCTGCCCGAACCGCCGCAGGCGAAGCCCGAAGGGCAGGTGCCCGACTGGGTGGCGATCACCACCTGGACGCCTGTCGAGCCGGACGGAATGCCCTCCGCCGAGTCAAAGGCGTCCGATTCGGCCGCGAGTTGTGTCTGGGTCCACGCCGGACGGCGGTGTCGAGCTGTCCTGGAAGGCTCCGGCGTAGACGCTTCCGTTGAAGAACGGGTGGCCGGTGCCGTCGGTGTATTGATCCGTGATGGTTGACCAGGTGTCCTCTGGCTGGACGCCAAGACCGGCGTAGAACGACTCCAGGTAGGAGGCGCTTGCCGACTGAGAGGGGTCAGAGCTCCAGTTCGGCCCCCATAGCAGCAGGTACAACTTCACCGAATGCTGGACCTGGCCGCCGTTGTAGACGAGGTTGCAGTGGTCGGGCTCGGTGCAGGCGCGCTTGCCTGCCGTGCGGGGCAGATGTGCGCCGACGGGAGGCATGACGATCTTCTTATGGAGTTTGACGTGCGTGAGGTCCCGCGAATAGGCCTTGTGGAGATTGACGGTTTGAGCCTGTGGACCGTGGCGTCCGCTGGTGGCTGTGTGCGTTGTGGCTGCTGGTGCTGCCGCGGCGAGGCCGAACACAGCCAGCCCAGCAGTGACAGCCGCTGCAAAGAACTTTTTTGCCCGCATCTTCCTTCCTTTCCTCCTCAACTGGTTTGCCTGGTACTGCGCTAGCCATGAACCATCAGGCAAGGAAATGTTGACCGGCCGGTAACTGGCCAAGAGTGGCCAGTTGCGTTGGTTAACCCCGTGGGGCGGGCGGACGAAAAGCCCCCGTGCTACCCCGTCATGATCATCTGCCATCTGGGCAGATGCTGTGCAACCCCGTTCTGCTCATCCGCCTATCGGGCAGATGAATGTAAGCTCGCTTCCCCGTGATGAGATCGAGAGTGCCGGGAGGGCGCAGTACAGCACCTGCTCGCCGACGCCCGAAGAATAAGAATGTGATGCACAACAACCCCCCGAGAAGGCAGTCAGCTCTGCGGGTCCCCCTGAGCCCGTATGCCTTGCCATCGTTTGCGAGCTCAGCGTAAACCGATGGTCAGCTCACGTATAGCGGTCAATCTCAGCTTCGGTTGACGTGGACAAGGATGTAACCATTTCGATATACGCGGTATCACATCTGAATCACTGGGTAAGGCCTGTCACCTTCGCCCAGTGAGCAGGCGAGATGATCTCATCCCGCCGGTGCGTAGGCGTAGAGCGTGCCGCCCGAGGCGAAGTAGAGGGTCCCATCTGCGACGGCAGTGGAGTCCTGGATCCCGCCGGCGCCGGTCGCGTTGAAGAGCACGGCCCCGTTCGCCAGGCTGAGTCCGTATTCGTGACCGTTGGTATTGCCGGCGAACAGCGCCTGGTCGCCCGCACTGCCGGAGACCGCAGGGGAGGCCTCGAACCTCCCGCCCGGGGCGGCGTGCCAGATCATGGTGCCGGTCGTGGCGTTGATCGCGAACATCGACCCGGAATAGGCGGCCACGAGGGTGTCGCCGGCCAGGGCCGCGGTCGAGACGGCGATGGCGCTGTCGCTGCCCGGGCCCAGGGTGAATGACCAGATGCTCTGGCCGGTCAGCAGATCGAGCGCGTATTCGACGCCGTCCTTGCCGTCTATGTACACGACTCCGTCGGCGAAGCCGTTGATGCCCGGCGCGCTGATCGTGGGCCCGGCGCCGACATCCTGGTCGTCGCCGGTCTGCACCGTCTGGAAGCGCCACAGGCTGGAGCCGTTGGCGGCGTTGAGGGCGTAAACGGCGTTGTCGGGGTTACTGGTACCGAACACGACGGCCCAGGTACCGTTGGTCTCCTTAACCAGCCCGGCCCCGTCCCAGACCCCGGTCATCGAGCCGTTCGTGCCCTTGTTCTGCCAGTTGTTGTACACCCACTTTTCCTTGCACCCTCCGGCGGTGTTGCCTACGCCGGTGACGGCCCACACGTGACCACCGTTGAGCGTTTCGCCCGGTGAGTCGTCGCCTGCGTCGCCGAAGAAGACGGTGGGGCCTGTCCCGTCAACATTGCCGACCACGGGCGAGCCGATGATGCGGCCCGGTGTCGTGGCCGGTGGGCTGACGGGCAGGGTGAAGGTGCACTGAACGACCCCCGTGGCCGCGTTGAGGGCGTAGAGCGTCCCCCCGTTGTCCCCGAAATACACGGTGTTGCGGTAGACGGCGGGCGAGGAGTTCACATTCGGGCCCACTGTCCGCCGCCAGACCTGCGCCCCCGTCGAGGCATTGAACGCGTACACGACCCCGCCGTGTGTCACCTCGTAAACGAGCGTTTCGCCCCGGGTGGCGTTGAAGGCAACGGCCGGCGAGGGCTGATCGTGCACGCTGCTCAGCCGTTTCGACCACTTCGTGGTCAGGCCCGGTGCCGTCGACGCCCCAATGGCGGTGTCTGGCGAAACCCCTAAGTGCAGCGGATCCTGCCCGAACATCGGCCAGGTGTCGCTGGCAGCAAGCGCGCGGGACGCTGCCCCGGCCGCGCTGACCGGCCCTGCCATGACGGCACCGGCAACAACAACCGCCACCGCGCAAACGGCCTGTGAGTACCCCCGCCGAAGATGCACGTCTGAGCCCCCCGCCCCGTAATCGGCTTTTGTACGCCATCCACACCATAGCGCCGGTGACTATCCGGAAGACACCCCCTTTCCCGGGGGATTTGGCAGCCGGCAAAACCGGCATGATCGCTAACGGCTGGCATGCCAAGCCTCGGTGCTGGTCAGGCCAAATGGAGCCCGCAGGCCTTATTGCCTATCTCAACCCAGGACCTACGGGACAATCGGCGCGGTCTTCGGGATCCTGACCTGGCTGATAGCTATCGCAGCCGTGATCATCCTCGGCGCGGTGGCCGGAGTCGTCTGGGACGGGAGAGGCAATGGTTCCCGGACCCGATGACCAGATTGGCTGGCCGGGGAACGGCCCGGCCGCTCGCCGGGGCAGCAGGGCGGGAAACGCCGGGCGTTCCCGCCCTGTGGGCCGGTGGTGCGCGTTAGCTGGACCTGGTGCCGTCTTGCGTCATGATCTGTTCGACCGGGTGAACGGCGGGCCTGGCGTCGAGGCCTGCGTTGTGGACCGCCGGGCCGAGGGTCTGGCCGAAGGCGGCGAACGATTCCTCGTCGGCCCAGATGTCGATGACGGTGAAGCCGTCCTGCGTGCGGTAGCAGACGTGATAGAGGCGGCTGGGCTGGTCGGCGATGGCCGGGCCGGCCTCGAACACCTTGTGGTACTTCTCGATGGGCTCGCCGGGGAACTCGAATACTGCGGCGATAGCCATGGTCCCTCCCGTTGTCAGGCGGATGAGTGCGTTGGCCTCATCCTCTGGCGCCGGGCGCGGTGGCACATGGGTGGAAGCTACCCATTGTGGGTTCAGCGCTGGCTGCGGGCCAGGCGGGCGAGGGCGTTGCGGTCCTCGCCGCCGAGCTTCGCGAGCAGGGCGGCGACGTGTTTTTCCACCGTGCGCGGCGATACGAACAGCAGGCGGGCGATCTCCCTGTTGGACAGGCGGTCGGCGAGCAGGTCGAGCACCTCTGCCTCGCGTGCGGTGACGCCGGCGCTGATAAGGGAGGCGGGCAGTCCGGCGTCGGCGGCCCGCCTGCGTGGCGCGGTGTGGCCCGCGGTCTTGAGCAGAGACCGGCAGGCCGCCGCAGCCCGGCCCAGGCGCAGCCGGGTGAAAGTGGTTTCCGCGTCGCGGAGCAGCGCGCCGGGGTCTCCCCAGCCGTCGCGGATCGCTGCCTCCGCAGCCAGGCGCATCGTCAGGGCGGAGAAGACCGGGTAGCGGTCGCCGGCCGTCAGGGCACCAGTGAGGGCGGCCACCGCGCCGGGCACATCGCCCGCCGCGCCAGCGGCGACTGCCCGCGCGGCGCCGAACCACAGTTCCGGCCAGCGGGCGGACTTGACCACTCCGGCGGACGCTGCGTCGATGTCGGCCGTGCCCGCCTCTCCGGCCAGCGCCCGGAGCAGGAGCTCCGGCCCCTCGTAGGGGTTGAGGATGCGGGCGTGCTGGTCGGGGGCCTCCGCGTGGGCGCGGGCAAAGGCCTGCCGCGCCGCCGTGCGGTCCTCGGACAGCAGGGCACCGATCCCGCGGCCGATGCCCCAGGCGCCGGCGGCCAGATCGGGGTCGCCGGGTGCGGCCGCTTCGGCGGCGGCGAGGCAGCGTTCCATGTCCCGGGAGCGGCCCTGGTGGGCCATGGCGAAGCCCTGCATGAGCAGCGCGGCCGCCTGCAACGGGGTCAGGCCGAGCCGCCCGGCCGTTTGCTCGACCTCACGCGCCACCGTCAGGGCGTCGTCGAACCGCGCGGTCATCGCCATCAGCGCGGCGATGTTGATGCCGATCCCGGCGGCCAGGCCCACGGCGCCCGCACGGGACGCCTCGCTGCGGGCCTGCTCCAGCCGGTCACCACGGGCATCCCGCAGCATCTCCACGGTGCCGAGCTCGTTGAGAATCCTCAGCCGGTGTACCCGCAGGTCCGCTGCGGCCGCAACGTCGAGAGCGCGGGCAAAAGCGGCCTGCGCCGCATCCAGGTCGTGCAGCCGGGCGGCCAGGCCCGCCACCTCGAGCGCCTCGCACGCCAGATCCGGCCGGTCGGCGCCCTTGGCCGTGGCTGCTGCCCTGGCCGCCAGCCGCTCAGCCTGCTCCCGGGACCCGGGCCGGGCATCTCCCAGCGCTATCCGGGCCTCGATGACTTCGAGTTCCGCACGGGTCATCCGGTCCACCGGTGCGGCACGGCGGATATCCGCAAGGCGGGCCCGGGCATCCTCCCAGGCACCGGTCATCACGGCGGCACGGGCAGCGACAAGGCGCATGGCGGTGGCGGCGGCCGCGTCGCGTCCGTCGGTGATGGCCACCATCCGGGTGGCTACGCTGGCTGCCTCGGCCGGGCGGCCCGCCTGCAGCAGAACCTGGGCACGGTGGCAGGCGATCGCGGTCTGGAGATCCTCGCGGTCGGCCGCCCGCCCCGCTGTTGCCTGCCCGGCTGCTGCCTGCCCGGCTTCGGTCAGCAGTAGTTCGGCCGAGGACAGCGACCCGGCGGCGAGCGACCGCCCGGCCGCGTCAAGCAGGACCCGCGCTGCGCGCAGCGGCTCACCGCCATCGGCCAGCAGCCGCCCGATCCTCAGCACCTGATCGTCGCCATGGCCGGCGCCGGCGCGCAATAGCTCCTCGGCCGCCGCCAGGCTACGGCGGCACCGCTCTGGAACAGGCAACTCCGCCAGTACCACGTCCCTGGTCAGCGCGTGGCGGAAGGCGAACCCGCCGCCGTCAGCCATGATCAGTTGCAGTGCCGCGCACCGGTGCAGCGCCTCGGTGACCTCCTCGCTGCTGACTTCAGCGGCCCGTTCCAGCAGCCGCCAGTCGAACCGGCGGCCCAGCACGGCCGCAGCCCCCAGGACGGACCGATGACGAGCATCCAGCCGAGCCAGCCGGGCGCGCACCGTCCCGGCAAACCTGGGCGGGAAACCGCCGAGGTCCCCGGTTGCCAGCAGGTCCTCCACCAGCAATGGCAGGCCCTCGGCGTCCCGCACCACCGCGGCGACCGAATCCCCGCGGGACGACCCGGCCCCGGCGCACGCCAGCGCCATCGCACGAGCCTGCTCGTCGGTGAGGCGGCCGATCGGGCATATCTGCGCGCCCCCGGCGGCAAGCAGCACCGGGACGTCGTCGCGGCCATCGCCCGTCCGGACCGTGACAAGCAGCAGCACCGGTACGTCGTCCGCATGATCGGCGAGATACCGGGCCGCCGCCAGCGTTGCGTCATCGGCCCAGTGCAGGTCCTCCAAGATCACAACCGCACCCGCGCCGTCGGTGGCCCATCGCAACACCTGAAGCACCGCCTCGGCCAGGACTACCGGCGGCTCGCCAGGCTCCGACCAGCCAGGCGCCCGCCAGTGGGGCACCAGCGACGCCAGCACGGCGGCATAGGGAGAAAGGCCGGCCTCCTCCGGCGCGGGGCGGCCGCGGGTGAGCTCCAGCAGCGCCTCTGCGAAGGGGCGCAACGGGCTGCCGCCCGCCTCCGGCAGGGCCCGGCCCGTGACGGCCACGACACCTGCCCTGGCGGCCTGCTCTTGCATGTGCTCGGCCAGCCGGGTCTTCCCGACCCCTGCCTCACCCACCACCACCAGCGTCTCGCCCCGGGCATCGGCGCGGAGCCTGCGCACGGCGACGCCCATGAGCGACACCGGCTCGTCCCGGCCGACGATGATCGGGCAGCGCACGCATCCATTGTGCTCGTACTCCGCCGCGGTCCGCGGCTGGTCCGTGCTGGTCGCAGATACCTACTCGTCGAGGGGCGGCACCCCCAGGCATTCGCGGAAAGCGTCCGCCCGCAGGTAGAGCTGCGGCATCCTGGCCGCCCGCTGGTGCCCGAAATACTCGGCCACGCCGGTCAGATCGGCCGCCCTAGCCCAGCCACTCTGCGTCACGGGCCCCGTGGGCACCAGCCCGCCGTAGCGGGCTCATGCGGTCCAGGCGATGGGCAGCCTCTTGACGCCGCGCTGGAAGTTCGATCGCAGGTAAGCGGGCTGGCCCGCGTAGCTGAGGGAGGACGTGCGGGCCAGGATCTCATCGAAGAGCGCGCGCATCTGGACGCGGGCGAGGTGAGCGCCGAGGCAGAAGTGCGGGCCGTGCCCGAATACCAGGTGGGGGTTGGGGTGGCGGCGGATGTCAAAGCGGCCGGGTCGGTGAAGACGGCCTCGTCACGGTTGGCCGAGGTGAACGAGACGACCACCTTGTCTCCTTCGCCGATGCGCTGCCCGCTGAGTTCGCATTCGGCGGTTGCCGTCCGGCGGAAGGTCATCACCGGCGTCCACCAGCGCAGCATCTCTTCGACCGCGGCGGGCATCAGCGCCGGATCCGAGCGCAGGTCATCCTGCGCGCCTGGGTGCTCGAGCAGCGCGATGCACGCCCCAGGCAGGCCGTTGCGCAGTGTCTCGTTCCCGGCCACCGCAAACAGCCAGAACATGTTCTCGAACTCGGCCACCGACACCTGGCCGCCATCGTCGTCCACCTGTGCCAGCAGGATCGACATCACGTCATCCCCCGGATGGCGGCGCTTTTCCTCGGCGAGCAGGTGGGCGTAGGCGTACAGGTCCGGCATGCCTTCCCTGGTCCGCGGGTCCGGCATCCTGCCATCGCTGCCTGGCGCCGGCCGCAGCGCCAGTGCCTGCCTGGCCATGGCCGTGCCTGTGGCCGGGTCGAACTCGGCCGAGGAGGCATAGTCAGGGTCCTGGTAGCCGATCACCCGGTTCGACCAGTCGAAGAGCAGCCAGCGGTCCTGTTGCGGCACGCCCAGCATGTCGGCCAGCGTGAGCAGTGGCAGATCCGCGGCGATGTCCTTGGCGAAGTCGCATTCGCCCCGCGGCCCGGTGAACGCCCGATCGCAAATGCCCTGAGCGTGACCTCGGATGCGGTGCTCGAGCTGGGCGACCGCCCGCCGCGTGAACGACCGGGTCAGCAGCCGCCGCAGCCGGGAGTGATCCGGCGGGTCCATGTTGAGCATCATCTGCCGTACGTAGCCGAGCGCCTGCGGCGTCGCCGGGTCACGGATCTGCGTGGCTCCCCGTGCGGAGGAGAACAACTGCGGCCTGGCCAGCACCGATTCGATATCCGCGTGCCGCAGCACCAGCCAGAACCCGGTGCCTGCGGGCCAGCCAAGGACGGGAATCTCGGCCACCCATGCGACGGGGGCCGTTGCGCGCAGCCGGGCCAGCGCCTCGAAGGGCACTCCGCCGGCGTAGGTGGCAGGATCGAAAACGACCTCGGTATCCGGTCGGGCGGGGCGGCCCTGCCCCGGCTCGTGCCCGTTCAGCATGTAACGGACCGTACCCGGGTGCCCGCGCGGATGGGCCCGGCTCACGGGGCACGGTGGCAGACTGCGGCTATGGAGGCAGGTCTTCGGGTCCACGAGGGCGGCAGCGGGGAGCCGCTGCTGGTGCTGTTGCACGGCCTTGGCGCGACGGGCGACGTCTGGGGTGGCTGGCGGCCCCTGCTCGCCCGCCGGTGGCCGGGGCGCTGGATAGCGCCGGACCTGCCCGGTCATGGTGGCTCGCCGCCGCTAGCTGCGTACTCCTTCGACGGTTTCGCCGCGGCGGTCGCCGGCCTCGTCCAGCCCGGCGCCCGCACCGTCGTGCTGGGGCATTCGCTGGGCGGTGTCGTCGGACTGGCCCTTGCCAGCGGCAGGTTCCCCGTGCCGGTGCACGCGGTCATCGGCCTGGGGATCAAGGTCGTTTGGACCGCTGAGGATCTGGACCGGGCCCAGGCCCTGGCGCACCGGCCGCCGGCCTGGTTCGCCTCGCGTGACGAGGCTGCCGCCCGCTACCTGCGGGTGTCCGGTCTGGCCGGCCTGCTGCCCGCCGGTGCGGCGGCCGTGGACGCGGGACTGCGTCAGCAGGACGGGCGCTGGCGGCTGGCGATGGATCCCGGTGCCTTCGCGGTCGGGGCACCCGACATGACGCAGTTGATAGCGCGATCGCGGGCCCCGGTGACCCTGGCCCGCGGCGAGCGCGACCCGATGAACACCGACGCGCAGCTAGCCGAGCTGGGCCCCAAGACGGTCACGCTCCCCGGCCTCGGCCACAACGCCCATGTGGAGAGCCCGGAACTGTCGATCTCTCTCCTCGACGCCTATCGGTGATCCGCCACCATCCCGGTCGCCCGGCCATGCGGAGGGGCCCGTGCCACTGATCACGTTCGGGCACGGCACGGCCAGCGCCGACCGTATCGCCCAACTGCTGCGCTCTGCGGACGTGCGGATGCTGATCGACGTCCGCACCGCACCCGGCAGCCGCCGCAATCCGCACGTGGCCCGGGCGGAACTGGAGCGCTGGCTGCCCGGCCACGGCATCGGCTACCGGTGGGAGAAACGGCTGGGCGGCTTCCGCCGGCCAGCGCCGGATTCGCCCGATGTGGCGTGGCAGGAGACGGCCTTCCGTGGTTACGCCGGCCACATGCGGCAACCGGACTTCCTGGCCGCCATCGGCGAGGTGCTGGCCCAGGCAGCCGACTGCCAACTGGCGGTGATGTGCAGCGAGAGCGTCTGGTGGCGCTGCCACCGCAGGCTCATCGCCGACTTCGCCGAGATCGCCCGCGACGTGCCGGTCCGGCACTTGATGCATGACGGCAGGCTGGCACCGCACCGCCGTTCGCCGGGAGCCCGGCTCCGCGCGGGCGGCCTGCTGGTCTACGACGCGGGCCAGCAGCAGCTCGGCTAAGGCCTAGCCGCCCTCCGTGCGCAGCAGTGGCTGCGTCAGGCAGGTCGGGCCGCCGTCACCTTTCAGCGAGATCTCCGCGCCGTCGTAACAGTGCACCTGGCAGCCGTGACGCTCCAGGGCACGCCGGGTGGCCGGCGTGCCCTCCAGCATGATCACCTGACGTGGCCGGACCGCCAGCACATTGCAGGCCATGGCCGCATACTCGCCGGCGTCCACCGCGACCACCCGCACGCCGCGGTCGGCCAGGGTTTCCATGAGCGCGACCGGTGCCAGCGGCGGGAACACCACCGCCAGGTCGTCGGCGACGGGTGAGAGGAACGACATCAGGTGCAGCACATGCCCCGGGCCGAGGTCGTGCGGCAGGTCCACCGAGACCACCGTGACCCCCTCGGCGGCCATGATCGTGCGCATCTGCGCTATGCCCGCGGCGTTCGTCCGGTAGCTGCGGCCGATGATCAGCGTCTGCGGGTCCAGCCAGACGAAGTCACCGCCGTCGGCACGGGCCGCGCCGTCCAGTCGCGCCACCACGGGCACGCCCGCCGCCTCCAGCGCCGTGCCCAGGTGGCCAGGTTCGTCCTGGCGGGCCGGCTTGGCCATCTGGAAGACCACGCCGCCGCGCTGGGTGACCAGCCCCGGATCCCGGATATAGGTGGCGTCGACCAGCCCGTCCACCGCGGCGGCAACCTCGACCTCGCAGCCCAGGCTGGCCAGCAACTCGCAGAACGCGTCGTGCTGCGCCATCAGCAGCTCAGGGCCGGGCTGCCGCCAGCCGGCGGCAGCGAAGTCGCCCGCCGTGGCGGGCCGCCGGACAAGCACCCGGCGCAACGGCGAATACATGGAACTGACGCCGTACCGCAGCCCCGGCCCACCGGCCGTCTGACTGGCAACCATGCCGCCACCTCCTGGCCGTTCGCGCGATCGTCATAGTAGCCACCAAGCCGGCCGCCACGCCCCGACGGCTACGCCGGTCCGCCTGCCCGCTGGCTGATTTTCTTGCGTTACGCCGGCCACCGGTACCGGGCACCGCAGGGGACCGTGATCCCGCGGCTCAGCCCGCGAGCAGGATGTGCGCGGGGTCAGGGTGCGCTTGGAGGTGGTGGCGGCGCGCCCGGGCCTTGATCGGGCGGGGTAGCTGGCCCGGGCTCCGCCGGGCCCGGTTGTGTGGGGTACGGCATTGTCGAACCTGGCGCCGTGGGATCGGTTGCTGCGGGGCCCGGTGTCGTGAAGTCCGCCGGGGGCGGACCGGATGAGCCTGAGGGGCTGGTGGGGTAGGGGGGCTCCCAGACCTGGGCACCGGCCGGGCCGGTAGGGGTGTAGGGCTGGCCGGCGTGGGCGGCGGTCAGACGGTAGTAGATGAGCGTGGCCACGAGTGCCAGGAACGGCGCGATCAGGGTGCCCGCACTGTCTCTTATGACAGCGCTGCGTGCCAAGCGGAACGGTACTTGAAAGGATCGGGGCTATGCGATTCGCCTTCAAGACATCCCCGCAGAACACCACCTGGCCGGACATGCTCGCCGTGTGGAAAGAAGCCGACGACATCGACATATTCGAGTCAGGCTGGACGTTCGATCACTTCTACCCGATCTTCTCCGACTCCGCGGGACCCTGCCTGGAAGGCTGGATGACACTTGCCGCGCTCGCGCAGGCGACGCGGCGGCTGCGGCTGGGGACGCTGGTCACCGGTATCCACTACCGGCATCCCGCGGTCCTGGCCAACATGGCCGCCACCCTCGATATCGTCTCCGGCGGCAGGCTCGAGATCGGCATCGGTGCCGGCTGGAACGAGGAAGAGTCCGGCGGCTATGGCATCGAGCTGGGCAGCCCAGCCGAGCGCAGCGACCGGTTCGAGGAAGCGTGCGAGGTCATCGTCAGCCTGCTGACGCGCCCGGCCACCGATTTCACCGGCCGCTACTACCAGCTCACCAACGCGCGCTGTGAGCCCAAGCCGGTGCAACAGCCGCACCCGCCGGTGTGCATCGGCGGCAGCGGGGAACGGCGCACCCTGCGCACCGCCGCGCGCTTCGCGCAGCACTGGAACTTCGTAGGTGGCACCCCGGAAGAGTTCGCGCGCAAGCGCGACGTGCTGCACGCGCACTGCCAGGACATCGGCCGTGATCCTAAGGAGATCATGTTGTCCAGCCACATCCGGCTGGGCCCCGGCGGCGAGACCGGACCAGCCGCAGACACTGTGGCCGCGCTCGGCGAACAGGGCCTGGATCTGGCCATCGTCATTCTGCCGCCGCCACACGACCCCGCCGTGCTGGCCCCGCTCGCCGAGGCGCTCGCCCCGCTCCGCTAACACCGGAACCCGTTTGGCCGGGGTGCCGGGGCTATCGCCGGCTGCGGGCTAGCGCTGTTGCTCGGTAGGGCGGATCAGCATCTCGTTGACCGCGACGTGCCGGGGGCGGGTGACGATGTAGCTGATGGCGTCGGCGATGTCGTCGGCTTCCATGCGCTGGCCGAACTGGCTCCGGATGCTCTCCAGTACCTCGGGCCGGTTGTGGCTGGCCAGCTCGGTCGCGGTGGCGCCCGGCTCGACGAGGGACACCCGCACGTACTGCCCGGCCAGCTCCTGGCGCAGCGACTCGCTGAATGCGCCCACGCCGAACTTGGTCAGCGCGTACACCCCGTTGCCGTTACGGGCGAACCGGCCGGCCACCGAGCTGATGTTCACCATGTCGGCGACCTGGCGCGGGCCGTCCGCGGCGGCGCGCAGCAGATGGGGCAGCGCGGCGTGGGCGCTGTACAGCAGGCCGAGCACATTGAGCTCCACCATCTGCTGCCACTCCGCCAGCGGCGCCCCGGCTGCAGGGCCGAGCAGCATGACCCCGGCGTTGTTGACCAGCGTGTCCAGCCGGCCCAGTTCCGTGGCCGTACGCTCGACCGCGGCCGCCGCCTGTTCCTGGTCGGTGACGTCGCATTCCAGCACCAGCGCGGTGCCGCCCTGGCCCTGATCCCCGCGGCCAGTTGCTCCAGCCGGTCCCGTCGCCGCGCGGCCAGCGCCACCGCCGCACCCTGGGCGGCCAGCGCGGCTGCCGTGGCCGCACCGATGCCACTCGACGCCCCGGTCACCAGCGCGACCGTGCCCTCCAGTACCGGCTTCACCCGGCGCTCACCCTCTCAACTCATCGAGCCCGGCGCCCGGTCACTGGGTTGCGGGCACGGGGCGGGGTTTGCCGGGGGCGACAGTGCGGGCCAGGATCCCCAGCGTGGCCCGCAGTGCGCTCTCCGGGATCACCGGGAAGATGGCGGCGTCCTTCCAGGCCTGCTCGGCCGCTGACCAGTCGTAGTAGGACGTCACGAGCGTGCCTTCCTCGATGGGCTCCAGCCGGTAGCCGTACACGTGGCCGAGGTCCAGCTGGCCGTGGACGGTCCAGGCAATTTCCCGGTCCGGCTCGAACGTGACGATCTCGACGGTGACGTCGTAGAGACCGAGGGGATAGTCGTTAAGCGCTTCCCGGTCCATGTGCACGACGAAGGTGTCTCCCGCCTTGGCGACGGTGTCGCCGCTGGCGCCCATCAGCATGCCGGAGCTGTCTATGGCAACGTGCCCCCGGGGATCGGTGAGAACGGCGAAGATCTCACCCGCTGATGCGGCCACAGCCCGCTGCACCTCGAGTCGTTCCTGCATGCGCCGATTGTCGCACCCCGGTAGCGTGGCCCGGGGGCGGTTGGAACGGGGTGAGGCCGATGGCCGAGATCGCGCACGTCGTGGTGCTGATGCTCGAGAACCGGTCGTTTGACCACCTGCTCGGCTATGTGCCGTATCGCGATCGGGCGTTCGACGGCCTGCTGGACCGTACGAACAGCAACCCGGGGTGGCGGCGCGGACCGGCGGTGGCGGCGTCGCCGACGGCGAAACAGGTGCTGCCGGTCGGCCCGGATCACTCACACGACGCGGTGATGCTGCAACTGGCGCTCCGCGCCGGCAAGCCAACCAACCGGGGCTTCGTCCGCAGCTACGAGCGCAAGGCACGGAACCTGGACCCGCCGGTCTTCGGCGGGCTGCTCGGGCCGCTGGCCAACTGGGCCCGGGGCCTGCTGGCCAGGGGCAGCCCGGGCGTGAAGGGCCGGGGCCCGCTGGCCATGGCGTGCCAGCCACCGGAGAACGTACCGGTGCTGGCCCAGCTGGCGACCGAGTTCGCGGTGTGTTCCCGCTGGTTCTGCTCGGTGCCGGGGGAGACCTGGCCGAACCGGAACTTCGCGCACGCGGCGACCTCGGACGGCCAGACCGAGATCGAGATCCGCCCGTACACCAACCGGACGATCTTCGAATTGCTCGAGAGCGCCGGCGCGGACTGGCGCATCTTCTACGACGACACCCCGCAGGTCTGGGCGTTCCCCGCGCTCTGGGATACCCCGGAGCGGCACGCGAAGTGGTTTCCGCTGGACCGGTTCGCCGACCATGTCGCCGCGGGAGAGCTGACCGCCTACACGTTCATCGAGCCCAACCACCGCCCGCCGCTGCACACGCTCGACCACGCGCCGCTGGTCGGCGTCCCGGACCTGAGCGACAGCCAGCACCCCGAGAACAACCTGGTCAGCAACGCCGCCTACGACAATTTCACGCTGCGCGGCGAGTCGGACTTCACCCGGGCCGAGCGCCTGATCGCCACCATCTACGAGGCGCTGCGGGCGCACCCCGAGGTGTTCGACAAGACCCTGCTGCTGATCACCCACGACGAGCATGGCGGTTTCTACGATCATGTCCCGCCGCCGACCGGTGTGCCCAGCCCCGGCGGTGAGGTCAGCACGGTGGGCCGGGTGCAGCGGGCGCTGCTGTACCGCAAGACCGCCGCGTTCGATTTCACCATGCTCGGCCCGCGGGTCCCGGCGGTGGTCATCTCGCCCCGGGTCCCAGCGGGCACCGTCGATGCCGAGCCACGCGACCATGCCAGCATCCCGGCGACGCTGCGGACCCTGTTCGCCCCGGATGCGGAGCCGCTGACCGCGCGGGACCGGTGGTCGCCACCGTTCCACGGGTTGCTCACGCTGCCCGGTCCACGGACCGACCTGCCCGACCTGTCCAAGTACGCGACCGGCCTCACCATGGCGATCACCGCGTCGGCCGTGGCCGTGCCGGCAGCGATCACCGAGACACCGACCGTGCCCGACTACTACCAGTCGTTCCTCGCCCTCGCCGGGCAGGTCCAGGAGCATCTGGCCGCCGTCGGTGAACCGGAGGTGGCCGACCTGCCCGCCGCCCCGGCGGCTCTCCGGGGCACGCAGGTCACCCAGGCTTTCGCCGCCGCGGCCGACCGGCACCGCGAGTCACACTGACCGCCGGCATCAGCGTCCCGGCGGCCAGGATCCGGGCGACCAGGACGCGCGCCCCGCGGATGTAGCCGCTAGGTTCGAGTCAGCGGCGCAGGGCCGTCTCCTGCTCCATATGCGACAGCTTTTCGGGGTTGCGCACGGCGTACAGCCCGGTGATGAGGCCGTCGTCGATGCGCACCGCCAGGACGGTGTCGATCTCGCCGTTGAGCCGGAGGATCAGCGCCGGGTAGCCATTGACCTGTGCCAGCTGCAGCGACGCTGCGGCGGCGGCGATCCTGCCCAGCCCGATGGCGAGCACGCGGGCCACCTTATCGGCCCCCACGATGGGCCGCGGGACGGCCTGCACGACTCCGCCGCCGTCGCCCAGCAAGACGACGTCCGGCGCGAGGATGTCGAGCAGCCGTTGCAGATCGCCGGTTTCGGCCGCCCGCTGGAACGCCTCGAGCGCGTCCCGGGTCTCGGCCGGGGAGACCACACCGCGCGGCCGGCGCGCCGCGACGTGTGCCCGCGCCCGGTGCGCGATCTGGCGGGCCGCGGCCGGGCTCTTGCCGACGGCTTCGGCGATCTCGTCGTAGGCCACATCGAACACCTCGCGCAGCACGAACACCGCCCTTTCGGCCGGCGTGAGGGTCTCCAGCACCAGCAGCATCGCCATCGAGACGCTGTCGGCCAGTTCGACGTCCTCGGCGACGTCGGGCGTGGTCAGCAACGGCTCGGGCAGCCAGGAGCCGACGTAGGACTCCTTGCGGCGGCCGAGCGTGCGCAGCCGGCTCAGCGCCTGGCGGGTGGTGATCCGGACCAGGTAGGCACGCTGATTCTCGACGGTGTCGAGGTCGACGCCCGCCCACCGCAGCCAGGTCTCCTGCAGGACGTCTTCGGCGTCGGCGGCCGAGCCGAGCATCTCGTAGGCGACGGTGAACAGCAGGTTGCGGTGGGCGAGGAACGCCTCGGTGGCGGGGTCTGGGCGGCCGTCGCGGCTCATGCTCCCGCCGCGATCTTCTGGCGCGGTCCGCGACATGCCGGCCATGGGCAGGCTCCTGTTCATTCTCGACTGCGTTACCCACCAGACACCGGGCCCCGCCGTTTTGTGACACCGAGGCGGTAGCCGGTCCGTTGGCGCACGTCACGTAACCGGCGCTGTCACAGGAACCGGGTCGCCGGCGTCTCGTGTTCGTTCAGTCCAGCAGTACGCAACACCACGAGTGAGGGCGAAGTCATGGAACCCCGATTCAACATGTTCGACAACGAGATCGGCGCCAAGTTCGCCAAGCGGTTCGCCAACGCCAGCCTGGTGATCGCTCAGTCGCCGCTGCCGAAGTCCGCGCAGGAGCTGATGGCGCTCCGCGCCAGCCAGATCAACGGCTGCGGTTGGTGCATCGACCTCCACACCAAGGAGGCCGCGGCCGCCGGTGAAACCGCGGTCCGGCTCAACCTGGTCGCCGCCTGGCGCGAGGCCACCGTGTTCACCGAGGCCGAGCGGGCCGCGCTGGCGCTCGCCGAAGAGGGCACCCGGCTCGCCGACGCCCACCACGGCGTGTCCGACGAGACCTGGGCCCAGGTGCGCAAGCACTACGACGACGACCAGATCGCCGCGCTGGTCTCCCTGGTCGCCATGATCAACGCGGCAAACCGGCTCGGCGTGATCGTGCGCCAGAAGGGAGGTTCCTACGAGCCCGGCATGTTTGCCAGCATGGCGAGCTGATCGGCAGGCGAATTGCGCCCGGCCCAGGATCAGTCGATCCGGGCCGGGCCCGCGCATGTCCGGGCGCGGTGGCGGTCTATTGGTCGTGCTGTCCGGTGCCGAGATCGTCCGAGCGTCCGGCGGCCAGCCGTGACCACTGGGCGGCCGGGCGGCCGTCGCTGCGGAATTGGTCGCCGTCGGTGGCGAAGGGCTGGGGCCAGCCGGGAGGCGAGTCCTCCCAGGTCTCCTGCATGCCGTACACGGTCATGTCGAGCAGCGCGTAGCTAGGCGCCATCGCTTCCGCGCCACGGCCACTGGTCCAGTAGGTCTCGAACACCTGGTTGCCGTGCCGCAGGTAGCAGACCTGCATGCCGAACCACCGGCCGGCCAGCAGGGCGTCGGCGGAGTCTTGCGCGGAATACACCGGGATCGCCGGATCCACTTCGACCATAGGCAGCCGCCGCCGGGCCGCCGCGAGCGCATCGCCCGCGCGGGTGTGGGCCTTCTCCCGGATCAGCAGCACGTCCAGCTGCGACTGCCAGGTAGTCCGGTCCACCACCGAGGGCAGCACCGTGGTGCTGCCCTCGGCTCCCGGCAGACCCGCCGTTCCCAGCCCATCGTTCATGATCGCCTCCGTTGCCGTTTTGCTGTCCGTCCTGCAGACAAGACCGCGGCCGGCCCGGAGAATCATCGCCAAATGTGGGCCTGCTTCGCTCCGATCACATTCCGTGACGCGCTTGCGTCAGCGGTGCCTCCGCTTCCGCCGCGCCGCCGTGAATGCCTCACCCGGGCCCCCCCACCTCGACACTTCGTCGGCGAACCCGCACCCGTCATCGCAGCCCACCCCGAACTGGATGCGCGCTGTTCCAGCTGACCAGCTCCCTGACCAGGACCGGCCCCGCACGTGGTGGGGCAGCGGCTCATGGCCAGTGTTGCGGTGGCAGCGTTCGTACCCGCCGAACTGTGCCCGGATCGCTTCATGGCAGCGGGCAAGCTCAGCCAGACTGAGCTGCTCGCTCGGGATCTGGGTCATGGGCGTCTCCTTTGGCTGCCTGCCCCTACATGCGGCACAGGGGAAAGGAGGGCAACTCCGCTGGGTTGGCGAGCAGCCTCGGGCCGGGGCTGCTCCCGCCGCCGGTCGGCGCGTTCCGCCGCTGCGCCGGATTGTCAGATCGGGCGGACGTCCTCGGCCTGCGGGCCCTTAGCGCCCTGGGTGGCGGTGAACTCGATCCGCTGGTTGTCCTGGAGGCTGCGGTAACCGTCAGTCTTGATCGCGGAGTGGTGAACGAAGACGTCGGCGGTGCCGTCGTCCGGGGCGATGAAACCGTAGCCCTTGTCGGCGTTGAACCACTTCACTGTGCCTTGAGCCATTGTGCTTTCTCCTGCTGAGACGACCTTCGGGATCCGCGTGCGCAGGTCCCGGGCTGCTGCAGGCCGCCTGGCTTGGAAAGCCGGACTGTGAAATCCGCGGCGCCCGCTGTCAGAACTTCGCAGGCGCTGTCACACGAACACGAACTTCCACTACAACCACTACCAGTAAACACCATAACGCCAACCCGGTGATGTCGGCGAAGCAAGTAGCGTGCCGGGTGGCCTGGTGGCCAGGCTCGTTGGCCGGTTCGGCGCCGCCGACCTGGCGTTGCTCACCGTCGTCAACTACCTCGCCTGGGTCCTCGGGGCGGGCGCTGGGCTGGCCGCCGCCGGCGTCGACTACCGGCTTGCCCGGATCGTGGCGGGTGCTTGCGAGGCTGTGTACATGTACGCCGCCATGCGCTGGCTGGTCTTCGCGACGTCCAGCGGCACCGAGCCACCGGGTGACGCGGCCGAATGGCCTTGAGTGATAACAAAAAGATGACTAGCCCGTCAGCGCGGACGTTCGGCGTCAGCGCCCAGACCAGCGGAGGCAGCACATGAGCACGATCACGACGACCGACGGCACGGAGATCTTCTACAAGGACTGGGGCTCGGGCCAGCCGATCGTCTTCAGCCACGGCTGGCCGCTTTCGGCCGACGACTGGGACACCCAGATGCTGTTCTTCCTCCAGCACGGCTATCGCGTCATCGCCCATGACCGGCGCGGACATGGACGCTCCACGCAGACCAGCGACGGTCACGACATGGACCACTACGCCGACGACCTGGCCGCGGTGACCGCCCATCTCGATCTCCGCAACGCCGTCCATGTCGGGCACTCCACCGGCGGCGGCGAAGTCGTGCACTACCTCGCCCGGCACGGTGAGAGCCGCGTAGCCAAGGCGGTACTGATCAGTGCGGTGCCGCCGCTCATGGTGCAGACCGACGCCAACCCGGGCGGCCTGCCGAAAAGCGTCTTCGACGACCTCCAGGCGCAGTTGGCCGCCAACCGGTCCGAGTTCTACCGGGCCCTGCCTTCGGGCCCCTTCTACGGCTTCAACCGGCCCGGCGTGCAATCCTCCGAAGCGATCATCGAGAACTGGTGGCGGCAGGGAATGATGGGCGGAGCGAAGGCACATTACGACGGCATCGTGGCCTTCTCCCAGACCGATTTCACCGAGGACCTCAAGGGGATCACGGTGCCGGTCCTGGTGATGCACGGCGACGACGACCAGATCGTTCCCTACGCCGACTCCGGGCCACTATCCGCGCGGCTCGTGCAGAACGGGACGCTGAAGACGTACAAAGGATTCCCGCACGGCATGCCGACCACCCAGGCCGAGACGATCAACGCTGACCTGCTGGCCTTCCTGCAGTCCTGACCGGGCCCGGCGGTGTGCCACTGCGGCTGACGGCTTCCCTCACGGTGTCATTCACGTCAAACCAGGTCAGCAGGCCGGTGACGGCAAGGATCTGGTGCACGAGGCCGTGCGGCCCGGCCAGCGTGAAACTGCCGCCCTGCGATCTCACGTCCTGGCAGTGCCGGACAAGCACGGCCAGGCAGGCACAGTCCATGAAAGCCAGGCCGGTCAGGTCGGCGACGCTGCGGGGCTGCGTCTGCTGTCCAACGTCGCTGAGGTACGCCTGCAGAGCAGGTGAGCCACAGAAATCTAGTTCACCGCGCAGGGTCACCACGGTCACGCCGTCATGATCGCGGGATGACAGCGAAAGGAGTGGGACCTGCGGGCGCGAAGGAGTCGACGTCATGGCCGGGGCCTGGTAATCCCCGGGTCACATCTTCCTGATCTTCATATACCGTCGTAGGTCCGGCACTGACATGGCTGCCAGCAGCCCGAGGGCCGTGGCGGCGGTCGCCATGGTTACTGCCGTGATGTATCCGAGTGCCCGCATCGCGTGCCTCCCGTTCTTCGGCTGATCGGTGTCAGCGGTCCCGCGCCGGAATCTCCGGATCGCGGCGGTGGTGAGTCAGGCTCGCGCTGGCTACTTCTTGAATGCGTCCTTGATTTTCTCGCCGGCCTGCTTGAGGTCGCCCTTGGCCTGATCGGCGTGGCCTTCGGCCTCGAGGGACTGATTGCCGGTGGCCTTGCCGACGCCTTCCTTGACCTTGCCCTTGGCCGTCTCGGCGGTGTTGTTGACCTTGTCCTCTGCGCTCATCGTGCTGCCTTCCTTTGCGGGGTGCCGGAGGCCTCCGTTTGAGGCCACGCGGGCGACGCGCCCGGGTGCTGATGCCAGATCCGGGCCGCCGCGCTAACGGGCGACTTCGGTTCGGGGGCGATGCCGCCGGTACAGGCGTACCGGCGGGGGGCGCCCGGGTCGGACTGGCCGTCCGTCTGCTCAGTTGCGGGCCGGCGTGCCTGCCCGTAGTGCCGTTACCGGGTGCGCTGCCCTGTGGGCGCTGGCGGTGTCGCGCTGGCCAGTCAGGTCCTCGCGACTACACTGTAGACCTACAGTCAATACCTACTCAAGAGAGCTGTCAACACCGGAAATCATGAGCTCTTGGCAGATCATGCCGCCGGCGGGTCCAGCAGTGCGCCGCAAATAGCTGCTATGTCCACCATCCCGATGAGGCCAGCATCGTCGACTACCGGCAGGTGCCGGAAACGGTCGTTCGTCATGATTCTGGCTGCGTCACGGATGCTTGTCGTCGCGCGGATGACGGTCGGGGCATCGGTCATCAGGTCATGGATCCGGAGATCGTTCACGTCCTTCCCGTCCGCTACCGCATGGACGATGTCCGCCTCCGTGACGATGCCTATTGGCCGATTGGTCTCCTGGCCGTCCAGGACCACCAAGGCGGTCGCACCCGCGTGCTTCATCAGGTACGCGGCCGCGGCCGCATGGTCGTTCTGGTCCAGGGTCGTGGCCGGTGGCCGCATAACGTCCGCGACGGTGACAGGGGCACGCTTCGGCTGCGCAGACGACTCATGCGCGATGGCATCTGTCATGATCTGCTCCATTCCCGGTGATCTCGACGAAATCCCTAGAGATCCGATCAGCTCTACGTTAGAACCAGGATGAACCGGGCAGTGTTCCACCGCCGGTGATGCTGCTGTAGCTCGCAGCTGTCTCCGCCCCTGCCAGGCATTATTATGCGGAGGGTGGCCTCCGGATCACCCTGGCAGCTTCCCGGGACCGGCCTGCGCTTCGCCTACCATGAGCCAATGAGTGCCCGCCCACAGATCAGCCGGGATACCCCGCCCGAGACCCCGGGGACGCCGCGGCGGCTGCGGGCGGACGCCGAGCGCAACCGGGCCGCGATCCTCGCCGCCGCCCGGGACGTGTTCGCCGAGCAGGGGCTGGAAGCTCCCCTGGAGGAGATCGCCGCACGCGCCGGGGTCGGTATCGCCACGCTGTACCGCCGGTTCCCTGACCGTCAGCAGCTCGTCGCCGCCGCGCTCATCGAGAAGATCGCCCAGTACGCCGAGGCTGCTGGTCAGGCCCTGGCCGTCCCTGATCCGTGGGCTGGTTTCAGCGGCTTTGTCGAGCGGATCTGCGAGCTGCAGGCGGCAGACCGTGGCCTGTCTGACCTGCTGTGCATAGCGCTACCGGCCGGTGAACACGTCGAGCAGCTCCGCAGGCAGGCCAACGATCAGGTGGTGGAGCTCATCGAGCGCGCCAAGGCCGCCGGCCAGCTGCGCGAGGACTTCACCGGCGAGGACCTGCTGCTTCTGCTGATCGCCAACGCCGCCGTCGTCCACGTCACCCGCGCCGACGCCCCGTACGCCTGGCGGCGATTCGTCGCACTGGCACTCGACGCGTTCCAGCGCCGGGATGCGCCCTGCCTGCCCCTGCCGCCTTCGACAGCACAGATGGCCCTCGCCATGCTCCGGCTGGCTCAGGAACGCGGCTGCAGCAGGCGAGCATGACCGGGTAACCGGTGATGGCGCCGCCTGGCCAGCCCAAGCGATTCACCCAGAGGCGGGCGCGGGCAAGAGGTGGACCGATCTGGAGTGCGCCCTCCAGAAGCGTTGGCGGGGTCAGCTAAGGTTCAGATCAGGACCATGAGCGGCGCCTGCACGGCGCCGCTGCCAAGATCGGTGGGGGGATGAGACAAGGAGAGTTCCATGGGCAACTGGCAGCTCGACCCGTACCACACGCAGGTTGAGTTCTCCGCGAAGCACCTGGGGATGATGACGGTGCGCGGTTACTTTGACGAGGTCAGCACCACCGCCGACATCGACCCCGCCCACCCGGAGACGGCCTCGGTCGAGGCGACCATCTCCACGGCCAGCATCCGCACAAACAACGGGGTCAGGGACAACGACCTGCGCTCGTCGAACTTCCTTGAGGTGGAAAAGTACCCGGTGATCACCTTCAAGAGCACCAGCGTCGAGGCGGCCGGGCCGGACCACTACACGCTCACCGGGGATCTGACCATCAAGAGCACCACCCGCCCGGTCTCCCTGCAGGTGACGAAGTACGGGGAGTTCAACGACCCGGGGATGATGGGGCACCGGATCGCCTACGGCGCCACTACCAAGATCAACCGGAAGGACTTCGGGGTGAGCCTTCACATGGTGCTGGATGGCAGGCTCGTCGTCGGCGAGGAGATCCAGATCACGATCGAGGGCGAGATCGTCGAGCAGCAGGAGAATGCTGCAGCCGGAACCAGCTGATCTAGGCGAACCTGCCTGCGGTCATGGCCGGGGTGATGTGCCCTGGTGGGCGTGGTCTCGTCGGGTGCCGCTCCGGTGCTGCTGGTCAGCGTGTGGACGGTCGCTGCCAGGCTCCAGTCAGGCTCTTTCAATGCGGTAGCTCGGTACGGCACACGGCCGCGGCCGTGTGCCTGATGTTGCCGGTACCTACTTGACGGCCGGTAAGCTTAAGGCTTAGCTTGGAGTCTGGTGCAATGCTAACCGGCCGGCAAGTAGGTGAGGAGGACGGGGCCGCGCATGCTCCGCCCGTTCACCAGTGACATCGATCGGCCCTGGGGGAACTTGATGCCTGATAGTCCTAGTTCTGCGGCCGTCACTGAGACCGGCGAGATCAGCAAGGCAGAGCATCACAGGATCCTGGTGATCCTCGGGGCGCTGATGCTCGGCATGTTTTTGGCGGCGCTCGACCAGACGATCGTTGCCACGGCACTGCCGACGATCGCGGGCGATCTGCATGGACTGAACCACTTGTCCTGGGTGGTGACCGCCTACATTCTCACCGCGACGATCTCGACCCCGCTGTGGGGCAAGCTCGGTGACCTCTACGGCCGGAAGAAGCTCTTCCAGGCAGCGATCGTGATCTTCCTTATCGGGTCGGCGCTGTCCGGGCTGTCGCAGAATATGGCCGAGCTGATCGGATTCCGGGCGCTGCAGGGGATCGGCGCCGGTGGGCTGATGGTCGGCGCCCAGGCGATCATCGGCGACATCGTCAGCCCCCGCCAGCGTGGCCGCTACATGGGTTACTTCGGCGCGGTCTTCGGCCTCTCCAGCGTCATCGGCCCCCTCGCCGGGGGCTTCATCACCCAGCACCTGAGCTGGCGGTGGGTCTTCTACATCAACCTGCCGATCGGCGTCGTCGCGCTCGCCGTCATCGCGGTGGTGCTCCACCTGCCGCGCCACACCACCCACCATGCGATCGACTATCTCGGAACTGCGCTCCTGGGAGCAGCGGTTACCGCCATCATCCTGCTCACCACCTGGGGCGGCGCGACCTACGCCTGGGGCTCCGCGACGATCATCTCGCTCGGGGCGGCCGCGGTGGTATTGGTCGCCCTGTTCTGCTGGGCAGAGGTGCGCGCCGCCGAGCCGGTTATTCCGCTCGGGCTGTTCCGTAACTCGGTGTTCACTGTGTCGAACTCGATCGGGTTCATCGTCGGCTTTGTGATGTTCGGTGCGATCATCTACATCCCGCTCTACCTCCAGACTGTTCACTCCGCTACACCGACTAGCTCAGGGCTGCAGTTGCTGCCGCTGGTCTGCGGGATGCTCGTCACCTTCACGATCAGCGGGCGGCTGGTGACCAAATGGGGCAGATACAAGATCTTCCCGGTCATCGGCACGGCAGTGATGTCCATCGGGCTTTTCCTGTTCTCGCTCCTCACGCCGTCGACCCCCCTGTTCATCTCATCGATCTACATGGTCGTCCTCGGCCTGGGCATCGGCTGTGTCATGCAGGTCCTCGTCGTCGCCGTGCAGAACGCCGTCCCCCAAAGCCAGCTCGGCACCGCAACCTCCTCCTCCACGTTCTTCCGCTCGATCGGCGGCGCGTTCGGCGTCGCCATCTTCGGCGCGATCTTCAACAATCGCCTCGCCGCCAACCTGCCGAAATACCTTCCACCGTCCGCATTGCGGGCCGTTCACGGCAGCAACATCTCCGCCAGCCCCGCCCAGCTCGATGCGCTTCCGCCCGCCATCCACCACGGCTACGTGCTGGCGTTCAGCGACTCGCTCCATGCCGTCTTCCTGATCGGCGCGCCCATCTCCCTGCTGGCCTTCGCCCTCACCTGGTTCCTGAAAGACCTGCCGCTGCGGGGACACGCCTACCTCGCCGGCGACGACGTAACGCTACGCGGGAACGCACCCGCCGCCGCCCAGGGCGCCGCCAAGTTGTAAGCCTCGCCGGAAACCGGCGCGATATCCATCCGGGCGTGCTGTGCTCTGCGCCTCCTCCGATCTATGGAGGATTCCCGCGCTGGCATCGGGCCGGCGCTGTCGATCAGGTTTCCGCAGGCCAGGGGCGGGCCGCCAGGACCGCTAGATGCAGCGACACGAGTGTTTCTTCAAGCTCGGGAAGAGCGTCGGTCCGGCCCGCGCGGACCGTGGATCGCACCAGTTCATCTGTGGCTCCGGCAAGAGCGAGATACGCCTCGGGAGGAACGGACGGCCATTCCGGGTGGTGCTCTCGGCCGCGCTGGTGCCATTTCTGGTTCAGGTCAGCGAACAGGCCGGCCGCGGCGTCGAGCCGGTCTACCGCGTGCGGGCCTGCCGTCGGCATGTGGATATAGAAGACGCTGGCGAACGCCGGCTCGCCGGCGAGAAACGCGAGGTACGCCCGGCACGCGGTCCGGAGTATCTCCTCGTCGCACGACCCGGCAGGCAGGGCGCGCGTCGCGGACACTACCTGGGCGATCATGAGCTTCCGGCCTTCGGCGGTCGCGGCCAGGAAGCAGTTCTCCTTGTCCGCGAAATGGGCGTAGAAGGCGGCCCGGGACACTCTGGCCCGCCGCACGATGTCGGCGACAGTTACGGCCAGATAGCCGGATTCCGATACCGCGGCGATCACCGAGCGCAGCAGCCGTTCCCGTTGCGACGCGCGTACGGCCGGCGGCGGCAGGCGGCTCCTGCCGCGGGGAAGACCCGGCTTTCCCTCGTGGGTCTTGGCGAGCGTCCCCCCTTGCCCGGTGTCGGTCACGGGCATACAGTAGCTGACGTAGCCCTAAAGTACTGATCCGTACTTTTGGTAATGGCCGAGTTCGTCCATGTACGCGTTCGCGAGAACACCTGTCCTGGCGCGCGGAACCCGGGTCCCGTTCGGCCGTATGAAATATAAAGACGTCAAGCACAGTGGCGGGAAGAGAAGCAATGGCGGCTCGACAGACCTCCTGGGCGCGAGGCCGATCATGAGTCCCGCCGGGCACCCCGTGGTTCGCGTGACCGGCGCACCAGCGGAACTGAGCGAGCTGGCGGCCGAGTTCCCAGGCTACGAGTTCGCCACGCAACAGACATGGGACGGCATCTCCATCATCGCCAGGCGCCACGGGGGCGGCGCGCGGCCAGGTTTGTACGCCGTCGTCGCCAACGACCTGGACGAAATGCGCCGCGTGCTTCTTGAGCAGGAGCGGCCCAGCTAAACCAGGGTGACAGCCCGCATCAGCCGTGAAGGGAGACTTAGATGTTCATGACTTGGGCCGGATGGCGGGTATGCACCCGGCTAGCGGTCGCCGGACTCACCCTGGGCGCCCTGATCACGGCTGCGCCCGCGGTGACCGCGAGCGCCCTCAGCCGGCAGTCGGCCGCCAGCGGGCCGGTAACGGGCACCGCCAATGGGCCAGTTCGCGGCTTGGCCAACGGGGCGGTTGATGAGTTTCTCGGCATCCCGTACGCCGCACCACCGGTCGGCGCGCTGCGCTGGCAGCCGCCGCGGCCCGCCGCCCGCTGGTCTGGCGTGCGCGACGCGACGCAGTTCGCGCCGCACTGCCCGCAGCCGGCGGGGCCCTTCGGTCAGGCCAGCACCTCGGAGAACTGCCTGTTCCTGAACGTCTTCACGCCCAGCCACCGGTGGGCCGGTTCACACTTCCCGGTCATGGTGTGGATCCACGGTGGCGCGCTGGTGAGCGGCGAGAGCAATGACTACGACCCCACGCAGATGGTGGCAGACGGCGTAACCGTGGTCACCATCAACTACCGGCTCGGTGCGCTCGGCTTCCTGGCGCACCCGGCCCTGGCCGACGCGAACGGCCAGTCCGGTGATTACGGCCTCATGGACCAGCAGGCCGCCCTGCGCTGGGTGCAGCGCAACATCGCCAGCTTCGGCGGCAACCCACACAACGTCACCATCTTCGGTGAGTCCGCGGGCGGCCTGTCCACGCTGTCACAGGTCGCATCGCCGCAGGCCAGAGGATTGTTCGAAAGGGCGATCGTCGAGAGCGGCTCCTACAACCTCACGCAGGCATCGCTCTCGAGCGCCGAGGCCGCCGGTGAGGCGTTCGCGACGAAGGCGGGATGCGCCAGCCAGACTGCGGCCTGCCTGCGGAGCCTGCCCGTTTCGGCCATCCTGGCCGACCAGGACGCGGCCGGCTACACGCCGAACATCAACAGCGAGGTGCTGCCAGAGACGCTGGGGACCGCGTTCGCCACCGGCAACTTCAATCGCGTCCCGATCATCAACGGCACGAACCGCGATGAATGGCGGCTGTTCGTCGCGCTCAGCGAACTAGAGGGCAACCCGGTCACGGCATCGAACTACCAGAGCATGATCTCTGCCACGCTCGGGGTTCCCGCGGCGGTGGCGGCGGTCATCGCGGCCAAGTACCCGCTGACCGCGTTCCCCAGCCCGTCCGTCGCCCTCGGCGCGGTCGGCACCGACGCCATCTTCGCCTGCCCCGCGCTGACCATCGATCAGTCCGTCTCGCACTTCGTGCCGACCTTTGCCTACGAGTTCAACGACGAGAACGCGCCAGAACTCTTCCTTCCCCCGGTCAGCTTCCCCTACGGTGCGGCCCACGCTTCCGAGATCCAGTACGTGATGGACCTGCCGACGGCCGCGTTCCCGAAGAGGCTCTCCGCACAGCAGCAGCAGCTAGCCGCGACCATGAAGGGGTACTGGACGAACTTTGCCAAGCGCGGATTCCCCTCCTCGTTCGGCACCCCGTTCTGGCCGTTCTTCAACAACCTCACCCAGAAGATGCAGTCGCTGACGCCACCCGCACCGCAGACCGAGACCGACTTCGCGAACACGCACAACTGCGCGTTCTGGACCGCCCTGGAGGCAGGCCAACCATCCCTTGCGGGCACCGGCTCGGCCCAATGGTGAGCGAACTGCCGCGGGGCAGTTAGCCAGAGCGTGCCCATTCGCGCACTCGGGGGAGTGCCCGCGCTGCGGGCGCTCCCCCGATCGTGCGGTTGTCAGTTAGCGGACACCGAGATGCCGGAGCAGTTTGTGCACCTTGGCAGCGGAGATCCGGTGGGCGACTGCCTGGCTCCCGCTGGGCGGGGGAGTCCCGACGCTCGCCGCGAACGCGGACAGCAGGATTTTGGCGTCGTCCTGCGGCTGAGGCAGCGATGAGTCCGTTGACGCCGAGCAGAACCCGACGTCGAAGGTACCGGTGAGCGAGAGGCTGTTGGCCCCGGACGCCGCGGGCAGGCCGGCCGAGGCATTGAGCGCCTCGTCAACCGGTATGTTCTTCACACCGCCCGGGCCGCAGCCGGTGATGCCGGGCGCCGAGAAGGTGTTGTCGCTGGCCGTGGACTGGGTGCCAGGACCTGGGTATCGGGGTGCTTGGCCGGGTTCGGGTCGGTTTCAACTCCGCCGCTGCCGAGGGTGAGCGACGGGTTGAGCACGACCGGGTTGCCGATCGTCCCGATGGAGCAGGTGCTGCCCAGGAGCGGGTTGATCAGCTTGAACATCACCGGCTGCGTCCAGTTGAGGAGATCGAAGTTCGTGATCGCGCCGTCTTCCTGAGCCAGCGCGTAAACGTCGAGGTACTTGCCGCCGTAGTACTTGGCCTGCTGGCACAGGTTCTCGACAACCTTGTTGGTGCTGGGGCAGCCCAGCATCGTGGTCAGGGGCTCCGGGATCAGGTCCGGCTTGGTGGACAGGATCGCCGACAGGCCCGCGATCGGTGGCACGGCGTCGGCGTAGTAGTTCTGGTTCGGCCCGGTCCGACGCCGAACTGCACGTTCACCGGCCGTGGGGAAGCCATCCAGCAGGTGCGGTGTCCTGGGCGTATCTGCCGCGCTCTAACGGTCGCTATCGATTACCCCTCGGTTTAGGTGTCGCCCTCGCGGCTCCCTTCACCCCTCGGTGCCAGCGCATACGAAGGGCCATTAGAAACGTGAATGTATCTGGATTACCCGACAGTAATACTGCGGTGTTGCTGCAGTCAACACCTGAACGCTGGTGAAACCCGGGAGAAGTCCTGCGACTCCGGTCCGGCCTAGCGCCAGCCGTGTCCGCGCGCGGAGCCCGGCATCGGAAGCCCTACCGGCGCAGAGCCAAGACCCAGTTCGCAGTGATCAGGAACGACACCGTATACAATAATCACCCGCGCAGCCGAAGCCACCGGCTCCCGGGCGACCATCCAACAGCGAGGTGGACCATGGGACAGCCAGACAAGGCCGGCCGCGGCCGGGGCGGCCGTGCTGGCGAGGCCAGGCGTGCCCCGCATCAGTTGCCTAGCGGCCGGCACGGGCTGCCGCCCAGTTTCGTCGCGGCCAACCAGCGGGAACGCATCCTGTCCGCGGTCGCCCAGGCGGCGGCCGAGCTGGGCTACGTTGAGATGAGCGTAGAAGCGGTCACCGCACGGGCGGGAGTATCGCGGCGCACCTTTTATGAGCATTTCAAAAACAAAGAAGACGCGTTCCTGGCCACCTACGATGCCCTGCTGCACCAGCTGGTCATGCATACCCAGCGCGCCTATCTCCAAGAAACGACCGTAATAGAGCGGCTGCGCGCCGGCATCAGCGCCTACCTGCAGTTCTTGGCCAATGAGCCCGAGTTCGCGCGCACGTGCATTGTGGAAGTCCTCGCCGTCGGCCCCCGTGCCCTAGCCCGGCGAAACCAGGCGATGCGGCTATTCACCGAGATCGTCGAGGACAACATCCGCGAACTCATCCCCGACTTCCCACGGGCCGCGATCACCGCGGAAACCATCGTCGGCGGCATCCACGAAGTCGTGTTCAACCGGATCCTCGCCAACCGTACCGACGAACTCCCCGACCTGGCCGAGGACCTCCTGACCACGATCCTGATGCTCGACCGGGACGCCTACCTGCCCCGGACGACACCCGACCCGCCCAGGCATCCGGCAGAAGCCGCCCCACCCGGTGGCAACATGCAGACAAAGAGAGCCAGCGGTTCTGGCAGCGGCCAGCAACCCTCAGGGCTGCAGGACGCAGGCCCGCCGGAGGCCCCCCGCTTTGACGGACAGGACTGATGACCCGGTCAGGCGACAGGCTCCTGCTCACGTCCGCGGAGGGGAGGACGGAACGGAGCGTCCATATTTCAAAGGGTACTTGGGGCTCGATCGGCTGTGAGCTGCGGCAGCACCACGAGACCGGCGATTTACTATGGAGCCGCGTCAGGCACGGCTGGCTGGTGGCGGTCCGGCGGGGATGGGGAATGGGCCGGGTCCTGTGCTCGCAGGGCACTCCAGCCGAGCCGCCCGGTGACTCCTTCGAGTGTGCCGCCGACGACTAGGCCCGTACTGGTGATGGCGGCGCTGTTGAGGGTCATCTGGTGGAGGCTGTTGCGCATCTTGACGATGTTGAGTGCGCGGCCGAGCGCTGATTGTTCCTCGATGTAGTGCAGGTCGATGACGTTGTCGAACAAGAACATGAGGCCTTCCAGCGACTGGGCGGTGATTCCGTTGCCGGTCGTCTCGCTGGTGGCCATTAGCGAGACCCCGGCTGTGCGGACGAGTCCGACCAGGCTGCGCATGTAGGCGGGGAAACGGTCCCATTCACGGTCGGCGAGGACCAGTTCGGCCAGGCTGTCGATGGCCACGCGGCGGATCTGGCCGCCGGTGAGGTTCGTGCCCACGAGTTCGCCATGACGTCCAGGTCCAGGTCGCCCATCGAGACATAGGAGATCACCAGGTGCCCGGAGGCGCGGGCGGCGGCGATGTCCCAGCCGAAGGCGGCACCCATCTCGGTCAGATGGGCGGCGGTGTCCTGGAAGGTGACGAACAGGCAGTGTTCGCCGTCTTCCAGCCCTTGGGTGATCCAGCGCATCGCCAGGGTGGTCTTGCCGACACCTGAGGGGCCCATGATGAGGGTGGCGTCGCCTTGCCTCATCCCTGTGGGCATCAGTTTGTCCAGGCCCGGGATACCGCTGGGCATCGGGCCGGAGACCGGGGTCGCGGTGGCCGGGATGAGCGTCTCGATGCGGGGGAAAACCTCGATGCCGTCAGGGCCGATCCGGAAGGTGTGTCTGCCGGGCACGTGGCGCCCGCCGCGCATCTTCACGACCCGCAGTGACCGCCGGTCGACCGGCTCGCGGACCTGGTATTCAAGCTGGATGATGCCGTCCGCCAGGGAGAACTCGATGCCGCTTTCCAGTTCCCTGGGGGTGTATTCACCGACCAGCAGCAGCACCGCGCCGGTTTCGGCGAAATTGGCGGTCAGGTCGTACAGGGCGCCGCGCAGTTCGTGCTCGTCGGCGAAATCGCGCAGCATCTTGGCGCTATCGATCACCACGACTGAGGGCTGCTCATCCAGCGTTTTCCGCACGATCTCCGAGACCATGGGCTCCAGCCCGCCCGGGCGCCCTGGCCGCAGGAAGTCACCCAGGTGGATGTGCTCGACCCGGGAGCCCAGGGACACCGCATCGAAGAAACTGAACGGCTCCAGGTGCCTGACCAGCTTGGTGTGCGGCTCGGACACGGTGGTGTAGTAGATGGATTTGTGCTCAGCGGTCCCGGTCGCGAAGCACACCTGCTGGGCAAGGATCGTCTTGCCGGTGCCCGGCGCGCCTGCCAGCACCACGACCGCACCCGGCTCCAGGCCGCCATTGAGCACTACATCCAGCCCGGCGACGCCGGTCACCATCCGTTTCACCGCAGATTCCGTCCTTCCCTCAGCAAGGCATCAGCGACCTCGACGAGGTGCTGCCACGGGTAGGGCTTGGCGATGACCGCGTCCGCGCCGTCCGCGAGATGGGAGTCACTGCTCGCCGCCAGGATCGGGATGCCCGTCGTGGCGGGCTCGCACCGCAGCTGCCGGATCAGCTCAGCACCGTCCATGACCGGCATCATCATGTCCGTCACCACCAGATCGGGCGGCGACTCTCGCACCGCCTGCAGCGCGGCGGCGCCATCACAGGCATCGGAGACCTCGTGCCCCGCCCGTTCCAGGATCCTCCGGAGCAGGGACCGCTGAGCCGGTTCGTCGTCAACCACCAGAATCCTGGACAACTGGCCTGCCCCCTCACGGTCAATTACTTACAGCAGTTGATCGTATACTTAGAGTTAATATCAAGGAGCAGGCTCGTACACGCGAGCAACTCAAAGATCGCGCTCCGCAGATCACGCAGATGGGCGACTTACTCGTCGTGCGGCCCAGCAAAGCGCCGGGGCGTTTTCCTGGCTCCCGGCCCATGCTCCCTTTAACTACGTAGCGTATGATAACATTACACTCAGTAACAATCGGGCAATGCTAACCGTGCTTGGCGGATCGCTAGGGGTTCGCTTGCATCGACGGTTCAGGCTGCGTGGGAGGCCGGTAATGCCTCTGGCGGCGAGAGCAGCAAGTTCTCGTGAAGTCTCTTCTCCCGTTCGGTGATCGGGGGCCTGGCACGGCAAGTGCCCCCTGAGCAGCGCTAGGGATGGTCTTCTATGGCCGAGCCGTCGAAGCAGCCGCAGACCGCCGTAGGGCATCCAGGGCTGGCACCGGCGTCCCAGGTGCCGGGGCAGCACGCGATCATCGATATGACGCCGAGTGGCATCGTGACCGGGTGGAATCCGGTTGCGGTGCTTCTGTACGGCTACCAGGTGAACGAGATCGTCGGCCGTGCCGCGGACGTACTCTGCCTCCCGGAGGGACGAGCCGATGAGGCAGACATCCTGCACCGGGTCCTCACGGACAGGCGGACGGAGCGGTACGAGGCAGCCCGGGTCTGCAAGGACGGGACGGTGATCACGGTGTCAGTGACCGCGGCGCCGATCGTAAGCGCAGCAGGTGATGCCGCCGGAGCAACGGCAGTGTCGTGGAAGGTCAGCCCGCGGCACGGCGCTGAAGATGGCGCTGAAGATGAGGTTGCGGCGGTAAACGACAGCGACCGCCGCGACGCTCAGGAGCGGTTCGAGGTGAAAACCGACACCGAGCGCCGCGACGCCCGGGACGCTCAGGAGCGGTTCGAGGTGAAAACCGGCGCCGAGCGCCGTGATGCCCGGGACGCTCTAGAGCGGTTCGACGTGAAAGCCGACGCCGATCGCGGCGACGCCCGGGACGCTCAGGAAGTGTTCGACGTACGCGTCGACGCCGAACGCCGTGAAGGCCGGGAAGCCCAGGAGCGGTTCGAGGTGAGAACCGGCGCTGAGCGCCGTGATGCCCGGGACGCTCAAGAGCTGTCTGAGCGCCGTGACGCTCTTGAGCGAAAAGAGCGGATGCAGGCCCAGTTGCAGCAGGCTCAGCGCCTTGAGAACCTGGGCCAGCTCGCCGGGGGGGTTGCGCACGACTTCAACAACCTCCTGGCCGTCATCCTCAACTACACGGCGTTCGTCTCCGAGGAACTCACCGCCCCACCGAGGGACGACTGGCCAAAGCAGATGGAATCGGCCCGCAACGACCTCGGCCAGGTCATGCAGGCCGTGGAACGGGCGGCGAGGCTGACCCGTCAGCTACTCGCTTTCGCCCGCCGGGAGGTGATACGGCCGCAGGTCCTCGACCTCGACACCGTCATCACCGGGGTGGAGGAAATGCTGCGCCGGACCATCGGCGATCACATCGAGCTGGTAGTCACGCTCGGTGGGAATCTGTGGCCCATCCTGGCAGACCCGGGGAAACTGGAGCAGATACTGGTGAATCTCGCGGTCAATGCCCGGGACGCCATGCCCGGCGGGGGGACGCTGACGATCGACACCAGCAACATCACCGTGGACGCCGACACCATCGCTGGTGGATCCAAGGCACAGCCGGGCAGGAACGTGCGGCTAAGGGTCAGTGACACTGGCAGCGGCATGACCGCGGACGTGATTGAGCATGTATTCGAGCCATTCTTCACCACCAAAGAAGAAGGCGCCGGCACCGGACTCGGGCTGGCCACCGTGTACGGGATCGTCGGCCAGGCCGAGGGTGACATCCAGATCTACTCCCAACCCGGCACAGGCACGGCCTTCAGCATCATGCTGCCGGTCACCGCGGAGGCAGTTGCCCCGGTAGCAGAAGCCGTACCCTGCCAGCGGACACCCAACGGTGAGACCGTCCTGGTTGTCGAGGACCAAGCTGCCCTCCGAGAGGTAACCGAGCGGATCTTCACCCGGAACGGCTATCAAGTGATCACCGCCGCGAATGGCCCAGAAGCCCTCGACATCGCACGCGGCCACCCAGGTGACATTCACCTGCTCGTCACCGATGTCGTCATGCCGCGCATGCGCGGCATGGAAGTCGCGGAGAAAGTCCGCGCGATCAAACCTGGTATCGAAGTACTGTTTATGTCCGGATACGCCCAGCCAGTGCTCACATCCCTGGGGAGGCTCGATCCCAGTGTGGCCCTCGTAGAGAAACCATTCTCAGCGGCCGACCTGCTGGCCAAGGCCGGACAGGTACTCAACGGTCACTTCCCGGCGGGCTCGTAGAAGCGAATCCGGTTGGAGGCAGGGTCGATGAGCTGCATCTCTCTGACGTTCCCGGGGCCTGGGCCGATGCCCGGATTGAAGAACGGGTATCCGCGCTTGTGGAGTTCGGTGTGCAATGCGTCGATGTTGCGTACCTCGACGAGCACGGCCGTCCCTGGCGTTCCGTCGTCGTGATGCGAGGACAGGTGGAGCGTCATGCCGTCGCGCGAGACTTGCAGGTATATCGGCCGGTCGCCTTCGCCGTCCTGCCAGTCCAGCGAGCATCCGAGGTAGTCGATATAGAAGCGGATGGTCGCCGCAACGTCAAACATCCGCAGGATGGGGACCACAGAGACGACTCGGAGGTCTTCGGGACCGGTGGTCGATGGGCTGGACATGCGCCTGAGCCTACAGTTCTGCGCCGTCACCCACCGATTTCGGGCCGTGCTTACCCTGGCCGGATTCTGGCCACAAAACGGCGCTCAACGCTGCTGCCTACTGCGCATCGGTGAACATCATTCCGCCAGGTCAGCGGTTACAGCGGGCGTTCGCGCGAGGGCCTGTTCCAGGTTTGGGAAGCTGGGGATCAGATGGTCGATGCCGGTGACCGCGAAGATGCGGTGGACGGCAGCGGCGCAGATGACCAGCAGCAGTTCACCGCCGTCGGCCTGGGCCCGCTTGTGCCCGCGCACCAGGACGTTAAGCCCGGCCGAGTCGCAGAACTGTGTCTGGGCCATGTCGACGACCAGCGTCCTGCTCCCGTGCGCGGCTGCTTCGAGCAGCGCCGCCCGCAGCCCGGCGGCATTGGTGATATCGATCTCCTCGGGCGCCGTCACGACGGGCACACCGCTGACCACCTCAACAGGGAAGATGGCCTCAGGCATCTGTGTCACCTCCTGTGGCCGGAGTCCGGTTACTGCCGTGGCCCTGACCCGATCAGGGCACCACCAGGATCGGGGCCGGGGCGGAGACCTGTCAATAGAAACATGAGAAAAACTTCGCGGGATCTCTCTCGCGAGTAGTTTCTCGCGTGGATATCCTCGCGAGGATGTTCTCGCGAGGATATACTCAGCAGGTATGAGTGTTCCTGACGAGCGCGGCGGCAGCTGGACGCTGCTGACCGGGCACGGGCACGTGCTGGTGGAGATCGCCCGCAATCCCACTGCCCGGATCCGCGACATCAGCGCCGTCGTCGGCCTCACCGAGCGCACCGTCCAGGTCGTCGTGGCCGACCTGGAAGCCGCGGGCTACCTCACCCGCACCCGGACCGGCCGCCGCACCCGGTATTCCGTGAATCGCGGCAACCTGTTCCGCCACACCGCCCAGGAAGGACTTCGGGTCGGCCCGTTCCTCGACCTGCTCGCCGCGAACGGCAATCCCACCACAACCGGGCCGGATGACGGCTGAGGCCGGGTGCCGACAGCGGTTGCATTTCCGTGATCTTCGGCGGGCCGCCGGCCTCGCCACGCAGCACGGGGGGTGGGCCGCGCCATCAGCATTGCTCATGCTGAGGGATGAGCGCCGCAAATGGTGTAGATCTGTCGGCCCGATCTTCCTGGCAGGGCGGGGACTTTGGTCCCTGCCTTGCCCGATTGCGCGCGGCTACGATGAGGGCCTGACCTGGCACAGACGCAATGAGCCAGCCACAAGCGGCGGGTCCAACTAGTAGGAGCGAGTCAGAGGGTGGACGAGACGACGCGCGAGAGCGGGCAGATCGGTGTGTTCCTGCTGGATGACCACGAGATCGTCCGCAAAGGCGTGCGTGACCTGCTGGAAGCGGAGCCGGACATCGTAGTGGTGGGGGAGGCCGGCACGGCCGAGTCGGCCCTGGCCCGCATTCCCGCGCTGCGACCCGACGTGGCGGTGCTCGACGTGCGCCTGCCCGACGGCGACGGCGTGAGCGTATGCCGTGAGATCAGGTCGAAGATGCCCGAAGTCGCCTGCCTCATGCTGACCTCGTTCGGCGACGACGACGCGCTGTTCGACGCGATCATGGCCGGCGCCGCGGGCTATGTACTGAAACAGATCCGGGGTACCGACCTGGTTGGCGCCGTGCGCACGGTCGCGTCCGGCCAGTCGCTGCTGGATCCGCAAGCGGCCAGCAAGGTGATGGCCCGGATGCGCGACCGAGCACAGCGCAGCGACCCGCTGGCCGGGCTGACCGAGCAGGAGCGGCGCATCCTTGAGCTGATCGGCGAAGGGCTGACGAACCGGCAGATCGGGGAGCAGATGTTCCTGGCGGAGAAAACCGTCAAAAACTATATTTCCTCGCTGTTCGCCAAGCTGGGCATGGAGCGCCGGACGCAGGCCGCCGCCTATGCCGCGAGAATTTTTGAAGAGCCAAAAGATTCGAAACGAGGGTACCAGGAGCCCTGATTTAGCCGATCGGGGGTTTTCGGGGCTGGTCAGTGGCCATCGGTGCCGGGGGAGTTGTCCGCCGGCAGCGGGACGCGCCATTCCAGTTCGGTGCCGCCGCCCTCAGCGGGGTCCACGTGGAATGTGCCGCCCAGCTCGTTGGCCCGGTCCGCGAGATTACCGAGCCCGCTGCGGCGCGCCGTCTCCGGCAGGCCCACGCCGTTGTCCCTGACGAGGAGTACCAGGTCGGTGCCAGCCTCGACGGTGACATCGGTGCGGCTCGCGTGCGCGTGTTTGGCGACGTTGGCGAGGGCTTCGCGCAGCGCGGCAAGCAACTGCTCGGCGATGGGACCGGGTACCCGGGTGTCCAGCTGCCCCGCCATCCGCAAGCCAGGCGGGTGGCCGAGCGGGCCGGTCATCTCCTCCATCATCGAGAGAATCCTGGTCCGCAGGCCGGGCTGGTCCGCTTGGCCGCGCGCCTGCAGCGAGAAGATCGCCGCGCGAATGTCCTTGATCGTCTCATCCAGCGCATCCACCGCCTGTTCCACGCGGTGCGCCGCCTCGGAGTCCCGCATGAGCGCGGTTGCTCCCTGCAGCGACATCCCGGTGGCGAACAGCCGCTGGATGACCAGGTCGTGCAGGTCGCGGGCGATCCGATCGCGGTCTTCGAACAGCGCCAGGCGCTGGGCGTCCCTGCGGTGCTCGGCGAGTTCGATCCCGATGCCGGCCTGCGCGGCGAAGGTGGTCACCATCTCCACGGCTGGCGGTGAGAGCGGGAACGCCTCCCTGGTGCCGGCCAGCGGTCAGGACACCGCGCACGTCCCCGGCGGGACCGAGCGGGACCAGTACAGCCGGGCCCAGCGCCATGTGCTGGCGGGCTATGTGGGCAACCCGCGGGTCGGAGCTGAAGTTCTCCAGCGCGAGCGGTTTGCCGCTGGCCATCACAATCCCCGACGCCGATCCTTCGGCGGGTAGCGCGAGCCCGAGGGCATCGGCGGCACCGTCGCCGCAGGCGTGCTCGATGACCAGTCGTTTGCGGTCGGGGGTTGGCAGCGCCAGGACCACCAGGTCCGCCCCGGATATCTCCAGGGCCTGCGAGGTCACCAGTTCCAGCACCTCGCCGGGCCGATCCTCAGACAGCAGCCGCTGTGTCACCTCGGCGGTGGCCCGCAGCCACTGCTGCTGCCTGCGCGCCTCGGCGTACAGCCGGGCGTTCTCGATGGCCACCCCGGCGGCGGCGGCGAGCGCCTGGACCAGCGCCTCGTCTTCCTCGTCGAAGTCGCCGCCCTGCTTCTCGGTCAGGTAGAGGTTGCCGTAGACCTCTTCCCGGATCCGCACCGGCACCCCGAGGAAGGACCGCATCGGCGGGTGGCCGTCGGGAAAGCCGCTCGACCCGGGGTCTGCGGAGATGTCCTGCAGGCGCAGCGGGCGCGGATCGGTGATCAGCTTGCCGAGCAGCCCGCGGCCCTTCCGGCCAGTGGTCGAATCCTGCCGATCTCCGTCTCATCCAGGCCGACCGGGATGAACTCGGCCAGTTGGCCGCCCTCGCCGATGACGCCCAGCGCGCCGTAGCGGGCGGACACCAGTTCGACCGCGGCCTCGACGATCTGCCGGAGCACGACCTCGAGTTCGAGGTGGCTGCCGACGGCGACCACGGCTTCGAGGAGCGCGTGTGTCCGGTCCCTGGTGTCGAGGACCGTCTGCAGCCGCAGTTGCAGCTCTACGAGGAGGTCGTCCAGCCGCAGGTTGGGCAGCAGCGGGCGGGAGTCTTGGCTCTCCACCGGCTACCCCTGCACATCGCGGCGTGCCACGCCATGATCGTACGCGACCGAACGGCCCGGCGGAATCTCTGCCGGGCCGTTCCGTCTGGCCTTCCCGGCCGGGTCAAGGCTGCAGGACCAGGCGCGCCTTGGCCTTCCCGTGGAGCACCTCGTAGATGGCCTCGTTGACCCAGTCCAGCGGCCGGGTCTCGTAGATGACCCGGGTCCGGCCCGCGGCGTGCAGGGCGAACACGTCATCGAGGTCGGCGCGGGTGCCGACGATCGAGCCCAGCACCGACTTGCCGTTCAGCACCGTGTCGAACACCGGGAGGCTGAGCGTGCCGCCCGCGGGCAGCGCGACCAGCACCAGCCGGCCGCCGCGGCGCAAGCCGGCGTAGGCGGCCGCGAAGGACTGGTCGCTGACGGCCAGCCCGACCGCCACGTCGGCACCGCCGTGCGCCTGGAGCACCGCCGCCGGGTCCTCGGTCCTGGCGTCGATGACGAAGTCGGCGCCGAGTTCCTTGGCCAGTTGCAGCTTCTCGTCGGTCACGTCGATGGCGGCGACGGTGCCGCCGAAGATCTTCGCGTACTGCAGCGCCAGGTGCCCCAGCCCGCCGATGCCGGAGATCGCCACCAGGTCACCCGGGCGGACGTTGCCGACCTTGATGGCCTTGAACGTGGTGACTCCGGCGCAGGTCAGCGGGGCGGCTTCGAAGGCGTTCAGGCCCGCCGGGATCTTGGCCGCGAACGCCGCCTCGGCCAGGAAGTACTCGGCGTAACTGCCGTCCACCGAGTAGCCGGTGTTGCGCTGGGCCAGGCACAGCGTCTCCCAGCCGGTGAGGCAGTACTTGCAGGTGCCGCATGCGTAGCCCAGCCAGGGCACGGCGACCACCTCGCCCATGGCCACTCTGGTGACACCCTCGCCGACGGCGTGCACGGTGCCGACGCCCTCGTGCCCTGGCACGAACGGCGGGGTCGGCTTGACCGGCCAGTCGCCCTTGCGCGGCGTGAATGTCGGTGTGGCACAGCCCGGAGGCCTCCATCCGCACGGTGATCTGCCCAGGCCCTGGCTCGGGCACCGGCCGGTCCTCGATCACCAGCGGCTCACCGAACTCGCGTACCACTGCTGCCTTCATCACTCCTCCTCGGTCTATGTCTTCTCGGCCAGCCTGACTGCGCGCTGGCCCGGCGCGTCAGGGACTTCCGGGCCAAGGCCTGCGGACTGAAGGTCCCGCGAGCCCGGGACATGCGGCACTGATCAGCCCACCGGAGCACGGGAGAAGCTGCGAGTGACCCAAGAGGATCTGAAGCCGGGCCGTGGGGCCCGGCGGGGAATGCAAGGAGGCATTGAGATGCGCAGAAGGACGTTTGACGCGCTGGCGACACTTGCGGGCCTGGTGCTCGCGGTCGTCTTGGCGATCGGTGGCGGGCTGCTGCTCTGGGGGCACTCGGTTGTCAGCAACGACGTGCACAACCAGCTGGCCGCACAGAAGATCGTGTTCCCGGCAGCCAGCAGCCCCGAGATCAAGGCGCTGCCGGCCAGTGACGCCACAGCCATGAAGCAGTACGCCGGCCAGCTCATGACCACCGGCGCGCAGGCGGAGACCTGGGCGGACCACTTCATCGCCGTGCACTTGGTGGAGATCGGCGGTGGCAAGACCTACGCCCAGCTTTCCGCGGCGTCGCTGGCGCAGCCGAAGAACACGGCGCTGGCCGACCAGGTGCAGACCGTCTTCCGCGGTCAGACGCTTCGTGGGCTGCTGCTGAACACCTACGGGTGGTGGCAGATGGGGCAGATCATGCTGATCTCCGCCATCGTGGCCTTCTGCGCCGCGGGCCTGTTCCTGATCCTGTCCGGCCTGGGGTTCTGGCACCTGCGCCGCGCCACCCCGGAGTCGGAGGTTCTTCCCAAGGTGGCCACCCGGGTGCAGGTGAACGCCTGACCCATCCGGCCCAAGCCGAACGCGCCCCTCGCCCTACGTCCCCGGCGAGGGGCGCGTTCGGCGTTGCGTGCCGCCGTTCTTATTGCCCGCTATGCCCGCGCCGTCAGCGCTGGTCGCACCGATGTCGCGCGCCGACTGACTGACCGCCCTCGCGGTGGACGCGCTCGCGTGCCACCGAAATTGCGATACTGTGCTCAAGGCCTCACGGCTATCCCGGTTGCACGATACTACCGAGGTAGCATCCGATGACTACTGCCCTAATGGCAGCAGCCCCCCACTTTGCTGCCATTGACCTGAATCAGCCAGGCACCTATCTGCACTGGTCGATCTTTGACATCTCGGTCGCGAACCTGGTGGTGATCGCCGTCATGGTCGCGATCTTCGGCGCGGCGCTGCTGCTGCCGTTCCCGCACCGGAACCGCACCTTGCCCGCCTGCGGCCGAGCCCGCCGCGGGCAGCGAGCCGGTGCCTGGTGGCATGGGCGACGACGCCGACGCCCGGATGTGGACCGCACGGTCCCGGCGGTGGGCGCTGCGCACACTTCCGCCGCAGAAACTGCTGCCCGACCGGCAGCCTGCCTATGTGGCGTCCTGGGTGTATGTGTTCGGGGTGGCGACGCTGGCCGCGCTCGGCCTGGCCATTGTCTCCGGTTTCGTCATTGCGGTCGGTGGCACCGACTGGTGGCACACCAATCCGGTCGGCCATTTCTTCAACAGCACGCACCTGTGGAGCGTCGAGCTGTTCATGGCGTTCATGGTCATCCACCTGTGGGGCAAGTTCTGGATGGCCGCCTGGCGCGGCCGCCGGGCGCTGACCTGGATCACCGGCGGGGTGGCTTTCGGGGCCTCGGTCGTGGAGTGCTTCACCGGGTACCTGGCACAGCAGAACTTCGACTCCCAGTGGATCGCCACCAACGGCAAGGACGCGTTCAACGCGGTCGGCGTCGGCGCGTTCTTCAACGTGATGAACTTCGGCCAGATGCTGCTATGGCATGTCGTGCTCGTGCCGATCATCTTGATCGCGCTGGTCGGCGCGCACGTGCTGCTGGTCCGGGTGCGCGGGGTGTCAGCCACCCGCTGCCGGCCAAGCGGATCAGCTGGCGTGACCGGGCCGGGCCGCAAGGCCGCCAGACAGGCCGACGCCGCACCGTGGCGCGGCCGGACCCGCCGCTACGACATCCTCAAGGAAGGCACGATCGCCACGGCGATCGCGCTGGCCCTGGTCCTGATCATGGCCGCCGTGCTGTCCTCGCCGGACGTGCCGTCGGTCTCGGTGCAGAGCTGGGCCAAGGTCGCGCCCGCCGACTTCCTCGGCACCGCCGCCACGGAACTCGACGGCACCGGCCTGGCCGCCTCCTACGGCCCGCCCTACAACAACGGCACCGCCGCGGTGCAGCAGGTGGGGCCGATCAACTGGCAGAAGCTGTCCGGCGTCACCCAGCCCGTCAACGCCGCCCAGGACTTCGTCGTCACGCCGCTGAAGAAGCTGGCCCCGTTCAGCCCGGCGCTGGCGGCCGCGCTCACCACTTACACCAGTGCCCCGGCTGCCCAGCAGCAGAAGTGGGCCACCGCCTACGGGAACGCGGTCACCAAGGTCAAGTTCGTCAACGGCAGCCCGGTGGTGCCGCCGGCCAGCGACGGGCCCGTCCCGGTGATGATGGCCACCGAGCTGAACATGGCGCGCAGCGGCGCCCTGGACTCCGACCTGCTCGCGCAGCGGCAGTTCTACGGCACCGACTTCACCAAGCCGCTGCTGTTCATCGCCGACGGCGCCTACTACGCCAACCTGGCGGCCGCCATGCACCTGACCGGCGACCAGTGGGGCGTCATGAACGAGACCGGCAGCTACCCCGGCCAGCCCTGGCTGTGGCTGTACCAGCTCTGGTACCACGTGGCGCCGTTCAGCAACTCGGCCAGCGTGGACGTCTGGGCGGTCTACCTGACCGGCATCGCCACCCTGCTGCTGCTCGCCGTGCCGTTCATCCCCGGCCTGCGGGACATCCCCAGGCTGATCCCGGTGCACCGGCTCATCTGGCGCTCCGGACCGGACGGCGCGGGTGACGGCGGCGACCCGGATGCCGAGCGACGCCCGGCTTGACTCCTCCGACGGCGGGCCAGTCGGCATAGCCGTTCCGCACGCACCGCACCCGGACGGTGGCCCTGGGGAAGGGTCACCGTCCGGTGCGAACGGATGGTTCCGCCTGCCTCATTTGCGGAGGACCAGGGCGGCCGGGGAGCTGACCCGCGCGGGCCGGTGGCCGCCGCATGCCGCCATGGACGCTAATGCGAGGGTTCCGGCGGGCAGGGGATCTCGAGCCGGACCACCGCACCGCCCCCATCGCGGTTGCCCGCCACGGCCCGGCCGCCGTGGGCGTGCGCGATCGCTTGCACGATCGACAACCCCAGGCCGGCCCCGCCGGCCTCCCGGGCCCGGCCCTGGTCGGGCCGGGCGAACCGCTCGAACGCCTGCGGGAGGAAGGACGGCGGGAACCCGGGCCCGCGGTCGCGGACCTCGATCATCAGCTCCGGCCCGGCCATTTCGGCGCAGATGACCACCTCGGAATCGCGGGGGGCGAACCGCAGCGCGTTGTCGATCAGGTTGTCGACCGCCTGGCGGATGCGTCCCTCATCGACCACGGCCATCAGCCCTGCCTGGACATCGACCCGGCAGGTCACGCCCGCCGCGGCGGCACGGGTGCTGGCCCGCTCGGCACTTCGTGCCAGCAGCAGCGCCACGTCGGTGCGGGCCAGGCTGATGCTGAGGGTGGCTTCGTCACCCCGGGCGAGCAGCAGCAGGTCGTCGGTGATGCGGGTCAGCCGGTCGGTTTCCTCCGCCGCGCTGGCCACTGCCGCGCTGAGTTCCTCCCGGCTCCGCCCCGGGCCGCCCGGCCAGTTCAAGCTCGCCCTGCAGCACCGCGAACGGCGTGCGCAGCTCGTGGCTCGCGTCCGCGACGAAAGGCCCGCTGCCGCGCCAGCGCGCCGTGCAACCGCACCAGCAGGTCGTTCATCGTCCCGGCAAGAGCCGCTATCTCGTCGTGAGTGCCGGGCACCTGCACCGTGACCCGGTATCCCGTTCGGACAGCGCGGCCACCTCCCGCCGCAGCCGCTCGACCGGGGCGAGCGCGGCGCGGGCCAGCCAGTAGGCGCCGATACCCGGCCGCGATCACGAAAACGGCGCCGCCGATGGCCAGCGCACCGATGACCTGCCGGAGCGTGGCGTTGTTCGATTCGAGTGAGATGCCCGCGATCGCTACCGAACCGTGGCCCTCGGCCACGGGGGCGGCCATGATCCGCTCGGGCTCGTCGTCGAGGATCCGGGTCAGTGTCAGTCCGCCATGGCGGGCCTGCCGCAGCTGCGCGGCGGTCAGCAGCGGGATGTTGCCCGCGTCCGGGCTGGCCTGGGTGACCCTTCCCGAGGAGTCGACGATCTGGATGATGTATTCACCGGGGGCTGGCTTGCCGCGGGTCACCGCCGGTGAGCGCGGGTTCCCGTCGTCCTCGGTGTAACGCCCGGCCTGGCTGAGCCGGGCGGCGAGGGCGGCGTCGGTGGATCTCAGCATCGCGGCGGAGAGCTGGCTGACGAACAGCCAGCCGCCGAGGGCGAACGCCACGGCCAGGGCGAGCGCGAAGACCAGTGCGACGCGCAGCCGGATCGGCACCCTCACTCCTGTTCGACGTGGCGGAGCCGGTAGCCCATGCCGCGGACGGTTTCGAGGTCGTGCCGCCCGAACGGGGCATCGATCTTGCGGCGCAGGTAGGTGACGTACTGGTCTACCACGTTCGAGGTGCCGTCATAGGCGAAGTCCCATGCCGCCTCGAGGATCTGGGACCGGGTCAGCACCGTGCCGGGATGGCGCAGGAACAGTTCGAGCAGAGAGAACTCCTTCGGCGAGAGCTGCAGTTCGGTACCGCCGCGCCAGGCGCGCTTGCTGGCCGGGTCCAGCTTCAGGTCTCCCTCGGCCAGGACGGCCGGGCGGGCCCGGTCGTCCCTGCGCGCCAGCGCCCGCAGCCGTGCGGCAAGTTCCAGCAGGCTGAACGGCTTGACCAGGTAGTCGTCGGCGCCCGCGTCCAGGCCGCGGACCCGGTCGTCCACCGCGTCGCGGGCGGTGAGCATGAGCACGGGAATCCACACCCCCGCGGCCCGGAGCTTGCGGCACAGCTCGAATCCGTCGAAGCCCGGCAGCATCACGTCGAGAACCACGGCGGCGTAGCTGTTCTCCGTGGCCAGCCACAGTCCTTCCGGGCCGTCGCCCGCGACGTCGACCGCGTGCCCCTCCTCCTCCAGCCCGCGCTTGAGGAGCCGGGCCATCCTGGCCTCGTCCTCGACCACCAGCACTCGCATAACCCAGAGGCTACGCAGCCGGTGATGTGAGAACGAGGAGAGATCCATGTGAACGGCTCACATCGTCCGCTCACGGCCGTCACATCGGTTCCGGCGCAGCCTGAAGGAGCCGGACAGTCCGGCGCGAACCACCTGGAAGGAACCACCGATGGAGCACGACTACCCCGAGCAGCCCGGCTGGGTGCGGCTGCCCGGCTATGACGAGGACCCTCGCTATCCCCACGGCGCGGACGACTCGCGCGACTACCGGCGCGGTGCCGGTGCCCGCGGGTCCGGAGTGCGCCGGGTGCGCCAGGCTTCCAACTGGACGGCGGCGCTCCTCATCGCGGGTGTGGCCGCCACTACTGGCTACTTCGCGCACCATGCGCCCCCTGCCACGCCGGCCACCGGTGCGGTGACCTCCTCAGTGCCTGGCGGCACGGCGGCCACCGGCGCCCACAAGCCGTCCCTGTCCGCTCCGGTGGCCACCTCCAGCGGCTCTGGCGTCACCGTGGGCACCGGGCCGGGCGGGACCCGCATCGTCACCTACCGGGACAACTGATGGCCGCGATGGGCCCGGAAGGGGCCCGTGACTGGTGCCCGGTGGATGTCGGCGCCACGACCGTGGGCGTCGCGGAGCGGGATGCCCTGGGCACGACCGCCCGGGTGGTGGTCTGGCCGCCCAACTGGACGGGCCGGGTGCTCGCCGCCGTCGACGCCGAACTGGCGCTGCTGGATGAGCAGGCGAGCCGGTTCCGCGACGACTCGGAGATCTCCCTGGTCCAGCGCTGTTTCAGCGCGGCCACCCGGCCTGGGAGTGCCCACCCCGGGGACGCCCCTCGGCGGGGAAGCTGCATCGTGAGCGAAGGGCTCGCCGAGGCGATCGCGGTCGCGCTCGCCGCGGCCGAGTGGACGGGGGGCCTGGTGGACCCTACGGTGGGCGGCGCTCTGCACGGCCTCGGCTACGACCGCGATTTCGCGGCGCTGCCGCAGGGCGCAGCTGGCGAAGCCGCGCCGCCAGAACCGGGCTACGTGCCGGGCTGGCAGTCGGTGCGGCTCGACGGCCGGCGCCTGCGACTGGCCGCTGGAGTGCGGCTCGACCTCGGAGCCACTGCCAAAGGCCTCGGGTCCGATCGCGCCGCCAGGGCGGCAGCGGCCTGCGTGCCCGGTGGCGGCGTGCTGGTCAGCCTCGGCGGTGACATCGCCGTGGCGGGAGAGGCGCCGCTGGGCGGCTGGCCGGTGCTTGTCAGCGACGAGCCTGGGCAGCACGGCCGAGAGCCTGCCGCTCGCATTGCCCGGCAGGTGTGCGCCCCGGAGGAACCGCCGGGCCGGCAGGTCCGGCTGTCCGCAGGGGGCCTGGCGACCTCGTCGATCCGCTGCCGTCAGTGGCGGCGGGGCGGCCGCACGCTGCATCACATCGTGGACCCGCGGACCGGCCTGCCCGCGGCGGGGCCGTGGCGGACGGCGAGCGTCGCCGCCGCGAGCTGCGCGGAGGCCAATGCGGCGGCCACCGCTGCGATCGTCGCGGGGGAGCAGGCGGCCGGCTGGCTGGCCGCCCAGGGCCTGCCCGCCCGCCTGGTCGCGCACGACGGAAGCGTGCGCCTGCTCGGCGGCTGGCCGGCCACCGTCGGCGGGCTGGTCAAGGTGCCCGCCACCCCGCGGATGCCGGCCGCCCCGAGCGGCAGGCCCGACGGTACGCGCCGGCCGCCGGAGGACCTCAGCGGGCCTGCCAGGCCAGACCGGGTGAGGTGATGGCCATGAGCGCGGCGGTCACCGGTTCTCAAGGCCTGTGGTTCCTGTCCCGGGGGAGCGGCCTGGTCCTGCTCGCCCTGTTCAGCATCGTGGTGGTCCTCGGTGTGGCGACCAGGACCGGCTCCGCGCCGGCCCGCTGGCCCCGGTTCGCGGTCGCCGAACTGCACAGGACCCTGTCGCTGTTCGCGGTCGCCCTGCTGGTGCTGCACATTGTGACCGCGATTCTCGACCCGTTCGTCACGATCGGCTGGGCCGCGACCCTGCTGCCGTTCGCGTCACCGTACCGGACCCTGGCCATCGGCCTCGGCACTCTGGCGGTGGACCTTGCCGGGGCGGTGCTGCTTACCAGCCTTGCCCGGCGGCGGCTCGGCCAGCGTGCCTGGCGGGCCGTGCACTGGCTGGCCTACCTGGCCTGGCCCGCGGCGTTCCTGCACTCCCTGACCGCGGGCAATGACCTCGGCATCTGGTGGGTGGCGCTGATCGAAGTCGGATCGGCGGTGGCGGTGGCGACGGCCGTGCTCGCCCGGCTGTTCGGCCGGGCGCGCGGCCGGTGGCCCGCGCGGGCCAGGCGGACCGGCCCGGGTACCGCTCTCCGCCAATCCCCGGCAGATGTCGGCTGCCTCGCGAGCGGGTGTCTCGTGAACACAGCGGACACCCGCTACCGGGAGGCGGACGGCGAGTCCTGCCTGCGGGCGGGCCGCCTGCCCAGGCTGCTGCCGCAGCGGCTGGGCGGCGGCCCGGCCAGCTGGGCCGAGCACCGTGCCAGGTACGGCGCGCTGCCGGTGCCCGGCCGGGACGATGGGTGGCGCGGCCAGTTCATCGCCGAGGTCGGCCGGTCCGGGCTTACCGGCCGCGGCGGCGCCAGCTTCCCCACCGCCAGGAAGCTGCGCGCCGTCGCGGCCGGCCGGGACGCCCCGGTGGTCATCGCTAACGGCACCGAGGGGGAGCCGGCGAGCGCCAAGGACAAGGTCCTGCTGGCCCGCGAGCCGCATCTGGTCCTCGACGGGGCGGTGCTTGCCGCCCACCTCGTAGGCGCACGGCAGGCGTTCGTGGTGGTCCACGAGGCGGTGCGCGAGATCGTCGACCGTGCCGCCGCCGAGCGCAGGCAGGCGCACAGTGACGGGATCCGGGTCAAGATCAGGACGGGAGCGGACCGGTTCGTCGGTGGGGAGGCCAGCGCCCTGGTCAACTGGGTCGGGAACGGGGTCCCGCTGCCTACCGCGACACCGCCCCGGGTCTTCGAGCATGGCCTGGACGGCCGCCCCACGCTGGTCCAGAACGTGGAGACGCTGGCTCACCTGGCGCTCATCGGGCGCTACGGCGCGGGGTGGTTCCGCTCGCTCGGCACTGCGGCCGAGCCCGGATCCATGCTGGTGACCCTGATCGGGGGGGTGCACCGGCCCGGGGTCTACGAGATCGAGATCGGCCAGCCGGTCGGGGAGGTGCTGGAACTCGCCGGCGGCCCGGCGGCCCCGCTGAGCGCGCTGCTGATCGGCGGGTACTTCGGCACCTGGGCCGGCCCGGAAGCGGCCTGGCCGCTGCCCGTTCTCGGCGGATGGCCTGTCCGCGGTGGGCGCAAGCCCGGGAGCCGGGCTGGTTGCCGCACTGCCCGCCGACTCCTGCGGCCTCGCCGAGACCGCCCGGGTGGCCCGTTACCTGGCCGGTGAGTCCGCGGGGCAGTGCGGCCCGTGCGTCTTCGGGCTCGATGCGCTCGCCGGTGCGCTGGAGGACCTGGCCGCCGGCCGGTCCTTCCGCCCGGACCTGCTCCGGCGCTGGATGGGCCAGGTGGACGGGCGCGGTGCCTGTCACCATCCGGACGGCGCGGTCCGCATGATCCGCAGCGCGCTGCGGGTGTTCGGCGCGGAGATCGACCGGCACGCTCAGGGCTGGTGCTGCGGGAGCCGGCCCCTGGGCGTGCTTCCGGTCCCGCCGCGGAGGCAGCCGTGACCACCACCGGTGCCCGGCTGCGGGTCGATCCGATCGCCTGCGACGGCCGCGGCCTGTGCGCGGAGGTGCTGCCCGAGTTGATCACCCTGGATGACTGGGGTTTCCCGATCATCCAAGACGAAGAGGTCCCTCCCGGCCTGATGGCCGGGGCCGGCGAAGCGATACGACTGTGCCCCCTGCTCGCGCTGCGCCTTCACCGGTCCTGGGCAAAGGCGCCCGGACGGCGGACGGCCTCGCCCGGGCGGGCAGGCTAGCAGCCGGTTATGCGGAGCACGCGGTGCCCGCCGGTGATCATCACGGCAGCCGCTGGTGCGCGCGTGAGAGGTTCTGCCGGCCGCCGGGCACGAACGGGCGCCGGGCATGAACTGACGAGGGGGACCTATCCGGCTTCTCGCGGATCCCGATTGCGCGGTGTACGGGCTCCAGTCCCGCAGCCCCGCGTCCTTTGAGGTTCCCCCTCGTCGGTAATGCCAGCACATCAAGCCCAGCCAGCCCCGATTAGGGCCAAAGGTCCCTAGGTAGCGACGGGCGGATGTGACTGACTGAGGGGCATGTTCACGGATCAGGCGGTCGGGCTCGATCTGGACTATCCGGTGGCCAGAGCCCGGTTCCTGCGCATGGCGCACGGAGACTGGCTGGACGGCCTGTCGCAGGATGCGTACACCGACGGGCTGGTCGGCGAGGTCGGGTCGGCCCGTTCGGCAGCGTGCCTGGCATGTCCAAGCTGGTCCGGGTGAGCCTGCTGGACCCGGTGCTCAGTGACGACATGGTGCGCGTGCCGATCCGCTGGGAGGCGACCGGGCGGATGGGCCGGCTGTTCCCCGTGCTTGATGCCAACCTGATGGTGGGCACCGACGGCCAGGGGCGGGCCGAACTGCGGATCACCGGTGCCTACCGTCCGCCGCTGGACGGGCTGGGGGAGGGACTGGACCAGGCCGGGCTGCAGCGGGTGGCAGGGGCCACCCTCAGGTCGCTGCTGCGCAGCATCGCGGCCGCGCTGGCCGGCCCGGCCGCCGAAGCGACGGGGCAGGATGCATCCGGAACCCAGGGCCCCAGGGCCCTGGACGGCGGGACCTTCGCCCCTTGCCGCGGCCACGGTGCACCGAGAGATTCGAAGTGACGTAACAGAACCCCGACGGGAAGTGCGACCGATGACCATGACGCAAGAACGACACACGGCAACCGAAGGAGCCCTCACTGGGAGGGTCGCCCTGGTCACCGGGGGCACGGCCGGTATCGGCGGTGCGATCAGCCAGCAACTGGTCGGCGCCGGGGCCGCAGTGGCGGCCGGCTACTGGCGGCACCAGGAACGGGCCGCGCAGTTTCAGGCCGATATGGCCGGGCGCTACCCGGACCGGCTGTTCACCGTCCACGAGGGAAACATCGGCTCGGCCGACGACTGCCGCCGCGTGGTGACCGAGGTCATCGAGCGGCACGGCCGCCTGGACATCCTGGTCAACAACGCCGGCATCACGATCGACAAGACCGTGGCGAAGATGGCCGACGAGGACTGGCAGCGGGTGATCTCGGTCAACCTGTCCGGGGCCTTCTTCATGGCTCAGGCCGCCCTGGAACACATGATCAAGCAGGGCACCGGCCGGATCATCAGCGTGTCCTCGGTGATCGGCGAGACCGGCCAGATCGGCCAGGCCAACTACGCCGCGTCCAAGTCCGGGCTGTTCGGCCTGACCAAGTCGCTGGCGAAGGAGGCCATCTTCCAGCTCAAGCGGGCAGGCGGTGCGCCAGGTGAAGGTGTCGGGCTGACGGTCAACGCCGTCACCCCCGGCTACGTCGCCACCGACATGGTGGCCGCCGTCCCGGAGAAGGCGCTGGAACGGATCAAGGAACAGATCCCGGTGGGGCGGCTGGCCCAGCCGGGGGAGATCGCCCGCGCCGTCTGCTTCCTGGCTGCCGACGAGTCGTCCTACATCACCGGCCAGATCTGGGCCATCAACGGCGGCATGGACATGTGAGGGCGATGACGATGAACACCACGAACGAAGTTTTCATCCTGTCCGGAACCCGCACGGCCATCGGGAAATACGGCGGCGGCCTGGCTAGCGTCCCGCCGTGTGATCTGGCGGCTGCCGCCGTCGCCGAGTCGGTGCGCCGGTCCGGGGCGGATCCGGCGGCCATCGGGCACTGCGCCTTCGGCAACGTGATCCATACCGAGGCCAGGGATATGTACCTGAGCCGGGTCGCCGCCGTCAACGGCGGCCTGCCGGTGGAGACGCCGGCGTTCACCGTGAACCGGCTGTGCGGCAGCGGCCTGCAAGCGATCGTCTCCGCGGCCCAGGCCATCATGCTGGGCGACGCGGAGGCTGCCGTCGCGGGCGGGGCCGAGTCGATGAGCCGTGGCCAGTACTGGCTGCCGGGCATGCGATGGGGCCAGCGGATGCAGGACGGCACGGTCATCGACGCGATGGTCGGCGCGCTCACCGATCCGTTCGACGCCTGCCACATGGGAGTCACCGCGGAGAACGTGGCGACCGACTACGACGTGTCGCGCGACGACCAGGACGCGCTGGCCGTGGAGAGCCACCGCCGGGCGGCCGCGGCCACCGAGGCGGGCTACTTCACCGAGCAGATCCTGCCGATCGAGGTGCCGGGCCGCAAGGGTCCTACCACGTTCGCCACCGACGAGCAGATCCGGCCCGGGCTCGCGACCGCGGACATGGCCAAGCTGCGGCCGGCCTTCGCCAAGGACGGCACGGTCACCGCGGGCAACGCGTCCGGGATCAACGACGCAGCCGCGGCCGTCGTGCTGGCCAGCGGCGAGTTCGCGGCGCGGGAAGGCCTGACCCCCATGGGCCGCCTGGTGGCCTACAGCCACGCCGGGGTCGAGCCCCGGATCATGGGCATGGGGCCGGTGCCGGCCGTGCACAAGGTGCTGGACCGGGCGGGCCTCAAGGTCGACGAGATCGACCTGTTCGAGGTCAACGAGGCTTTCGCGGCGCAGGCCCTCGCGGTGGTCAGGGAACTGGGCCTGCCGCCGGAGCGGACCAACCCCAACGGCAGCGGGATCTCGCTCGGCCACCCGATCGGCGCGACCGGGGCCATCCTGGTGGTGAAGGCCCTGTACGAGCTGCGCCGGACCGGTGGCCGCTACGGCCTGGTCACCATGTGCATCGGCGGCGGCCAGGGCATTGCCGCCGTGTTCGAGCGGGCATGACACGGGTGAGGGACATGACAGAAGCCACCAGGCAGGCGCTGACCGGCCACGACGACCAGGCGGCGACGGCCGCGCAGGCGGCCGCCGCCGCGGCACCGCCGCTGCCGCGGCGCATCTCGGCGCGCGCGGTCACCAAGATGCTGGCGACCGCCTCCCGCGCACCTTCGGTACACAACACCCAGCCGTGGCGATTCGCGGTCGGCACGCACGCGATCGACCTGTACGCCGACCCGGAGCGCAAGCTCGGCCAGGACCGCGACGGCAGGGAGATGCTGATCTCCTGTGGCGCGGCGCTGTTCGGGCTCCGGCTCGCGGTGCGCGGGCTTGGCTACCTGCCCGCGGTGACCCTGTTCTCCGAGCAGTCCAAGCCCTGGCTGCTGGCCCGGGTGGCGCTCGGTCCGAGGGCGCCGGTCACCGAGGCGGAGCGCCGCATGCTGGCGGCACTGCCGCACCGGCACACCCATCGCGGCGCGTTCGACCCCGGCCCGATACCGGCCGGCCTGCTGCCCGGGTTGCAGCATGACGCCCTCGCCGAGGGCGCCACGCTGGCCCTGGTCGAGACGCCCGGCAGGTACGGAAAGCTGGCCGACCTCGCAGCCGAAGCCGCCAGGATGCAGGCGCACAGCGCCGGGGCGCGTGCCGAGATCCAGCGCTGGAGCCGCCCGCCCGGCAGCCCGGCCAGGGACGGCGTGCCGGCGGCCGCGTTCGGGCCGACGGCCTCCGCCGGGCCGGGGCGGCTCGCCCGGCGTGATTTCGACCTCGGCCGTCACTGTGGCCTGCTGCCCGCCCCGGGGCCGGACGAGCCGCCCCCGGCCGCGACCGCGGTGCTGGTCACGGCCGGCGACAGCCGGCTCGACTGGCTGCGCGCGGGCCAGGCGCTGCACCGCGTCCTGGCCCACGCGGCCACGGTGTGGGTGGCGGCCAGCCTGCAAACCCAGCCGCTGGAGATCCCGGTGATCCGGGATCTCATCCGCACCAGGCTCGCGCTGCCCGGGATGCCGCAGATGCTGCTCCAGTTCGGGCCCGCGCGCACCAGCCTGGCCTCCGCGCGCCGCGCAGTGCCTGAGTTCCTCATCGACGTGACGTCCCCCGGCACCGCCCGGGACCAACGTCCCTGACATCCGGGCCGGCGGTGCTCAAGGCGAAGGAACGGGGAGCCGGCTCGTTCAGGCGGCCGCAACATGGGCCGAAGGTCCCGTGCATGAGGGCCGTATCGCACCTGCTTGGCGCATGCCCGGAGCCACCAAACTGAAGGGCAAGTGGTGACAGCCACTGCCCGCGGTTGGCTGCGGCTGGAAACCGGTGCCGTAGTACGTGGCCGCGAGGCCTGTCGGTGAGGTGATTGCTATGCGTGCTCGGGTCGGTGACCGGCTCGTCGTCGGGACGGACCGGATCGGCGTGGTGATCGGCGTGTCAGCCGAGCGACGGCTCGCCGCCCTACATCGTCAAATGGCTGGAGGGCGGTCACATCGCGATGGTCCAGCCCGACCAGTACTCGCGCATCGTTCCCGCAGAGCAGCCCATGGGGCACTCCCCCGAGGCTGGGGGTGCGCAGGTGAGGGCGGCCACAACCGGCGCTAACCAGCCGGAACAAGCCAGTGCCCGGATATACGCGCTGTTGACCGATGGCAGCACCGTGGCGATCAGTCACGCGCAGCCCGAGGACGCCGAGGCGGTGCACGGGATGCACGAGGCAATGTCCCTCGGCAACTTGTACCTGCGCTTCTTCAGCTTCAGCCCGCGATGCGCCGACACCGAGCCCGCGCGTGTCTGCCGGGAACCGGGGCCCGACCACGCGGCGCTGCTTGCCTGGCTTGGTGACCGCCTGGTCGGAGTGGCGAGCTACGAGCCCACAGGTAAGCCAGATGTCGCTGAAGTCTCGTTCGCTGTACCCGATGACATGCACGGCAAGGGGATCGCGACGCTCCTGCTTGAGCATCTGGTGTCGGTCGCCCGGGAGCGCGGGGTGCGCGCATTCACGGCCGAAACGCTGGCGGAGAACACGGCGATGCTCAGGGTCTTCGCCGATGCGGGGCTGCCGGTTCAGCGGCAGATGTCCGATGGCGTCGTGGAACTGACCTTCCCGCTCCCCGAAGCATGCCGGCCCGGACCTGGAACGGTATCTGGATTCCACGGCAGCCCGTGAGAGCCAGCGCGGATGTCGAGAGCATGCGGCATCTGCTGCACCCGGCGTCGGTGGCCGTGGTCGGCGCGAGCCGGCGGCGGGGAACCGTGGGCCGGGAGATCTTGCGGAACATCGTGACCGGCGGGTTCTCCGGCATGGTGTACCCGGTCAACCCGCGGGCCGCCGCCCTGGAGGGCTGGCCCTGCCTGGCATCGGTGGATGCCTTGCCGCAGAACGTGGACCTGGCCGTGATCGCGGTGCCAGCGGCAGATGTTCCCAAGGCTCGCGGCGCAGTGCGGGGAACGTGGTGTCCGGTCCCTCGTGGTCATCACCTCCGGCCTCGGCCCGCTGGGCGCGGACCTGCTGTCCATCTGCCGCAGGTACGGCATGCGCCTGGTCGGCCCCAACTGCTTCGGCATCGCGGTGCCCTTCCTCGGCCTGGACGCGACGTTCGGGGCCGCCCATCCGGTTCCAGGCAGCGCAGGACTGGTCGTCCAGTCCGGCGGCATCGGCATCTCCCTGCTGGAGCACCTGACCCAGCTGGGCATCGGCGTGTCGTCGTTCGCTTCCGTCGGAGACAAGTACGACGTGTCGAGCAACGACATGCTGACCTGGTGGGAACAAGACCGGCGGACCAAGCTGGCGGTGCTGTACGTGGAGTCGTTCGGCAGCCCGCGTAAGTTCGCCTGGACCGCCCGCAGGGTCGGGCATCAGATGCCCGTGCTGACCGTGCTGGGCGGCCGGTCGGCAGCGGGCCAGCAGGCCGCCGCGTCCCACACCGCCGCCGCGGCCACGCCCCTGGTCACGCAGGAGGCGCTGTTCGCACAGGCCGGCATCATCGCGGTGCCAGGCATGGGCGAACTGATCGAAGCGGCAGCCATGCTGGCCTCCCAGCCGCTGCCCGCCGGTGACCGGATCGCGATCGTGTCCAACGCAGGCGGGGCAGGCGTCCTGGCGGCCGACGCGTGCGGCGACAACGGGCTGCGGGTAGCGGCCATCTCCGCGGCCACCCAACGCCGGCTGCGGGCGCTGCTGCCACCCGGTGCAGCCGTCGCGGGCCCGGTCGACACCACCGCCGCCGTGAGCATGGACGCATTCCGTGCCTGCCTGGAGGAGATAGCGGCCGACGACGGCGTCGATGCCGTTGTCGCGGTCACCGTGCCGACGGCCATCGCCGATCTCACCCATGCCCTGACCAAGGCCAGAGTGAGCAAGCCGCTGACGGCCGCGGTTCTTGACCAGCAAACAGCCGTGCGGCTTGTTCCAGCCAGCGACCCCGATCCATTCGACGGCGACGAGTCGGCGGAGGCGGGCGACCTCCGCCGTCAGGGCATGGGCCTGCCCGCCGGCCGCCGGGCCGTTCCCGTCTACGCCTACCCAGAAGGAGCGGTGCGGGCGCTGAAACACGCGGTCGCTTACCGTGCCTGGCGGGAACGGCAGCGGGGCCAGATCCCCGACCTCGCCGGAGTTCGCACCGCGGATGCCCGGGCGCAGATCACCGCGTTCCTCGCAGGCGAGCCGGCCGGCGGATGGCTGCCCCCGGCCGCGGTCAGCGAGTTGCTCGCGTGCTACCAGATCCCGTTGGTTCCCACCCGGCGGGCCGTCAGTGAACAAGAAGCCGTACACGCCGCGGCGGAAATGAGCGGCCCCGTGGTGCTCAAGGCCGAGGTTGCAGGCCTGGTGCACAAGACCGATGCGGGCGCGGTCAAGCTCGGCCTGCACGGCGAGCAGGAGGTGCGCGCGGCATACCGGGAATTGGCGGGAACGTTCGGGCCGGACCTTCGGCGGTGTGCTGGTCCAGCCGATGCTCGGTGGCGGTGCCGAGGTGCTGATCGGGGTGGTGCAGGAGCCAGTGTTCGGCCCCCTGGTGGTGTTCGGCCTGGGCGGGGTGGCCACCGAGGTTCTCGGCGACCATGCGGCCCGCCTCACCCCGCTCACCGACACCGACGCGGACGATCTGATCCATGGCGTGCATGCGGCATCGCTGCTGTTCGGCCACCGGGGCACGCCTCCCGTGGACACCGCCGCCCTCACCGGTATGCTGCTGCGGATCTCCCGTCTCGCCGACGACCTGCCTGAGGTGGCCGAACTCGATCTCAACCCGGTCATCGCCACCCAGGACGGCGCCTGCGCCGTCGATGCCCGGATCCGGATCTGCCCGGCACATCCACAGGACCCGTTCCTGCGGCGGCTCCGCTGACACAGCAACCCATGACCGCGGATCTCACTCTCGATCATGAAAGGAATCGCAATGTCTGATGCCACGAGCAGCGATGCGCACCAGGCCTTGGAGGCGCTGGATGCGGCGGAGTGCCTCCGGTTGATCTCGCCGGGCGGCATCGGCAGGCTTGCGTACCTGGGCCGGTACGGCCTGAGCGTCTTCCCGGTCAACTACAGGGTGCATGAGGGCGCGATCGTGTTCCGCACCGCACAGGACAGCCCCACGGGAGAGGATCTCCAGACCGGGATAGCTCACGCCGAGTACCAGGTCGCGTTCGAGATCGACGACATCGACGAAACGGCCCGCGCGGGCTGGAGCGTCCTCATCCATGGCCCCGCACACCACATGACCTCCGAAGCCGAGCGGGCCTCGGTGCTGGCGTCCGGCGTCGAGCCCTGGCCAGGCGGGCCGAGGGAGCACGCCATCCGGATCACTCCCACCCGGATCACCGGCCGCCGCCTGCACCGGAGCTAACCAGGGAACTCCCGGCATCCAGCTAGTTCCCGGCGAGCACGGCGCGGGTCTGCCGGGCGATCTCGATGTCCTCGCGTGCGGTGATGACCAGGGTGCGGACCGCGGCGTCACGCACGGAGATGTCGCAGTCCGGCTGCGCGGTGGTGTTGCGGCCCTCGTCCACGGCCACGCCCAGGAACCCCAGCCCGCTGGCCGCCTCGGCGCGGGCCTGCGCCTGGTGCTCGCCGATACCGCCGGTGAACACCAGGGTGTCCAGGCCGCCGAGCGCGGCGGCCATCGCGGCGATCCCGGCTCGCAGCCGGTGTGCATGCACCTCCAGCGCCAGGCGGGCGTCCGGGTTGCCCCGGTCGGCGGCCAGCCGTACGTCGCGCATGTCCCCGGAACCATCGGGCAGCCCCGCCAGCCCGGCCAGGCCCGCGGAGTACTCCAGCCCGTCCGAGACCTCATCCACGGAAAGCCCGCCGTGGCGCAGCAGCCAGACGATCAGCCCCGGATCCACATCCCCGGACCGGGTCGCCATGACCAGGCCCTCCAGCGGGGTGAAGCCCATGGTCGTGTCCACGCACGTGCCATCCAGGACCGCCGCGAGCGACGACCCAGCGCCCAGGTGGCAGGTCACCACGCGATGTCGTAGCGCAGTGCTTGCCCCGGCCCCGCCGCCCCGCGCAGTGCTAGCCCCGGCCCCGCCGCCCCGCGCAGTGCTAGCCCCGGCCCCGCCGCCCCGCGCAGTGCTAGCCCGGCCCGCCGCCCCGCCCATTGCCGGTCATGTCTGCGGCGCGGCCCGCAGCGTAGGCGTGCGACAGTCCGTGGAAGCCGAACCGCCGCAGGCCGAAGCGCCGCGTCCACGCGGCCGGCAGCGCGTAGCTGGCGGCGGCCGCGGGCATCCCGGCGTGGAACGCGGTGTCGAAACAGGCCACTGCGGCCACCTGAGGCAGTGCCGTGCGGACCGCCTCGATCCCGGCCAGCGCGTGGGGCTGGTGCAGCGGCGCCAGGTCGGTCAGCGCGCCGATCCCGGCCACGACCTCGTCGTCGATCGGTGTGGCCGCGGTGAACCGGTGCCCGCCGTGCACCACCCGGTGCCCAGCGGCGCCGATGCCGGTAAGCCGGCTCAGGAAGCCCCGTAGGCCGGGGTCGTCCGGGCTGCCGTCCCACGGGGACAGGTCCGCGGACGCGGTGACCGTGTCGGCCGCGTCCAGCACGCGCAGTTTGAGGCTGCTCGACCCGGCGTTGACCACCAGGACGTTGGTCATTGGCCGTGCGGGCGGGGCTGTGGCCAGGCCCAGTTGGCGACCTCGGGCAGATCCTCGCCGTGCTCCCGGGTCCAGGCGCGGTGCCGGACCCGGGTGTCGGCCATCTCCTGCCGCAGCCACGCCGCCGTGCGGCTGAGCCCGGGCACCCGGTCGATCACGTCCATCACCAGGTGGAACCGGTCCATGTCGTTCATCACGACCATGTCGAACGGCGTGGTAGTGGCGCCCTCCTCCTTGTAGCCGCGCACGTGGATGTTCGGGTGCCCGGCGCGCCGGTAGGTGAGCCGGTGGATCAGCCACGGGTACCCGTGGTAGGCGAAGATCACCGGCCGGTCGGTGGTGAACAGCGCGTCGAACTCCGGATCGCTCATCCCGTGCGGGTGCTCGGCAGACGGCTGGAGCCGCATCAGGTCGACCACGTTGACCACCCGGACCCGCAGGTCCGGCAGGTGCTGCCGGAGAATGCTGACCGCGGCGAGCACCTCCAGGGTGGGCACATCGCCGGCGCAGCCCAGCACCACGTCGGGCGCCTCGCCGTCGCCGTCGCTGCTGGCCCACTCCCAGATCCCCGCGCCCCTGGTGCAGTGCAGGATCGCGGCGTCCATGTCCAGCCAGTCCTGGGACGGCTGCTTGCCCGCGACGATCACGTTGACGTAGTCCCGGCTGCGCAGGCAGTGGTCGGCGACCGACAGCAGCGTGTTCGCGTCCGGCGGCAGGTAGACCCGGATCACTTCGGCCTTCTTGTTGACCACGTGGTCGATGAAGCCCGGGTCCTGGTGTGAGAAGCCGTTGTGGTCCTGGCGCCATACGTGCGAGGTGAGCAGGTAGTTCAGCGACGCGACGGGCCGCCGCCAGGGCAGTCCCCGGGAGACCTTCAGCCACTTGGCGTGCTGGTTGAACATCGAGTCCACGATGTGGATGAACGCCTCGTAGCAGGAGAACAGCCCGTGCCTGCCGGTCAGCAGGTACCCCTCCAGCCACCCCTGGCAGGTGTGCTCGGAGAGGATCTCCATCACCCGGCCGTCCGGCGCGAGGTGCTCGTCGACCGGCAGGATCTCCTCCTCCCAGGTCTTCCCGGTCACCTCCAGCAGCGCGCCGAGCCGGTTCGACTCGGTCTCGTCCGGGCCGAACACCCGGAAGTTCGCCTGCCCGGCGTTGCGCCGCATCACGTCGCGCAGCATCCCGCCGAGCACCCGCGTCGGCTCCGACATCCGGGCTCCCGGCGCGGGGACCGGCACCGCGTAGTCGCGGAAGTCCGGCAGCACCAGGTTCCGCAGCAGCACGCCGCCGTTCGCGTGCGGCGACGCGCCGAGCCGCAGCGGGCCCTCAGGCACCAGGCCGAGCAGTTCCGCCCGGGGCGCGCCGTTCGCGTCGAAGAGCTCCTCCGGCCGGTAGGAACGCAGCCACTCCTCCAGTTGCTGCAGGTGCGCCGGGTTGGTCCGGACCTCCGCGAGCGGCACCTGGTGCGCCCGCCAGGTGCCCTCCACCGGCAGCCCGTCCACCACCGCCGGGCCGGTCCACCCCTTGGGGGTGCGCATTACGATCATCGGCCAGCGCGCCCGCTCGCCGCCACCGTTGCGGGCGCGGTCCTGAATGGCGCGGATCTCGGCGAGGCACTCGTCCACCACCGCCGCCATTTTTTGATGCATAACGGAAGGCTCGTGGCCGGTCACGTGCCTCGGCCGATACCCGTACCCGCGCAGCAGCGCGTCGAGTTCGTCCTCCGGGAGCCGGGCCAGCAGTGCCGGGTTGGCGATCTTGTAGCCGTTGAGGTGCAGGATCGGCAGCACCGCGCCGTCCCTGGCCGGGTCGAGGAACCGGCAGCCGTGCCAGCTCGTGGCCAGCGGGCCGGTCTCGGCCTCCCCGTCACCCACCACGCACGCCACGACCAGGCCCGGGTTGTCGAACGCCGCGCCGCACGCGTGGGACAGCGAGTAGCCGAGTTCGCCGCCCTCGTGGATGGAGCCGGGCGTCTCCGGCGCGACGTGGCTGGGCACCCCGCCGGGGAAGGAGAACTGCCGGAACAGGGTGTGCATGCCCGCCGCGTTCCGCGGCACGCTCGGGTAGACCTCCGAGTAGGTGCCTTCCAGCCAGGTGTTGGCCAGCGCCGCGGGCCCGCCGTGCCCTGGCCCGATGACGATCATCATCTCGGTGCCGTGCGCGGTGATGGCGCGGGACAGGTGCGCCCAGATGAAGTTCAGGCCGGGGGAGGTGCCCCAGTGCCCGAGCAGCCGCGGTTTGATGTGCTCCGGGCGCAGCGGTTCGGCCAGCAGTGGGTTGGCCATCAGGTAGATCTGGCCGGCCGACAGGTAGTTGGCGGCGCGCCAGTAAGCGTCGAGGGTCTGGACGTCGGCGCCCGGCAGCGGGCCGGGCTCAGTTCCCATCGCTGTGGCGGACCACGACGACCGGACAGAACGCGCTGGTGACGCAGTGGATGCTCACCGAGCCGAGTGTCATCCCGACGAACGCCCCGCGCCCGTGGCGGCCGACGACCAGCAGGTCGGCTTCCTTGGAGGCCTCGATCAGGGCCTGCGCGGGGTGTCCGTAGGCTGTGTGCTTCTCCGCCCCGGCGGAGTCCTGGCCCTCGTAGGCCTGGGCGATTGCCGCGTCGAGGGTCTCGTTCATCTGCGCCTCGGTCTGCGCGCGGATGGCTTCCGGTGCGACGCCCACGGGGGCCTCGCCCGCCGCGGTCGGGTAGTGCCAGGCCAGCAGGGCCCGCACCCGTGCGCCGGTCGCCGTGGCGTAACGCGCCGCCCAGCGCAGCGCCCTCACCGACTCCGCCGAACCGTCCACGCCGACCACCACGAGTTCCTGCCCGCTGCCTTCGCTGCTCATCCGCCCTCTGCCTTCCCTGCGCTCTCCCGGGCTTCCCGGCAGCCATCGAACCCGGCTGCCGCGGTCATGTACAGGGTCAATGGTCCCATGGGCACCAGCGGCCACCCCAGATGCCCTTTGGATGATCATCGGGGGACTTACGTCCCTGGCTGGGGCCTCGCGCCGGGGCCGAGGCTGGAGGTGCAAGTGAGAGTTCACGGCACGGGAGTCCATCGCGGCCCCCGGGAGGAGGCAGATCCATGTCCACCATGACGACCCCCCGCGGCGGGTCGACGCCGCAAGGGGATATGTCACCGCGCAATCAACAGAAGGCCCGCGCGCTGGGGCTGACCTCGGCGACCGGGCTGGTCGTCGGCAGCATCATCGGCACCGGGATCTTCGCGATGCCCGCCGTCCTGGCCGGCGCGGGCACCAGTTCGCTGCTGACCCTCGGTGTCATCGCGCTGGGCGCCACCCTGCTGGCCGTCATGTTCGGCCAGCTGACCAAGCGGGTGCCCAACTCCGATGGCGGGCTGTACGCATACGCCCGGTACGAGTTCGGTGACTTCGCCGGTTACCTCACCGGCTGGTGCTACTGGATCCAGGCCTGGGCGGGCAACGCTGCCATCGTCTCGGCCTGGGTCTTCTACGTGGATGCCCTGTTCGGCATCAGGCCGTCCGGAATGGGGAACTGGGGCATTGCCCTGATCGGCCTGTGGGTGCCGGCCATGGTGAACCTGGCCGGGGTCAAGCAGATGGCCTGGTTCCAGAACCTGACCGTGGTGCTGAAGTTCCTCCCGCTGCTCTTCGTCGGCATCGTGGGCTGGTTCTTCGTGTCCAGCGGCAACTTCGGCGCGTTCAACGCCTCGGGCGGCAGCCTGTACGGCGCGATCGGGATCGCCGCCGGGGTTGCGCTGTTCTCCTTCATCGGCGTCGAGGTGGCGGCCATCACGGCCAAGCGGGTGGACAACCCGCGCAAGAACGTCGGCCGCGCGTCGGTGTTCGGCACGCTCGCTGCCGCCATTCTTTACCTGGTGGTGACGGCCGCGATCATGGGCCTGGTGCCGCACCACGCACTGGTCAACGACACCGCGCCGTTCGTCACCGCGTTCGGCACGATCTTCACGCACGGCGCGTGGGCGGGCAAGCTGGTCGCCGCGCTGGCCGTGGTGTCCGGTATCGGGGCGCTGAACGGCTGGACCCTGGTCACCACCGAGGTGGCAAGGGCGGCCGCGCAGGATGGCCTGTTCCCTAAGGCCTTCGCCTGGGCCGACCGCAAGGGCACGGCCTGGTTCGGCGTCGTGATGGCGGCGCTGCTGCCTTCGATACTGATGCTGTGGAGCTACACCACAGCCACCGGGCTGAAGGTGTTCACCGACCTGGTCGACCTGACCGTGGTCACCGTCGCCATCCCGTACCTGTTCTCGGCCTGCGCGCAGCTCACTTACCTGGTGTCCAGGCGGCGCCGGGTGCAGGGGTGGGCGCTGGCCAGGGACCTGACCATCGCCGGGGCCGGTGTGATGTTCTCGATGTGGGTCACCTTCGCCGCCGGCTACCAGGCCGTGTACCAGGCGCTGATCGTCGTCCTCGCCGGAGTCATCCTCTACGCCTTCCTCAAGGCGCAGCGGGAACGGGCCGGCCTGGTGGCCGCGCCAGCCGACAATCCACCGCTGGAGCCGTCCGCAGGCCGTTGATCACGGTCGGCCGAGGCCGCCGTCCCTTCCTGGGACGGCGGCCTTCCCCACGGAAGGGGCAGGGCCTGACGGGGTGAATAAGTCCTCGAAGATGAGCGTGCCGAGCAGCTTGGCATAGCGCATCAGGTGAATATCCCCGAGGTAGTTCTCGCGGACGTAGGCGTGCGCCGCCAGTCCCAGCTGGGTTGCCCTGGCCCGGTCGGCGAACAGGAGGCGGACGGCTTGTCCGAATGCCTTCAGGTCGGTGGGATCAGGTAGCAAGATGCCGGTGCCGTCGGCGATCTGGTCGATGATCCCTCCGACCGCCGAGCCGATCACGGGCCTGCCCTTCCACATCCCCTCGGAAACGGTCAGCCCGAAGCCTTCTGCCAGGCTCTTCTGCGCGATGACGGTGGCGTGCCGCTGCAGGGCGTTGACCATCGCCGCGTTCTCGTCGATGTCGTCAAGCGGCAGCGTCACCAGCAGGATGCGCTCCCGGGCAGCGGGCGGCAGGTCGTGCCATTGCAGCAGGCATTCCCCGTACACGGCCGCGCCCTCCGGGTCGTCGGCCACGTCGCTGACCGCCGGGCCGGCCAGTATCAGGTACCCGCCACCGCCGGGCACGACGTGGTCGGCGAAGCCGCGCATGACCCCCGCCATGTCCTTGAGCCGGTCCCAGCGGGAGACCTGGAGCAACACGGGATCCTCAGGGCCGGGGCGGCCCTCCCCGGTGATGACCGCCTGCTCGGTGACGGTGCCCATGTCACCGTTGCGGCGCACGAAGCTGGCGGGCACCTGCGGCGCGGCACCGTCGAGCACGCCGAGCTTGGCGAGGATGGCCCGCACGGTGGCGGCATCGAGGTCCTGGTTTTTCGGGGAGAACGGGTCGATCGACGGCGGGATGATCGAGACCTTGTCATCCGGCAGCCACGATGGCACGTATTCCCGGCGCGAGAACACGTATCCCTCCGCCGAGCCCAGGTGCGGCCGCAGGAAGTCCCACCCTGCCCGGGTGGCGTCGTTCTCCCAGCCGACGCCGATATGGCAACGCCAGATCACCCGGGCGCCTGCCCGCGCCAGCGGCCCGGCCAGGCCAGCGGTCTGCGGGTCATGCAGCAGCGCGACATCGCCGGGCCGGACCAGGCCAAGCAACTCCACCGCGTTGGCGGTCAGGATCCGCGTGTAATGATGGGCCTCTGCTGCGCCCAGGGGCCCTCCCGCCCGATCACCGTGGATCTGGTTGTGCAGGCGCTTGGTGAGCGCGAAAAACTCGGCGTCGCCGGTGACCACGAGCCAGCCGATCGGGATGTCGAGATCGCTGACGTACCCGACCAGCACCTGGAGCATCTCAGCGACCCCGCCGCCGGTAGCGGTCGAGTTGACGTTCCATATGGTGCGCCCGGCCAGCTGTCGCCGAACCTGGTCAGCGGCCTCGACCAGGCGAAGGTACCGCTGGCCACCGACGATGGGCTCCAGCATCGAGACAGGCCGCCGCGGCACTTCCACCAGCTTGACCAGGCTCACAGCATCCGCCTTCCGTTCGGGCATGGCCCGGGCGCCGCCCGCGACGCCGCGGACACCGGCACAGCATGTGACGGCGTATCCGTATGATGCTCCTCCACCGTGGTATCTGCCCATGACCTTGCCCGCCGGGCCCAGCAAGGGCGCAGTATCAGAGCGCGATGAACAACGGTCTGCGCGGTCACCAGGCCAGGAAGCGCTCGGGGTACCGTCGTGGGCGTGCACATCATCTGGGGGCCTCACCACATCAACGATTACCTGCCCGGCCTGGACCTCGGGAGGTGACGTCATGGCCCGCAGCCTTCTGGTGGTGCCAGCTTCGCCCTGGG
>CAVXMG010000006.1:0-206228 GCA_963762735.1 uncultured Actinomycetes bacterium | reverse complement strand
TGTCACGCCCACCATCCGGAGTGAGGGCTAGCTGAGACGCTTCACCGCAACGCTACCCCGCCACCTCCTACGGGCCGCCAGGGGCCAGATCAGCAGCCGGGACACCGGCACCGGCTAGCGACGCCTGTCGGCCTAGTGGCCCGCGATCTGGCCCCCGTCGATGTGCAGGATCTCGCCGGTGATGTAGGGCGATGACTCCAGGAACAGGATGCCGTCGACGACGTCGCTGACCTGGCCGACCCGGCCGAGCGGGGGAAGCTGGTCGCCGAGGCCGTCGTAGCTTTCCGGCGGGTGCACCGGGGTCTGGATGATGCCGGGCGAGACGGCGTTGACCCGGATGCCGCGGGAGGCGTACTCGACGGCCAGCGACCGGGTGGCCGCAGCCACGCCGCCCTTGGTCAGCGCGGCCAGGACCGAGGGCGCGCTGGAGTTCGCGACCTCGGCGAGGGTGGCCGAGATGTTGACCACGTGGCCGCCGTACCGCCGCACCATCTCGGCGATGGCCCGCTGGGTCAGCCAGAAGAACCCGGTGAGGTTCACCCCGACGACCAGGGCGTAGTCCTCGGCGGTGTAGTCAGTGAACGGCTTGGAGACGAACACGCCGGCGTTGTTGACCAGGGTGTCGATGCGGCCGAACCGCTCCAGTGCTCCCTCGATGATCCGGTCGGCGGTGGAGGGCTTCGCGATGTCGCCCTCGACGGTGAGCACGTCCGGGTCCTTCGACGGCTTGATCGTTCGGGCGCTGGCCACCACCGCCCAGCCTCGCCCGCGGTACCCGGCGACCAGGCCGGCGCCGATGCCCTGCGAGCCTCCGGTGATGATGGCGACCCTCCGGTCGTTCCCGGTCATGAGACGGCCGTCGCCGGGTCGCTCATGTGCCGGCGCCAGTTCTTGGTGTGGTCGGTCAGCTCGTAGTCGGGGAAGATCCCGCCGGGCACGATGTCGGCACGCATGGTGGGCTCCTTAGCTGAAGGCGACGTCGGTAACGTCGACGGCTGGCGGTCACCCGCTAGACGTCGGAATTAGCTGCTGGCCGCCGTCGATGCTCCATTCCTCTGTTTTCCGCTCGCTTCCACGGTCGCGTTCGGGCGGCCCGGTCGCACCCGTGAACACCCTGGCTGGTTGCCCTGGTCCCGGCCGTGCTGCCGGGCGCATGCAGCGCGAGCAACCCGGCAATGATCCGCTCGGACGTCCGGACCCAGATCAAGGCGGCCGCCCACGGATAACACTGCGTCATTGGTCTCCGGTTTCTGGGCAGCGGGCGTAGCCGCTATGCGCCGCAATCCTGCCACGCTGCTGGCAGCGCTTGGCCAGGACGTCCATATCGTCTATTGAGCCGACGGCTCAGTGGGCGGCGTTGCGACTGTCAGGTGATGTTATCGAATATATGATATATACCGTGCAGGTACCTCACTGCGATACCGGAGGCTGGCATGGCACAGAAGATAACCGTGACCCTGGAAGATGACCTGGATGGCGGCCCGGCGGTCGAGACTATGTATTTCGGGCTTGACGGCTCGGAGTACGAGATCGACCTGAGCAAGAAGAACGCCGACCACCTCCGAAAGACGCTGGCCCCCTTCATCGACCACGGTCGTCGGGCTACCGGCGGGCAGGCCCGCCGGGGAGCCCGTCCCGCTTCGACCCGTCAGCGCAGCGCCGACATTCGTGCCTGGGCCAAGGAGCACGGCATTTCAGTCAACGAACGCGGGCGCATACCAGCTAACGTGGTTGAGCAGTACGAAGCCGCTGGTGGCAGCCGCTAACGTCGGGTTGAAAGCACCGCGACCTGTGTAGACCGTTCCCTATCTGGCGCCGACTCGTAATAACGGCTCGAACCCCATGATCAGCGCATGGTCCTGCGCCAGGTCTGAACGCACGGATCTGACAGTTCATCGCCCACACGAGGGCCATCTGCCGCCGCTCCCGGACGCCCGGGTCAGCCATCGAGCCCGGTCCGTTCAGCCGCCGGTCCGGCGGCGAAACGGGCGCCTGTTCGCGGCTGGGCCTTGGGCGCCATGGACCTTCCCGGCGTCCTGGCCACCGCGGGCCGCGTTCCCGCCTGCTTGCCCGGTGCGCTTGCGCTCCAATGCCTTGCGGAACTTGCGCTTCATCTCGTCACCGGAACCGTCACGCTCCGGAGTAGCGTCAGCCATGCAGGCCTCCCTCCCGGACAACGATATATACAGCCTGGCACATGTGACACCGGCATGCCGCCTGGCAGGGCTGCCCTCCCTTTCACCGCCGCGCACGGCGGCCTGGCGGGCGTGGACGTATTCATGTTGTGAGTGTGGCCAGCTGGGTCTCGAAGAGCTGGGCTGGGTCGAGGCCCTTGGAAGCCACGATCCGGTCGCTGGCACCTGTTTATTTTGGGATCGCTACCGTGGGCCCTATGACGAAATTCGGCGTACAGCTGCCCAACTTCTCGGGATTTGACTCGGCCAGCTTGTTCGATCACGTTGCCGGCCTGGCGACCGCGGCGGAAACAGCCGGGTTTGACTCGGTGTGGGTGATGGACCACTTCTTCCAGCTGCCGCCGCTGGGCGGGCCGGACCAGCCGATGCTGGAGGCCTATACCCTGCTCGGGGCGCTGGCCGCCCGCACCCAGCGGGTGCAGCTCGGCACGCTGGTCACCGGCGTGACCTACCGCAACCCCGGCATCCTGGCCAAGATCGTGACCACGCTGGACATCATCTCGCGGGGCCGGGCCATCCTGGGCATCGGCGGAGCCTGGTATGACGTCGAGCATCAGGGCCTGGGCATCGACTTTCCCAGCGCCCGGGTGCGCCTGGACATGCTGGAGGAGGCGGTGCAGGTGTGCCGGGCCATGTTCACCGGCGATGACGTGAGCTTCACCGGCGACCACTACCGGCTCGATCACGCCCGTAACCTGCCCCGGCCGGTGCAGTCCGGCGGCCCGAAGATCATGATCGGCGGCGGCGGCGAGAAGCGGACGCTGCGGCTGGTGGCCCGCTACGCCGACAAGTGCAACGTCACCGGCGACGCCGCCACGCTGGCCCGCAAGATCGGCGTGCTGCACCGCCACTGCGCCGAGGTCGGCCGTGACCCAGCCGAGGTCGATGTCACATGGATGACCCCGCTGATCTTGACCACCTCCGAGCAGAACACCGCCGAGGTGCGCGAGATGCTGGCGGCGGCCGGCTCTGCCGAAGAGATCGCCGGATTCACCGTCGGCCAGCCCCACGAGATTCCCGGCCTGATCGCAGGCCACATCGAGGCCGGCGCCGACGAAGTGATCTTCAGCCACGCCTTCGCCGACACCGCGGGAATCACCGCGCTCGGTGACGCACTCGGGCTGGGCGGCCAGTAGCGGCAGGACCACGATGAGGGAGCCACATGTCAGGACCATTCATCTTCATCGCCACCAACCGGCTCAGGGAGGGCAGATTCGGCGCCGAACAGGAACGCGTCCCGGGGCTCTCCAGTTTCATCGAGGCGAATGAGCCGCGGCTAATCGCGTTCAACCAGTACGTCAATGAGGACCGCAGCGAAGTGACAGTTGTCCAGGTCCATCCGGATGCCGCATCCCTGGAATTCCATATGGGTATCGTCGGTGACCGGGCCCGGGAAGCCTATGCCCAGACGCTGCAGGCCACCACGGGCATCCAGGTCTTCGGAACGCCGACCGGAAACATCCTGCGCATGCTCCGCCAGCAGGCCGGCTGGGAGTCCCGCTGAGCATCTACCCTCATCACCTGGGCGGGTTCACGCGCACACCGGCAGGCTGAGCCGGCCGGGGCAGCTCGTGCTGCCGCTGGTGATGGCGCGGTTGTGGCTGCGGGGCAGGGCCGGAAAGATGGGTTCTGGTGCCGCGGCGTCGCGGCCTCGTGTTAGCGTCCGTTGGCCGCCGCGTGGTACTGCTCTGCCACGCTGGCCGGGATGCGCCCGCGCTCACTGACCGCCAGGCCATGCTCCTTCGCCCAGGCCCGGATATCACCGCTGTGCTGACGGCCGGCCGCGGTCCGCCCGGACCGGCGCGATTGTGCGCGCCCGGACCTGCGGGCGTGCTCAATGTAGGGCGCGAGCTGCTTGCCAAACGCGGCGGCGTTCTTGGCGCTCAGGTCGATCTCATAGTCTGTGCCGTCGAAGGCGAACCGCACGGTTTGCTCGGCCGGGCCGCCGGTCAGATCGTCTTCGAGGACGACGGTTACTTTCTGGGCCATCTTAACCTTCCCGACTTCAATGGTGCCTGCACCCTATCGTGGCCAGCGTCCTCCGCCTATGAACGACGCCGCAGTTCAGGTATTGGGCCCGGAGCTTAATCACCCCGGTCAGACAAGTATTTCCGACGGCGGGCACTAGTCGTGCCGTTACGCTCAGTGACTCATACTGATCCAGACGATGGGCTTGGTGCCCGTTGACCGTCGCCGCCACCGGTTGCGGTGGGACAATCCCCGCCATTTGCCCAAGCCGCCGGTGAACTCGGATTTCTACGCCGAGTGGCCCGGCGACGCCTCAAAACGGCGACGGCCAGTCCCGGCCGGGCACCTTGTCCTCGATCGCGGAAGGCTCAGTGACCGAATCGCGAGTTCGTACGGGCTGACGGCCGGCCCGTGGCGCGGCAGAGTTATGCGCTGCATTACGAGGCCGGGGATCGCCGACGTACACGAGCGGCCGGGTTCCGGGGCGGATTGCGCCATCGGAACCGCAGGGCGCCTTCATCTGGTCTCCACACGGCTGGGTTGTCCTGGGCAGGAGCCGTCGACCACGACCTGTGGCACCTTTATCGTCTGCACCCATGACCCGCACCTGGTCAGGACCGGAGGGCCCGCCAATGCCCGTACACCGCTCATCGGCACGGGGGCCGATCGTGCCCGAGGAGCCGCAGCCCTCCGCACAGTTCCAGGCGCCGGCCGAACACTACGACCGCTTCATGGGCCGCTACACCCACAGCCTGGCCACGGCGCTGGCCGATGCCGCCGGGATCCGGCCCGGCATGCGGGTCCTCGACGTGGGCTGCGGGCCGGGCGGCCTCACCCGGGAACTGGCCACCCGCCTCGGCCCCGGCAACGTCGCCGCGATCGACCCGGCCCCGCAGTTCGCTGCCGCCTGCCGCGACCGCAACCCCGGCGCCGACGTGCGCACCGGAGTGGCCGAACAGCTGCCCTGGCCTAGCGCGCACTTCGACGCGGCCCTGTCCTCGCTGGTCATCGGCTTCCTGCACGACCCCGGCCAAGGAGTCAGGGAGATGGCGCGGGTCACCCGCCCCGGTGGTGCCGTCGCCGCCTGCATGTGGGACACCACCACCGGTGGCATGACCATGCTGCGGATCTTCTGGACCGCGGCCCGGCAGCTAGACCCTGCCGCGGCCGGCGAGTCCGCGCTGGCCGGCACCGCCGACGGCGACATCGCCCGCCGCCTGCGCGACGCCGGCCTCCAGCACGTCGTCAGCGGCGCCTTGACCAGCCATGCCGAATACGCCGGCTTCGACGACTTCTGGCAACCCTTCACCCTGGCCGTCGGCCCGGCCGGCCATTACCTGCGCAGTCTCCCGGCCGACCAGCAGGCACGGTCCGCGACGCCTGCCGCAGGCACCTCCCGGACGGGCCCTTCACACTCCCCGCCCGCGCCTGGTACGCCCGCGGACTCGTCCCTGCGCCCCGCGGCGCGTGAACACATCCACGACCATCGCGACGGCCCGGCGTAACGGGCGGCCCGAACCTTGCGGCGAACCACAGAAACGGTTAGCCCTGACCGGCCAGCACTTGCCAGAAAGGGCCCCGTCTGGAACGACGATTACAATCTGTTACAACGCATCGATCTCGTGAGCGGCTTTCCCCGGCTTCAATCACCGTTGTCCGCGCGTGCATGCATGAACGCCGGCATTCGCCGGACACCGAGGTGCCCGGCCGGGCACCTCGGCCGTTCCCGGTGACTGCGGCGTGTGTTAGTAGTGGTTGATGGCGCACGAGCAGGGCGATGAGCGCGCACCGGCGCCGCCGGGGACGGCACGGCCGGGCGCGGATCCCAGGACCTGCTCCGCTCGGTGTCCTCGCCGCACGACCCCGGCGGGTCGGAGAGCCTCACGACCGTGCTTGTGGCCTTCGGCGCCAACATCCTGATCGCGGTGGCGAAGTCGGCCGCCGCAGCGGTGACCGGGTCGGCGTCGCTGGTGGCCGAGGCGGCGCATTCGTGGGCGGACGCCGGTAACGAGATCTTCCTGCTGATGGCCGACCGGCGGTCCCGCCGTCCGGCCGATCAGGCGCACCCGTTCGGGCACGGCCGGGAAGCCTACGTGTGGTCGCTGTTCGCCGCGCTCGGGCTGTTCGTGGCCGGTGCGGCGGTGTCGGTGACACACGGCGTGCAGGAACTCATCCACCCCGAGGCGGCCGACCGGTTCGCCGTGGGATACGTGGTCCTGGCGTTGTCGTTCGTGCTGGAGGGAATCTCATTCCTGCGGTCGGTCCAGCAGGCCAAGCCCGAGGCGCAGTCGATGCAGCGGGACCTGATCGAGCACGTGCTTGCCACGTCCGATCCCACCCTGCGGGCGGTGTTCGCCGAGGACTCCGCCGCGCTGACCGGCTTGGTCATCGCGGCGGCGGGGCTGGCCGCCCACCAGGTGACCGGCTCGGCGGTCCCGGACGCGATCGGGTCGATCCTGATCGGTGTGCTGCTCGCCGTGGTCGCCATTGTGCTGATCAACCTGAATCGGCGGTTCCTTGTCGGCCAGGAGGCCGACCCCCGGGTGCGTTATGGCCGCCATCCAGGCCCTGCTGGACGCGCCAGAGGTGGCCAGGGTGACCTATCTGCGGCTGGAGGTCGTCGGGCCGCGGATGGTCTTCGTGGTTGGCGATGTCGACCTCACCGGTGACGACACCGAGTCCCACCTGGCCGTCCGGCTGCGTGCGCTGGAGGCGAAGATCAGCGCCTCGCCCGCGGTGGTCGGTGCCGTGCTGAGCCTGTCCGCCCCCGACGAGCCAGCGCTCGGGGCCTAGGCGCGCGCGGACCCGGGCATGTGCGCGGACAGCCGCCCAACCGGCGATGCCCTCGCCGGCGGCCCGGGGCCATGGCTTGCCCGTCAGGGCGGGGGGATGTGCTGAGGGGTGCCACACGCGCTCGCCAGCGGGAAGCGGCGCGACTTCGCGGGCGGCCAGGGCAGCTGCTGGAATCCGTAGCTCTTGATGTCCTTTCCGCCGGTGAGGGTGCAGGTGAACCCGGGCCGGGTGGCCGACTTCGGGTCGAACATCGGCTGCAGGTAGGCCGGGATGTGGGTAGCGGTTGCGGCGTCACGGACCACCACGAAGACGTCGTGCAGGAACAGCGGCGGGAACTTCGAGCTGATCGCGCACGTGGCGCAGGGCGCCGGAGGCGGCGGCCAGGGCAGCATCGGCGCGTCGGCGTCGATCTCGCCGAGGCCGAGCACGCCATGCTCGTCGCAGCCGAACAGGTTCTGCGAGCCGGTGGGCTTGCACGCCGGGGAGCCGGTGCACGAGGACTTGGTGCACGGGGCGTCATGGTAGGCCTGGGCAAGGTAGCTGGCGACGGAGTAGGGGACGATCGCGTTGGGGCTGTCGAGCACGGCGCTGATGCCCTGGTTGTCCTGCAGCGTGCTGCCCTCGTCGCTGACGCAGGCGCCTGGGGTGATCGGGGTCTTGCCGCCGCCGAGCGCGGTGAGCCAGGAAGCCGTGAGGCCCGAGGCAGGCTGCGGCAGGAATGGCGTGATGGGCGCGCTCTTACCGCCGACCTTGGCCCAGTTGGTGGTCTTGCACAGGTAGATGTCCTTGAGCTGGGCCACGGTCAGGCTCGCCGGGGCGTCGGTCCCGCCACTCGCGGCATCACGGGAGGCCCAGGTGACCGCGTCGGCGGCCAGCCGGATGAAGCAGACGCCGCCAGCGACGCACCCCGGATCGCTGGCCTGCTGCGCACGCGACGAGCCGGCGTAGTCAATGCAGAAGTCGGCCGGGCTGGACGGGTCGGTGGTGCCGGCTTCCAGCGCCGAGATGCCCGCCGAGGAGCCGTCCGGGCGCGCGATTGCCGCGCAGGTGGCCTTCGTCTCGATCTGGCCGCCTGCCTTGCCGGTGGCCGGGTCCACGGCATCCCAGCTGTACAGCAGCGTCGCGGCCTTCGGATGGGCCTTGTCGTAGTCGCGGGAAAGCTGGTCGAGCAGATACCCGATGGTGTCCGAGCCGACCCCCACCGCGTCGGCTGCGCGCGGGACAACCCCTGTGGGCGGGTCGGCCAAGGCCGGCGCCGCGGCGACGGCAATCAGGGCGAAGGCAGCACAGGCGGCCAGCAACTTACTGGTTAGGCGCATTCCCCACGGTCTCTCGAAAACCACTGCGAGGACAAGGGCCCCCGCGCGGCACCGGCCACGCGCAGCGTCGGAAACTGCCCGGGCACCAGCACGCCGCCTGCGTACCCTTGCGGAGACGGGACACTACGGGGGCGGCCCCGCAGTGGTGAGGGAGCGGTGGGGACAGTGACCGGGCAGCCGCCATCAGATTTCGCCGGCCTGCTACGGCAGCTGAGAAAGGACGCCCGGCTCACGCAGGAGGAACTGGCCGAAGACGCCGCGGTGAGCCTGCGGACGATCCAGGACCTGGAGGGCCGCCGCCACCGGACCGCGCACAAGCCCACCGCGGAACGACTGGCGGGCGCGCTGCGGCTGACCGGGGCGGTACGCGCCGTTTTCATCAAGGCGGCCGTGGGCCGGGCCGCCGCCGCTGAGGTGCTCGCTGCTGCCGAGGCAGCGGAAATCCCCGCCGCGGTCCCCGGCCCGCCGGCCGCCGCGCCGGTACCGCGGGAGTTGCCCGCCGACGTCAGCGCCTTCACCGGCCGGACCGGTGAGCTGGCACAACTGGATGCCCTGCTGCCCGCGGCCACGGAGCAGGACGGGGCGCCGCGCCCGGTAACGATCTCGGCAGTGTCGGGAACGGCCGGAGCAGGCAAGACCGCACTGGCCGTGCACTGGGCGCACCGGGTGGCCGCGCGCTTCCCCGATGGCCAGCTCTATGTCAACCTGCGCGGTTTCGACCCCGGGCAGCCATTAGCGGCGCAGGAGGCACTGGCCGGGTTTCTGACCGCGCTGGGCGCCACCGTTCCGCAGGGGGAGGCGGCGCAGGCCGCCAGATACCGGTCGCTGCTAGCGGGCAAGCGGCTGCTGATCCTGCTGGACAACGCCGCATCCGAGGAACAGGTGCGGCCGCTGCTGCCCGGCAGCCCGCCGGTGCTGGTGCTGGTGACCAGCCGCACGGCACTGCCGGGCCTGGTGGCGCGCGACGGTGCCCGCCGCCTGGACCTGGACCTGCTGCCGGAAGGGGACGCGGTCGCGCTGCTGCGGGCGCTGATCGGAGACCGGGTGGACGCCGACCCGGAGGCGGCGTCGACGCTGGCCAGCCTCTGCGCCCGGCTGCCGCTGGCGCTACGGGTCGCGGCCGAGCTGGCGGTGGCGCGACCGGGCATGCCGCTGGACGCAGTGGCGGCCGAGCTGGCGGGCGAGCAGAACCGGCTGGAGCTGCTTGACGCGGGCGGGGATCCGCGAAGCGCCGTCGCGAGCGTGCTCTCCTGGTCCTACCGCCACCTGCCCGACGATGCCGCCATGATGTTCCGGCTGCTTGGCCTGCACCCAGGCCAGGAATGGGAAGATCACGCGGCCGCCGCGCTCGCCGCCACGGCGGTGAGCCAGGCGGGCCAGCTCCTCGGCGTGCTGGCCAGGGGGCACCTCGTCCAGCCCGCTGGCAAGGGCCGCTACGGCATGCATGACCTGCTGCGCGCCTACGCGGCCGGCCAGGCAGCCGCCCACGACAGCAGCGAGGTGCGCCGCGAGGCACTGACGAGGCTCTTCGGTTACTACCTGGCCGCCTGCGCCGCGGCGATGGACAGCCTGGCGCTGGCCGAGCGGCATCACCGGCCAGAGCCCCCGCCCCCGGGCACGCCAATCCCCCGCTTCAAGGATCCGGACGCCGCCAGATCCTGGCTGGACGCCGAGCTGGCCACCCTGGTGACGGTCGCCGGGCACGCCGCCAGCAATGGCTGGCCACAGTTCGCCATCGGGCTGGCCCAGACGCTGCACCGTTACTTCGATGGCGTGCACGACGCCGCCGGAATGACGATCTGCCAGCACGCCCTTGATGCCGCCCGGCACTGCGGCGACCTGGGGGCGCAGGCCCGCACGCTGACCACCCTGGGTGTCATCTACGGCCGGCAGGGCCGCTATGGCGAGGCCGGCGAATGCCACCAGCAAGCCATCACCCTGGCGCGCAAGGCAGGCGACCGGCTCACCGAAGGCTGGGCGCTTGGCAACCTCGCGCTCATCCACGATCAGCAGGGCCGCTATCCGCAGGCAGCACGGTGTCACCGCCAGGCCCTCGCCTTGTGCCGGGACCTCGGCGACGTCACCGGCGAGGCCGTCGCCCTGTCCAACCTGGGCCTTGTCTATCTCAGGCAGGGCCGTTACCAGCGGGCGGCCAGCCACATGCGGCAGGCCATCGGCGTCTACCGCAAGGTCGATCACCGGTTCGGCGAGGTCATCGCGCTGACCAACCTCGGAGACGTCTACTACCGGCAAGGCGAGTACCGGCGGGCCGCCGACCACCAGGCGCAGGCCCTTGCCCTGTCCCGGGAACTCGGCAGCCGGCGTGTCGAGGCGTGGGCGCTGGCCAGGCTCGGCGCGGTCAGCAACCGCCGGGGCCAGTATGACCAGGCAATTGGCAGCTACCGGCAGGCGCTGGAACTGTTCCAGGAGGCGGCCGACCGCGATGGTGAAGCCGAAGCCCTCAACGGCTCCGGGGAGACCATGCTCGGTGTAGGCCAGCACGACAAGGCTCGCCGCTTCCACCTCACCGCGCTCACCCTCACCCGTCAGACCGGCGGCAAGCGGGAACAGGCCCGCGCGCTGACCGGGCTCGGCGCGATCTCTTACCGGCAGGGTCAGCTTGACCGGGCCGGGGGCTTCCATCAGGACGCACTGGCCCTCTACGAGGAGATCGGCGATCCGGGCGGACAGGCCGCGGCGCTCAATGGCAGCGGGGAAACCCACCTGGCCGCTGGCCGGTCCGGCCAGGCACTCACCTGCCATCACGCCGCGCTGACGCTGGCCCGCCAGACGGGGGACCGCTATGAGCAAGGCCGCGCCCACCACGGGCTTGCCCATGCATGCCACGCCGCCGGCCAGCACGATTCCGGGCGCGAACACTGGGAACAGGCCCTGGACATCTACACCAGCCTGGGCGTCCCTGAGGCCAGCGACCTGCGCACCGTCGCCGAACTGCCTGCCATCCCGGAGTGACACCGCGCGGGCAGACGGTGCAGAGATCACCCGTGGCGGGGGGGCCGGGCCGGGCGCGCCGCCCCGTAACGTCCTGGGATCACCAAGACTTTGCCCGGCGCGCACTGGAGGTACCGCGATGGCTATCGACACGTTCATCGCCTACGTCGGCGTGTACAGCAACCCGGCCGACGCTAACGCGGACTATGAGCTGGTCAAGGACCTGCACACCAAGGAAGGCCTGATCGACGCCTACGACGCCGCGGTGATCGAGCGCCGCGCCGACGGGAAGGTGAAGATCACCAAGAAGCACGAGACGCCGACCCGGGCCGGCGGCGTGCTCGGCGGCGGCGTAGGCCTGGCCACCGGCCTGGTGGTGGTGTTGTTCCCGTTCGCGGCGATCGGCGGGGGCCTGCTGCTGGCCACGACCGCTGGCGGTGCCGTGCTCGGCGCGGTGGCCGGTCACGCGGCCGCCGGGATGAGCCGCGACGATCTCAAGGAACTGGGCGAGCACCTCGACGCCGGGCAGGCCGGCCTGGTGGTCGTCGGGGTGTCCGACATGGGGGCGAAGATCGAGCGGTCGATGAAGAAGGCGCAGAAGGTGGAGGCCAAGGAACTGAAGGCGGACACCGCCGAGATCGAGGCCGACGCCAAGTCGGCCCAGGGCTGACGGCTTGGGCCTTCGTGGCAATGGCGGTACTGGCCGGGCTGCCGGTTAGTGCCTGGGCTTGACATTCTGCGCCATTTAGTTTCCGGTAGCAGGGAGAGGGTGTTTGACTACGTTGAATCGTGGGTGAGTCTGATGAGTCGGCGTTGGGCTGGCAAGCTGGCGCGTTCTGCGGGCATCGTTACCCTGACCACCGTCACCGTCGCGGCGACTGCTGCCACGTCGGCCGGCGCGGCAGCAGTCACCCCCCGTTCGGCGGCGCGCGCCCACCTCGTCAGCACCGGCGCGGCCCGGCCGTTAGACCGCCAGGCGGCGCCCGATCACGGGAACGGGCCCGCAACCCCGTCAGGAACGGACGCCTCCTGCCCGGCGGCGACGCCCGCCACGGCCGGGTCCTCGACGCTGACCGCGCCCACCGGGGTCCGCGCGATCGGCGGGGATGGCTCGGCGACCGTGGTCTGGTGCCCGCCCGCCAGCGGCGCCGGCTCGGTGGTGAGCTACACCATCACCTCGTCGTCCGGCCAGCAACTCACCGCCAGCGTGCCCAACCTCTGGACGATCGCGGACGGCCTGACCGACGGCACCAGTTACACCTTCACGGTCACCGCCAACACCGCCGGCGGGCAGGCCAGTCCCGCCGCCACGTCGGCCCCGGTGACCCCGGCTCCGCTGCCACAACCGCGCCCGGTGCTGCACGGCCAGCCGCAGCAGGTCAGCTACGACCAGTACTCGATGTCCATCGGCGGCCAGCGCGTTTACCTCACCGCCGGGGAGTTCGACCCGTGGCGCACCCCTTCCCCGTCGCTGTGGCTCGACGACCTGCAGAAGATGAAGGCCGACGGGTACAACGCGGTCACCGTCTACTTCGACTGGGACTACTCCTCCCCGGCGCCCGGCGTCTACGACTTCACCGGGGTCAGGGACATGAACCTGTTCCTGAACATGGCACAGCAGGCGGGCCTGTACGTGATCGCCAGGCCCGGCCCCTACATCAACGCCGAGACCGACGCGGGCGGGATCGCGGCCTGGGCGCTGCCGTCACCCGGCGGTTACCGCACCGACGCCAGGCCGTTCGAGTCCGCGGAACTGCAGTGGCTCTCGGAGATCGACTCGATCATCGCCCCGCACCAGATCACCAACGGCGGGGACGTCATCGCCTACCAGATCGAGAACGAGTACACCGGGCGCAGCGCCGCCGACCTGCAGTTCCTGGCCAACCTGGAACAGCAGGCGCACTCCGACGGGATCAACGTCCCGTTCACGTTCAACCAGTGCTGCGGCGGCCCGTTCTACACCAGCGGGACCGGAGCGGTGAACATCAGCGGGCCTGACAACTACCCGCTCGGCTTCAACTGCGCCGACACCAGCCACTTCGGCCAGCCGTTCGGCTACCCGACGCAACCCGGTGAGCCGCTGTACCTGCCGGAGTTCCAGGGCGGCTCGTTCGACGGCTGGGGCGGCAGTGGCTACGACAACTGCTACACGATGACCGGGCCGGACTTCGAGAACGTCTATTACAAGAACAACATCGCCCAGGGCGCCACCATGCAGAGCTACTACATGGGCGTGGGCGGGACGAACTGGGGCTGGCTGCCCGCGCCGCAGGTGTACACCTCCTACGACTACGGCGCCGGGATCAGGGAGACCGGCGAGACAGGCACCCCGGCCAACCCCAACGACATCACCGGATCCAAGTTCGGCGAGAACAAGCTCATCAACGACTTCGAGACCTCCGTCGCTCCGCTCACCAAGACCACGCAGGTCGCGCCGCCCGCACCGGACAACCCATCGGTCACCGCCATGGCCCGCGCCAACATCGACGACGGCACCGGCTTCATCTACCTGCGCCAGTCCGACGCGACCTCGACCGCCACGGTGAACACGCACCTGGCGCTGAACGCCGACCAGACCACCGGCTACACCTACGACGACGCCGACCCGGCGCTTACCTACACCGGCACCTGGACCCACGCCGGGCCGAGCGCCGGCTTCACCAACGGCGACTGGGACAGCACGGAGTCGTACAGCACCCAGGCCGCGGCGAGCATGTCGGTCACCTTCACCGGTACCGGGATCCAGTGGATCGGCCCGAAGAACACCAACGGCGGAATCGCCGATGTCTACATCGACGGCAACCAGGCCGGGACCGTCGACACCTACTCCTCCTCCGGCAAGCAGTTCCAGCAGTTGCTGTTCTCCCAGACGGGGCTGAGCAACGGCAGCCACACGCTCACCATCGACGTCACCGGCCAGCAGAACCCGGCGTCGTCCGCCGACACGGTGGTCGTCGACGCGATCAACGTGCTCTCCGCGGCACAGCAGGCCGACTACTACCCGGTCGTCCCGCAGCAGGGCCAGCTCACCCTGGCGGGCCGCGAGGCGGACCTGCTGCTGGCCAACTACTCCTTCGACGGCCAGCAACTGATGTACTCCACGTCCCAGCTGATGACCCACGCGACCATCGGCGGCACAGCGGTCGCGCTGCTTTACGGCGACGCGGGAACAGACGGTGAAACCGTGCTGCGGTACGCCAGCCAGCCCACCGTGAACGTGCTCTCCGGCACGGTGGGCTCCACCTGGGACTCCTCCCGCGGTGACCTGCGCCTCGACTACACCCACCAGGGCATGGCCGAGGTGCGGATCTCCGGCGGCGGCACCCCGCCGCTGCTGCTGCTGATCGCCGACACCAATACCGCGGAACAATTCTGGCCCGAGTCCACCTCGGCAGGCCCGGTCCTGGTCAGCGGCGGTTACCTGGTCAGGACGGCGACGGCGGCCGGGCCCCTGCTCGCGCTCACCGGCGACACCTCGGCGGCGAGCCCGCTCACCGTCTGGGCACCGTCCGGCATCAAGTACGTCACGTGGAACGGCCAGCCGGTCAAGGTCACCGCTGGCCAGGACGGTTCCCTCCAGGGCAACATCGCCGGTCCCGGGCAGGTCACCCTGCCGGCGCTGGAGAACTGGCGGTTCAGCTACGAGACGCCGCAGGCGCAGCCGGGCTTCAACGACAGTTCCTGGACGCTCGCCGACCACCCGGTCACCACGAACGGCACCGCCGCAAGCACCCCGGCGCTGTACGCCTCGGACTACGGCTACGACCATGGCTTCACCTGGTACCGGGGGCACTTCACCGCCACCGGCAGCGAGACCGGCGTCACGCTCACGGCGGACGGCATCTCCCCGACCGGCGCCTTCTCCGTCTGGCTCAACGGCGCGTTCCTCGGTTCCCACTCCGCCGCGGGCGCGCAGCGGGCCACATTCGCGTTCCCGGCCGGTGCCGTCAACGCCGGCCAGGACAACGTCCTCGCCGTGCTGGTGGAGAATACCGGGAACCCCGAGGGGCCAAGCGGAGAGAAGACCGGGCTCTACAGCGCATCCCTGGACGGCTCGTCGGCGCAGGTCACCTGGCGGATGATGGGCAGCCCAGGTGGGAGCACGCTGCAGGACCCCGTCCGCGGGGTGATGAACGCCACCGGACTGTTCGGCACCGGCAACGGCTGGGACCTGCCCGGCTACCCGGACCAGGGCTGGCAGCAGGTGACGCTGCCGGATTCGTGGGCCGCGCGGGGCGTGCCGCCGGGGATCGGCTGGTACCGGACCCAGTTCAGCCTCGGCCTGCCGCAGCACGGCTACACGCCGATCGCCGTGCAGATCGGCGGGGCCGGACCCGGCGCCGGCACCGCCAACTACCGCGCGTTCATCTTCGTCAACGGCTGGCTGATCGGCCGCTACGTCAACAACATGGGCCCGCAGCATCAGTTCTACGTGCCTGCCGGGATCCTCAACGACCACGGCCAGAACACGCTGGCGATCGCGGTCTGGGGCCTGGACGCCAGCAGCGGCGGGCTCGACCAGGTGCAGCTTGTCGCCGAGGGCAACCAGGCCGGCGGGGTCCCGGTCTTCCCGGTGACCAGCCCCGGCTACTCGCCGCAGGTGTACGGGCCGCCCTCGGTCCCGCAGCCGACGCTGGCCGCCATCCCGTCCACCGCGCTCGCCGAGGGCACGTTCACGGTGAAGGCGACGCTGGCCAACCCGGGCTTCGGGCCGCTGAGCGGTGCCTCGGTGTCGCTGGCGCCTCCGTCGCCGGCGTGGGCCGTCTCGCCGTCCGGCGGCGTGTCGCTGGGGAACGTCGCGCCCGGCACGTCGGCCTCGGCCACCTTCACCGTGACCGCCCCGTCCTCCGGCCTGTCCCCCGGCCTGACCGGCCTGCTGGCCACCGCGACGTATAGCGCTGGCCCGGCCGGACACAGCGCTATCCAGGGGCAGGCCCAGACGCTCATCAACACCGCGCAGGTCAACGTGCCCGCGCCGAACCTGGCTGCCACGTTCGACAACACCGGTGTCACCGACAACAGCGACACCAGCCCGTCGCCGGGTTTCGAGGGCTTCGACGGGGACGGCACGACATACTCCGCGCAGGGCCTGGCCACCGCCGGGCTCACGCCCGGTTCCACGGTGACCGCCGACGGCCTCACCTTCACCTGGCCGAACGTGCCGTCCGCGCAACCGGACAACACGATGGCGGAGGGCCAGACGATCGCGATCTCCGGCTCCGGGTCCAAGCTGGGCTTCCTGGCGGCGGCCAACAACTCGGCCGAATCGGGCACCGGCCTCATCTACTACACCGACGGCAGCACCCAGCCGTTCACGCTGAACGTGGGCAACTTCTGGTACTCCCCGGGGAAGAGCGGCAACCCGCAGAACACCCAGGTGGCCGCGGTGAACTACGCCAACTACCCGACCGGTTCCTCCGGGCACCAGGTGTACGTGTTCGAGCAGTCGGTGCCGATCGACCCCAGCAAGACCGTGACGGCGGTGACCCTGCCCTCCCTCGGCGACGTGGCCGGCTACAACCCGGCGCTGCACATTTTCGCGATGGCGACCGGATAGCCGATTCGGTGCCGCCGAAACCGCCCCCCGGCGCGCTGACCTCCCGCGAGCAGGCGGTCATCCGGTCACGCGAGCTCTCTCTCCTGGACGGCTGACCGCCTGCCGTAGATGGCGAGCCCGAAGAGCACGACCATGTCCACGGCGGTGACCACCAGGAACCAGGACGGGTACCCGGGGAGGCCGGATATCTGCCCGAACCCGTTCACCAGTGCCAGCCCGGCCCCGAACCAGCGGGCCCGCTGACTGCCGGCGACCAGGCCGGCGGCCACGGCGAACTGGCCGATCGCGATGGCCAGCGTGACAAACCCCCAGGCGCGGAGGTTGCCGAACACGTATTGCGGGGTGGCCGTGTAGCTGGCGGAGCGTGCGATCTGGTAGATGGCGGCCCAGAAGTTGACACAGGCAGCGAAGGCCAGCGAGCCGGCCATGAAGCGGACCAGGCCCCGGATGCGCCGGTCTGACGCGGTGTCAGAGGTGGTTGAACCCGCCGGACTCCTCCTTGGACATGGGCACGGTCACCGGATGCTTGCTGAAGTGAGCCACCGCGTCGCGGAAATCGTCGAGAAGCAACGAGGCCATGTCCCGGCTCACCCCCAGACGGACCAGAATGCGCTGCACGGCGATATCGGATGCGCTCCCGGTAAGAGTGTAGGCGGGTACCTGCCAGCCTTGGGTGCGCAGCCGGTCGGCGAGGTCGAACAGGGTGTACCCCGGATCCTCGCCCTCGGCGATGCGCCAGGTGACCGTCGGTATCCCGGTGGCTGGGTTGCTGTCGCAGAGCAGCTCGAACGGGCCCAGCTTGACGATCTCGGCGGCGAGGTACTGGCCGATGTCATAGGACGACTGGTGAATGCGCCGGTAGCCCTCGAAGCCAAGGCGCAGGAAGTTGTAGTAGCTGGCGATGATCTGCCCGGCAGGCCGGGAGAAGTTGATCTGGAACACCGGCATGTCGCCGCCCAGATAGTTGACGTGGAATATCAGGTCATCGGGCAGCTCGGCGACATCACGGAAGACGACCCAGCCGGCGCCCAGCGGGGCCAGCCCGAACTTGTGCCCCGAGGCGCTGATCGACTTCACCCGGGGCAGCCGGAAGTCGAAGACCACGTCCGGGGCGCAGAACGGGGCAAGGAAGCCACCGCTGGCCGCGTCCACGTGAATGTCGACATCCAGGCCGGTGTCGGCCTGCAGCTTGTCGAGGGCGGCCGCCATCTCCGCCACCGGCTCGTAGGCGCCGGTGTAGGTGACGCCGAGGGTCGGCACCACCATGATCGTGTTTTCGTCCACCCGTTCCAGCATCGTCTCTGCGTCCATGGCGTAGCGGCCATGGGCCATCGGCACCTCGCGCATCTCGATGTCCCAGTAGCGGGCGAACTTGTGCCACACCACCTGCACCGGCCCGCACACCATGTTCGGGTTGTCCACGCTCTTGCCTTCGGCCCGCCGCTTGGCCCGCCACCGCCACTTGGCCGCCATCCCCGCCAGCATGCACGCCTCCGACGAGCCGATCGCCGAGGCGCCCACGGTGTTGGCCGCCTCGGGCGCATTCCACAGGTCCGCCATCATGTGCACGCACCGCCGCTCTATCTCGGCGGTCTGCGGGTACTCGTCCCTGTCGATCATGTTCTTGTTGACCGACAGCGCCATCAGCGCCAGAACCTCCGGCTCCTCCCACGTCTGGCAGAACGTGGCCAGGTTCTGGCGGGCGTTGCCGTCGAGCATCAGCTCATCCGACACCACCTGGAACGCCTCGGCGGGCGGGGATTCGTCGCGGGGGAAGGTGTACTTCGGCACGGGCCTGGTCAGGTCGCGCCCGACGAACACACAATCTGCAAGCTGATCGCGAATGATGTCACGCTCATGCAACGGCATGGTCCGCACCCCTTGTGCTCGCGGCCCGCGCCGGCGCTCGCCTGGGCAGGCGCCGTGTGTCCGGCGCCAGCACGCCGTATTGGGCCCGTACTACCCGATGCTTCCGGTTGGCGGGCCTGCCCGGCATCCCCTGCTACGGGTGGTTGACCGGCTGCCTGGCGTCGAGTTCCACCCAGACCGCCTTGCCGATCTCCGTCTGGCGGACTCCCCACTTACCCGCCAGGGCCTCGATGAGCACGAACCCGAACCCGGACTCGTCGAGTGTCGCCGGCGTGCGAGGCCGTGGCTCGTGCGGATCGGTGTCGTGCACCTCGATCAGCAGCGACGTCACCTCAGGGTCCAGGCACAGCGCCATGGCGAGCGCCCTGGTCCGCGCGTGCCGCAGCACGTTGCCGACCAGTTCGGAGACGAGCAGTACCGCGGTCTCCTCCAGGTGTGCCACCTGCCATACCGCCAGGGCGTCCCGGGTCACCTGGCGCGCCAGACCTGCCGCCCGCCCGGTCGCGGGCAGGGTCACGGTCATCTGCCTGGCCACGTGTTGCCCCCATCCGTAAGTCCGCCTACATAGAGAGTCGGCGCCGGACCTGGACGAAACCTCAGGAGATGCTTATGCTCAGCCGGACGTTTTCTGATTACTAGCTGAGGGTTAAGTGACCTTCGCAGAGGGGCATACCGCCGGGTTGCGGCGTATCACCGCACGTCACCCGTCCCGGGTGAACCGGCGCCCGCGCCGTGACGCGAGCCTTTTGTGCATGCCACCGTCGGGAGGGACACGGGGATGAGCGCCGACGCGCCCTCGGCCCGCCCCCGCCCCCAGCCCGGCCGGTATGGCGCGCTGCTGATCCTGCTGATCGCCAGCTATCTGCTGTCCGCGCTTATCAGAAGGCATTGGGTCGAGGCCGTGCAGGTGGTGCTGTTTACCGTGGCGGTGCTGCTGGCCCTGCGGAGCGCATCGATATCGCGGCGGGCGGTGCGCCTCGTGCTGATCGCCGCCGTCGTCGGGATGCCGGTCATGTTCGTCCTGTCGTTCAGCACGGCAACCGGTGACACCGGCAGCGGGATCGCCGACCTATGGACCGCCCTGGTCCTGCTCGCCGCGGCCGTAATGATCGTCCGCCGGGTGCTGGCCTTCGGCACGGTGACCCTGCAGAGCATCTACGGCGCGCTCAGCGCCTATCTCGTCCTCGGCTTCATGTTCGCCGCCGTCTTCGCGGCGATCTACCATTTCTACGGCGACCAGTTCTTCGTCACTGGGGAGATGGCCAATACGCAGACCTTCCAGTACTTCAGCTACACCACGCTGACCACCCTGGGCTACGGCGACTTCACCGCCGGATACGACCCCGGCCGGGCCGTCGCCGTCCTGGAGGCGCTCACCGGCCAGGTCTTCCTGGCCACGCTGGTGGCCCGCCTGGTCGCGGCGTTCCGTTCCTCCGCGGACCGGCAGGGCTGAGCTACCGTCACATGGGCGGCTCGGTGTAGCGGCGTTCCTCGTACACCTGCGCCCCGGCCCGGGCGCGCCGCCGCGAGATCAGCAGCCCGACCGACACACAGAGGCCGACCACGCCCGCGACCATCAAGATCACGCCGATGGCTTGAAGGTTGAGGTACTTGCCGTGCCAGGTCACCGCGAAACGCAAGATGGCACCGGCGACGATCAGTGCGATGCTCCCGCCAATGGTCATGACACCGTTCTCTCACCGACCTCAGCCGCCGATTCACCCCGGCCGGGTGAGGTACACCACGGCAGTCCGGAACAGCGTGAACGGATACGAGGCCACACCTTCACGGCGGTGGCACGGTACCGTTCACGGCGGTGGCACGGTACCGCCGACGCCCGGTCTGGAGGAAAAGACCCATGGCTGCGACCGACAGCGAACCGGACAGCGCGGCACAGGCCGCGGGTCTCAGCCAGGACGAGCGGGCCGAACTGGCACGCCTTCGCACCGAGGTGACCGAACTGCGGCGCAAGCAGGCGGACCAGCCACGGCGGCACCGCGTCTCCTGGCGGACCCCCGTCTCCGCGCTGCTCATCGTGATCGGCTGCGTGCTCGCCCCGCTGTCGGTGGTGGGGGTCTGGACCGCCAACCAGGTCTCCGACACCAACCGCTACATCGCGAACATCGAGCCGCTGATCCATGACCCGGCGATCCAGAATGCGCTGACCGACAAGGTCACGACCGCGATCACCAGCCACCTCAACGTGACCGGCTACGCCAACCAGGCCGCAGCCCTGCTGACCAGCAAGGGCCTGCCCCGTGTCGGCACCCTGCTCAAGACGTTCGGTCCGGCGATCTCCAGCGCGGTCACCGGCTACATACACAACACCGTGCACAAGATCGTGACCAGCGACAGGTTCGCGAATACCTGGATCCAGGTCAATAGGGTGGCCCACCAGACCCTGGTGCAGGCCCTGTCTGGGAAAACGGCGCGATCACCGTCAGCAACGGCCAGGTCACCATCGACCTTGCCCCGTTCATCGCGATCGTCAAGCAGAACCTCGCCGCGCGCGGGTTCACGCTGGTGAACAGCCTCCCGCCGATCCACCCCTCGCTCGCGCTGTTCTCCTCCAAGACCCTGGTCCAGGCGCAGACCCTCTACCGGCTGATCAACGACCTGAAGATCGTGCTGCCGATCCTGTCGCTGCTGCTGATCGCCGCGGGCGTGTATATCGCCAGGTCCCACCGGCGCGCGCTGATAGGCGCCGGGCTAGGGTTCGCCGCCTCCATGCTGGTCCTCGGCGCGGCCCTGCTGATCTTCCGCGGCGTCTACCTCAACAGCGTGCCCAACTCGGTGCTGCCCAGCAACGCCGCCGCCGCCACGTTCGACACGCTGGTCCGGTTCATCAAGGAGGCGCTGCGCGTGCTCCTGGTCATCGGGCTGATCGTGGCGATCGGCGCGTTCCTGACCGGGCCGTCGGTGACCGCGGTACGGACCAGGGCCGGCTTCGTCTCGGCCTTCGGCTGGATCCGGTCCAGCGGCGAGCGCAAGGGCGTGACCACCGGGCCCGCGGGCCGGTGGACCTATGCGCACCGGCACGCACTGCGCATCTGCGCGGTGGGCCTTGCCGCCATCATCTTCGTGTTCCAGGGCCGCCCCACCCCCGCGAGCGTCATCGTGCTTGTCATCCTCCTGCTCGTGGTCCTCGGGCTGATCGAGTTGATCGGCAGGCCGCCCGCCAAGCCCGAGATCGCCAGCCAGACTTGAGAACGACAGTTGCCCGCGTCGAGGCGGCCGCGCCGGGTCCGGCGGTAGCGGCCCGATGCTGATACAGGCAGCCGGGCTCGCGCTGCTGGCGGCGCTGTCGCCGACCGCGCTGCTGGTCGCCGCGGTCTACCTCGGTTCCGCGCGGCCGCGGCTGGTCACCGCGTTCTACCTCGCCGGAGCGGTCGTTATGAGCCTGCTCATGGGCGTGCTGGCCCTGGAGATACTGCGCGGTGTCCACCTGCAGAGTCCCGCAGATCACACGCCCAGGTACGGCCTGCGGCTTGGCCTGGGCATCCTGTTGCTGGCGGGGGCCATCGTGGTCGCGCGGCGCAAGCCGCGGCCGCCCGACCCGGCCAAGGCGCACCAGGGGTTCGTGTCGAAGATGGTGGCCGACCCGGCACCGCGCAGTGCGTTCCTCGTCGGCATCCTGGTCTTCGCCCCGGGGGTCAGCTTCCTCGCCGCGGTGCAGGTGATCGCGACGGCGCGGGCCAGCTTCGATCTCACGCTCATCGCACTGATCATCGTCGTGGTCATCAACGTGCTGCTGGTGTGGCTGCCCATCGTGCTCCACCTGGTCGCCCCCACGGCCACGACACGGTATCTGACGGCCTTCAACGGCTGGCTGCGAGCACATGGCAAAGTCGTGCTCATAGTGCGTGCTTGTCGCGGTGGGAGGGATCATGGTTGTCAACGGGATCTACGGGCTCGCGGTGGGCCGATGACCGCGCACCGCCGGATCGCCGACCCGGTCGAGGCGATGGCCCAGCGCGTCGCCGAGCGGGTAGTAGACCTCGTGCTTGACGTGGTGGACCTGAATGCCATCGTCGCGCGGATCGACCTGAACGGCCTGATGGCGCAGGTGGACATGAACGCGTTGCTGGCCAGGGTCGACGTGACCGCGCTGATCGAGCAGGTGGATCTGAACGCGGTGCTCGCGCGGATCGACACCGGGGCCCTGCTGGACCGGATCGATATCAACGCGCTGCTGAGCCGTATCGACATGGATGCGCTGGTCGAGCAGACCGACCTCGGCGCGGTGATCGCCAGGTCCTCCGGCGGCGCCGCGACTGAGGCGCTGGACGCGGCGCGCAGCGAGGCCGTGGGACTTGACCAGTTCATCGACCGCTGGGTGCAGCGCGCCCTGCGGCGCAAGCAGCCCGCTCCGGTGGCGCCGCGCGCGCTGCTGGACGGTGCGGCCACGCCTCCCGCAGCGCCATCTCACGAGCCTCCAGCACCACCAAGCGAAGCTCCCGCGGGGGAGGCAACGAAATGAGCCCCCGCATACCTGCCCAGTCGCTGACCGCGCAGGGCCACTACGCGGGCTCGGTGTCCCGGTTCCTGGCCTTCGCCATCGACCTGGCAGTCAGTACCGGGGCGTTCACCCTGGCCCTCGCCGGGGTCTCCTACGCGGTGCAGATCGTGACCGGCAAGCACGTCTCCTGGAACCGGCAGGACATCGTGGTCACGGTCATCTACGTCGTCTGGGAGTTCTTCTACTTCGGCTACTCGTGGGCGATGAGCGGCCGGACGGCCGGCATGGCGGTGCTCGGCGTGCGGGTGGTCCGAGAGGACGGGCAGGCCATCGACCCGTGGCGCGGTGTAGTGCGCGCGCTGGTGTTCCCGCTCAGCTTCCTGCTGTTCGGTCTGGGCTTCCTCGGCATCCTCGTGCAACGGGAACACCGCGCCCTGCACGACCTCATCGCCGGCACCGCGGTGGTCTACTCGTGGGACGCGCGGGCCGCCCGGCTCAGGTTCCTGGCCCGCGAGGCCGAACTGGCCCGCATCCCCCCTGACGGGTGACGCCGGCGCCGCTCCCGAGCGGTAACTGTGGCCCTGTGGACCGGCCAAAGCGGTCCACCGCTGCCTATCAACCGGGAGGAACCTGTCCATGAACATGCCCAGCCAGATCGATGTCGATGCCGCCACTGAGGAACATCTGGCCAAGCTGGCGATGAGCGACCCGGAACTGCTGCTGGCCGGCCTGGAGGCCCGGGCCGACTGGCAGGCGACAAGCGGCCTGGACTCGCGCACCTACGCGCTGGTCAAGGTGGCCTCACTGATCGCGCTCGACGCGCCACCGGCCTCCTACCTGTGGCAGGTGGCTAACGCCGTGGCGGCCGGATGCACACCAGCGGACCTACTCGGCGTGCTCATCGCGGTCGCGCCGCAGGTCGGCGGCCCGAGAACGGTCGCCGCCGCACCGGAACTCATGGTTGCCCTCGGCCTCACCCTGCCCGCCGGGGTGGACGGGGATGACGGGTAGCAGGCCCGGCCCGGACCAGCACAAAGACGAAGGAGACAAGTCATGTTGAGGCGACGACGCCCATTGCTGCGCGCGGCAGCGGTCGGCGGTACCGCATACGCGGTCGGCAGGCATTCGGGCCGGCAGCGGGAAGCGCAGGCGTCCGCGGAGGCCGATCAGGACCAGCGCATCGCGGACCTTGAGCAGCAGCAGGCGGCCCCGGCGCAGTACCAGCAGCCACCGCCGCAGTACCAGCAGCCACCGCCGCAGTATCAGCAGCCACCGCCACCGCCACCCCGCCGGCGGCTCCGGCAGGACCGTCCATGCTCGATCAGCTCAACCAGCTCAATGACCTGCATCAGCAGGGCGCGCTGAGCGACGAGGAGTTCACCGCCGCCAAGGCCAAGCTGCTCGGCGGCTGAATGGGTCACCCGGCCCGGGCGTAAGGCACCAGGACCGGCACCGAGAATGCCGAGGAGAAAGCCGACGAGCAAGGCGTTCGAGGGAACGATCGACGTCGACATCAGGGACTCGGTGCCGGACTGGGCACCCTTCGAGCCGCCCAGGGCACCCGAAGGCGCGCCCAACGTGGTGTACATCGTGCTCGACGACGTCGGGCCTAACCCCTACGTCGATCTTGAGCGTGAGGCCCGGGCGATGCTCGCCCGCGAGTAGCCCGGCGAGCGGAGACGTCAGTAGGGCATGCCGTCGTCGGGCTGGCGGAGTTCCTGGAGCGCCGCCCCGAAGGCCACGAGCCGGCTGCGGACCTGCTCCGGTGGTGGCACGGCGGAGACATCCGTACCGCGCTCGGCGGCCATCACGGAGCGGACCGCCTGCAGCGCGGCCAGCACGTCGGCGGTGCGCATGCGCTTGTCCTCGTCGGGCGCAGCCTCACGCATCGCGTACAGCGCCTGCCCCAGGTCGTCCGCGCGGCGCTGGATGTCGGCCCAGCGGGCGGCCGCGTCGGCGGCGACGAGCGCCCCCGGCGCCTCGGCCAGCCGCATCGCGTCATTCAGCGCCGACCCCTTCGCATAGGCGTCGATGGCCCGGGACCGCCAGACGTCGGCGGGCTTGGGCCCACGGCTGCGGCCCGAGCGGGCGATCAGCACGATCAACAGGATCAGGACGATCGCGCCGAGCACCACCCACAGCCAGATGAGGTCAGACCCGGAACTGCTGCTCGCCGCCGGGGTCGTCGCCGCGGCGGCCGGGGTTTCCTGCGGGCTTCGGCTCGGCAGGTTGATGGGCGTGCTGATCGAGGCACCACTGAGGGTTCCATTGCACCCCGTGATGAGCAAACCGGCGGCCACGGCTGCCCCTGTGAGGACCCCGTGACCTCGTCCAGCGGCGCGGCCCACGGCCGCCCGAGGATCGTTCTGCATGAAATGCACTAGCGAGCACGGCGCAAGCATTGCCCTGGCGCTGCCGGCGGACGTCACCCGTCGCGGGGGATCTGTGCCGGCTCAGGGCAGGCCGTCCAGCGGATCCCGGTCGGCCTCGCCGGTGAACGATGCCGTGACGACTTCCTCGGGCCGGCGGGTTTCCATCCGGGCGAGCCGGGTGAACGTGAGCCGGTCGGCCCGGGTCAGCGGGGGCTGGGTCACCGAGCGGGGCCACAGCCGGTACCGCAGCACCACGTTGATCTCCGCGGCCAGCAGGGTGAGCTGGGAGCCCAGGTACAGCCAGGACAGCAGGGTGATGACGATGGCGAAGACGCCGTAGGTGGCGCTGGCGTTCGCCAGCCCCCTAGCCACATACCAGGTGCCGAGAAGCTGCAGCGTCTGCCAGAAGACCGCGGCACAGACCACGCCGACCGCCACGTCGCGGGGCCGCAGCGGCTCCGCGGTGAGCACCATGAACGCGAGCAAGAACAGCCCCAGGTTGACCAGTAGGCCGGCCGCCACGCCGAACAGCGTGGCGGCCACCCCGTTCGCGATCGTGGTCGCGAACGCGGCGAGCGCGGTGGACGAGAGCAGCCCGATGCCGAGCAGGCCGATCGCGCCGAACGTGCGCAGGTACCGCTTGAAGATGTTCGGCCACCGGACGTAGGGAATGTTCCACACGGTGTTCATCGCGTTCTGCGCGGCGAAGCCGATGCCGAGGCTGCCGTAGATGGTGCCGACGATGCCGACGATCAGGGCGGTCGTGTTGCCTTCCAGCGGGTGCACCTGGGAGCTGATCTGGTCGCCGATCACCGGGATCCTCCCCACCGCGGACTCGATCACCTGATCGCGCAGCGCGGGGTTATTCGCCAGCGCGAAGCCGAGGATGGTGGCCAGCAGCAACAGCAGCGGGAACAGCGCGAACAGCCCGTAGTAGGCCATCAGTGCGGCCTTGCCCCCCGCCTGGTCGTTGCCGAACTTCTGCATCACCGCCCACGGGAACGCGAGCACGGTATGGCGCTGCTGGAACCGGTCGACGCGGCGGACCTGCCGCTCGGCCCAGCCCACCTGTGGCGTGGTCATACGTATTCGCGGCGCCGCATCCAGGCGAGGGTAAACCATCCCCAGATCGGCGGCAGGTAGGCGGCGAAAAGCCGCTGGATGAACACCGCGGCCACGGCCTGGCTCTGCGGCACGCCCGCGCTGGTCAGCCCGGCGATGAGGCCGGCCTCCACGACCCCGGCACCGCCGGGGACCGGGATCGCAGCGCCGATCAGCCCGGCCGCCATGTTCACCACGAACAGCGTGGCGAGGCTCACGTGCTCGCCCACCGCGTGCAGGGACGCCCCGAGGGCGAGCACGATGACAAGCTGGCTCAGCACCGAACCAGCGAGCACATAGAAGATCTTCCGTGGCTGGGTGGCGATCGTCTTGAGGTCGGCCCACATCTGTACCAGGTGCGGGCGGACGCGGGCACTGGCCAGCCGCCGCAGCCGTGGGACCACGGTGAGCAGCATGGCCGCGACCCCTGCCGCGACCACCACGACGATGATGATCCATACGGCCGTCTGGCGGTCACCTGAGGTCTCGGGCACATGGAAGGACCCGGCGGCGAAGATTATCGAGACGACGAACAGCAGCCCCTTGGCCACCCAGCCGGCCGTGGTGGCGATCGCCCCAGAACTGAGCGCCGTGGCCGCGTCGTAGCCCTGGCGCTGGAAGAACCGCACCCGGACCGCGAACACGGCAACGTCACCGCCGACCAGCGCGACGAACTCGTCCGCCGTCTCCAGCGCGAGGCACCGGCCGAACGGGAGCTGCCCTGGTACCGCCCCCATGACCGCCCAGGCCTGGCCCACGATAGGAAGCTGGGCGAGCACGAACGCCAGTGCGACCCAGCCCCAGCTTGCCCCCTTGATGACTTCGAGGGACCCGGAGGCATCGGAGAGCACCCCGATGATCGCCCACAGGCCGATCAGCGACCCGATGCCGAAGACCAGGTTGACCCAGCTGATCCTTTTCGGCTCGGCGAGCTTGGGCACGTCGATGCTGGCCGCGGCGGCCACCGCGGTCCGCAGTCCGGAGAGCAGGGCCTTGTGCTCCTTGAGGGCGCCGACCGTGACCGGATCCAGCGCCGCGCGCTGCAGGTGGACGAGGGCGCCGCGTGCGGTGCTCTCATCGAGGACCCGGGCGGCCGCGGCGGCGGTGCGGTCCACCCCGGCGCGCACCGCCATGGCGGCAAGCACCGCGGCGAGGTCGGCATCGAGGCGGCTCACCGGTGCCGGTGACGACGCCGAGCGAAACGCCCTGATGCAGACGCCCTGGCCGGACAGCAGGATCGTGTCCTGCCCGAGCGCACCGTGGGCGATGCCCGCCGCGCGCAGCCGGAGCGCGGCGGCCAGGATCTCATCGAGCATGCCGTCGGGAACGGTGGACGGGTCGGCGTCGGCGAGGAGCGCGCCGCCGGGCAGCCTGGTGACGATCGCGGTGTCCCCGCTGGCCCCGAACCGGCCCACCGCAAGCACCTCGGGCACAAGCACACCGGCCCGGCCGGCCGTGAGTGTCAGGTAGGCCTCGTGCTCGACCAGCAGGTCGCGGTTGAGGATGAGGGTCGGCCCGGAGTCACGGTAGAAGCAGAACCGCCAGAGCTTGGCCAGCACCCGGGCGTCGGTGGCGTCGCGGCCGTAGACCGACAATTCGACGATGCCGCCGGTGCCGTCCTGGCCGGTGAACTTCTCCAGCCCCCAGGCCTGGCGCGGTGCCCGGACGACGCCGGTGAGCCGCACGCCGAGGTCGGCGATCCCGCCCGCCACCTCCGCCGCGGAGGGCAGCCCGAGCGGCGACCCCAGGGCCAGGTGCAGTGCCGCGGCGATGCCCCAGCCGATGGCCACGCTGGACAGGGCGTTGACCGGAAGCGCCGCGCCGGCCGCGACGCTGGTGAGTACCGCAACCGCGATCAGGAACGACACCAGGCGATGCAGCGCGCGGCGCAGGTAGGGCAGCGCGGTCCCGGCAACGGCGATGGTGACCGCGAAGTAGACCACGGGATAGCTGGTGTCCACCCCGGCCAGCGCCGTGGTGCCCGGCCTGCCCGCGGCTGGCCCGAGAGCCGCGCCGAGCAGCGCGCAGACGGCCCAGGCCGCCAGCCCTGCCACGACGACCCGGCGGACCGCGGCCAGCCGCGGCACCAGCAGGGCGAGGACGGCCAGCCCGGCCACCACGCCCACGGAGCCGAGCCAGAACAGCGCGGTGACCAGCCAGCTGATCGCGGCTGGGGGCGGGTTCAGGGCATGCACGATGGCGAGTTCGGTGGCCGAGTTGGCGCGCATCACCGGGATGGACACGGCCACCACGAGGATGGCGAACCCGAGCCGGAAGGCATCGGAGGCACGCCGGCGCAGCGTGCCGCCGCCCCGCGGGCCGAGGAACACCCTGCGCAGGTGGTCGGTGGTGACGGCGCCGTCGCGTGCCGCCATGACCGGGCTGCCGCCCGCGGGGTTCACCGGCCGGTCGGCGAGGCGCCGCGGACGACGCACCGGAAGCCCAGGTGACAGGTAGCGGTGTCGATCGCCTCGCCCTGCCGTGCCGCGGGACGGTAGCGCAGGCAGTAGCTGGGCGCGCACAGATGCGAACCGCCCTTGATGACCCGGCGTGGCAGCTGCGCCCCAGGCCCGGCGAACGATCCGCTGCCCGCCGGTGAGTCCACCCTCGGGTTGCGCGGCGCGCAGCAGGCATCCCCGGCAGGCCCCGGATGGCGCGGGGTGAAGTAGTCACACGTCCATTCCCAGACGTTGCCGGTCATGTCGAACAGGCCATAGCCGTTTGCGGGGAACGACCCGACCGGCGACGTTCCCTCGTAGCCGCCGGTGCGCAGGTTCTGCCAGGGGAACTGGCCCTGCCAGGTATTGGCCATCATCCGGCCGCCCGGCGCGAACTCATCGCCCCATGCGTAAACCGCCCGGTCGAGGCCGCCACGGGCGGCGTACTCCCATTCCGCCTCGGTGGGCAGTTCCTTGCCAGCCCATGCCGCGTAGGCCTCGGCGTCCTCGTAGGCCACGTGGGTCACCGGGTGCCGGTCACGGCCGCGGCAGTCGCTGCCCGGCCCGGCGGGCTGCCGCCAGCTTGCCCCGGGCACGTACGCCCACCAGTTGCGGTACTCCCGCAGGTCGACAGGGCCCTTCGTGCGGTGGAAGACCAGCGACCCCGGCACCAGCAGGGCGGGGTCGGCATCGGGGTAGTCGGCCGGGTCCAGCGGGCGCTCGGCTACGGTCAGGTACCCGGTGGCGGTCACGAAGCGGCGGTATTCGGCCACGGTCACCGTGCGCTCGTCCATCCAGAAGTCGTCCACCGTGACCTGGTGCACCGGGCGCTCCTCCGGATAGAAGCTGGCCGAGCCCATCCAGAACGTGCTGCCAGGGATCCATTTCATGGGACGAAGCTGGTGCCGTGTCTTGGACATCGCGCGCATGCTCCCGGGTTCTCGCGCCTTAACCGTGACCATAGGGATCGCCGAACGGGTCCGGCACCACCCCGCGAGGGTGAGCCGGAGCGGCGTCCCGCCAGCCGATGATCGCTCTCACCCAGGGCGGGTGACGACATGCCCGGAGCGCCTGGCCAGCATCGATGGGAGCGGGTGGCGCGCCGGGAGTGAGGAGACGCCATGGTTGACGACGGTGCACGGCCTTCACCTCCCGAGGTGCTGGCCGCCTCATGGCAGGCGGCGCTGTTCCTCGGCGCGGCGACCCTGATCCTCGGGCTTATCGTGGCCGTGCACCCGACCACTTCGGTGAACGTGATCGCGGTACTGCTCGGCATCCTGATGATCCTCTCGGGCATCTTCCACCTGATCCGGGTGTTCGACACGGCCGAGCCGCACCGGGTCTGGCTGGGCATCGCCGGGCTGCTGTTCATCGTCGTCGGCGTCATCCTGATCCGGCACCTGCACCTGACCCGGTCGCTCATCGGCCTGATCATCGGCATCACCTGGATAGTCCAAGGGCTCGCCGCACTCATCGGGGGAATCTCCGGCGGCGTCCGCGAGGGACGTGCCTGGTGGATCATCTTCGGTGTAGCGAGCCTCATCGCGGGGATCGCCGTGGCGGCCGCTCCCGCCTCGTCGCTTGACGTCCTGGCCCTGCTGCTGGGTATCTGGTTCATGGTGATGGGCGTATTCGAGATCATCGGCGGGCTACTGCTCCGGCACGCCGTCCGGGCCAGGGAGATGACGCCCGCTTAAGCAGGCGCAGCACCGGAGAGGAGCTGACCATGCCTGGATCGACGACCGAGGCTCCGCCCCGGCGTGCCTTGCGCTACCAACTGGACGCCGGCCTGGTGCGGCTGACCCCGGCGGAACGCGCCGCCAGGGGCAAGGCGGCCCGCTCGGCGGTCCCCCGAACCAGCCACGCGGTATTCGAGCCGGCCCCGGACCGGCCCGACCCGGTCGCCCTGCTGGAGGAGCAGGCGGCCACCCGGGTGCCCGAGCTTGTGCCGATCCGCTGGGGCCGGATGCTGGTCTCCCCGTTCACCTACTACCGGGGAGCGGCCCTGCCGATGGCCAGCGACCTGGCCACCACGCCGGTTTCCGGGCTGGCGGTGCAGGCGTGCGGTGACGCGCACCTGTCCAACTTCGGCATCTTCGGCTCCGCCGAGCGCCGCCTGGTGTTCGACGTCAACGACTTCGACGAGACCCTGCCTGGCCCGTGGGAATGGGACGTCAAGCGGCTGGCCGCCAGCCTGGAGGTGGCGGCGCGGGACAACGGGTTCCCCGCCAAGCAGCGCCGCGACATCGTCACGGCGGCGGCCGCCAGGTACCGGCTCGCGATGCGCGGCTTCGCGGCCATGACCAACCTGGACGTCTGGTACGCCCGCACCGACGTGGAACAGTTGCGGGCCGACCTGGACTCCCAGATGACCGCGCGGCAGCGCAAGAGGGTCGACGAGGGCATCGCCAAGGCACGGACCAGGGACAGCATGCGGGAAGTGGCCAAGCTGACCCGCGTCGTGGACGGGCGGCCACGGATCATCTCCGACCCGCCGCTGCTCGTCCCCGTCGCCGACTTGCTGCCCGGCGAGGCGGACCGGACCGCCTTCACCGCACAGCTCAAGAGCCTCATCGGGCAGTACCGGCGCACGCTGGAAACCGACCGCCGGTACCTGCTAGAGCAGTTCGAGCCGTGCGATATGGCCCGCAAGGTCGTCGGCGTCGGCAGCGTCGGCACCCGGTGCTGGATCGTGCTGTTTCTCGGCCATGACACCGCCGACCCGCTGTTCCTCCAGGTCAAGGAGGCGGAACGGTCGGTGCTCAGCCGGTTCGTGGGCGCCAGCAAGTATGCCAACCAGGGCCAGCGGGTCGTCGCGGGCCAGCGGCTGATGCAGGCCGCCAGCGACATCTTCCTCGGCTGGCAGCGGAACCAGGACGGGCTGGACGGCAAGACCCGCGACTTCTACGTGCGGCAGCTCAGGGACTGGAAGTTCTCCCTCGATGTCGCGACCATGGTGCCGGCCGGGATGCGGGCCTACGGCGAGGTGTGCGGCTGGACGCTGGCCCGGGCCCATGCCCGCTCCGGCGACCGCATCGCCATCGCCGCCTACCTTGGCACCTCGGATGTGTTCGACCGGGCCATCGTGGAGTTCGCCGCGGCGTATGGCGACCAGAACGAGCGCGACTACCAGGCACTGACGCAGGCCGCCGCAGCGGGACGGATCACCGCCGAGCACGGCTTGTGACCCCGCGCGCGGGAGGAACCGTGACGACTACGCCGCCCGATCCCGCGGCGTTGCTGCGCTCCCGCAGCTACCTGGTGCTGCTGGCACTCGCGGCGATCATCGGCGTGCCCATCTCGGCGGTGGCCTACGGCTTTCTCGCGCTGGTCGGCAAGCTCCAGCAGTGGGTTTACACCGACCTTCCCAAGGGCCTGGGCTTTCACGGGGAGCCGCTGTGGTGGCCGCTGCCGGTGCTCGCGCTGGCCGGGCTCCTGGTCGGGCTCACCCTCCGGCACCTGCCGGGAACCGGGGGACATTCACCGGCCGACGGACTCCAGGCGGGAGGGCCACCGCCGGCCCTGGCCGATCTGCCTGGCGTAGTCCTCGCGGCGCTCGCCACGCTGAGCCTGGGCGTGGTGCTCGGGCCCGAGGCGCCGCTGATCGCCCTCGGCGGCGGGCTGGGCGCGTGCGCGGTCCGGCTTGCAAGGAAGGACGCTCCGCCGCAGGTCACCACCATGATGGCCGCCGCCGGCAGTTTCACCGCCATCAGCACGCTCTTCGGCTCACCGCTGCTCGGTGCCTTCCTGCTGATGGAGGCGGCGGGGATCTCCGGGGCAGCGCTGGAACTTGTGCTCGTGCCCGGCCTGCTGGCCTCGGGGATCGGCTCGCTCATCTTCATCGGCCTGGATAACTGGACCGGGCTCGGCACCTTCTCGCTGTCGATACCCGGCCTGCCCCACACCGGGCCGCTGACCGGTGCCGACTTCGGCTGGGCTCTGGTCATCGGGGTGGCCGCCGCCCTGCTCGGCTCTGGGATCCGGCGGCTCGCCCTGGCGCTCCGGCCGCATGTGGAGTACCGGGTCCTCGCCACGGTGGTGGCCGGCCTGGCCGTCGCCGGGCTGGCCATCGGCTACGCGGCGGGCACCGGCAAGAAGGCGAGCGATGTCCTGTTCTCCGGGCAGGACGCGCTCGGCCCGTTGATCGTCCACAGTGCCGGTTACACGCTTGGCGCGCTCCTGCTGCTCCTGGTCTGCAAGGGCCTCGCCTACTCGGTATCGATGAGCGGGTTCCGCGGCGGCCCGGTCTTTCCGGCCATGTTCGTCGGGGCCGTAGGCGGGATCGCGCTGTCGCACCTGCCCGGGCTGGAGCTGATCCCGGCCACGGCGATGGGGATCGGCGCCATGTGCGCGGTGATGCTCCGGCTGCCGATGACATCCGTCCTGCTGGCTACCGTGCTGCTCACCTCGGACGGCCTGGCCGTCATGCCGGTGGTGATCGTCGCAGTGGTGGTCGCCTATGTGGTGTCGGCGTGGCTCATCCCGGCACCCCGGCCGGCTCCGGACGGACCGCCCTCGGCCGGGCCGCCCGCCGCGGGGTCAGTGCCTGCCGTGCCGGTTCCTGCTGGGCAGGACCGCGCCGATAAGCCACAGGATCGGGAAGATGAAACCGATCAGGCCTAGCACCCAGTGACCTTTGCGGAAGGTCATGACGGCCAGGGTGGCAATCAAAACTAGATACAGGATTCCTAGACCCCAGAACCAGCCGTTCATTGTCGTAACATCCATCCGTATATGGCCCGTAAGCCGGGCAGCGGATCGCTAATTGCGGAGTGGGCTTTGTGATCACACCACGGAAAAGCAATTCAGGCAGAATGGCCTCACGAAAGAACTGGGGTCCTTATTCAGTGGCCCCACCGTGCAGAGCCTCCTGGAGTTCGGCCTCGCCCTCCTTGGACAGTGAGGTCTTCAGCACGGTGCCGCCGTACTTGGCCATCGCCTCGGTGGCCTTGTCCGGCGTGACCTTCTCCACCATCAGGAACAGCGCCGAGGTCCCCGGCTGCAGCATGCCGCGCACCTGCTCCTGGAACTCCCGGTCGATCCCCGTCTTGGTGACCTTGCCCATGAGGGCCCCGAGGCCCGCGCCCACGGCCAGGCCGAACACCGGGATGAAGAACAGCAGGCCGAAGAGCAGGCCCCAGAACATGCCCCACGTCGCACCGGCGCCCACCGGGTGGTGGCTGGTGTGTACGTGGTACCTGCCCTCCCTGTCCCTGACGATCGACGCGATCGCGTCGGGTTCGATGATGAGATCCCGCGCGAGCCTGCGCGCCTCCTCGGCGGCGGCCTCGGCGGTGGCCTCATCCGGGTAGCCAATGGCGATCAAGTCAGCCATAATGCCTCTTTCTCCTTCGGTTCGGATCGAATCCGGCCCAGTTCATCAAGCCCCGGGCGGTACTGCTCCACCCCCGGCGGGTGATACCGCCGGGCCGGGCCGCACCCGCGTTGACCAGGCATGCCAGGCGCTGCGGTCACGCCGGAGGGTCGGTATACCGGCGCTCCTCGTACACCTGCGCCGAGCGGCGGTCGTTGCGCCTGAGCACCATGAAGAGCAGGGACAGCACCAGGCCGAGCACCCCGGCGACCATGAGGATCACGCCGATGACTTGAAGATCCACATGCGCGGGCTTCCAGGTCACGCCGAACCGGAGAATCGCGCCGACCACGATGAGGGCAACGCTGGCACCGATCGTCATCGCAATTGCCACCTCCTCCGCACCTTCCAACAGTGACGGCGCGAGCGCCGATTCGCCTCGCCCGGCACGGGTGACCCGGGCCCGCCCTGGGTAGGTAGCTCAAAGTAATGAGAGCTGTAGCTATCCGTGATATAACTCATCTATCGGGCACTTTCCCGCGCCGCGCGCGGGAAATGGACCGGAACGGACACGCGACGTCATTCCTAGCCAAAGCTGGATTTATTCATTAGTCTCAACGGAGTGCACCACGGCGGTCGACTCGGCACAGGAGGGCAACCGGGGCAAGGCCTTGGCACTTTTCCTGCGACGTCTTCTGGCCTGCCCGGGCTCGACGCACCGATCGAGACCAAGCTCTACCCGCCGGGTGCCCGGGCCGAGTGGGTGGAGCGGTCGGCACTCATCGCCGAACTGGCGCAAACCGCCGCGAAGCTTGTGCTTGTGGACGCGCCGGCCGGGTTCGGCAAGACCACCCTCGTCGCGCAGTGGCGGTCCAGCCCGGCGGAGACCAGGCCGTTCGCCTGGGTCTCGCTCGACCGCGGCGACAGCGACCCGGGCCGGCTGTGGTGGTATGTCGTCAGCGCGCTGACCCGGGCCTGCCCTCAGATCGACGGCGAAGCGATCCTGGCCGAACTGCGGGCGCAGGCACCTGAGTTTCCCGAGTCGGTGCTGCCGATGCTGGCCAACAAGCTGGCCGCGCTCTCGGCGCCGGCGGTCCTGGTGCTCGACGACTATCACGTGATCAGAGACCGCGGCTGTCACGAGCAGCTCGAGTTCCTGCTGCTGCACCTGCCGCCGACCGTGCAGATCGTGCTCATCACCAGGGCCGATCCGCCATTGCCGCTGGCCCGGCTGCGGGCAGCCGGGGAGATGACCGAGGTGCGGGCCCGCGAGCTGCGCTTCACTTCGGAGGAGGCCGCGGAGCTGCTGCTCGCCGTGGCCGGAATCCAGCTCAGCGAGCCTGACCTGGATCAGCTCATGGAACGGACCGAGGGATGGCCCGCGGGGGTGTACCTGGCCGCCATCTCCCTGCGCGGCCATCCGTCGCCGCACGCCTTCATACGGCAGTTCACGGGGAACAACCGGTTCATCGTGGACTTCCTGGCCGAGGAGGTGCTCAGCCGCCAGCCCGCGGAAATCCAGGAGTTCCTGGCCAGGACCTCGGTGCTGACCCGGTTCTGCGCCCCGCTCTGCGACGCGGTCACCGGGGCCTCGGGAGCGGCGGGGATCATCGAGGTGCTCGAACGGGAGAACCTCTTCCTGGTGCCGCTGGATGACAACCGGCAGTGGTACCGGTACCACCACCTGTTCGCGCAGCTACTGCGGAGCCGGCTCGGCCGGACCGAGCCGGCCCTGGTGGCGACCCTGCACGCGCGGGCGAGCGCCTGGCACGAGTCGGCCGGGTCGGCGGAGGAGGCGGTCCACCACGCCCTCGCCGCGGGCGACCCGGCCCGGGCCGTCGCGCTCATCGCCCGCTACTGGCACGTCTACGTCGACAAGGGCAGGACATCAACGGTGCGCGGCTGGATGCGGGCGCTTGGCGACGACCGGATCGCCGCCTATCCGCTCGCGGCGCACTGCGCGGCCTGGGCAGCGGCTCTGTCCGGCGACCAGCGGAGCGTACGACGCTGGCTGCCGGTCATCGAGACGGGCCGCTATGACGGCCCGCTTCCCGACGGGATGCGTTCGCTCAAATCGTCCGCGGCGCTGCTGCGGGCCGCCTTCGGTTTCGACGGCCTCCCGGAGATGTCCGAGGCGGCGTGCACGGCGGCCACGATCGAAAACGACCCGGCCTCGCCGTACTTCGCCTTGGCCAGAACCTCACTTGGGTTCTCCCTCTTCCTGGCCGCTGACCACCAGGCCGCGGTGCGGCCCCTGGAGGAGGCGGTGCACAGCGAGGCGTCACTGCAGTTGATCCGCATGTTCGCCGCGGCCGTGCTGGCCATGGTCCTGGTCGAGCAGGGCAGGCTGCCGAGGGCGCGGGAGTACGCGCACGCGGCGCGCGACCTCGCCATCAAGGGTGACCTCGGCAGGCTGCCGCAGACCGTCTTGGCCTACGCCGCGACCGCGGCGGTGTATGCCGCCGAGGACCGGTTCGAAGAGGCCCGGCGGGAGCTTGAGCCAGTACTCGACCTGCGCAGGAAGAACTCCGGCCTCGGGCCCTGGAACACGATCGTGCCGACCTTCCTGCTGGCACGGATCCGGCTCCAGCTCGGCGACGTCGCCGGGGCCGCGGAACTGGCCGACGAGGCGCGAGAGGTGCTGGCCGCGCTGCCGGAGGGCACCGAGGCGCTGCAGGGACGCCTGGCCGATCTTGACCGCCGTCTCGCCCGCCCCTCGCGCGAGGCGGACAACGCCGAACCGTTGACCGAGCGCGAGGTGGCGGTGCTGCGCATGCTCGGCGGCTCGCTCTCGCTTCGTGAGATCGGGCACGAGCTGTACGTGTCGGCGAACACGGTCAAGACGCACACCCAGGCCATCTACCGTAAGCTCGGCGTCTCCTCGCGGCACGACGCCGTGGCGCGGGGCAAACGGCTGGGAATCTAAAGGCGCCAGATCACCCGGGTGAATCCCAAGGACGGGTGTATTTTCTCACCTGGTCAATGTGTAAGAAGGTGTAAGTCGATACGCCCGGGGCAGTGGCGGCAGACAGTCGCTGCATCTCGTGCCATCGGAGGAACAGGCCATGAGTGGCTCCCCGAACCCCCGCCAGCGGTACCGGATCATACTCCGGGGTGAATGCCAGCAGTTGCTGTCGGGCATCCTGGACGGGTTCGCGGTCGAGTCCGGCCGGGGCTGGACCTGCATTACGGCCTCGGTGCGCGATGAGTCCGAACTATATGGCCTGATCGACCGGCTTCAGGAATTTGCACTGCATATTGTCAGTTTGAACGAACTCGGCCCGGGCGTGCTACGCCCGGAGACCGCGCTGGGCAGCACCAGGTGAGGGTCCCGCCAGGGTGAACCTGCCGCCCGTCCCCGCGCCGGCGCCCGTGCGGCGCGGGGACGGGCGGCGTCAGAGCAGACCGAGTTTCTTGGCCCGGCGGACGGCTTCGCCGCGGTGCGTCACCGCGAGCTTGCGGTAGATGCTCTTGAGATGCGTCTTGACGGTGTTCACCGAGATGTACATCTCGGTGGCGATCTCGGCTGTGCTCTCCATGGCCGACACGTGTTCAAGCACCTCGCGCTCGCGCTCGCTCAGCGGCTCGACGATCACCGGCGCTTCCCTGTTCCCTGGCTGCCTGATCTCCATCCAGCCGGGCCTGATCAGGTCGGGCTCCAGCACGCGGCGGTAGGCCTGAGCCAGTTCGGGATCCCGCTGAAGCACCGGCCGGAGCCAGTCACGTTCCATCGTGAAGGGCAGCCGGCACAGCTCGGGTTCGCCCAGCCGCAGCGCATGCTCCAGGGACCGGCGGCCGCGCGCGGCATCTCCGGCGCCGTAGTTCAGCCGCGAGTCGACCAGCCATGCAGCCATGCGCACCTCGGTGGCCGCCTCGGTGCCGGAGGGCGCGGCGGCGAGCACCCGCGCGGCGGCCTGCCGGTCCGCAGATGCCAGCAGCGCACGCGCGAGCGCGACCGTGGCGCCGAGCGAGGATTCCGGGCCCGCGCGATTGGCCACCTCGATGGCCGTCTGGTAGTCATCGACGGCGGTATGGGCCCACGACTCGAGCAGCAGCATCTGCTGCTCGATCCAGGCAGGCGGTGACCAGCCCTCCCTGGCCCGGCTCACGACGTCCAGAACTGCCCGGCCGCGGCCTTCCGCCAGGCTGTACCTGGCCGCCACCAGGCTTGCCAGCACGCCGATCAGCTTGTCCGGCCGGGCCCGCAGGGCGTCCTCGGCCCGCTTGTGCCAGCGGCGGGCTGGCGGCAGTTCGTTCCGGTCCACGTGCACCGAGGCGAGCGCCACTTCTGCCGCGGCGCCACACGCGCCCACCGGCCAGTCGGGGCCGTCCTCTGGCCTGCTGGCCGACTGGCCGGCCAGTTCCTCGGCACGGCTCAGCCTGCCTCGCAGCGCCTCGATCAGGGCAAGGTGCCCGAGGAAGTCGGCCCGCCCGGTCGCACTCTGCCGGGCACGGCCGGGGACCACGCCCGACGCGAAGACGGCCACGGCCTCGTCAAACCGGCCCAGCCACAGTTGCACGGCACCGCGGCCCGCGAGCACCTGTGCCTGGTTCCAGGGACGCCGGGCGAGCTGCTGCCGGGGTACGGCATCGATCAGGAGTTCCGCGCTGTCCGCCGCGGCCGCGGCGGACCCGACGTCGTCGGTGCTGCGGGCCAGGGCGATGCGGATCAGCGAGGCGGCGAGCCGGGACGGCGTTTCCGCCTCCGCGGGAAGCTTGTCGAGCATGCCTTCGGCGGCACGGACGAAGGCGCCGCTCGTGGCGTTCTCGCCGCGGGCAAGTTCTATCGCCGCGGCGACAAGCAGCGGCTGTGGCGCCGTCCACCGGACGTCCCGCGGCATGTGCCGGAAGCCGTCGGCAAGTACCTCGTTGCCCTGGGGCTCGATGAGCTCGCCCACGGCAAGCTCGTCGACCACGGCGCTGGCCGCGAACTGCCAGTCACCGGCTTCCGCGGCATGCCGGACCGCCTCGCTGAGGTACCCGTGCCGGCGGAACCATCTCGCCGCCCGCAGGTGCAGGTCCCGCATCCCGCCGGGGTCGTCGCGCCGCAGCTTCAGCCGGAGGACCGCCGCGAACAGTGAGTGGTAGCGGTACCAGCCGCCGTCGTCCCGCTGGACGAGCGCGTTCACGTGCGCCAGGTCGGGAAGCATGGCGGCCTGCTTGGGGCCGCCGGCGACCTCGCTGGCAAGCTCCTCGTTGATCCGGTCGAGGATGCTGGTGCGCAGCAGGAAGTTCCTGATGTGCGGTGGCTGGACGTTGAGCACCTCCTCCACCAGGTAACTGGCAACGGCGCTGTCCTCCGCGACGAGTTCCTTGACGAACTGATCGGGGTCGGAGTGCCCGTCCATGGAGATGGCGGCCAGGCGCAGGATCGCCGCCCAGCCCTCGGCCCGCCTGGTGAGCCGGTCCAGCGACTCCGCCGACAGCCCGATGCCGTGCTGGGCCATGAGCAGGCAGGCTTCCGGGGTGGTGAAGGCGAGATCACCGGCCCGGATCTCGGTGAGTTCCCCGGTGAGGCGGTACCGGTGCAGCGGCAGCAACGGATCCATCCGCGAGGCGACCACAAGCCGCAGCCCCGGGGTGGCGTGCCTCAGCACGTAGGCCAGCCCTTCCAGCACCTTCGCGCTGGTCAACAGGTGGACATCGTCAAGGACCAGGGTGACAGGAGGATCCTGGGCCGCCATCACCGAGGCGAACCGGAGCAGGAACTCATGGTCGACCGGATACCGGCGCACCGCCGTGGGCATTGGCCTGGGGAAATGCACGCCTGCCCGGCGCAGCGCCTCAAGGACGTAGGACCAGAACACTCTCGGCTGGTTGTCGTGGTCGTCGATGGTGACCCATGCCGTATTGCCGCCCGCAGCCCACAGGGCAAGAGCCATCGTCTTGCCTGCCCCCGGAGGCCCGGTCAACGCCGTCACCGGACCACGGGCGCCCTGGGCAATAAGCGCCTGGATGCGCGGCCGGGGTATCAGCCATTCGGGCACGCCGGGCACCGTGACCTTAGACGCCAGGAGTGGATCGCCAGCCCCCGCTGTCTGCCGTCCGGAGCCGGCGGTATCGGGAATGGTCACGCTGGTCACCATCGCCATCGCCTCCGCCCCCCCGGCGAGCGGCGGTCGCCGGCCGGCCCCGCCGCCTAGCGGGCTAGCCCGCTAGGTACCTGTTCTCGCATGGACCCGGGTGACCCGTCATCACCCTCCGGTGATCTCACCAGGGTGAGGCCACCCGGCTCCCGGGCGCTGCGCCGTATCACCCGTGCCGAGTGGGGTGTCACCGGCCCGGCCGGAGCAGGGTGGGATCGCTGTGGCGTTTTCCCGCGAACCTTGGGGGCCGGCGGTGCCGTCCGTGTATTACGAGATCCGCATAGCCGGAGTCCTGCCTGCCGAAGCGCTGCTCGACTTCGAGCGGCTCAGCGCATCGGTGCGCCAGGTCGAAACGGTGGTGCACGGCCCGCTCCAGGATCAGGCAGCGCTGCACGGGCTCCTGGCCAGGCTGGAGACCTTCGGCGTCCAGGTCCTCGAGGTCCGCCGCCTGCAGGACGAGACCTGACGGGCCGGGCCAGGCGTGGCAGACGAGCACGCCCGATGGTGACCGGGACGGACAGGAAATGTTGACCAACGTGAGCGCGAACTGCCACCGCGCCAGGTCAACGCTCATTAGCTAGCGGCAGATTGCTTCGGTTCGTAGCGTCAGTCATGGCGACCGTCCTAAGAGCGAGGCCAACGACTGATCAGGTTCGCCCCGGGCCGGCCGCCGGGCATCCCCCTGGACGGGTGATTGCCACGCGCCCGCAGCCAAGTGCCCGGCTGCCCGGCCGTGCGCCCGCCGGGCGGCCGGAGCACCGCTTCCCGGCGCCGCTGGCGGCGGTACGCTGTGCAGGCAAACAACGGCGGAAGCGGGCGGTCAATGGTGGGCGAAGGCCACGGGGAGACGGTCAACAGCGGCGCTGCGCTGCCGTTCGACACGAGCGTGGCGCACGTCGCCCGGGTCTACAACTACTGGCTGGGCGGGAAGGACAACTTCGCCGCCGACCGGGCCGCGGGCGAGCAGGCGATCAGGGCCTTCCCGGAGATCGGGCTGTCCGCACGGTCCAACCGGGCGTTCCTGGCCCGGGTGGTTCGCTTTCTGGCCGGAGAATGCGAGGTCCGCCAGTTCCTGGACATCGGGACCGGCATCCCGTCGGCGAACAACACCCACGAGGTCGCCCAGTCGGTGGCACCGGCAGCCCGGATCGTCTACGTGGACAACGACCCGGTCGTGCTCACCCACGCCCGGGCGCTGTTGACCAGTGACCCGGCGGGCGCCACCGACTACATCGACGCGGACCTGCGGGATCCCAAGGGGATCCTGGCCAATGCGGCAGGGCTGCTGGATTTCAGCCGCCCGGTCGCGGTGATGCTGATGGCCGTCCTGCAGCACCTCGACAACGAGGACAACCCGTACCGGATCGTGGAAACGCTGCTGGAACCCCTGGCACCGGGCAGTTACCTGGCGCTGTCCCACCCGGCCAAGGACATCAACGCCGAGGCCATGGCCAGGATGGCGGAGAGCCTCAACAAGATGATGGCCGAGAAGGTCACCTTCCGTGACAGCTCGGCCGTGGCCAGGTTCTTCGACGGGCTGGAACTGGTGGATCCGGGGATGGTGCAGGCGTCGAAGTGGCGGCCGACCAGCGAGAGCGAGGCGGCCAGCCCGGCGGCCCTGTGGGCCGGCGTGGCGCGCAAGCCCTGAAGGGGCGGCCCGGCGGAGCGATCCCCGGAACCCCCGCTGGCCTGGGCGCTAGGTTCGCTGGAAGCCCCAGTTCAGCAGTTTCCTGGCCGCGGTGAACAGGGCGGTTCCGTTTCTGGTCGGGTTCACGTGCAGGAGCACGCCGACCAGGGTGCGCCTGCCGCGGCGCGCCTCGAACAGGAAGCAGTTGCCCGCGGCGTTGGTGTTGCCTGTCTTGATGCCCAGCATGCCACGGTAGGAGCCGAGCAGCTCGTCGGTGGTCTGCCACAGGTAGCCGTGGTGCCCGGGAGCGGCGGCCAGATGGTAGCTGTGCTGGGCGGCAATCCGGCGGAACAGGGGCAGGCGCATGGCCTGCTCGCCGAGGCGGATGAGGTCGGCCGGGGATGAGTAGGTGGAGTGCTCCGTCGGGTAGGGCATGCCGTCGTAGTGCGAGAAATGGGTCGAGGTCAGCCCCATCGCCTGCGCCGCGGCGTTCATCTTCGCGATGAACGTGTTCCGGCCGGGGCCGTAACTTGTGGCCAGCAGGTAGGCCGCGTCGCAGCCGGAGGGAAGCAGCATCGCCTCAAGCAACTGGCGCGCGGTCAGCACATCCCCGGCGATCAGCCCGGCACTGCTGGCACCGCGCTTATGCACATACCGGATCGCCCCCTTGGTGACCTCGATCTCCCGGCCCAGGTCACCGGCCCGGATCACCAGCAGCGCGGTCATCACCTTGGTGACGCTGCCCATCGGCCGGGCGACGCTGAAGTCCTGACCCCACACCGCCACGCCGGTGCCCGCGTCCACCAGGCCCCCGCCCCAGGCATTCACCCGCAGCGCCCCGGCGGCCCGCGCCGCGGCGGGGGCCGCGGCGAGCCCCGGTGATGGCGCCAGCACCGCCGCGGCGGGAGATGCCGTCACGACGGCGGCCGCCAGCACGGGCAGCACGATCAGGCCACCCGCCAGGACCCTGGCGGGCTGTCCCCGTCGCCATGCTCGCACGATGCGATTCAACCAGCTCTACCGGGCAGCGCGGAACCACCGGGACGGGCGGCGTTAGATCGCCAGCACGTCACTCGTCGTAACGTGTCGGCGGGTACGGGTCCCGCTGACCTTCGACCCTGAGTTCGTCCTTGTCGTACTCGCGGCGAATCTCGGCCCGTGCCTCCTGGAACACGTCCGACTCGGGCGAGATCCGGCTCCGGCGGCGCGTCGGTCGCCGGGGGCACCTCGTCCGGGTCGTAGTCGTCCAGCCCGGCCTCCACCCGTTCCTCCTCGGTCAGGCGGGCAAGCTGGTCATCGTCGAGGCGCGCCGGGAACGCCGCCGTGCTCGCGGCGGTCGCGGTGGAACTGCTCGGCGGGCTGTTCCGGGTCCTGCTCAGTCATCACACCTCCATGGGGTCTGCGGCGAGATTGCCCCGCGAGGTGAAACCTTAATCCCGGCGGGTGAGCCCGGATGCATGCGCCCCGTGGCCGGGCCTCCCGCCGTGGGAGGCCCGGCCACGTTCGCGTTCATCAGGAAACGACCACGCTCTTGACGATCCGGACCTGGTCGCCATGGTTGTCGAAGATGACCAGCGTCACCGTGTAGGTGCCGGCGGCCGCATAGGTGTGCGTCGTCGCTGCAGTACCGGCCAGCGTGGAGGTGCCGTCGCCGAAGTTCCAGCCATAGGTGAACACCGTGTCGTCGGTGTCAGTCGCGGACGCGGTGAACTTCTCGGCGTGCGTGCCGGTGCCGGCCACCGCGGTGAACGAGCCCTTGGGCTGGACGTAGGTGTTGGTGCCCACGCAGTTGTTCTTCCGGTTGCTCCACTCGAACTGCATCATGTACTCGTCACCGTTGATCGTCTGCGAGTAGTCCCCGATGCCGTTGTAGTGAGTGGTCTCCGAGAGCCAGGCGCACTCGTCGCCGTTCTCGTAACCGCTGCTGTCGTACCAGGCGTTCCCCAGTGGGTCTGTCATGGTCTCGTTCTGCTCGTGACTCGTCACGTTGATGACCGTGTCAGCGCCGTCGTCGTTCGGGTACGGGTTGTCCGGCGCCGGGTACTGGCAGCCCGAGATGTCCGCCCACGGCATGTTGGCGTACAGCGTGGTCCCGCCGATGTTGGAGTGGTAGGCGCAGTACCCGGCGGTTGCCTCCGGGTCGTAGCAGCCGTCGGCCGGGTTGCTGTCGAAGCAACTGCCCAGGCCGGGCGGCGTGAACAGGAAGTACTCGACCCCGAGCCCGGTCGGCAGGTGCTGCGCCGAGACCACGTTGCTGACCTCGGTCTGCAACTGCGAGTCGAGCAGGCAGGCGAACGTCGTGGAGAAGTCGCCCAGAGTGTAGTTCGTGCACCCACTGGCCGGCACGGCATCGGTGTCGACGATCGAGGCGGCGTAGTTCACGTTGTAGGAGGCCCAGTTCTTCTTCCCGCCCGGGCCGGTGTTGTCGTAGTACTGGGTGGACGCCGCGTACACGTTGCCGGTCCCGTAACTGTCGTGCGCGACGTCGCCGAAGTACTGGGCGACCGTCGAACGGTAGGAACCCGGGAGGTAGTGACCGGCGGGAGCCCAGAAGATCGCGTACACCGTCTCCGAGTGCTGCACCGGGCCACCGTGGTAGACCAGCGGCGGCGTGCCGTTGGCCGTGCCCGCGATGTTCTTGAACCGGGCGCTGCCGCTCGGCAGGATGCCGAGGAAGCGGCCATGCCGGGGCCCCAGCCGGGCCGCTGCCGACCGGGCCGGCGCCGCGTTATGCAGCGTCTTCGCCGCGATACCCGCGCCGCGGGGCGCCCCGGCCACCGCCGCCGACCCGGTCAGCGCCACCGTCCCAGCCACCAGGCCGGTCGCGGCCACGCCGGCCACCGCGACCCATTCCTGCTTTCTTGCACGTGCCACTGCCTCTCCCGCCATCACCCCGGGCAGGGGGGTAAACAACACAGAACAACCCCGTACCCCGAGCTTCCGGCCGCCTTGAAGGTGCCCCCATCCGCGCCCACCTCGCGGCCTGGGCAGGTCGACCCTTGACCTGCCCATGGGGAACTTACGGACGATGATGCGGTCCCGCGTGTTTCGCCGTCAAGACCCCAAGCTGACCGGACACTCCCAGACCTGCGGTTGCCCCGCAGTCGTTCCCGGTCGGCAGCAGCGGCGCCCCTGCTGCCGCAGCGGGACGCACCGGCTCTTGCCAGCTAGGCACGCAACCGGCCCAGCCCGCGGGACACACCGGCTGGGCCGTCGTAGCGCAGCGAAAGCAGCTACCACTGCTGGGTCGTGGCGCCGGACGTGCGGCGCACAGAACCCGAGCCCTCGGGCCGCTCGAACACAGAGCCGACGGCTATCCGGCCCGGGCCCTGCAACGTCAGCCAGGTTGACTTGGCCTGATAGCGCGCAGAGCTGAACCAGTACTGGCCGTGCGGGTACTCGAAGTGCAGGAACATCCGGACTGAGGTGTCCTTCCAGATCAGCCCGCCCGGCTGCACCAGGATGCGCTGGCCAGGCGCCAGGTCGCGGATGAACGTGTTGCCCGGGGCGTGCAGCAGCAACAGGCCGTTGCCGCCCGTCGCGGCGAACTGGTCCAGGGTCTTGCCCAGCGGGTAGTGCCATTCCTCGTCGTCGCCGTCCTGGGTGGTGAACCAGAGGTTGGACTGCTGCCAGTTGTAGTTGACGTTCCCGGTCGCCACCAGGAACCGGTGCTCGACCACGTCGACGGCCCGGCCAGGGGCGAGCGGCACGGCCAGGGTCTCCCCCGGCTCGTCGGCGCTGAACGCGATGTGCCCGGGACCCTGCGCCGTCATCATGATCAGCGGCATCCCGGCCCGCATCCGCTTCCAGCCGCCCTTCAGGGGCAGGTTGCCGAAGCGGATGTTCGGGTCGGTGTGCAGCAGCACGTGATGGGAGAAGTAGACCGAGTCGTCGTCGTGCAGCGCCATCTCGGCCACCGGCACGTACACGCCGCTGACCTGGCAGGTGGACCGCCCGAACCTGATGTGGGCCATGTCCCTGATCGGCGGCTGCTCGATCCAGCCGGAGTCCGACACCTTGAGCCTGACGTCGACCGGCGCGCCGCAGTGCGGGCAGGTGCCCCCGCCGCCGTCGCTGGCCATCCGGCAGTACGGGCAGGTGTAGGCCCCCTCGGGAGGTGGCATCGTCATGTCGGCCCCCTACTCCGAGCCGTGGTGAACGTACATGGACTGGATGCCCACCCGGCCGGGCCCGGCCATCTCGGCCAGGTACATGCTGTGGCCGCCCATCAGCCCGGTCTTGACGTTCTGCTTGTACACGTTCATGGTCACCGACGAGTCCTTGTACAGGAAGCCGCCCGGCTCCACCAGGATCTTCTCGCCGTGCTGCAGCGTTTTCTGGAACACGTTGCCGTACCCGTGCAGGAGCAGCAGCCCGGGCTCGTTCTGAGTGACGAAGCGGTCCATGTACATGCCGCCGCCACCGTGCAGCACGTTCGCCAGGCCCTTGATCCGGACGAACGAATAGGTCAGCGAGTGCGTCCCGGCGAGGAAAGCGTGCTCGCGCACGTCGATTTCCATCGACGGGTGCAGCGGCAGCACCACCACCTCGCCGGTGGCGTCGCGGGAGAACGCGACCCGGCCCGGGCCGTGCGCGACGCTCAGGATGTGCGGCATGCCGCCGAGCGTGCGCTTCATGCCGCCGCCGGTGTTCAGCGCCGACATCGGCACCTGGGGTTCCTTCCAGAGCATCACGTGGTGCTCGAAGAACACCGAGTCGCCCTGGGCGAGGGCGATCTCGGCCACCGGGACGATCTCGCCCTCGATCTGGCAGGTGGAGCTGGAGAACCGGAACTCCGTCATGTCACGCAGCCGCGGCGCCTCGGCCCAGCCCGAGTCGGTGACGAGATCCTTCTTGTCGAGCGGCGCGCCGCAGGTCGTGCAGTTGGTGCGGCCCGTCTCGTTCTGGGCCTTGCACCACTGGCATTCGATACGGTCCATCAGGACAGCCCTTCACTAGTTTCATGCCATACGCCCCCCGGGGCGCACGGGTGTGCAAGGCGGGCCGGTCCCGTGGCCGGCCCCGCTGGGCTCGCGTCCGAGCCAGGCGTCCGGGCCGCCGGTTACGCCGGCGGCGGGTTGGCCGGGGTGCCGCACTCCGCGCAGAACTTCGCGGTGGCGCTCAGGTCGGCGTTGCAGTTGGTGCAGTGCTTGGCCATGGGCGTGCCGCACTCCCCGCAGAACTTCGAGCCGACGCGCACCGCGCTGTGGCACTGCGGGCACTCCATCGTCGCCTCGGCTGCCGGCGCGGCCGCCGGGGCCGCGGGCGCCGGGGCAGGCGGCGGGGCCTGCGGCGGCTGCTGCACGAAGCCCTGGCCGCCTCCGGCGAAACCGGGGCCTGGCGGCGGTGCGGGCTGGGCCTGCGGCGGCGGCTGCATCATCTGGCCGGCCATGCCGAGGCCGGCGCCCAGGAACATCGGCGTCACCGCGCCGCCGCCCTGGGCCATTCCCTCACCGGCCCCCTGCAGCGCCTCGGCCTGCGCGGCCTGGAGGAAGCCGCCGGCCAGCCGGCTGTAGGCGGTGTCGCCGGCCAGCTTCTTCAGCCGGGCGTTGTCGTCGTCGTCGAGGTTGACGTCGAGGTTCCCGAACCGGGCGATGGCCAGGCCGTAGTCCGCCAGTTGCTCGTTGGCCGCGGGCATCGTGGCCGCCTCGATTTCCGGGCTGTGCATGGACATGCCGAGGATCGGCCATGCGCCCGACATGAGCTGGGTGGTGATCGCGGTCCTGGTGACCTTCAGCAGTTGCTGCGCGACCCAGCCGGTGATGGCCTCGTTGTTCGTCACGTCCACCGTGCCGACCAGGTTGACGATCAGCTTGACCGGGTCGAGGACACGCAGCGCGTACTCCCCGAACGCCCGGAGCGTGACGATCAGCCCGGTCTGCGGGTCCTGCACCTCGTCGAGCCGGCCGCCGAACCGGCAGTGCGGGTATTCCCGCGCACCGACGAAGTAGATCTCCGCCTTGAAGGCGTTGCTGCTGCTCGCCCAGTCCACGAACATGCCGAGGAACGGGAGCTCCGAGGCGTCCAGGGTGTGCTGGCCCGGGTTGAGTACGCCCATGACCTGGCCCTGGTTCATGAAAACGGCAAGCGCGTCGGGCTCCACGATGGCCCGCGAGAACTTGCGGATGTTCTGGTCGGGCCACTTGTAGACGATTTGGCCCTTCGAGCTATCCGGTGCTGCGATGAACTCGCGGCGAGCTTCGTTGAGAAGGCCCATCGAACCGCTCCTCCGTACTTTGGCGACCCCCGTTACGCTCGGCCGCTTTGCACGGATCATACTTCGGCGCGGCACGGCGCGCGCCCCTTGCCCGAGTCACGTTTTGTCGGGTTATGAACGGATGTTGCCATGCAGCACTTCGGCGATGACGCCCTTGGTCGCCCGGGCGTCTTCTGGGTCGTCCCGCAACGCGTCCACCAGCACGATCATCGCCTTCCACAATGCCCAGCCGCGGCCGCGGGCCCAGGTCGCCCGGTCCACGGGAAGCCCGGATTTGAACACCCGGCGGCTCTCGCCGGAAAAGTAGGTCCAGGCGATGACCGTGTCACAGGCGGGATCCCCGACGGCGCAGCAGCCGAAGTCGATAACGGCGCTCAGCCGGCCGTTATTGACAAGCAGATTGCCGTCCGCGACGTCACCGTGCACCCAGACCGGCGCGCCGTGCCACGTCGCGGCGAGGGCCTGCTGCCACACCTGCGCCGCACGGGCGGTGTCGATCTCGCCATCGAGAGCCTTCAGCGCCCGCCTGGCCTCGCCGTCGTAGACCGTCAGGGGCGCGCCACGGTGGCAACTGTGCGGCCCGGGCGGCGGCCCGCCCGCTGGATCGATCTTGTAGAGCGCGGCCAGGAATCCGGCCAGATCGGCCGCGAGGGCGGCCCGGTCCGCGACGCGGCTTTCGGCGAGCGGGGTGCCGGGCAGCCACCGGTAGACCGACCACGGCCACGGGAAACCGCACCCTGGGGACGCCCTTGCCCAACGGCTCGGGGATCGGCAGCGGCAACTGGCGCGCAAGCACCGGCAGCCACCGGTGCTCCTTGTCCACCTGCTGCGCGTAGCCAGGCCCGCTGGGCAGCCGCACCGACAGGTCCGCGCCGAGGCGGAAGGTGACGTTGTCCCAGCCGCCCGGCTCGACCCGCCGCACCGGAAGGCCGGCCCACCGCGGGAACTGGGCGGCGACCAGCCGCGCTGCCAGGTCCGCCGTGATGGCCGCTTTTTCCACGGACGGCATCATCCCCCAGCCGCCGGTGGTGCCGACACGCATTTTCTCCGGACATGGTCCGGCCCGGCTGGAAGGGACTCCAGCCGGGCCAGACGCACCCCCGGTCAGCCAGCCCTGCCTCCGGCTGGCCGGCGCGCTCCCGGTTACCCGGGCAAACTGGTCGGGCTCACGAACGTGTAGCCCAGTGCCTTGATCCCGGCAACGATCTGCTGCAGCTCGCTGAGGGGATAGGTGGGGTGGAAGAAGAAGCTGGCCACCCCCTGCGTCACGGCCAGGTTCACCTGGGCGTTGTGGATGATGTCGGCCGGCAGCCGGGGCGCGTTGTTGTTGACCGGCAGCGGCTCGTAGTTGCCCAGGTTCTCCGGGATCACCTTCTCGCCGTAGACGTCGTGCACCACGTACGGGAAGAACTGGCCGAAGATGTGGGTGTAGTCCAGCGTGCCGCCGAGCAGCCCGCTCGGGAAGATCTCCCGCTCGTAACGGGTGCTGTACACGGTGTCGATCCCCATGTAGTCCGCTGCCGAGGCGAAGTAGTGCGGCGTCTCCCAGATGGTCGGCTGGCTCAGGCCCGCCTTGCTGAACAGGCTCCGGCCGGACTGCACCCGGCCCGCCGCCCAGGATGAGGAGTCACCCGGCAGTGGCCCGGTCCAGACGATGTAGTCGGTGTTCTGGCACGGGCTGTCGAAGGTGTACGGCGGCTGCTGGGTGGTCGAGCACTGCGCCCGGTAGAACTCGGCGTCGTCACCGGTCACCCCGTTGTAGGGGTTGGCGATGTTCGAGTACTGGTGGGTGAAGCCGTGCTCGATGATCGTGCCGCCCTTGGACTGCATGTACTTCAGCGCGGCGACGAGCGCGGGCTCCTGCGCCAGCGTGATCGTCTGCTTCTTGCCGCCGTTGTAGTAGCCCTTGGGGTCGGTGTACTCCGGGATCACCCCGACGCTGAACGGCACGTGCTGGCTGGACAGGTAGTCGGCGAACTGCCGCAGCGCGGTCGGGTCGGCGGTGGGGTCCACGTCCTCAAGCCGGACCAGCGCCAGGTGCGACGGCGTGGCCGTCGGCGCCAGGGCCGGGAACAGCAGGTCGGAGAACACAACGTAGCGGTCGGTCTCGGAGATGTAGGAGAACGGCACCTCGCCGACGTAGGTCAGGTTGGCGCTGCGGATGGCCCACGGGAAGCTGGTCCCCGTGCTCTGCGCGATCGGCGCGCAGGCGGCCGGGTTGCCGCTGGCGTCGGTGCAGTTCGCCGTGCCGAGCACGGTCACCGCGGACGGGCTGGTGATGTCGGGTGCCAGAATGTTGGCGCCGTTCGCGGCATTGCGGGTGAACGCCTGGCCCTTGTAGGTGATCGTGGTCGGGTTGTCGGTCGTGTCGAAGTAGGACTGGGACGGGTCCCAGCCGTACCTGGCCATGAAGGCGGTGTCCGCGCTGCTCCCCTCGGTGCCGGTGAGCTGCCAGATGTTGTCGGCCGCCCAGATCACCGGGTGGCTGGTGGACAGCACGTCGTTGAGGAACGCCAGCGGCAGCGGCTCGTTGTAGGTCGAGCCGATGTAGATCGTCGCGGTGTAGTTGTTGACCTGCCCGGCCACGTAGTTGGCCACCGGCTCGGCGGTCACCTTGCCGAAGTGGCTGGCCAGGTTCCCGCCCGCGATGCCGTAGAGCTGGCCCAGGTAGCCCCAGGAGTTGGTGGTGTCGTAGAGCACCAGGGTGGTGGCCGTCCCTGATCCGCCCCACGTCTTGGCCTGCGCCGGGACGGCGGCCCCGCGGGCCGCATTGGCCACGTGCCGCTTGTGGGTCAGCGCGGTCGGCGCGTGGTACCCGGCCGGCGGGCGCGGGTGGCTGCGCGGCGGCCGCGGCGGCGCGGGCAGCGCGGGCGTCTGGGTCGCCGACTGGCCGTGTTTGTGGCCAGCCCGGGCGACCGTGCCCGGGGCCTGCCGCGCCGCGCTGGCCGGCAGGCTGACCGCGAGCAGCGGTGTGATCAAGGCGGCCGCCGCGATGGACGCGGCGAACGCGCGGTGATAAAGCATTGAATCTCCCCCGGTGCGGCAGCATGCCGCGGATCTATCCCCGTGGACCTTTGGTGGTCTTGGCGTCACGTTAGGGGCGCCGGCCGCGCCGTAGCTCGGCTGAAGAGGTGACCGCCGCTACCCCGTTGACGGGAGGACGTCGCGGTGTTGACGCCTGGGACGTTTCCTGGATACCGGTAGCGGCAAGGGGAAGGGCTACGACCCGGCGGCCCATGGCGGGCGCCCGGGCCTGCAGGCCGGCCAACGTGAGCGAAGTAAGCGAGGCACGCCAGTGAGCGAACAAGCCAGCGGCACGCACGGCCCCCTCCGTGATGACGCGATCAAGCGCCAGGACGAAGCCGAGGCGCGGCAGTACGCCGGGGAATGGCCCGAACCCGAAGAGGAACCCGAGGATGAGACGGAGCGGGAGGCGACCTGGGCCCCGGCAGCCAGGCTGGCCGAGTCGCCGGCCGCGGAGAACTGGGAGGCCGTCGAGCTACGCAGCGACCTGGCCCGCCACCTGGACCGCACCGTCTGGCCGGTGAGCCGGGACCGGCTGCTGGAGATCCTGACCGAACGCAATGCCGGTGACGGGCTGCTCGAGCTGGCGGCTTCGCTCCCGGCACGCCAGCGCTACGAGAGCCTGCACGAGTTGCTCCTGGCTCTCGGCCTGGAGCCCGAAGAACGCGGCGGCCAGGGAAGGTAGTGCCTCGGTGGCCGGCCGAACGGGGCCGCCTGGCCACCCGAGGCCGGGTATGCCTGCCGCCCGGTCAGGCATACCCGGCCGATCTCAGCGGTGCACCTGCGACAGCGGTCCCGCGGCCACCGGGAACTGCGCGGTGTTCAGCACCTGGATGCCCGCGTGCTGGTTGCCGTTGAAGGGCGTGACGATCGGCGAGGTCGCCCCCGGCTCACAGCCAAGGTTGAACGGGACCTTCGGGCTGTTGAACCACAGGCCCAGGTGGTACTGGTGGGTGGGCGCGAACGTGGTGGTGCCGCCCGGTGACACCGAGAAGGTCTCCGAGTCGAACACGCCACGGACCGTGGCACTGCCGGTGCCGCTGCTGTTGGCGTGGATGTCGGTCTGGTACCAGGAGACGCCGAAGGGCGCGCCCGGCTGCTGGATGACGAACAGGTCGAAGCTCGTGCCCGCGGGCATGCCCTGGATCGTCACCGTCATGACGTCGTTGAGCGCCCCCGTGGTGATCGTCACATGACCCGAGGCGCTGGGCAGGCACGCGCTAATGGCGGACGAGGACGGCTGTAGCGCGAACGAGAACGAAGAGTCGGTGGCGGTAGCGCCGGTGGCGGTGGCAAGGGTGATCGCCAAGGCGACCGCTCCCGTCGTGGCCAGGGCGCCTGCTTTCGCGTAGGCCGAGGTGAGAAGGCTACGGGACCGATACATGACTGTCCCCTCCTGTTCCTTTGGTATTCCGTAGCAGTCAGAGATGGTAATGCTACGGTAATGTCCAGCTTTGGGGAAGTTAAAGAGCCCTTGTCAGCTCGCGGCTCTGCAGGAGGGGGACCATGACAGATCCGGAATTCATCGCCGGCCATCCAGCACAACTCGAACCAACCGCACAAGACGTCGAACCGGACGAGGTTCCAGCTGACCAAGGGGGCGGCTCCGATGGCTGATCTTTTTCTGCCGGGCGCCAAGCACAGGCTCGCGCGAATGGACGGCGGCGCCTGCAACGGCCGTCTCCCCCGTGTCGTGTGGCATTCCACGGAGAATGACCCCGCGAACACGTTCGCGGCGACGATAGCCGCGTTCCTTGACCGGCTGAACTTCTCCGTGCACCTGGTGTGGAACCCGGTGTCCGGCGCGGTCGTGCAGGCCATCCCGGCCAACCGCTACGGCAGAGGGCTCCAGGAGTTCGGCTTCCCGACGAACACCGAGGGGAACCCCTGCATCCAGATCGAGGTGGTCGGGTTCGCGGCGCATCCGTTCACCGACGGCCCGTGCCGCGGGCTGGGCGGGATCATGGACTGGCTCCGCTCGTTCGACATCCCTGACGTGTTCCCGTCCGGCGTGGCCGGGCCGCGGGACCGGCAGACCTGGCAGCGGGCCGGCCACTTCACCCACGCGGTGACCCCGGACAACGATCACACCGATCCCGGGCGGATCAGGCCGAGGCGGCTGTTCTCGGCCGGCCACCAGGGCCATCCGGGCCCGCACCCCGGCCCGGATGGTGGCGGCCAGACACACGTGTACGTGGTCCAGCAGGGCGACACGCTCTTCTCGATCGCCACTTCACAGCTGGGCGACGGCTCCAAGTGGCCGGAGATCTACGACCTGAACAAGTCCGTCATCGGCAACAACCCCGCGCTGATCCTGCCGGGCCAGCAGCTCACGATCCCGGCGGCGTAGCCTTGGCCGACCCGCCCGGGCCTACCGCACGGACCAGGCCGTGCCGTTCCAGTGCAGGATCAGCGCGTAGCGCACGCTCTTGCTGATGTAGTACCCGACGGCCCAGGCGTCGGTGGCCGAGTCGGCGCTCACCCCGTTGAGCACGTTGCTGGCCGGGCCGGCGCTGGGACTGCTCACCTGTGACCAGGCCGTGCCGTCCCAGTGCAGGATCAGCGTGCGCAGCGGGCCGCTGCCGGCGTTCAGCTGCGAGTCGCCGACCGCCCAGGCGTCGGTGCCGGACACGGCGCTCACCGCGGTGAGCGCGTTGGCGCCCGCGCCCGAATCCGGGCTGGGCACCCGCGGCCACGAGGTGCCGTTCCACTGCAGGACCAGCGTCTGGCCGGGCCCGGTGGTGAGGTCGGGGTTGTTCCCGACCGCCCAGGCGTGGCCCTGCCCGATGGCGCTGACCCCGTCGAGCAGGTTGTACCGGCCGGGCGGCGCCGGGCTGGCGCTCTTCACCTGGGCCCAGGCCGTGCCGCTCCACTTCAGCACCAGCGTGCGCAGGGTGTTGCCGCGGGAGTAACTGCCCACCGCCCAGGCGCCGCCGTTCGAGGTGGCGCTCACGCCCTGGAGAAAGCTGTCCGTCTTGCCCGGATCGGGGCTGGCCACCGGCGACCAGGCCGAGCCGTTCCAGTGCAGCAGCAGGGTGGTGAACAGGCCCGCGGCTGGCTTCCCGGCAAAGCCGGCCGCCCAGGCGTCCCGGCCCGAGACCGTGCTCACGCCGTTGAGTTCGGTTTGCGGCATGCCCGAGGCCGGGGCGGTCACCTGCGACCACGAGGTGCCGTTCCAGTGCAGGATCAGCGGCAGGGCGCCAGGCGCCTGGCCGCGGTAGAACCCGACCGCCCAGGCGTTCTGTGCCCCGCCCGCGCTGACGCCGTTGAGCACGTTGAACCGCGTACCCGGGCTGGGACTGGGCACCCGCGACCAGGCCGTGCCGTTCCAGTGCAGGATCAGCGTGTCCCGGACACCGGTGGAGTTGCCGACATACGAGCCGACCGCCCAGGCGTCGCTGGCCGAGTCGGCGCTCACGCTGGTGAGCACGTTGTACGTCGAACTTGGGCCAACGGGCCCGCCGGACGCACGCTGGCTGGCCGCTGGCCGGGCGGCCGCTGGCTGGCCGGCCGCTGGCCGTGGCGATGCCGCCGCACCGGTGGCCGACAGCCCGAGCGCGGCACTCAGGAGGGCCGCCCCGATGAGGACCGCTTTCCGGCCGCCTGCAGTGGTCACGAAAGCCGAGCATGTCACAGCCTGGGCACAGTTGCCCGCCCGTTGCCACCGGGTACGCCGTGACCAGCAGGCGGCGATGAGTTCCGGGTGCCGCGCCAGTCATCCATGGTGAGCAGAGCGAACAGAGAGGACTGGTGGCCATGCCGACCGCCGAACTGCCCGCCGTGGCGATGTGGTACGACGAACGCGGCCACGGTGAGCCATGCGTGCTGCTGCATCCGGGCGGGGCCGGGGTGGACTCCCGGGCCATGGACCCTAGCCTGGCGGCGCTGGCGGAGGTCTTGCACGTCTACACGCCCGAGCAGCGCGGGCACGGGCGCACCCCCGATGTCGCGGGGCCGGCCAGCTACGAACTGATGGCCGGGGACACCATCGCGTTCATCGAGACGGTCATCGGCCGCCCGGTCCACCTGGCCGGGTGCAGCGACGGTGCGGTCGTGGCGCTGGTGGTCGCGCTGCGCCGCCCGGACCTGGTGCGCCGGCTTGTGCTCGCCGCCGGGGTGTTCCACCGCGACGGCTGGGCGCAAGGCGTGCTTGACGGCGAGCCGCCGGAGTTCCTGGAACGCAGCTACGGCGAGCTGTCACCCGACGGAATCGGCCACTACGGCGTGATCGTCGCCAAGCTGGCCGCCATGCACGCCCGCGAGCCAGCGTTGACCCCTGCCGACCTGCGCGCCGTGACCTGCCGCACGCTCGTCATGGTGGCCGACGACGACGAGGTCCGCCTGGAGCACGCCATCGAGGCGTACCGGAGCCTGCCCGATGCCGAACTCGCCGTGGTGCCGGGTACCTCACACGGACTGCTGGTGGAAAAGCCGGAGCTGTGCAACCTGCTCATCACCGAGTTCCTCACCAAAGAGCCGGCCGAGACCTTCGCGCCGATCCGCCGCGCGGCGCGGCAAACCCGGTGACCACACGGCGCGGGTGGACGGTCACCTCACCGCGCCGTGATGCTCAAGTATCCGGGTGAGCAGCCGCACCAGTTGCGCGCGCTCGGCGGGTGACAGCGGGGCGAGAAGCTCGTCCTGGACCCCGGACAACAGCCGGTCGAGCCGCCGGAGGTGCGCGCGGCCGGCCGGGGTGATCGTGACGATGTTGCGGCGACGGTCGGCCGGGTCGGGCGTGCGCTCGACCATCCCGCGGGCCGCCAGGTCGTTGAGCGCGGCCACGACGTCGCTGCGGTCCATCCCGGCCCGGCCGCCGAGCCGCGCCTGGCTGGCCGGCCCGAACTCCTCCAGCGCGGCCAGCAGCCGGTAGTGGTAGGGGCGCGACGCGGCCGGGGCGAGCCCGTCGGTCAGCAGCCGGTGCCCGTGCATCGCGGCCTGGCTGAGCAGCCAGGTGGGCTTGCTGGTCAGCCGGGCGGGCGTGCGGTCGCCGGCCGGTGTGCGGTCGTCGGCGGTCATGCGGCCGAGTCTAGGGGAATTTGTTGGCCGCACCAATGATTGCTATCGTTGGCATGACCAACGTTGGCGCAGCCAACGAAATTGATGCGATACGGAACACCGGAGCAGCCATGTCCCCCAGCACGACCCTCACCCCCCGGATAATCGGCCAGGCCGAGAAGACCCTCAACGCGATCCTGTTCCGGCTGCTGGCCGGGCCGGGCCTGACCGAGGCCCAATGGATCACCCTGACGCTGACCGCCGCGGGCGGCGGAGCCACCGGCCGGGGCCAGCTCGTCGCCCAGGTGGCCCACGGCCTGAAGGTCGGCGAGGCACAGGCACGGGAACACCTGGCCAGCCTGGCCGCCGCGCGGCTCGTGGCCGATCCCGGCGACGATGCCGGGCCGGTGCGGCTCACCGCCGCGGGAACCGAAGTCTTCGGGCAGATACGGGCCGCCGTGACCGAGGTCACCCAGCGGCTGTGGGGCGACCTTCCGGCGCAGGACCTGGCCACAGCGGGCCGGGTGCTGAGCATCATCACCGAACGGGCGAACGCCGAACTGGCCCGCGCCTGAGCCGTGGCCTGCGCGCGGTGGCCGCGCGGTGGCCCGTGGGCGGTGGCCCTTTTCTGGCAACCTTTGATAAAGGGGCGGCCGGAGACAATCCGGCCGCCCGGCGGCGTGCCCCGGCGCGGTGCGCCGCTTCGCGGCTAGTAAGCGTCGCGCGACGCCACGGCCTCGGCAACGAGGATCTCCGGCGGTGCCGGGGCGGCGCCTATAGAACCGATGAACGCCTGCAACTCAGGGTTGCCGAAGAACTGCTGGAAGTGCTCGACGCTCTCCCATTCGTCGACGACCATCACGAAGCCGTCACCGACCCCGAACCGGTGATGAATGCCGCCCGCCGCGCGGGCCTTGTCTGCGTGCTTCTCGAACTCACCGGCTCGTTCGGTGAGCGCCTGGCGGAACTTGGCGGTGTCCCCCTGGAATTTCGCAATGATAAGCATGCTCATGGTTACGGGCCCCCTCGATGATTCCTTTCCGCGCGCGGTAACCCGCGCGGGCTACGGGAGGGATACGTCACCGCGGCCGGGCCTGGATCACCCGGCGGACCGATCCCGCCGATCCCAGCCGATCTGGCCCGATCGGGCTAGTCGAGCGCGAGCGCCGATGCCGCGGCGAGCACCCCGGCGGCCCGGTCGGCGTCGCCGGTGATGTGCAGGTCCAGTTCCGCGGGGGCAGCACGGTTGGCGACCAGCCGGCAGAATCCGACCGCGCCGGTCACGATACCGACCGAGGCCGGCTCCGGCTGGTCCGCGTCGCCGATCACGACGTCCCAGGTGCCGCCGCCGGGCCCGGTCAGCACCAGGTGCACCTTCGTGGGCTCGCGCAGCCCGGCCCGGGCCGCCCCGTACGGCAGCAGTTGCGCGGCGAGCCCGGTCATCAGCCGCAGCGTCGAGGCGTCGGGCACCGCGGGCGGCAGCCCGGCGGCCCGGCGGATGTCGTTGTCATGGGTCCACAGTTCGAACGCCCGGACGATCAGCAGCGCGCCCAGGGGCAGCCGCATCCCGTGCAAGGCCACCTCGGCGTGCAGGTCTGCCTGCTCGCGGGCCAGTGCGAGGGTATGGTCGGCCGCGCCGCGCCACTCGGCCCGCGTGCTGGCCGGCGGCTGCCCGGCCTGGCGGGTGGCCCAGGGCTGGGTGGAGCCGACATGGTCGGCCTCGGCCACGGCCGGGTCGCCGGACAGGCAGCGCCGCATGTCCTCCTCGACCCCGGTCAGATGCCCGATCAGGTGCTGTACGTCCAGGCCGCGCAGCACGGGGCGCCGCCAGTCCGCGTCGTCCAGCGCGCACAGCATCCCGTACAGTGCATCGACCGCCCGCCCGAACGCCTCCACCGGGGAGATCTCCGGGACGTCAGGAACCGGCCAGGCCGGCCGCGCCCGCCACGAAGCCGCCAATACCCGGGTCCGCAGGCCCTCGGGCAGCACCGCTGGTTCCCGTTCGGCCGTCATGACCACTCCAGCAACTGCCGGTCCAGCATTGTTTCCAGCTTGGCCATGGCCAGCCGGAGCCGCGACTTGGCGGTGCCCTCGGGGATGCCGGCCGCCAGCGCGACCTCACGGCAGGTGAGCCCTTCGAAGTAGGCAAGCTCGACCACCCGCCGCTGCCCGTCGGGCAGCATCCGCACCGCGTCCCTTATCGCGGCGGCCATGGCGGCGGCCAGCACCTGGTCGCCTGGCGCCTCGGGTTGCTGCCCAGGCGTCAGCCGGTGATGCCGCTCCTGCCTGGCGATCCGGCGCAGTTCGCTGCGGACCAGGTCCACCGCGCGGTGCCGGGCCAGCACGATCAGGTAGGTGCGCAGCGGGCCGGCCGCGGGGTCGTACCGCTCGGGATGGCTCCACAGTTCGACGAATACGTCCTGGACGACGTCTTGCGCGCTCGCGCCGTCCCTGACCACGCGCAGGGCCGCGCCATACACCGCCCGCCCGAACCGGTCAAAGGCCTCGGCCAGCGCGAGATCGTCCCCTGCCGTCAGGCGCGACGCCAAAAACGCGTCGATCCCCCCCACACGGGGGACGTTAGCGCAGGGCCCAGCTGTCGGCAATGGGCCGGTAAAAATCCCGTCCCTGGCCTGGCTGGCCACCTGGTAGAGCGTCGCCGGCACTGCGCCTCCCGTGCCCGGTCCTCCGTCACTGTTGCTACGTCACCACCGGGCTTCACGGATCATTCCGGCCGCATCTCGCGAAGGTTGCTAAGCGCCGCCACCACCTGGGGGTGGTGCAGTACCGCACCGCCGGCCTCAGCGGGCCGCCTGGCGTACCCGGTAAGCGGCGACGTTGGTGCGGTTGGCGCAGGCGACGCTGCAGAACCGCCGCGACCGGTTCTTCGACAGGTCCACGTGAACGTCCTCGCAGTGGTCCGCGGCGCACACCCGGAGCCGGCCGAGCTGCCCGGAGCGGATGACGTCGGTGAAGGCCATCGCCGCCTCGACGGCCATCCGGTCGGCCAGCGGCGCGTCGGGCGGCGTGGCGTGCAGGTGGTAGTCCCACTGGTCGTGCTTGACCAGTTGCGGCAGGGCGCTCGCCTCCCGGAGCAGCGTGTTGACCAGCCCGGCGGCGGCGTCTTCGTCCATTTCCCACAGCCGTTCGAGCCGGGGGCGCAGCCGCCGGACCGCATCCAGCTCGGCCTGGTCGTGCGCGCGCCCCCCGGTCCAGCCCCAGTCCGCGACGAAGCGGTCCAGGGCATCGGTGTCCGGCAGCAGTTCCTTGCCGCCGCGGCCGGTGTTGACGAGGGCGGCGGCGGAGGCCAGCGCCACCTCGGTGTCATGGGCAAAAATCACCTTGACCCCTTTCACCGCTCCTCGGTAGCGTCACTAGCGTAACTTACCTTTGCCTATTACAAGGAGCACCATGGGGAGCCAGGGCGGCCAGCGTGCCCAGGGCGGCGCGGGACTGACTCTCGGCCTGGTGTCCGCGGCTGCCTTCGGTACGTCGGGGACGTTCGCCGCGGCGCTGATCGCCGCCGGCTGGAGCCCGGGCGCGGCCGTGCTCGCCCGGATAGCCCTGGCGGCGCTGATCCTCACCGTCCCCGCGGTGCTGCGGTTGCGGGGCCAGTGGCGGCTGCTGCGGCGCAGCGCGGGCCGGGTGGCGGCCTACGGCCTGCTCGCGGTGGCCGGCGCCCAGTGGTGCTACTTCAACGCCGTGGCCCGGATACCGGTGGGCGTCGCGGTGCTGCTCGAGTTTCTTGGCGTGATCCTGGTGGTGGGCTGGCTGTGGCTGCGGCACGGCCAGCGGCCGCGGCGGCTGACCATCACCGGGGGCGTCGTGGCGATCGCCGGGCTGGCCATGGTGGTCAACCTGGCCGGCCAAGCGGGGCTCAACCCGGCCGGGGTGATCTGGGCGCTGCTTGGCGCCGTGGGCCTGGCGGCCTTCTTCGTGCTCTCGGCCGGCGGCGAGGAAGAGCCACTGCCGCCCTTGGTGATGACGTGGGCCGGGATGTGCGTCGGCACGGCCGCCCTTGCCGCGATGGCCGGAACCGGGCTGCTGCCGCTGACCGCCAGCCTTGGTGACGTCCACGCCCTTGGCCATCAGGTGAGCTGGATCGTGCCGGTGCTCGGGCTGTCGCTGGTGGCCGCGGTGATCTCGTACATCACTGGCATTGGCGCGGTCCGCCGGCTGGGGGCCCGGCTCGCGTCGTTCGTCGGCCTGGCCGAAGTCCTCTTCGCGGTCTTGTTCGCCTGGCTGCTGCTTGGCCAGCTGCCCACCCCGGTGCAGTTCCTCGGCGGCGGGTTCATCCTGGCCGGCGTGGCCATGGTCCGCTTCGGCGAACTGCGGGTACCCCCGCCGGCCTCCGGTGCCGCGCCAGCACGGCCCCACGAGCCTGGGCTGGCGCGCTCGCAGGCCGCGGAAGGCTGATCCGGGCGGGTCCTCAGCGGCCCGCGCGGGCAAGCTCGAGCAGTGCGTGCAGGTCCCTGGCGGCCTGCACCGCGCAGGCGCCGGTGAGCATGACGATCAGCACGGCGGCGGCCACGAGCAGTACCCGCGAACGTGGCGGCGGGCCGAGCAGGGCGGCCACCCGGCGGGGCACCGGCCCGGCCCAGGCCAGCGAGACCCGGCGGGAGCCCGCCCGGACCATGCCGAGGGTGGCCGCTGGCCACCGGGCAGGGGTGGCCATCATGGCCACCCGGCCGATGGTGACGGCCACCAGGCGGCGGTCGCCGGTGACCTGGGCGGCATGCTCGTCGGCCCAGCGCTCGACGGTGTAGTCCACCGTGCGGGCGAGCGGCAACAGGACCGGGTTGGCCGCGGCGGCCAGGTGCGCCACGGTAGTGAAAAGGTGGTGCCTGCCCGCGAGGTGCGCGCGCTCGTGCGCGAGCAACGCCGCACGGCCGGGCTCGTCCAGTGCCTCGAGCAGGCGGCCGGAGACCACGATCCTGCCCGGCCAGCCGGGCAGTGCGTACGCCTCGACGGCGGTGCCGCGGACGACCACGACGGTGCCGTCGTCGTGCAGTCGCGCGGCACGCCGGTAGGACTCGGCCAGGGCGCGGGCACGGTGCCGGAACGCGACCGCGACGGCCACCGCCGCCCCGGTCAGCACCAGGGCAGCCACCGCGCCGGTGACGGCGGGGGTGGGATCGGCGCGGTGCACCACGGTCTGGGAGTAGTCCCCCATCGAGGCCAGGGCCGGCACGCGGGCTGCGGCGGAGGCCGCAAGCAGTGCCAGCGCCACCGTGCTGCACCCGGCCAGCACGACCGTGGCCACGGTGAGCAGCCAGGTGGCGTCCCGTGGTTCCAGCCGGGCGGCGAGCGGCCTGGCCGCGAGGGCCGCGAGCACGGGGATCAGCAATGGCAGGTACACCAACAGCCGCATCTGGCTACCCCCGGTCCTGACCGGCGCCCTCGCCGCCGGCCAGCAGCCGGCGCAGCAGCCGCGCGTCCCGGCCGGACAGGCCGGAGACGAACCTGGTCAGCACGGCCCCGTGGTCCACGCCGGCATCCAGTGCCCGGCTCATCTGGCCGGCCGCCAGGCTAGCCGGGTCCACCGGGGTGTAGGCGAACCCGCGCCCGGCGCGCGCGCGGGCCAGCAGGCCCTTGGCGTGCAGCCGGGACACGATGGTGACCACCGTGCTGTAGGACAGCTCACCGCCCCGCGGCCGGGCGGCGAGCCGCTCGCGGACCTGGCCAGGGCTCAGCGGTGCGTCCGCCGCCCGCAGCACGGCCATCACCTCGGCCTCCAGCGCCCCGGCGGGGCGCCGCAGCGACTCCGTGGGCACCGCGGGCTCTGCGGGCGGGTGGCGGGGCGCTGCATCCCGCACGGGGCGCCTCCTTTACCCGATTTGCATCTACAAGTCCTGTAAATGTTCTACAGTGCCTGTAGAACACCGGCGAGTCCGAGTATGCCACCCCGCCTCGCCGGGGCGCAGCGCATCCGGGCGGATCCCGGCGGCTTCCCAGCTCATGGCGAAGGGCCTGGCATGACACACCTGACCTACCTGCAAGCCGCGGTCGTCGGCCTGATCCAGGGCGTTTCCGAGCTGTTCCCGGTCTCCAGCCTCGGCCATGCCGTGCTTATCCCAGCGGTGATCGGCGGGCAGTGGGCGCAGAACCTGAACATCGCCGCGGCGTCATCGCCCTACCTGGCCTTCATCGTCGGGCTGCACGTGGCCACCGCGGCCGCCCTGCTCATCTATTTCTGGCGGGACTGGGTCAGGATCATCGGGGGCCTGCGCACCTCGATCCGCTATCGCGAGGTGTACACCGCCGACGAGCGGCTCGCCTGGATGATCGTGCTGGGCACGATACCCGTCGGCATCGCGGGCCTGGCGCTGCAGAAGACCTTCCAGACCGTGTTCGGCCGGCCGGAGATCGCGGCGGTGTTCCTGACCATCAACGGCATCATCCTGATCGCCGGGGAGCGCTTCCGGCGGCACTCCTCCCGCGAGGCCGACGAGGAGACCGTGCGCCAGCGGGAATATGCCGAGCTGGCCGCCGTGGGCCGGCACTCGGCCGGTGCCCGCGCCGACCGCCAGCGCGAGCACGCCGCGGTCGCCATGTCCGACGGGCGGCTGGCCAGCCTCAGCTACCCCCAGGCCGTCCTCATCGGCTCGGCGCAGACCCTCGCCCTGATCGCGGGCATCAGCAGGGACGGGGTCACGATGGTCGCGGGCATGACGCGCGGGCTGTCCCGTGAGGACGCCGGCCGGTTCGCGTTCCTGCTCGCCACGCCTGCCATCCTCGCCGCCGGGGTGCTCAAGCTGCCCGAACTGTTCGGCACGGCGGGCGCAGGGATCGGCGGCCAGATCGTGGTCGGCAGCCTGCTGGCCGGCCTGGGCGCTTACATGTCGGTCCGGTTCCTCGTCCGGTACCTGCGCACCCGCACGCTCACCCCGTTCGGCATCTACTGCATCGTGGCCGGCCTGGGCAGCCTCGCCTACCTGACGCTGGTCAAGTAGCGGCCGGACGCCCAGGGCAGGCAAGCAGAAGCGCCGGTGAACCTGCCGACCTTCGGGAACGTATAACGATGTGTAGTCAGGAGGTAACGTTACGTGGGGGTGAGGGGTGAGATGAGAACACATGCGCGTGGCCTGTTCGCGGGGATGCTGCCCGCGGCCGCGGCCACGGTGGCGATCGTGTGTGGAGCGCCGCCGGCCGAAGGCGCGACCTCGCCCGGCGTCATCTCCACCCAGGCGGGCGGGGCCGGGCGGGGCCTGGTCCACAACGTGGCACAGGAAGCGAACGGGGTAGCCACGGGACCGGACGGCTCGGTGTACGTCAGCGACGTGCAGGGCGTCGTCCGGCAGTTCAACGACACCTCGACCTGGGAAAAGGCCATCGCAGGGCTGGGCAAGGTCATCGGCTTCGGCGGCGACGGCGGCCCGGCCACCAGGGCCCGGCTTGGCTTGCTCGGAGCGCTGGCCGTGGACGCGGACCAGAACGTGGTCGTCGCGGACACCTCGAACAACCGGATTCGGATGATCGCGGCCACGCCAGGGACCTTCTACGGCGTCGCCATGACCGCCGGGGACATCTACACCGTGGCCGGCAACGGCACGCTCGGCTTCGCCGGGGACGGCGGCCCGGCCACCGCCGCGGAACTGAACCAGCCCGGCGGGGTGGCCATCGACGGATCTGGGAACCTGGTGATCTCCGACACGGGCAACCAGCGGATCCGGGTGGTCGCGGCCACGTCGGGCACCTTCTACGGGCGCGACGATGACCGCCGGGGACATCTACACCGTGGCCGGCAACGGCACGTTCGGCTTCGCCGGGGACGGCAGCCCGGCCACCGCCGCCGAAATGCGCGACCCCGCGGGGGTGAGCGTGGACAGCGCGGGAAACCTGGCGATTGCGGACAGCAGCAACAACCGGATCCGGGTGGTCGCGGCCGACCTCCGGCACCTTCTACGGGCAGGCCATGACCGCCGGGAACATCTACACCGTGGCCGGCACCGGCACCGCGGCGTTCGCCGGGGACGGCGGCCCGGCCGCCGCCGCGGAACTGTTCTTCCCGAACGCGACCACCGTGGACGGCTCGGGGAACCTGGTCATCGCCGACTTCTACAACAACCGCATCCGGGTGATCGCGGCCGCCTCCGGCACCTTCTACGGGCAGGCCATGACCGCCGGGAACATCTACACCGTGGCCGGCACCGGCACCTCCGGCTACTCCGGCGACGGCGGCCCCGCCGTCGCCGCCAACGTGGGCTTTCCCTCGGCGGTCGCGGTGGACCGGTCGGGGAACCTGGTGATCAGCCTGCCCTACGCCGAGCGGGTGCGGGTGGTGGCCGTCAAGTCCGGCAAGTTCTACGACCAGGAGATGACCGCGGGCGACATCTACACCGTGGCCGGCAACGGCCTGGTATTCGAGTCGGGCAACACCGGCAAGACCAGCAACGCCGAGATGGACGGTCCCGGCGCCATCGCGGTGGACGGCGCGGGCAGCGGCGCCGGCAACTACGCGCTGTTCGACTACGGCGAGGTGCGGCTGGTGGCGGCCAACGCGGGCACGTTCTTCGGCCAGGCCATGTCGCCCGGCCGGATCTACGGCATCGCCGGGAACGGCCGGCCGGGTACACCGGCGACGGCGGCCCGGCCACCGCGGCCAGAGTTGGGCAGCCGCCCGGCGGGGTGGCGTTCGACGGATCAGGGAACCTGGTGATCGCCGACGCAGGCAACAACCGGATCCGGGTGGTCCCCGCCGCCTCGGGCACCTTCTACGGGCAGGCGATGACCCTGGCGCACATCTACACGGTGGCCGGCAACGGCACGACCGGCTTCGCCGGCGACGGCGGCCCGGCCGCTTCGGCCGAGCTGAACGCGCCCGGTGCGGTGACGGTGGACGCCGCGGGCAACCTGGTGATCGCCGACGCCGGCAACAACCGGATCCGGGTGGTCCCCGCCGCCTCGGGCACCTTCTACGGGCAGGCGATGACCGCCGGGGACATCTACACCGTGGCCGGCAACGGCAGCTCCGGCTACTCCGGCGACGGCGGCCCCGCCACCGCCGCGGCGCTCAACGTGCCTGCCTCGGTGGCAATCGACTCAGCGGGGAACCTGGTGATCGCCGACTCCGAGAACAACCGGATCCGGGTCATGGCCGCATCGTCGGGCACCTTCTACGGGCAGGCGATGACCGCCGGGGACATCTACACCGTGGCCGGCAACGGCACGTACGGCTTCGCCGGGGACGGCGGCCCGGCCACCGCCGCCGAAATGCGCGATCCCACGGGGGTGACGGTGGATGGCTCGGGGAACCTGCTCATCTCCGACTCCCTCAACCAGCGGGTGCGGCTGGTCGCGGTCACGTCGGGGACGAACTACGGCACGGCCGTGACCGGTGGTGACATCGTCACCGTGGCGGGGAACGGCGTAGCGGGCTTCCGCGGCGACAGCCACCAGGCCAGCTCCGCCGAGCTGAACTCCCCACAGGCGACCGCGGTGGACGGTTCGGGGAGCCTGCTCATCGTGGACACCGGCAACGGCCGGGTGCGAGAGGTCAGCGGCTAGCTCCCAACGGCGAACGCCTAGCCTCAAGCCTGGCCAGCGCCCGCAGCGCGGACGGGGCGAGCCTGCGACAGCACATAGATGACCCGTGCCTCGGCGTTCACCGGCACCACCGGCTGATCGCGGAGCACGGCACGCATCACCGCCAGGGCGACCTTCTCCGGCGGGAACCGGCGGCGGCGCAGCGCGCGAATGGCGTTCTCGCGCACCTCGTCCGCTGCGCCGGGGGGAGCGCCGACATAGTGGGCGGACCGGGCGATCGGCGTGCTCGTAAACCCGGGGCAGATCGCGCTCACCCCGATGCCGGCCCCGGCCAGCTCGGCGCGCAGGCACTCGCTGAGCATCCGCACCGCCGCCTTCGTGGTCGCGTACGCAGGCAGCGAGGCCGACGGCGCGAACGCGGCGGCCGAGGCGATGTTCACCAGGTGACCGCCGGTCCCCCGCTCGGCCATCTGCGCGCCGAAGAGCCGGCAGCCACGGGCCACGCCGAGCAGGTTGACGCCGACGATCCGTTGCCAGTCCTCCTCGGTGTGCGCGAGCAACGGGCCCACCACCGCGATCCCCGCGTTGTTCACCACCACGTCGGGGACGCCTGCCTCGGTGCGCACCCAGTTGGCGAACCGCTCCATATCGGCCGCGTCCGCGACATCCACCTGCCACGCGTGCGCCGCACCGCCGCGCCCGGCGATCAGCTCGCTGACCGAGGTGGCGGCGGCCAGGTTCAGGTCGGCGGCGACGACACGGGCGCCGTTGGCGGCGAACCCGAGTGCGGTCGCCCGGCCGATCCCGCTCCCGGCACCGGTCACCACGACCAGCTTGTTTCCGAACGGCTTCCTGACGTCGTTCATGAGCTTCTCCGTGGTAGCTGCCAGGCCCCTTCCGTACCGCCCTACTGCGCGGTAATTTAGGGCGGGTCCCACGTTACTCGCGAGTAGCCAAGGTCTCCGTGGGCTAGAGACAGCGAGGCAGCCGCGCTCGGTATTCTCCCCAGGCGTGACGATGACCGAAGCTAGCGGCCCCGCGCGAGACGATGGCGCGCCCCGCATCGCGCCCGCCGCGGCGCAAGGCAACCCCGAAGAACTCCAGTCGCTGCTTGACACGCTGGGCCGGCCCCCCAGGCCAGCGCCGAACCTGTTCCTGACCCTCGCCCGGCACCCGGTGCTGCTGCGCGACTGGCTGCCGCTGGGCTCGCGGCTGCTGCTCGGCGGGACGCTGCCGCCGCGGGACCGGGAACTGGTGATCCTGCGAACCGCCTGGATGTGCGGCTGCGAGTACGAGTGGGGCCATCATGTGCGGATCGGCGCCCGGGCCGGCCTGAGCGATGACGAGGTGGCCGACGTGCACGACCCGGCGGCCGCCCGGTGGAGCGGGCACGACGCCGCGGTGCTGCGCGCTACCGGGGAACTGGTGCGCGACCACACCGTGAGCCAGGCCACCTGGGACGCGCTGGCGGAGACCTACGACGACGCCGCGCTGATCGAGTTCACCATGCTGGCCGGGCACTACGTCATGCTCGCCGGGCTGCTCAACGCGGCGCGGGTGGCCAGGGACGCCGGGACCGAGGGCTTTCCCCCCGGTCCCGGCCCGGCCTGAGCGTCACCGCCGCGCGGTCGTCATTGCCAGGGTCACGCCGATGTTCGACTGCCCGGCCGTGTCGCCGACCGCGGTGCAGGAGCCGGGCACCGGGCAGGACACGCCGAACAACTCGGCCAGCACGGCGCCGGCCGGGGTCGGGACCGGTTGCAGCCGCCACCGGGTGCCGTCCCAGGTCTCGGCGAACGCCCCCGGGGGAGCGAAGTCGCTGGCCGCGTCGACACCGACCGCGGTGCAGGCCGACGCCGCGGTACACGACACCGTGTTGAGCTGGTTGCGCCCCTCGGCAACGGGGTTAGGGCTGGCCTGGACCCGCCAGGCGGTGCCGTTCCATGCCTCGGCAAGCGTCAGCGGGCCGCCGGCCGTGCTGAAGTAGGAGCCGACCGCGGTGCACGCGCCGGCCGAGATGCAGGACACCCCGTTGAGCGAGGGGGCCTGCGCACCGGCAGGCACGGCCATGGCCACGTAACGCCAGCTTGTGCCGTTCCAGACCGCCGTGCCGTGGTCGCCGACGGCGACACAGGCGCTCGGTGCGGAGCACGACACGCCGAACAGGTGGCCGGCGCGGGCCGGGCCGGGCGCTGGCTGGACCCGCCAGCGGGTGCCGTCCCAGGCCGCGGTGAACGCCGCCGAGCCTGCCTTGGTGAAGTACTCGCCGGTTGCGAAGCAACTGCCCGCCGCGGGGCACGACACGCCGGACAGCTCGCTGCCGTGCGCGGTAGCCGGGGGACGGGGGAACTGCTGCAGCCGCCACTGCCCGCCGCTCCACCGCTCGGCCAGCGCCAGCTCCCGCTGGCTGAAGTACTCGCCGACGGCGGTGCAGGTGCCCGGTGCGGAGCACGAGACACCGTTCAAGCTGGACGACACCGCGGCTGCCGGGACCGCGGAGCGCTGGATCCGCCAGCGGGTACCGTCCCAGCGCTCGGTCAGCGTCGTGCCCTCACCCGCGTTGTTCGTGCCGAACCCCGCGGCGGTGCAGGCGCGGGCGGATGCGCACGACACCCCGACCAGGCCGCTGCTGACCGACGCGCCCTCCGGGCTGGGCGTGGCCTGGCGGTGCCAGCTCCTGCCGCCCCAGGCCGCGGCCGTCGTCCGGGTGAGGTGGCTGGTCGTGTCGTAGCTTCCGGCGGCCGTGCAGGCCGTCGCGGCACTGCAGGACACCGCCGCGAGTCCGGTGCCGACCGACCGGCCCGGGTTGGGCGTGGCCTGGATCCGCCAGCTCGTGCCGTTCCACCGCTCCGCCAGCGACACGGTCATGCTGCTGCCGCCGGATGCGCCACGACCGCCGGGCGTGCTGATCGTAGTGGCGCCGACCGCGGTGCAGGCGGCCGCCGCGGAACAGGACACCGCGAGGAACTCGCTGCCGGTGGATCCGGCCGGGCTGGGCGTGGCCTGGATGTGCCAGCTCGTGCCGTTCCACGCCTCGGCCAGCAGCGCCGTGCTGCCGCCGGACGTGTCGTAGCTGCCCGCGGCGGTGCAGGCGCCCGGCGAGCTGCAGGACACCCCGCTGAGCCCCGAGCCAGGCGATCCTGCCGGGCTCGGCACGGCCTGGATGCTCCACTTCGTGCCGTTCCAGCCCGCCGCGAGCGGCACGGAAGCCTGGGAGCTGTCGATCTCGCTGCCCGCGGCCGTGCAGGCGGTCGCCGCGGAGCACGACACCGCCAGCAGTTCGCTGGCCAGCGACCCGGAGGGGGCGGGGACGCCCTGGATGCTCCAGCTCGTGCCGTTCCACCGCTCGGCCAGCGACGTGGTGACGCCGGTGCTGCCGGTCTGCGCGCCCACCGCGGTGCAGGCATTCGCCGCAGTGCACGAGACCGCGAAGAACCCGCTCTCGGGGTGGCCCGCCGGGCTGGGCACGGCCTGGATGCTCCAGTTCGTGCCGTTCCACCGCTCCGCCAGCGGGTGGATCTGCCGGGCGGCGTCGGTGTAGTAGCCCGCCGCGGTGCAGGCGTCCGCCGCGGTGCACGACACCCCGAAGAGGTTGCTGAAGATCGCCCCGGCGGGGGCGGGCGTGGCCTTGATCCGCCAGCCGGTGCCGGTCCGGGCCTCCGCCAGCGCGACCTGGGTGCCGGAGCGGTTCTCGTAGCCCCCCACCGCGATGCAGGCACCCGGGCCTGTGCAGGAGTCGGCCACCAGCATGCCGTTGTGAATGACCGGGTTGGGGCTGCGCTGCAGCTGCCACGGGCTGCCCGCCGCCGCCGGGCCTGCCACCGGTGCGGGCAGGCCGGTCCGCGGCCTGGCCGCCTTCAGCGGCCCCCAGGTGCCGGAACCGTCGGCCGGCCGCCACAGGCCCGCCGGGAACGCCGGCTGGGCCAGGCCCAGCGCGTGCGGCAGGCCCGCGGGCGTTGCCGGGCCCGGCCGGCCCGCCGCTGCCGCGGGCGCAGCCGCCACGGCCAGGCCCAGTATCAGGGCCGATACGCCTGCCCACCGGGCCGTGGCCCGCCCCCGCACCGCGCTCAACGCCATGTGCCACCGCCATCGGACTCGTAGGAACTGCAACCCGTCTGCCGACTAAGACGCCGGAGCGGGCCGGGAGGTTAGCCAGGACGCCGACTATCCGGTCACCCGGGCGGCCGGAGGTTATCCGGCACGCCGATCCGCGGCCGGAGCGGCCCTGGGCTGGGCCGGTCCCTACCGGTGCTCGGCGAGCGTGGTCAGCGTGCCCGCATCCCCGGGCAGGATCGTATTGCCGACCGCGGTGCAGCCGCCTGCAGGCCCACAGGACAGCCCGGTCAGCGAGGGGTTGCCGGTCGCCGGGTTGGCGGTGGGCTGGATCACCCACCGACCGCGGTGACGCTGCAGGGCCAGCGTCACGCTCTTGCCGATGTTGGAATCCTCGGCCGTCCCGGCGACCGTGCAGCCGGCCGCCGCCGGGCAGGACACCGCCTGCAGGAAGTTCATGTTGTAGCCCTGCGGGTTGGGCGCGCGCTGGACGCCCCACCGGCCGCCGCGCAACCGCTCGATCAGGATGAACTCGTTGCCCGAATCCGGGAAGTACGTCCCCGCCGCCGTGCAGCCGCCGGTGGCCCTGCAGTCCACCGCCAGCAGGTAGCCGATGTCCGTCCTCGGCGGCTCGGGGACAGCCTGGATGGTCCAGCCGGCGGCGTCCCATTTCTCGGCGAGCGGAACCGTGGCGCCGGTGCTGGTGTCGGTGCCGGAGCCGACCGCGAAGCAGGTAACCGCCGTGGGGCAGGACACCGCGTTGAAACCGCTGTTGCCACCGGGCGGGATGGCCACGGTCTGGAGTGCCCAGCCGGTGCCGTCCCACCGCTCGGCGAAGGGGGCACCCGCCCCGGCGTTGAAGTCGAAGCCGACCGCGGTGCAGGCGTCCGGTGCCGCACAGGACACCCCGCTCATGCTGCTGCTGCCGGGCGGGGCGGGGATCGTCTGCACGGCCCACTTGGTGCCGTTCCAGAACTGGGCCAGCGGCACGTCGGCCGCCGCGTTGCTGTTGTTGGTGCCGACCGCGATGCAGTCGTTCACCGCCGGGCAGGACACCGCGGTGAAGATACTGCTGGTGTCCCCGGTCCGCGCGGTGTGCTGGATCGTCCATTGAGCGCCGTCCCAGAACTCGGCCAGCGGCCGGCCGTCCCTGGACTGCAGCGTGTAGTCACCCACCGCCACGCACGTGATACCCGGGCAGGACACAGAAACCAGGTCGTTGTCGTCGACGTTCGCCACGTTCGGGGTGGGCTGGATCACCCAGTTGGCGGCCGCGCCCGGCAGCCCGGCGCCGAGCGTGGCCACGCACCCCACCGCCGCCGCGAGGATGACGATCCGTCGTCCCATGCCTGTCCCCTTCACCTGCTCGCATACCGCGGCTATGCAGCGGCAGCGCGCGGGCAGTAGCTGACCAGTATCGGAACGTTATCAGGGGGCGGCCCGGAATTCCGGACAAAAGCCCGGGTCACGCGCGGCCGGTAGGGTCGGGCAGGTGGCCGTGACCGCATCCCGGTTCGTCGTGCAGCTTCACGACGCGACCACACTGCACTTCGACCTGCGGGTCCAGGCCGGCGACGTGCTGCGTTCGTGGGCGGTGCCCAAGGGGCCTTCGCTCGACCCCGCGGTCCGGCGGCTGGCCGTGCCGGTCGAGGACCACTCGCTGCAGGCCGGTGAGTTCGAGGGCGTGTACCCAGATGCCCGGCGCGGCACCGGGGCGGTGATCATCTGGGATGAGGGCCCGGCCGAGATCACCAGGGACGAGCCGGGACACCTGTCCTTCGTGGCGCACGGCAGCAAGCTGGCCGGCGGGTTCGCGCTGACCCGTACCGGGCCACGGCGCTGGGTGCTTGTCAAGGTCCGCGACGAGGACGCACGGGAAGGCTCGGACATCGCCGCCGAGCGCCCCGCGAGCGTGCGCAGCGGCCGGACCTGGCAAGACCTGGCCCGCGAGCAGGCCGGCGGCGGGCCCGGTTAGCCCGCCGCGGCGATGCCGATCACCGGCTCCGGTGTGGTTTCTGTCCTGCCTGCAAACGCTCAGATCGATCCAGTAAGGGCCAAAGCACGCAGGGCCGTGGGCACCCCGCTGCCGCAGCCGTACAGTGTGTGCCATGTCGGGCGAGGTGGCGCCGCGCGAGAGCGGCGATGAGCGGCTGCCGGCGCGCGAGTTGCGCGCGTCGCACGAGGACAGGGACCGGGCCGTCGAACTGCTCCGGCTGGCCGCGGGCGACGGGCGGCTGAGCGCCGACGAGCTTGACCAGCGGCTCGAGGTGGCGCTAACCGCACGCACGTACGGCGAGCTTGCGGCGCTGACCAGGGACCTGCCGGCCGCTCCCGGCCTCAGCCCGGCGGCGGCGCCGACCAGCCGAAGGACCTTATCCGCATCGATGCCGCAGCAGCAGCGCGCGGCGGGACGGCCGCTGGGTGGTGCCCAAGCGGATGGAGATACGGGTCAGCGAGCGGCACCGTCCGGCTCGACTTCACCGAGGCGGTGATCACCCAGGCCACGCTCCAGATCGACGCCGAGGTGAACAGCGGCATGCTGATCCTGATCACCAGGCCCGGCATCGTGGTCGACACCGACGACATCTCGGTCGGCAGCGGTTCTGTCAGGATCCGGCCCCCCGAGGACCCTGGGGCACCGGCCCTGCTGAACATCCAGGTGTCGGGAAAGGTCGGCAGCGGCAGCGTCACGGCGCGGCCGCCGCGCCCGACCCCGGCGGCGACCTTCTGGCAGTGGCTGCTGCGCCGCCCGAAGCCGCGCCCCGCGCTCCCCTCTCGCTGATCTCGCCGGGGTTCAGCGGAAGTCGCGGCTGGGGGCTGCGGCGGCCACCCGCATCCGCCGCAGCCTGGTGGCGAGCAGGCTGACCGAGCCGTCCAGGCGTTCCACCCGGCCGTAGACAAGCAGCGCGCTGGCATCCATGGCGATCCGGCGGTAGCGCCGCCACACCCCGGGCGGGCAGATCACGTTCGCCATCCCGGTCTCGTCCTCCAGGCTCAGGAACACCACGCCGCGTGCGGTCCCCGGCTGCTGCCGGTGCGTGACCAGCCCGGCCACCACCACCGCCGCGCCTGGCCTGGCGGTCCGCAGCGCGGCAGCGGGGATCACCCCGTCCTGCGTGAGCCGCTGCCTGACGTGCGCCACGGGATGGGTGCCGTAGGTCCCGGTGGCCCACAGGTCGGCGAAGGTCTCCTGGGCCGCGGTCATCGCGGGCAGCGGCGGCGCGCCCAAGCCGACGGTGGTGCCGGGCAACTGGCCGGCCCGGATGGTGGCGGCCGCCCCCGCCGCCCACAGCGCCTCCCGCCGCGGCACTCCGAAGCAGCCGAACGCGCCCGCCATGGCCAGCGCCTCCAGTGCCCGGGCCGGCAGGCCGGTGCGGCGGGCGAAGTCCTCAAGCCCGGTATACGGCTGGCCGGACACGATGCGGGCGGCCGGCTCGGTGCCCAGGCTCCTGACCGCGGCCAGGCCGAGCCGGATCGCGGGCTGCCCAGGCACCGGGGTCGCCTCCAGAGTGGCGAGGGTCCCGCTGGCGTTCACGTCCACGCCGCGCACCTGCACACCATGCCTGCGCACATCGCCGATCAGGCTGGCCGGCGAGTAGAAGCCCATCGGCTGGGCACGCAGTAGCGCTGCGGTGAACGCCGCCGGGTAGTAGCACTTCAGCCACGCGCTCGCATAGACCAGGTAGGCGAAGCTGATCGCGTGCGACTCGGGGAAGCCGTAGCTGGAGAAGGCCAGGACCTTGGCATAGATGTCCCTGGCCACCTCGTCCGGGATGCCCTTGGCCGCCATCCCGGTCAGCATCGCCTCGCGCAGTTCCTCGATCCGCTCCGGGCCGCGCTTGGAGCTCATCGCCTGGCGCAGCCGGTCCGCGCCGGCCGGGCTGAACCCGGCGCAGTCGATCGCGAGCTGCATCATCTGCTCCTGGAACAGCGGGACCCCGAGCGTCTTGCCCAGGGCGCGGCGCATCGACGGGTGCGGCAGCGTGGCTTCCTCGGCTCCGCTTTTACGGCGCATGTACGGGTGCACCGAGCCGCCCTGGATCGGGCCCGGCCGGATCAGCGCGACCTCCACCACCAGGTCGTAGAACTTCCGCGGCCGCAGCCGCGGCAGCGTCGCCATCTGGGCGCGGGACTCGACCTGGAACACCCCGACGGTGTCCGCCGCGCACAGCATGTCGTAGACGCCGGGGTCCTCCTGAGGGAGCGAGTGCAGGTTCCAGCGCACCCCGTGATGCGCCGCCACCAGCTCGAAACAGTCCCGCAGCGCGGTCAGCATGCCCAGGCCGAGCAGGTCGAACTTGACCAGCCCGGCGAACGCGCAGTCGTCCTTGTCCCACTGCAGCACCGACCGGCCCGGCATCCGGGCCCACTCCACCGGGCACACCTCCCCCACCGGCCGGTCGCAGATCACCATGCCGCCCGAGTGGATGCCCAGGTGCCTGGGCAGCCGCTGCATTCGCGCGGCGAGCGCGACGACCGGCTCGGGGACCTCCGCATCCGGCGGGATCGGCTGGCCCGGCCCGTACTCACGCGGCCCCACCTGTTTCGCCCACCGGTCCTGCTGCGCGCTGTCATAGCCGAGGGCGCGGCCCGCGTCCCGCAGCGCCATCCGCGGCCGGTAGGTGATCACGTTGGCCACCTGGGCCGCCTTGTCCCTGCCGTACTTGCCGTAGACGTACTGGATCACCTCCTCGCGGCGGCGATGCTCGATGTCCAGGTCGATGTCGGGCGGCCCGTCCCGGCCCGCCGAGAGGAACCGCTCGAAAAGCAGTTCATGCAATACGGGATCGACGCTGGTGATGCCCAGCGCATAACAGACGGCTGAGTTCGCGGCCGAGCCACGGCCCTGGCACAGGATGCCCGCTTCCTCGCAGAACCTGACGATGTCGTGGACGATCAGGAAGTAACCGGGGAATCCCAGGTCCTCGATCACCTTGAGCTCGCGGGCGATCTGGGCGTAGGCGCCGTTCACCCGCTCGGCGTGCTCCGGGCCGTAGCGGTGCAGGGCCTTCCTGGCGACCAGCGTGCGCAGCCAGGTCCCCTCGGTGTGGCGGCCGGGGACAGGAAAGTCGGGGAGCCTGGGCGCGATCACGCCGAACTCGAACGCGCAGTCGCGGGCCAGCCTTGTGGTGTTCCCGGCTGCGCCGGGGTAGCGGCGCAGCCGGTGTGCCATCTCCGCGCCGGATCTGAGGTACGCGCCCCCGGAGGCGGCCAGCCAGCCGTCCATCTCGTCCAGGCTGCGCCGGGCCCGGACGGCGGCCAGCGCCTCGGCAAGACGGGCGTCCGCCGGGGAGGCGTAGTGCACGTTGCCTGTGGCAATCGCCGTGGTGCCGGTAGCCCGCGCCAGTTCGTAAAGAGCGTCGTTGCGCTCGTCGTCCTCGGGCAGGTCGTGACCGGTCAGCTCGACCACGACGTTGTCGCGGCCGAAGGCGTCGCGGAGCGTTTCCGGAGTTCCTTGCCTGCCGCCTCGGGGCCCTGGGCGGTGAGCGCGGCGCGGACCGCGCCCTTGCGGCAGCCGGTCAGGATCACCCAGTGACCGTCATGGTTCCCGGCGAGCTGCTCCAAGTCGTAGATCGGGCGGCCCTTCTCGCCCGCCGGCGAGCTGGGCGACGCTGATCGCCCAGCACAGCCGCCGGTACCCGTCCGGATCCCTGGCGAGCACCAGCAGATGCTGGCCGATCCGGGTCGGGGGAGCCGGCCCGGTCACCGGCGCGGCCAAGGCCCCGCGACGAAGGAGCGGGGCCTTGAGGCCACCGGGGGGTTCCGGGCCATCGGGGGTCCGGGGGTATCCCCCGGGAGACACTGTGCTCCCCCGGGCTAGCACAGCCAAGGCTCAGTTCCGCGCCGAAGACCGTGCCTAGCTTGATGCCCGTCTGCTCGGTGAGCTTGGCGGCCGCCTGGGCGAACTGGGGCACCCCGTACATGCCGTTGTGGTCGGTGATGGCCAGCGCTTCGAGGCCGAGCCTGGCCGCCTCGGCCACCAGTTCGGCGGGGCTGGAGGCGCCGTCAAGGAAGCTGTAGGACGAGTGGCAGTGCAGCTCGGCCCAGGGTGGGACGGGGCCATCGCCCGGGGCGGGCAGGCGGATGACCCGGTGCGGCTGATCCGGTGCGGCGTCCTCCGCTGGCTCGCCCGTGCCCCAGGACAGCCGCCGCTCCAGCTCCCGCCACGGAACGGCCGGGTTATCCCAGCCCATGGCGCGCCTCTCCCGCCGTGATCATGACTTTGAGGGGCCTATAACCCCCCGAAAGTCATGATCACGAGGGCGGGACGGGACTGCTTCAGTCATATCGGGCCTCGATCTGCCAGCGGCCGTCCTGGACCGCGGCCAGCCAGGCGGCCCCGTCCTCGGTGACGAGCTGGAACCTGGCCCGCCGGCGCGCGGCCTGCGGCCGCCACCACCGTTCGGCGACGGGCCAGGGGCCGGCCCAGGCGGTGATCGCCAGCCATGGCCCGCCGCGGCCGACATCCGGGCCGGGGGAGCGGAGAGGAGGGCGCGCCCGGTGACGGTCACCGGGGCCCCGGCGGCGTCGGTGACCCTGGCGGGCAGCGGGTCCTGGCACACGGTGGCCGGGACCGGCACGGGAATCCGTCCCGGCCAAGGCCGGTCGGGCGGGCGTTCAGGATCGCGGGCGTCCCCGAACGGGACCAGCGTTGCCTGCTCGTCCGGGCTCCGGCCGCCGGCCGCCACGGGCCGCGTCACCGCGCCGTGGCCGAGCATGGCCTGCACCCGCAGGGCGGCACGGGCGACCCGGTCGCTGACGACCGCGTCGCCCCATAGGCCCAGCTGGCGGCCGTGGGCGCGGACGAGGAGATCGGGAGTCAGCCTGAGCAGGACGATCCCGCTGGGCTGGACCCCGTCATCGCCGGCGTGCCCGCCGGGCGCGGCCTGGGGCCCGCCTGGCTGCCAGCCGGCCAGTTGCCAGCGGACGCGCTCGGCCACCGCCAGGGCGGACAACAGCCCGTCGTGCCGCCACAGCCGCGCATGTTCCTGCCCGTCTTCGCTGAGCACCTGCACCTGCACGCGCACGCAGGCAAGGCCGCGGGCGGCGAGGCCGGCGTGCATCCGCTCGGCGAGGGCCTTGGCAGCGAACACCACGGGCTCGGCCAGCGGGGCGGGCGGGTCGAATTCGGCGCTGACCGACAGGTCGGCCGCGGGCGGACGGGCCGCCAGCGGGCGCGGGTCCAGGCCGCGCGCCAGCCGGTGCGCGATGCCTCCCGCCACCCCGAACCTGTTCACCGCCTGGCTGGCGGGCAGCCGGGCGAAGTCCCCCAGCGTCGGGATGCCCAGCCGGGGCAGCAGTTCCGTCACGCCCTCGCTGTCCAGCCGGGGCAGCAGTTCCGCCATCTCCCCGCTGTCCAGCACGCCGACCGGGTACGGGGCGAGGAACTCCCGCGCCTGGCCAGGGGGGACCATCGTGACCGTGCCCGGCGCCGCCGCGCGGGCGGCGAGTTGCGCGGCGAACAGTCCATCGGCGATGCCGGCCTGGCAGGCGAAGCCGCCGCCGGTGACCGCCTCGACGATCTTTCCGGCGAGGGCTTCCTCCCCGCCGAAGTACCGTGCCGGGCCGCGGGCGCCGATCGCACAGGCACCAGGCCACAGCACCTCCACCCGCGGGCAGAGTTCCTCGACCAGGGACACCACCTGCTCGAAGGCGCGTCCGGTCCGGGTCCGGCGGCACCGGCCACTCCGGGCACCGCACCACCAGCACCCGGGCGGGCGGGGTGCTCGCCGCTGTCAACCTGTGTCCCGCATTTCCATGGCGCCTGATCCGCAAGGCCGACCGAGCCGTCCGGCCCCGGCAGCCACAGCCACCGCGTCCGCGGCCGCGCCGCGGCACCCCGGCCGTCCGCCACCACCAGCACCCGCCGGGCACGCAGCCGTCCGTGACCGGCCTCGATCCCGGCCCATTCCTGGCGGGTGACGAGCAGCCGCGCCTGCGCGCCGTCCCAGTCCCCGGCCACCACGAGCACGCCACCGCAGCGGCGCAGGACAGCCTCCAGCCGCCGCCGTACCTGGGCGGGCGCGTGACCAGGGGGACGCAGCAGCACCAGTTCACAACCGTCCAGCAGCGAGGCCACCACCTGCGGCCACGCCGTGCCCGGATCCGCGACCAGCAGCATCCGGGCGGGATCCAGGCCCACGCCTGCCGCCGCACTCACCCCGAGTTGCGGCACCCCGGCCACCGCGCACCAGGCCCCCGCCACCGACGCACCGGCGGCCAGGGCCAGGCAGAGCAGGCTCCAGCGCCCAGCCGCCACCACCGAACCGCGGGCCAGCCCGCCCGGCAGCAGTTCGCTCAGGGCCGGCAGCACCGGCAGCGCCCCGGCCGGCGGATTCCCGGCGGGCAGAAGGCCGGCCCACGGATTGCCTGGCGGATTACCGACCGCCAGCACGCTGGCCGCATTTCCCCGTGCTGATAGCCGTGTGACTTGTGTGATTCCCGCTTTCACCTTGACACTATCGAACATGAATTCGATATATGTCAAGGTCACAGCGCTGTTGCGAGTCGTCAACGCGATGTAACCGCGGCCGGGCCCGGGGCAATGCAAAGCCGGTAAAAGAATCTCCGGAATTAGGGATAATGCGGCACGGTCACGCTTTCGTGATCGATTACCGCCGCGGGAGCGACACCGAGGCCATGATGAACGCCAGCACCTCGGCCTCGTAGCGCAGCCGGTCGTAGCGTCCCGCCGGGCCGACGTGTGCCCCGGCGCCGAGTTCCGGGCGGAAGAGCAGCCGGCCGCCGGTGCCGCCATCGCCGTCGCCGCCGTCGCTGGTGGCCCGGAGCCTGGCCACCCACTTGGCCGGCTCGTGGATCAGCACCCTGGGGTCGTGCAGGCTCCCGGTGACCAGCAGGTTCGGGCGGGGCCCCGCGGGCACGTTGTCGTACGGGCTGTAGGACTCCATGTAGGCGCGGATGCGGGGATCGCGCGGGTCGCCCCACTCGTCCCACTCGTTGATGGTGAGCGGGATGTCCGGGTCCAGCATGGTGGTCACGCAGTCCACGAACGGGACCTCGGCCACCACCGCCCGCCAGCGCCGCGGCGCCATCGAGAACACCGCGCCCTGCAGCAGGCCGCCCGCGGAAAGCCCGCGCGAGACGATCCGGTCCGGCGCCGCCCAGCCCCGGATCCGACGAGCATGTCGGCGGCGGCGATGAAGTCGGTGAAGGTGTTGCGCTTGCGGTCCAGTCGCCCGTCCAGCCACCAGGCGCGGCCGCCCTCACCGCCGCCCCGGACGTGCGCCATCGCGTACACGAAACCCCGGTCCAGCAGGCTTGGCGTCGCCACGCTGAACTCCGGCCAGTCGCATGCCTCATAAGCCCCGTAGCCGTAAAGCAGGCATGGCGCCGTGCCATCCGGGCGGGCACCGCGGCGGTAAGCGATCGTGACGGGGACCTGCGTGCCGTCCGCCGCGGGCGCGGCGATGCGCTCGGTGACGTACCCCGCCGGATCGTAGCCCGGCACGTCCTGCCGTTTGCGCAGCTCCCAGCGGCCGTTGGCCAGATCCACGTCGTGCCAGGCCGGCGGGTCGATGAGCGACTGCGTGCACACGGTCACCGCCGCGGCGGCGTAGTCCTCGTTGGTCGCCAGGGCGAGCGAGACCTGCGGGCCACCGGCCTCGATGAGCCGCTGCTCACCGGTGTGGCGGTCCAGGATGCGCAACTGGGTCGCGGCGCCGTGCCGCTGCTCCACCACCAGGTACCGCCCGAACACGTCGGCCGATACCAGGCGCGTGTCCGGCGACCCGGCGATGACCTCGGTCCAGGCGGCGCTGCCGGGCGCTCGCGCCGGCGCCCGCACCAACCGGAACTCCGTCGCCTGGTCGTTGGTGACCAGGTAGAACTCCCCGCCGTCCGGGCCGTCGGCGTGATCGGCACGGTATTCGACGCCTGCCTTTCTCGGTTCCAGGACGGCTGCCGCTGCGCTGGCGTCGGCCGCCGGGATGATGAGCGTCTCCGTGGTGTCCCGCGAAGCCGATTCGATCAGCACGTACGCCCCGCTGCGGGTGGACCGCACGGTCAGATCGAAACGCTCGTCGCGCTCGGCGAAGACCAGGGTGTCCTGGCCGGCCGGGGTGCCCAGCTCGTGCCGCCAGACCTCGTGCGGGCGGTAGCGGGCGTCGGGGACGATGTAGAAGAACGATTGTGAGTCGGCCGCCCAGGCCAGCTCGTAGTAGGTGCCGTCGATGCGGTCCGCCAGGTCGGTGCCGCTGACCAGCTCGCGCACCCGGAGCTGGTAGATCTCGCTCCCGTCGAAATCGACCGAGTAGGCGAGCAGCCGGCCGTCCGGGCTGACCTCGCGGACGCCAAGCTCTACGTAGCCGCCGGTGCAGGCGGGGTCGTCGAGCAGAAGGTTGACGTCCAGCAGCACGTCCGCACCGCCGGACCCGGTCCGGCAGAACTGCTCGAACTCCTGCCCCGGGACCGTCCTGGTGAAGTAGGTGTGACCGTCCCGGCGCCAGCTCACCGAGTCCTCCGCCGGGGCGACCCTCGCGATCAGCTCCCCCGCCAGTTCCTCGCACAGCCCGGCATCCAGCTGCTGGTCGTAGTAGGCGCGCTCGGCCGCGAGATAGTCGCGCATGGCGGGCAGGTCACGGTCGCGCATCCACGCATACGGGTCCCCGCCGGGCGGGACGGCCTGCGGGCCGCCGGGCAGGAACCGGGGCGCAACGGGTGGCGCGGGCGTGCCAGGATCGGTGAGATGCGGCATCCCGTGATGCTAACCTCCGCAACCTGCACGGAAGCCGCCAAGGGGGTGAACCGGTGAGCCTGCCGGTGCCGGTGGTGTGGAGCGAGGACTGCCTGCGGCATGAACCGGGCGGTGAGGTATGGCTGGGCGTCCGGGATGACGGCACGGAGGTCCCGGCCCGGGCCCTGGTCCTGCGCGAGGCGCTGGCCGCGGCCGGGGCGCCGGTGGTGGCTGCGGTCCAGCACGATGACGAGATCGTGCGCACGGTCCACGACCCGGAACTGGTCGACCATCTGGCCGGGGTGTGGCAGGACTGGGCGGCGGCGGGGCTGCCCACGGAGTACGGCCGCGACCGGGTGGTCCCCTACGTCTTCCCGACAGCGGGAATGCTGGCCGGGCTGCCGAAGCGCTCTCCGCCCGCCGTGCACGGGCGGGCCGGGCTGTTCTGCTACGACACGATGACGCTGGTCGGCCCCGGTAGCTGGGCTGCGATCAGGGGAGCCGTGGACGCCGCACTGACCGCCGCCGACCTGATCAGCTGGGGCGAGCGCCTCGCGTACGCGCTGTGCCGGCCACCAGGTCACCACGTGACCCGCGACGCGTACGGCGGGTCCTGCTACCTCAACAACGCCGCGGTCGCGGCCCAGGCGCTGCTGGCTGCCGGGGCGCGGCGGATCGCGGTGCTCGATATCGATGCCCACCACGGCAACGGCACCCAGATGATCTTCTATGACCGGGCCGACGTCTGGTACGGCTCGCTCCACGTCGATCCTGGCGCGGGGTGGTTCCCGCACTACGCCGGTTACGCGACCGAACGCGGCCGCGGCGAGGGCATGGACTTCAACCGCAACCTGCCGCTGGCCCCCGGGACCGGAGACGATGACTGGCTCGCCGCCCTGGGCGCCCTGTGTGACGAGGCACGTGCCCTGGAGCCCGATGCCGTCGTGGTGTCCCTCGGCCTGGACGCGGCCGCCACCGACCCGGAGAGCCCGTTGCGCGTCACCGAGGCTGGCTACCACGCCGCGGGGCGCCTGGTCGCGGCGCTCGGCCCGGCAGTCCTGATCCAGGAGGGCGGTTATGACCTGGCCTCGCTCGGCGGGCTCGCGGTGGCGGCAGTTTCTGGCGCGGCGGAAGGCGCGGGCCTTCGTGCGTCATCATGAGGTCATGCACAAGCTCTCGGCGGCTCGCGGGCCGGACTCGTCACGGTGGTCCCTGTGGTCGCAGGACTCGTTCCTGTCGATCGGGTCGCGCGGTTCGGTACTGTCCATCGGCTCGGTGGGCTCCGCCTTGTCCGTGGGCTCCGTCGGCTCCTTCGCCTCGCTGTTCTCCGCGGGCTCGGCCTTCTCGGTCCTCTCCCTGTTGTCGGCACGGTCCTGCGTGGCGGTCATGTCCTACCGCTCCGTCCGCGCGCTGATGTCAGCACCGCAGGCCGCAGACGAGCCGGAGTAACCCGCAGCCATTGTGCGGACCCTAACCTGGCCTAGCCCGGCAGGCCAGGTGTGCAGTGCTGTGCGGGACGAGGTCCCGGAGGACGCTGCTTGTGGTCCTGGGCGGTGGCGCAGATGCGGACGGCCCGGCTACCTCGCCGTTATATTGTCCGACAGCGCTATGAATTACGCATAGTTAGCAAAGAAGTACATAGAGTGATAGAGTGGTGATCTGAGAGGGGCCGTCATGACTACCAAGGCCAACGCCCAGGACAGCACACCGACCCGCGCCGACGGCACAACTGATCCGCGCTTGCAACTGGTCGGCGCCGTGCCGTCTCCCCGCAGGCCAAGGCGGTCCTCACGCCCCCGGAACGAGCCGCCTGATCTGGGCGTGCTGGCAAGGGAGGCCGTGGTCAGGGTCCTGCACGACGCAACTCTTGCCACGGCAGAATCCGAAGCCGTGCCAGCGGACCCAGCCGTGACGGATGCTGAAGCCGCCATTACCGCGGCGGCGGGAAATGCCGTCGGCGACGGCGCGCGCGCAGCCTCCAGCCGCCTCGCCGCCGAATCGGTGGCGTGGCAGGCGGCTGACGCCAGCGTTGCCGCGCTGGACCGGATTGAGCTGGCTGCCGCGAAGATAGAGGCCGACATCGCTACTGCCTACAGGGCCCAGGCTGACCTCCAGGCCAAGGCTGGAATGGCTGCTGAAGCCGCCGTGCACGCAGCGCAGTCGGCGTGGGTAGCAGCAGTCTCATCGATGGAGGCCGAGGGCCGGTCCAAGATCATCCTGCGCAGAGTCGGGCAGTATATGGCCGTCACCATCGTCCTCGTCGTGGTCACGATCATCATGCTCGCGGTGACCGCCGGTGTCGCTGGCTAAGCGGGCACTGCTCGCAGTGCGGCCGACGCGCATAAAGCTGTATATATGCGCCAAGAGGGGCAATAAGGAATTGCCTGGACCTAACCGGCTGAGGAAAACGCTTTGCCCAATCCTGCACGAGAGCGCGGTAACCGGATATCAAAGATGAAGTGCCATTGAGACCGTACCGGAATGAGGATGACATCCATGGACGATGGGCACGGGCGCAGCAAGCTACAGGGCGCTGAGCCGCAGGCAACCACCGGGCCCGGGCAGCCGGACAGCCCGCCCGCAGCCGCGGCTCGCATACTGATCCTGGAGGACGAGGCCTGGGATGCAGAACTGGCACAGCGCCTGATGACCAACGCGGAAATCGGGTTCACCGCCGTCGTCGTAGACACCAGGGAATCGTTTTTGGAACAGCTAGCTGCCTTCCGGCCGCAGCTGATTCTGTCCGATTTCCAGCTGCCCGGCTTCTCTGGAGCCGCAGCCCTCAAGCTCGCCCAGGAACGCTGCCCGAGCGTGCCCGTCATCATCTGGTCCGGATTCCTCGGCGACGAGGCAGCAGTCGAGCTCATCAAGCAAGGAGCCACCGACTACATCCTGAAGGACCGGCCCGCGCGACTGCCATCGGCCATCCGCCGCGCTCTCGCCGAGGCCGAGCAACGAGCGCAACTAGCCCAGCTCGAAGATCAACTGCTCCGGGCCCAGCATCTGGCAAGTCTCGGCCAGCTGGCCGCTGCCGAGCAGGCAGTAGGCCGCATACGCCAGATGCTCACCGCCGCCCGCCAGCAGGCCACCGCAGGTCGCGCCGCGGCCGGCTGAGGGGCCGGTTCGTCATGTCATTTCCTTCGCGTCGAGGGTGAAGTAGAAGGTCGCGCCTTCGCCGACCGCGCCCTCGGCCCAGACCCGGCCGCCGTGGCGCTCCACGATCTGCCGCACGCTGGCCAGGCCGATCCCGGTGCCGGGGTATTCGCTGGTCGTGTGCAGCCGCTGGAAGGGCTGGAACAGCTTGTGCGCGTAGGCCGGGTCGAAGCCGGCGCCGTTGTCGCGCACGTAACAGCAGAAGACACCGTCATCGGTGGTCGTGGTGGCAAACTCGATGGTGGCATCATCGCTATGGGCGGTGAACTTCCAGGCGTTCCCGACCAGATTCTGCACCACCGTGCGGATGAGAGTGCGATCCGCTGTCACGCAAACGTCGTCCTGGATGATAAACCGGACCTTGCGGGCAGGTTCTGCTGCCCGCAGTTCGCCGGCGAAGCCGGCGACCTCCGCGCCGAGATCGACCGGCCCGAGGTTCATCCCAGCGCGCGACACCCGGGACAGGTGCAGCAGCTCGTCGATGAGGGTGCCCATCCGCTCGCTGGCCGCCTGGATGCGCGCGGCGTAACCGCGGCCGGTCTCACCGAGAACTTCGCCGTACTCCTCCACCAGGGCTTCGCTGAACCCGTTCAGGCTCCGCAGCGGGGAGCGCAGGTCATGGGCGACCGAATAGGTGAAAGTCTCCAGGTTCTTGTTCGCCCGCTCCAGGTCGGCCTGCTGCCGCAGCCGGTTGGTCACGTCACGGACCGCGGCGATGACCAGGGTCCCCTCATCGGTGTCGATGGCCGACAGGGAAATCTCCGCGGGGAAGGTACTGCCATCACGGCGCCGCCCGGTCAGTTGCATCCCGGCGTCCATCGGCCGGGCCACCGGATCGGCCACCCACCGGGCCCGGTGCTGGGCGTGCACCGCGCGGGCCGCCTCGGGCACCAGCATCTCCACGAGCTGGCCCTCCAGCTCCTCCCGCGGATAGCCGAACAACCGTTCCACCCTGGCATTAGCCAAAGTGATCCGGCCCTCAGCATCCACGCACACCATCGCATCCGGAGCCGCGTCCAAAAGTGCGACGTGGCCGCAGTCGTGAGGTAGTGGTCTCTTGTTCACGTTTCGTAGCATCTCAATTACCCAAGGTAAGATCATCTCGAAGTGGTCATCGCCGCCGCGACGGGCCTGCCGGACTTGAGCGCAATCGCTCACGGCTGCCCCCTCAATCCGACGACGCGTGGACGTCGGGTACGGCCTCGTTCAGGAGTAGCCAGAAGATGCCGAGGGTGCTGATCGCCTCGGCGAAGTCGGAGAACTTCACCGGCTTTCTTACGTAGGCATTGGCGCCGCCGCGGTAGCCGGCCAGGACGTCGTCTTCCAGCCTGGAGCTGGTCAGGATGACGATGGGGATGATCTGGGTCCGCTCATCAGCCCGTACCCTCCGCAGCACCTCAAGCCCGTCGACCTTGGGGAGCTTCAGGTCGAGCAGGATGAGCCCGGGAAGCGGGACGTCCGCGCTGCCGGGGAAGAGGTAATCGAGGGCCTCGGCGCCGTCGCGCTTCACAATGACCTCGTTGAGGATGTTGTTCCTCTTCAGGGCCCGCAGCGTCAGCGCCTCATCGTCGGGGTTGTCCTCCACCAGCAGGATGGATCGGTTCGTCATGTCATTTCCTTCGCGTCGAGGGTGAAGTAGAAGGTCGCGCCTTCGCCGACCGCGCCCTCGGCCCAGACCCGGCCGCCGTGGCTTTCCACGATCTGCCGCACGCTGGCCAGGCCGATCCCGGTGCCGGGGTATTCGCTGGTCGTGTGCAGCCGCTGGAAGGGCTGGAACAGCTTGTGCGCGTAGGCCGGGTCGAAGCCGGCGCCGTTGTCGCGCACGTAACAGCAGAAGACACCGTCATCGGTGGTCGTGGTGGCAAACTCGATGGTGGCATCATCGCTATGGGCGGTGAACTTCCAGGCGTTCCCGACCAGATTCTGCACCACCGTGCGGATGAGAGTGCGATCCGCTGTCACGCAAACGTCGTCCTGGATGATAAACCGGACCTTGCGGGCAGGTTCTGCTGCCCGCAGTTCGCCGGCGAAGCCGGCGACCTCCGCGCCGAGATCGACCGGCCCGAGGTTCATCCCAGCGCGCGACACCCGGGACAGGTGCAGCAGCTCGTCGATGAGGGTGCCCATCCGCTCGCTGGCCGCCTGGATGCGCGCGGCGTAACCGCGGCCGGTCTCACCGAGAACTTCGCCGTACTCCTCCACCAGGGCTTCGCTGAACCCGTTCAGGCTCCGCAGCGGGGAGCGCAGGTCATGGGCGACCGAATAGGTGAAAGTCTCCAGGTTCTTGTTCGCCCGCTCCAGGTCGGTCGTGCGCCGCTGGACGCGGGCTTCGAGTTCGGTGTTGAGCGCTTGGACCTCAGCCGCAGCGCGGGCTTGCGGGGTTATGTCCCTGGCGATCGATGACGCGCCGATCAGCCTGGCGCTCCAGTCGCGAATGGGTGAGACCGTCAGGGACACCGGGATGGTCGTGCCGTCCTTGTGTCGCCGCGCGGTCTCGAGGTGCACAACGGTCTCGCCCCGGCCGATCGTGGCGAGGATCTCCGTGATCTCGCCGGCACGCTCAGGAGGGCAGATGGTCATGATCGACTGGCCGACGATCTCCGCCGCCGAGTACCCGTACATACGCTCGGCGGCCGGATTCCAGCTCGTGATCACCCCTTCGAGGGTCTTCCCCACGATGGCGTCATCGGACGAGTTGACGATCGCCGAGAGCAACGCGAACTCCGGCAGGCGTTCGCCGGCCGCAATATTCTGAAGCGGCGCGCGACCCACAACTACACCCCCATGTCAGCCGGCGCGGGCAAATCCAGTAATTATGCCCGGCCGCACCATGCGACAGAGATTTGCCACCTCCGGACTATTCTCCATCAGCTTACACCGATGGCATGCTTGTCTAATTAATGCGATAAACTATCCCACACAGGGAAATGATCCACTCGTTTGTTCTGTTATCGCACTTTTAGAGCCGTTTTGCGCAACCGTTTCCCTCGTTCTTTGACACTTTCCGAGCCAGATTTCGCATGCAGCAATATTTCCGTCGTAGCGGTATGTTGTATCTGCGCAAAGAAATCGCCGGCTATGCCGGCTCTGGGGGGCTAGTATATGGACAGCACGCTGCATACGGGCTTGACGGACGGCGCGGTTGGACCGGATCTGGAAAAGGCACCGACGGGGATCCCCGGGCTGGACCAGATCACCGGGGGCGGGCTGCCCATGGGCCGGGTGACGCTGGTGGCGGGCAGCGCCGGAGCGGGCAAGACGCTGCTGGGGCTGAACTTCCTGGTGGCCGGCGCCCGGGAGTACGGCGAGCCCGGCGTGCTGATGACCTTCGAGGAGTCGGCGGCCAAGGTCGCGCTCAACGTGCGATCGCTCGGCTTCGATCTCGATCAGCTCCAGCGTGACGGCCTGCTCGCCGTGCTCGCGTTCCGGGTGGATACGTCCGAGATCGTCACGGCCGGGGACTTCGACTTCGAACCGCTCTTCGCGATCCTCGACGACGCGATCCAGCGGCTGGGCGCCAAGCGGGTCGTGCTGGACACCATCGAGGTGCTGTTCGGCGCGTTCGGCGACGACACGATCGTGCGGGCGGAACTCAGCAGGCTGGTGCGCTGGCTCGAGGACCGGGGCGTCACCGTCATCCTGACCGGGGAGCGGGGCGACGGCAGCCTCACCCGGCACGGGATCGAGGAATACGTCACCGACTGCGTGATCGAGCTCGACCATCGGGTCAGCGCGGAGATCTGCACCCGCCGCCTCCGGGTGGTCAAGTACCGCGGGTCGGCGCACGGCACCAACGAGTACCCCTTCCTGATCTCCGCCCGCGGCTTCACCGTGCTGCCGATCACGTCAGTCGCGCTCGACTACGGGGCCTCCGAGGAGCGGATCTCGACCGGCATCGACCGCCTCGACCACATGCTGGGCGGCGGCATGTTCCGGGGATCGACCCTGATGGTGAGCGGGACCGCGGGCACGGGCAAGACCTCGCTCGGCGCGCACGTGCTTGAATCGGCCTGCGCACGAGGTGAGCGGGCGCTGATGGTACTGCTCGAGGAATCACCCGATCAGGTGCTGCGCAACATGCGGTCGGTCGGGCTCGACCTGCGGCCATGGGTCGAGGCGGGCCAGCTGCGCATCTGGGCGGCGCGGCCGTCCGCGTTCGGGCTGGAGACCCATCTGGCCGTGCTGGCCCGGCTGATCGAGGAGGAAGCGCCGTCGGTGGCGGTGCTGGACGGGATCGCCAGCCTCTCCAACGGGACCCTGACCACCGAGGTGACTTCGATCGTGGCCCGCCAGATCGACCTGCTCAAGAGCCGGGGGATCACCAGCGTGATCACGGCGCTTGGCCAGGGCGAAGATGTGAGCACGGTGACCGTGTCGGCGATGGTGGACACCTGGCTGCAGCTGCGCAATACCGAGGCCAACGGTGAGCGGAACCGGCTGCTGTTCGTGCTGAAGTCTCGGGGCACGGCCCACTCGAATCAGGTGCGTGAGTTCGTGCTCACCGATCACGGGGTCGAGCTTGTCGATGTGTACGTCGGCGCCGCCGGCGTGCTGGCCGGCTCCGCCCGGGTGACACAGCAGGCCGCCGAGCGCGATGCCGAGCTGCGGGTGGCCGAGGAGCTCAGCCGCCGCCTGCGTGAGCTGCGCCGCAGCGTCATCGAGCGGGAGGCCCATCTGGTTTCGATGCAGGACCAGCTTGACGCCGAGCGGACCGAGATCGACCGGATCGACCTGCGCGAGGGCCACCAGGTCGCCGATACCGAGGCGGACCGGTCGACGATGGCGACGCGGCGCTGGGCCGACGCGGTGCCGCACAACGGAGGCCAGCCATGAGCGAGCCGCGCACCTCGGATGACGGGACCGCCGCCGATTCCGTTGTGCAATGGGATTTGTGCCTGTACGTGACCGACGAGTCGCCCAAGTGCCTGCGGGCGATCGAGAATCTGCGGCAAGCCTGTGATGAGCACCTGGCTGGCCACTACCAGATCGAGGTCGTGGATCTGCTGGAGAACCCGCGCCGGGCCGCCGACGACCAGATCCTGGCCGTGCCCACGGTGGTCCGCAGGCTCCCGTTGCCGGTCCGCAAGCTCGTCGGCGATCTCTCCGACACCGACCGCCTGCTGGCCGGGCTGCAGCTTCGGCCCTCCGGGAGCACCGCGGCATGACCGATAACGCAGCTGCTGACCAGTGGGCGCTGACCCTCTACATCGATGGCGCGTCCACGAGCTCGATTCACGCCGTCGAGACCGTCCGCCGGGTTTGCGACGAAAAGCTCGGTGGCCACGTCGACCTGGAGGTCATCGACGTGAACCAGCAGCCCGCGCTGGTCGCGCGCGACCAGATCATCGCCGCGCCGACGCTGGTCAGGCGCCGTCCCGGGCCGCCGCGCCGCATCGTCGGCGACCTCTGCGACGCCGCCTGGCTGCAGCTCGGGCTCGACCTCGGCCCCGTCAGCCGCGGAGTCAGCGGCGAAGGCCCTGACCTGAGCGGGTAAGGACATGGCTCTATCGCCGGCCCCCAAGGCCACGGGCCCAGCTCAGAACCGCCCGGCAACGAAACCGTCCCGGGAAAGCCGCGCGGCGGACAAGGCCGAGCTGGCCGAAGTGCGGGCACAACTGCGCGAGTTGCAGCAGACGATCGAGGCGATCCGCACCGGCGGCGTCGACTCGCTGGTAATCGGCCCGCCCGGACAGGAGCAGGTCTACGCCCTCGGCAGCGCGGACCGCCCCTACCGGCTCATCGTCGAGGCGATGAACGAAGGCGCAGCCACCGTCTCCGCCCGCGGAGTGATCCTCGACGCCAACCCGCGGCTTGGCTCGATGACCGGCCGGCCCGCCACGGAACTGGTCGGCACCCCCGTGCTTGACCTGATCCCGGACGGCCACCGCTCCGCGTTCGCCCGGCTGCTCGATGTCGGCGCAGGCGACAGCGCACGCGGCGAAATGGAGCTGACCGGACCTGATGGCACCACCGTCCCGGTCCAGCTGGCGGTTGGCGGCTTTGACCTGGACGGCATGTTCCTGCGGTGCCTGGTGCTGACCGATCTCAGCGCACTGCGCGCCGCGGAGACGGAGGCGGCCGTAGCGCACGAAGCGCTGCGCAAGTCCGAGGCCGAGGTCCGGACGCTCAACACCAGGCTCGAAGCCCGCGTACTGCAGCGCACGGCTGATCTGGGGCGAGCGAATGAGAACCTGCAGTCGTTCACCTACTCGATGGCGCATGACCTGCGCACCCCGCTGCGCGGCATCAGCGGGTTCAGCGAAATGCTGCTTGAGGAGTACGGCGAGCTTCTCGGCGAGACCGGCCGCGGGTACGCCGGGCGCATCCAGGCAGCGAGCGAGCGGATGGCCACGCTGATCGATGACCTGATGTACCTCTCGCAGGTGTCGCACGCCGACGTGAACGTTGAGCGCGTCGATCTCAGCACCGAGGTCGCCGCTGTCGCCCGCGAGCTCCAGGCCGGTGAACCAGGCCGCCGGGTCCGGTTCAGCATCGAGGACGGCGCCTGGGTGACCGCGGATCGCATTCTCATCCATGCCGTCGTGCAAGAACTGGTCGGGAACGCCTGGAAATTCACCGCCCATCGCGATGATGCCACCATCGAGTTCGCCACCACGACCGCTGATGACGGTGTCTTCTGCTGTTACGTGCGCGACAACGGCGCCGGCTTCGACCCGGCCTACGTGCACAAGCTGTTCCAGCCCTTCCAGCGGCTGCACACCTTGGATGAATACCCCGGCACCGGCGTCGGCCTGGCCAGGGTCAGGCGGATCATCGAACGCCACGGCGGCCGCTGCTGGGCCGAAGGCGCCGTCGGCGGCGGTGCCACGTTCTATTTCACCCTCAAGGCAACGGACATGCCATGAGGCCCCGTGGCCGGTCAAGATCACCTCTGGCGCCCCAGCCGGGCTGAGTTGACCATGATCATTGGTTAATGACTAGAGCGGGAAATGGCAGGCGGCCACGTGCCCGGGGCCGAACGAGCGCAACGGCGGCTCCTCCTGCGCACACAGGTCCTGCGCGAACGGGCACCGGGTCCGGAACCGGCAGCCCGACGGCGGGGTGACCGAACTGGGCAGCTCACCCTTGATCCCCGCGCCCTTCCGCGCTCGCGCCTCCTCCGGATCCGGGACCGGGATGGTCGCGATGAGCCCGCCGGTGTACGGGTGCGCCGCACGCTGGTAGATGTCGTCCGCCGAGCCCATCTCGACCAGCTTGCCCAGGTACATGACGCCGATCCGGTCGGCCATGTACTTGACCACCGCGAGGTCGTGGGAGATGACGATGTAGGTCAGGCCGTGGTCCGCCTGGAGCCGCTTCATCAGGTTGAGCACCTGCGCCCTGATGGAGACGTCCAGGGCGCTGACCGGTTCGTCCGCGACGATGACCTTGGGGCTCAGGGTGAGCGCCCGCGCCAGCCCGATCCGCTGCCGCTGCCCGCCGGAGAACTCGTGCGGGTAGCGCTCGACGGCGCTGCGCGGCAGTCCCACCTCATCGAGCAGTTCGAAAACGCGTTGCTGCTGCTCCTGGCGGGTCCCGACACTCTGGATGCTGAGCGGCTCGCGGATGATGGAGCCGACCCGCATCCTCGGGTCCAGCGACGAATAGGGGTCCTGGAACATCAACTGCAGGTCGCGCCGCTGCCGCCGCAACTCGCCCCCGCTGAGCGCGGAGATGTCCTGGCCGTTCAGCAGCACCGAGCCGGAGTCCGGGCGCTCGAGTGCCACCACCACCCGGCCGATGGTGGTCTTCCCACAGCCCGACTCGCCCACCAGGCCGAACGTCTCGCCCGCGGCCACGGTGAACGAGACGCCGGAGACCGCGTGCACGGCCGCGACCTTGCGTTGCAGGATCGCCCCGGCGGTGACCGGGAACTCCTTGACCAGATCGCGCACCTCGAGCAGGGGCGGGACGGGCCCGCGCCGCGTCGCCGTCGGGCCCGGCCGGGCGCGACGCCACCCGCGTGAGAGCGGTCGCACCGTTTCCCGCCGCGAGTTCGGCGGGCCCGTCGACCGGATGCCAGCACGAGAACAGGTGGTCCGCGGTCTCCCCGGTCAGCGCGGGCTCCTGGTCACGGCACTTGTCGGTGGCCCGGCTGCACCGCGGCGCGAACCGGCAGCCGGGCGGTGGCTGGGACAGATCCGGTGGCAGCCCGCCGATCGTGAGCAGCCGCCGGTTGCCGTCCTGGCTCAGCCGGGGAATGGAGGCCAGCAGGGCACGGGTGTAGGGATGGTGCATGTGCTGGAAGAGGTTCGGCGTACCGGTGACCTCGACCATCCGGCCCGCGTACATCACCTGGACCCGGTCCGCATGCCCGGCGATCACGCCCATGTCGTGCGTGATCAGCAGCATCGCCATGCCGAGGCGGTCCTTGAGGTCGTGCAGCAGGGCGAGGATCTGCGCCTGGATGGTGACGTCCAGGGCGGTCGTGGGCTCGTCGGCGATCAGCAGCTTGGGCTCACAACTCAGCGCCATCGCGATCATCACCCGCTGGCGCATGCCGCCGGAGAGCTGGTGCGGGTAGTCGCCGAGCCGCTCGGCCGGCCGTGGCAGGCCGACCAGGCCGAGCACCTCGGTCGCCTGGGCCCTGGCCGCTGCCTTGCTCGCCCCCTTGTGCAGCCGGACCGGCTCGGCCACCTGGTAGCCGATCGTCTTCGTGGGGTCCAGCGAGGTGAGCGGGTCCTGGAAGATCATGGCGATGTCGTTGCCGCGGATCGTGCGCAACTCGGCATCGCTCAGGCCGACCAGTTCCCTGCCGTCCAGCTTGATCGAGCCGTTGACGATCGCCCCGCCAGGCGGCAGCAGCCCCATGATGGACAGGCCCGTCATCGACTTCCCGCAGCCCGACTCGCCCACCAGCCCGAGGGCCTCTCCCGGCTCGATGGTCAGATCGACGTTGCCGACGGCGTGGACGACCGACTTGGTGAGCTGGATGTGCGTGGACAGATCGCTGATCTGGAGGACTGGGGGCATCCGGGCTACTCCTGGGTCGGCGGCCTGGCGGGCGGATCGTATGGCATGAAAAGGGCCGTCACCGGCGGCGCAGCCTGACGTCCAGCGCGTCGCGGAGCGCGTCGCCAAGCAGGTTGCAGGCCATCACCACCACGATGATGCAGATCCCGACGGGGTAGATCTGCCACCAGTAACCGTCTTGCAGGTAGGTGATCCCGTTGTTGAGCATGTCGCCCCAGTCGAAGGTGGGGTACTGCAGGCCGAAACCGAGGAAGCCGAGGGTGGCGACGGCCAGGATCGCGTCGGCCACGCTGAACGTGGCGGTGACGATGATCACCCCGAGCGAGTTGGGCAGCAGGTGCCTGTTGATGAGCCGGGACCGGCTGGAGCCCGCGGCGCGGGCCGCGGAGACGAAGTCCCGCACCCGCAGCGTGAGCACCTCGCCGCGGACCAGCCGGGCCGGGACCTGCCAGGTGAAGATCCCGATGATCACGCTGAGCCCGAGAACCGTCGCACCGTAGCGGACCGCGACGATCAGGATGACGAACAGGAACGGGATGGACAGCAGGACGTCCACGATCCGCATCAGGAACCCGTCGAACAGCCCGCCGGCCAGGCCGGCCACCGCGCCCCAGACCGCGCCGATGACCATCCCGATGAGCGCGGAGAGGAAGCCGATCTCCAGTGCGTTACGCCCCCCGACCATCAGTTCCTCGAGCACGTCGAAGCCCTGGTTGTCGGTGCCCAGCGGGTGCCCGATGGACGGCTGCACGTTGGTGGCGGTGAGCTCGGAGGTGAGCGCCGCCGTGGTAGAACAGCGGCCCGAGGTAGCAGAAGACCACGAAGAAGATCAGTGCGCCGAGCCCGAGGACGGCCAGCTTGTTCTGGGCGAACTCGCGCGCCGCCAGGCGCCAGCCGCCCTGCATCGGGCCGACCGCGCCGCCCTCGGGTATGTGCTCCAGGCCCGGCGGCGGAAGTTCCGGGGCGATATTGCTCACGGGATCATCTCCTGAGGGACGCGAGCCATCAGACGAGCCGGATCCGCGGGTCGGCGACCGTGAGGGCGATGTCCGCGACGAAGTTCCCCGCAACGACCAGGACGGCGCCCACCAGCGTGTAGGCGAGCAGGATGGGGTAGTCGGCGGTGCCGAGCGCGTCGTAGAACAGCAGCCCGAGGCCGGGGAAGTTGAAGACCGCCTCACAGACCAGGTTGCCGGCCAGCAATGCCGGGATGGACAGGCCGATCAGGGTGATCATCGGCAGGAACGCGTTACGGACCAGGTGCCGCCACAGGACCAGCCGTTCCGGCAGGCCCTTGGCCCTGGCCGCCTTGATGTAGTCCTGGGCTACCGTGTCGATCGCCGCCGACCGCATGTACCGGGAGTACCCGGCCAGGTCCAGCAGGGTGAGGCAGACGATCGGCAGGGTCATCGCGCGCCAGTCGAAGATGATCGAGATCATCGAGGTGGTCTGCGGGCCCTCGTAGCTGAATATCGGGATGGCGATCGCGAACACCTGGATCGCGATCAGGTAGAGGAAGAAGTCCGGCATCGCGTAGGTCACGAACGCGCCCGTGGTCACCACGGCGTCGCCGGGGGTGTTGCGCCGGACCGCCTGGTAGATGCCGAGCGGGACGGCGATCACCACCGAGAGAAACAGCGTGATGCCGGACAGGTAGGCGCTGCGCATCCAGCGCTCCTGGAACAGCGCGGCCACGCTCTGGTTCAGCTTGTAGGAGTACCCGAGGTTGCCGTGCAGCAACTGATTGAGATAGCGCAGGTACTGCTCGATCCACGGCTCGTCGAAACCGTGCTGCTGGTTCCACTGCGCGATGGAGAACTTGTTCGCGTGCGCGCCGAGCACGTCGATGGCTGGCGTCGGGTAGATCACATGCAGCATGAAGAAGATGAAGATCGAGACGCCGAAGAGCACCACGATCGCCGTCGCGGCGCGGCGGATCAGATAAGCCGTCATACCTCAGCCAAGCTACTTTGTCAGGTACATCAGCTCCGGGTTGAAGAAGTACTGGGTCGTCGCCTCGATCGCGGCCGGCTGGCCGGAGACGTTGTTCTTCCACACGGTGATCCAGTCGTAGTTGGGCTGGAACAGGCTGGGCTGCTCCTGGGTGAGGTAGGACGCCTCCTCCTTCACCGCGTTGGCGTTGTTGCTGGTGACCGATGCGTTGATCAGCTTGTCCGCCTGCGGGTTCTCGTAGAACCCGCCGTTGAAGGACCCGCCGGTGGTGAAGATGCCCATGGTCGTCGGGTAGTACGCGTCGGTGAAGCCGCCGTAGACCGCGACCGCCCAGTCGTTGATGGTCTTCGGCGAGCCCGGGTCGTCGGCGACGGTGATGACGTGGTTGGACGTGCCGCTCTGCAGCGAGATGTTGATGCCGACCTTCTTCGCATCCGACGCCCACGCGGTCAGCTGCTCGCCGAAGATCACCGGGTCGCTGGCGTAGAGCACGTTGAACGCAAGCTTGGTGCCGGCCGGGATGCCGGCGCCGCACTCACCTGCGCCGGTGCCCGGCTTCGCGCAGGTGCTCTGGCCGCCGGGCACCACGTTCCAGCCATGCGACTTCAGCAGGCTGGCCGCGGCGCTGACGCTGTATGGATACGGGTTCTTCAGCGCGTTCTCGGGAGCGTACGGCGAGGTGGGCACCGAGGGGACCGGCCCGTACGCGAGCCCGCCGGCACCGTGGAAGAAGGCCTTGATGTAGCCCACCTGGTCTTCCAGGTGCGCCAGGGCCTGCCGGACGTACAGCTGGTTGATGATGTTGTTGAAGTCGCCGGTCTTGTCGGCGAAGTTGTAGTTCGCGTAGGCAAACCCCCAGCCGGGATAGCCGAATACGTGGTACCCCGCCGCCTGGACCGCATTGAGCTGCGGCACGTCGTTCAGCGGCATGTAGCCGAGGTCGATGCTCTTCGACAGGACCGCGTTGAACTCGGCGGTGTCGGAGGTGTACGGGATCGCCTGCACGCTCGGGAAGATCTTCGAATGCGGGCCGTCGTACTTCGGGTTCGGCGTCAGCGTGTAGCCACCGGTGGTGTTGTTGAACTGGGTCAGCCGGTACGGCCCGTCCACGACCTGCCACAGCGGGTTGGTCGCGTAGGTGCTGGTGGAGCCGGATGCCTTGGCCAGGTAGTCGTAGATCTTCTTCGCGTTCGCCGGGTTGGTGAAGTCCAGGAGCGGGCCGCCTGCCGCGGCCCGCGCCCAGGCGTGCACAGGCATCGGCTGGATGTAGTAAAGCCCGTCGGCGGTGAACCACTGCGGGTTGACCGGCTTGTTCAGGTTGAGTACCAGGGTGCTGGCGTTCGGGGTGCTGGCGCTGGCCACCTGGTCCGGTATCCCGAGGTGCGGGGTGTAGAGCCCCCAGTTCGCTCCGCTCTCCTTCACGGCGGCCCGCAATACGTCGAGGAAGAACAGCGCATCCCTCGAAGTCACCGGCTGGCCGTCCGACCACCGGTAGTTGGTCTTCATGTGAACCGTCACGGTCTTGTCGCCGTTGGAGTACTCCGGCGTGTCGGCCAGGCTCATGGACGGCACCACGACCGGCCTGACCCCGTTGCCGTACCAGTACAGCGGCCGCCACATCTCGTACTGGAAGCTGTCGACCGTGGTGACCGTGAAGTTGGCGCCCGGTGTCACCGGGAAGATCCAGGTGGGCGCGGACCCGGGTGACTCTGCCCAGGTGAGCGTGCCCGCGTGCGCGGTGCCGGTGGCCGCCGGCACCGTGCCGAACGCACCGGTGGTGGTAGTCACCGTGCCGCTGGAAGGCGCCTTGCTGCAGGCGGCCAGCCCCATGGCCGCGGCGATTGCGCCCACCGCGAGCAGCGTCACCGGGCGTGAGACGCGTCGTCGGGCGGCTCCCGTTCCGTGCCCCGGTTGCCGTGCTTCGGCTGCGTCTCGGCGAGTCATACGGCCGCCTTCCTTCGTGGACAATGTCGCGCAACGGCCCGGCAGCACGGCGTATGGCCTGGCTGAGGGCCTGGGGTGAGCTTATTGAACAGCCATATAAAGTCTGATGCGAGCAATATCACAAATTGTTATCGATGTGTAGATAGGTGCAAGGTTGCGCACGATCGAGCACACGTGGATACCGATGCCCGACGGGACCAGGCTGGCCGGCCGGATCTGGCTGCCGGAGGATGCGGAGGCGGCGCCGGTCCCGGCGATCCTCGACTTCCTGCCCTACCGGCAGGGTGACCTGATGGCCGCGCGGGACGCGGCGATCTACCCCTACCTCGCCGCGCGGGGCTACGCCTGCGCCCGGGTGGACCTCCGCGGCACCGGCAACTCCGAGGGCATCATCGGTGACGAGTACACCCCGCAGGAACTGCGGGACGGCTGCGACGTGATCGCGTGGCTGGCCGCCCAGCCGTGGTGCGACGGGAACGTCGGCATGACCGGCATCTCGTGGGGCGGCTTCAACAGCCTCCAGGTGGCGGCGCTGCGCCCGGCCGCCCTGCGGGCGGTGCTCACGCTGTGCGCGAGCGACGACCGCTACGCCGACGACGTCCATTACCGCGGCGGCTGCGTGCTGGCCGTGGACATGCTGCAGTGGGCGGTGTCGATGCTGGTCTGGAACGCCCTGCCGCCGGACCCGGCGGTCGCCGGCACCGCCTGGCGCGGGCAGTGGCTCGACCGCCTGGCGCGGACGCCCGCGTTCATCGAGCCATGGCTGTCGCACCAGCTCAGGGACGACTACTGGCGCCACGGTTCGGTGCGGGAGGACTACGCCGCGATCGAGGTGCCTGTCTACGCCGTCGGTGGCTGGTCCGACGGCTACACCGACGCCATCCCGCGCCTGCTGGCCGGTCTTGCGGGCCCGCGCAAGGGCCTGATCGGGCCGTGGTCGCACGCGTTCCCGAACGACTCGGTGCCCGGCCCGGAGATCGGCTTCCTTGAGGAGTCGCTGCGCTGGTGGGACCACTGGCTCAAGGGGATCGACACCGGGATCATGGACGAGCCGATGCTCCGGGCCTGGATGCAGGAGTACACGCCGCCCGCGCCGCACCACCGGGACTGGCCGGGCCGCTGGGTGGCCGAACCGTGCTGGCCGCCGGCCGACGCCGGTACCCGCGCCCGGCGCCTGTTCCTGTGGGCCGGCGGGGAACTGTCCGGCGACCCTGGCGACGGGGCGTCGCGTACGCACCGGGGCGAAGACACGGCCGGTCTGGACGCGGGGGCGCTGACCGCCGACGGCGGTTTCGGCGACTGGCCGGGCGACCAGCGCGCCGAGGACGGGCGCTCGCTCAGCTTCACCTCACCGCCGCTCGACGCGCCCGTGGAGATTCTCGGCAACCCGTTGGTCAGCCTGACGGTCACCAGCGACCGCCCCGGGGCGAGCCTGGTGGCCCGGATCTGCGACGTCGCGCCCACGGGGGAATCGCTGCTGGTCACCCGGGACCTGTTCAACCTCACCCACCGGGCGGGGCACGACCGCGCGGTGCCGCTCGTGCCCGGCGAGGCCGTCGTCGCCGAGTTCGGTTTGAAGGTCATCGCGCACCGGTTCGAGGCCGGCCACCGGATCCGGCTGTCGGTGTCCACCACCTACTGGCCGTGGATGTGGCCGCATCCGGAGCCGGTGACGCTGGGCCTGCGCTGCGGCCCGGACAGCTTTCTTGAACTCCCTGTGCGCGAGCCGCGGGCGCAGGACGGCGGCCTGGCCCCGTTCGGGCCGCCGGAGCGGCCGCCTGGCCTCGCGACCGAGGTGCTTTCCCGGCGGCCCACCCAGCGGACCATCGGGTACAACCTGACGGACGGGTCCGCCGAGGTGATCTTCGACTGGGACGTCGGCGGTAACTTCCGCCTGGTCGACGCGGGGATCGAGGCCGACGGGTCCAACCTGACCAGCTACCGGATCGTGGCCGGGCAGCCGCTGTCCGCCGAGGTGCGCACCGAGCAGTCGGCATCGCTGCGCTCGGCGCGGCACGACGTGGCCGTGCAGGCGACCGGGCACATGACGGCGGGGCCGGCGGCGTTCCTGGTGACGCTCGGCCTGGACGCCAGGGAGAACGGCCACCGGGTGCACTCCCGCCAGTGGCACCTGGAGTTCCCACGGAACGGAACCTGATATGCACAGCGTGCTCCCCTGGGACTGGTACCGGGACCCGCGGGTGCTGGCGGTCGAGGAACGGCGGCTGTTCCGGCCGAGCTGGCAGTACGTCGGGCCGCTTGAGTGCCTGCAACGGCCGGGCGACCAGATGGTCGGCCGCCTGTTGCGCGTCCCCGTGGTGGTGGTGCGGGACGGCGACGGCGAACTGCGCGGCTTCCTCAACGTCTGCCGGCACCGGGGCAGCCTGGTCGTCCCGGCCGACGGGAACGCGCCGCGGCTGCGCTGCCCCTACCACGCCTGGACCTACGGCCTCGACGGCACGCTGCGGTCCGCGCCGCAGTGCGGCCCCGAGATCGCGGCCGAGCACGGCGACCTGGGCCTGCTGCCGGTGCGGGTCGCGACGTTCGGGCCGTTCGTGTTCGCCAGCGCCGCCGCCGACGGCCCGCCGCTCGAGGTGGTCATCGGCGACCTGGCCGAGGTGGTCGCCGGAGTCGGCCTCGACCTGGGCGGCCTGCGCCGCCGCCAGCGATTCGACTACACGCTGGCCGCGAACTGGAAGATTCACCTGGAGAACTACCTGGAGTGCTACCACTGCCCGGTCGCCCACCCGGGGTTCTCCGCGGTGATGGACGTCGGCCCCGGGCGCTACGAGCTGACGGCAGGCACGTACCGGCTGAGCCACCGCGCGCCGGTTCGCCGGGCCGCTGGCCCGGACGCCAGACCCGGCCGCTAGCCTGGCCGCCGGCAGCGTCACCGCGGGCAGCTATCACCTGCTGCTGCCCAACGTGAAGATCAACATCAACCCCGGCAGGCAGAACCTGTCCATCGGCCCGGTCTATCCCGACGGGACAGACCGGACCGCCGGGTTCCTCGACTACTACTTCGGCGCGGACGCCGACGAGGCGTGGATCGAGCAGATGATGGCCTTCGACACCGAAGTCGGCGACCAGGACGCCGCCCTGGTGGCCGCCGCCCAGGCGGGAGTGGCCGGCAGCTGGATCGACCGGGGCCGGATCCTGCCGCAAGAGCGGCTGCTCGCCGACTTCCAGCGTTACGTGTACGCGGCCTGCGCGGGCGAGGTGCCTGCCGGCTGACCGGCCCTCAGGCGATCTTGCGTGCGCCCGGACCGGGCAGCGGGGTGACCTCGCGCGGCGAGTCCAGCACGTGTCCGTCCGTGCAGGCGAGCTGGAGCTGGACGCCGGCACCGCAGTCGCGGTGGGTGAGCCGCACCTGCGGCCCGGCCGGCCCGGCCGCGTGCTTGTCCCCCCACTCCATCAGCGCGACGAGCACCGGGTACAGGTCCAGCCCCTTCTGGGTCAGCCGGTACTCGTGCCGGGCGCGCTGGCCGCGCTCCTGATACGGCACCCGGCGCAGCATGCCGTCGGCGACCAGACGGGAGAGCCGGTCGCTGAGCACCTGCCGCGGTGCCTGGGTGCGGCGCCGCATGTCGTCGAACCGGCGGACACCGTTGAACGCCTCGCGCAACACCAGGAAGGTCCACTTCTCGCCGATCGCGCTCACCGCCGCGCCGATCGTGCAGTTGGCCGTGTCGTACTCGAGGATCCAGGGCCGCGCCATTCCTGCATGCTAAGTCTAGTTGACAGACTCAGCAAGTTTGGTGAAAGCTGGGTCCGTGAGGCGAACTCAGGTAGGCGCGCAGCGCATCGAGAATTTTGCAATACGACGGCCGTGCATCTGCGATCACGACGGCATCCGCGAGTTCCTCACTGGCCTGTCGCCACGTGCCCGGTACCTGAGGTTCTTCTCCGGTGCCCCGCCGACCAGCCAGGCCATGCTGCGCATCCTGGCAGGCGCGAGCGCCCGTACCGACGTGCTTGTGGCCACCGGCGACGGCGTGATCATCGGCCACGCCATGGCCGGCGACCGGACCGGGTCCGGCGGTGCCCGGCTAACCGAGATCGGCGTGGTGGTGGCGGATGGCTACCGGGGCCGGGGCGTGGGTTCCGCGCTGGTGCGCGGGCTGATCGCGCGGGCCGAGATCCGGGGCGCGACCGCCGTGGTCATGGAGGTGCTGGCCGAGAACCGGCAGGTGCTCACCATGATCTCCGACCATTGGCCGGTGTCCAGCCAGGAGCGCTCCGGCGCCTACATCACGATCAGCGCCCGGCTGCAACCCGAGGTGCCTTCATGGCCAGGCCCCGAGCCCCGCCCTGAGCCGTGGCGTGGCTCTGAGCCGTGGCGTGGCTCTGAGCCGCTCTGAGCCGTGGCCTGGCCCCGGGGCGTGGCAGCCGGGATTCGGAAAGGAAACCGTGGCTGCCGGGATCGCAGGAAGGGACGGCACGGTGAACGACTCCGGCGGCAGGCGGCGCACGTACGAGTGGGCGGACCCCGCGGCATCCGCGGCCGCGGCCCGCGAACTCGACGGGATCTCGTTCTTCCGGGAGATGATCGCGGGCCGGATCCCGCCGCCGCCGATCACCGCCACGCTCGGCTTCGGCTGGGTGTCCGTGGAGCCGGGGCAGGTCGTCTTCGAGATCACCCCGGCCGAGTACCACTACAACCCGATCGGGTCTGTGCACGGCGGCGTGTACGCGACGCTCTGCGACTCGGCCTGCGGCTGCGCCGTGCACAGCATGCTGCCGGCCGGCGCCTACTACACCTCGCTGGACCTGTCGGTCAGGTTCGTCAGGCAGATCACCGCCCGCACCGGGCGGATGCTGTGCGAGGGAACGGTGGAGCACCTCGGCTCCCGTACCGCCCTGGCCACAGCCCGGCTCACCGATGCGGGCGGCAAGCTCTACGCGCAGGCGACGAGCAGTTGCATGATCTTCCGTCCCGGGGGATAAGCCCGGGGCCTCCCCTGCCGCCGGCCGGGTGCCCACCGCCCGGGGCGCCCGGCCGGACGGCTCAGCGGTACCTGCCGGGCGTCACCAGGGATCATCGGGACCCGTGGTCAGCAGGGACCGTCGTCGTTCCACGCACCCGAAGGCCCGCCGGGGACCTCGTCGTAGTTCCACTGGTTGGCGGTCCAGTTGTGGCCGCCGTGGGAGACGACGTTGCCGGACACGTAGGCGGTGTTCGACACCCAGGCCGCGGCGCAGCTTCCGGTGGGACTGGGCGATGGAGTAGGTGTCGGCGAGGATGACGTCGGTGTCGGCGTGGGAGTCGGGGTCGGGCTGGGCGGCGGCGAAGGCGAGGCGTGGTTCGCGAACGCCACCGTGAACGCGGTGAAGTCCCAGGGGTTCTGGGCCACGCCGCTGCACTCGCTGGAGGTGTAGCCGGGGTCGACCGGGTTGCACTGGCGGTCCCGGTTGAGCGACCAGAACGTATACCGGCTCATCCCTGAGTTCTCCGCGAAGGTCAGCACCGTCTGGAAGTCGCTCTGGTAGAAGTACTCGGCGCTGTCGGTCCGGCCGTTCATCCCAGAGAAGCCCTCGTGGGCGTAGGCCTGCGAACTGGACCAGCCGAACGCGCTCATCAGCTGGGCGTTGAAGTCCTGGAGCGCGGTGACCTGCGAGGATCCCCCGCTGAAGCCGCCGTCGAACGGCATGATCGTGTAGTCGTTCGGGGTGAAGCCCAGGCTCTTGGCCTCGTCGAGCAACTGCTGCCCGAAGTAGTTCGCGCCGGTCGTGGTGGACGGCATCGTGATCGAGATGAACAGGCCCGGGTCCTCCTGCTGGAGGATCTGCGCGGCGCCCAGTTCGTAGGAGATCGCCGTCGAGTTCTCGATCTCCGGCTCCTCCAGGTCGAAGTCGAAGGCGTGCAGGCCATACGTCGTGATCACCTGCTGATAGGCGGCGGCCGTCGCCGCGGCCGAACTGCACACCTGGCCGAGCTTGGTGCCGTTGTAGCCTCCCGCCGAGACGATGACGTCGCCACCGTCCGCGCGGATCTGATTGATGACGCCCGACACCTGGGTGTCCGAGGAGACCGGGTCGGTGCCATCCCAGGAGGGTGCGCAGGAGCTGCCGTTGGCCAGGATGAACGCCATGTCGAATGCCTTCTGCCCGGTCGCCGACATTACCTGGCCGACGTCGGGGGCGCTGGAATCCAAGGTGCTGTAGTAGGGCGCCGACTCATACCAGTTGACCGACAGAGCGGCCTGGGCCGCAGCGGCATGCGCGGCGCGAGCGGCCTGGGCGGTGGGTGCCGCGGCCAGCGCGGCGGCCGCTAAGCCGCCGGCCAGTAGCACGGCCGAGCAGGCGGCAACGGCGGCGCTGGCCTTGCCGCGCGGGCCTGGCCGGGCCAGCCGGCGCAACCCGGCAAGGAGGCGCCGGTTCGGGGCGGAGCCTGGAAAGGGAGCACGGTACGGCGGAGCGGAGAGCGAGGAGCACGGATCCTCCTTGAGCGGGAGTAAGGAGTCCTAACTAATAAGAAACTTTCCTATTAGTTAGGACAAGGCTATGCCCGCCCACTCCACCGGTCAATCGGAAACATGGAATCCGAGCCATTCCCGTAATGGCGCCTAAATGGCCGCTCGCCACCGGCCCGCCGCCGCCCGCGCCGCAGCCCGCCCCGCCCCGCCCCCGCTCGATGATCATGGGTATGTGGCCCATCGATGGGCCACATACCCATGATCATCACCGCTTCCGGGCCACGGGCCATCGTGATCATGACTTGGTGCGCTAGGCCCCCGTCGTGCTGCACCGGCACCGCGCCGGAGCGCGCGCCCAGGGCGGCGACCGCCAGCACCGCCGCCGCCGCGGGCTCTGGCAGCGGGCCGGTCACCAGTCCCGCGGCCGACGCCCTGGCGTTCTCGACCGCGGCACGGAGGGCGGGCGTGCCTGGCCGGTCGCCCCGGGCACGGATCTGCGCCGCCACCGCCAGCAGCACCGCCGCCGTCGGTCCACCGGCCGCATCGTCCCTGTCGGCCTCGCCACCATGACCGGCCGCCAGGCAGACCAGGGCGGCGGTCTCCAGGCACACGGCGAGGGGGAACGTGAACGACAGCGCCCGTGCGGCCTGGACCGCCGCGGCCGCGTGCCGCGCCGCGGCGGCCGTGTCGCCGGTATCGAGCCAGGCACGGGCCAGCACGGCACGCGCCAGCGGCAGTTCCCTGTCGATGCCGAGCGCGGTCCCCTCCTGGTCGGCGAGGGTGCCGAACTCGACCGCTGCGGCGGCGTCCCCGTCGGCGAGCGCGACGCCCGCAGCCGCCGACAACAGGACGACGCGGGCGATCCGGCGGGTGCCCGCGAGCAGTGGCTGCGCCTCGGCGATGTACTGCCGGGCCGCGGCCAGGTCACCGACCTGCCAGCAGATCGTCGCGGCGGTCGGCAGCGTCGCGGCAAGCTGCTCGGCCGAGCCGGCCCGGCGGCACAGCCCGATCGCCTCCGCGGCGTAGCGCACGGCCCGCAGGTCCGCCCGCTCGGCCAGCACACAGCCCATGCCGATGGCCGCGGAGACCTGAAGGTCGGCACCCCACGGTGCCGCCGCGCTGATCGACCTGGCCACGAATTCGAGCGCCTCCGCGCCCCGGTCCATGTCGTCAGCCAGGCCGCCCAGGTAGATCAGGGCACGCGCGGCGTAGTCGTCCTGCTGACCGGGCAGCATGGCCACCGCAGCCTGCAGTTCGCTCATCGCCGCGCCGGCGTCTCCGGACCAGTAGCCCAGGTAGCCGAGCGCGTACGTGGCATGGGCCGCCCAGGGTGCCCGCGGTTCGTCGGCAAGCAGCCGGGACAACCAGAACCGGCCCTCGGTCACGTTCGTCGCCGCCCAGTAGCGGTGCAGCCGGAAGCACAGCTCAAGGCCGCGGTCCCGGTCGAGGCGGCCGTCCAGCGCGGCCGCGATCAGCAGCCGCACCGAGGGCAGCACCTCGTCCACCGCGTCGAGGTACGGGCCAGGCGCGGCTCTGGCCTCCGCGGGCACGATCGCGCCGATGGCACCGGCGAGGCGGTCAAGTGCCGCCCGTTCCTCGCCATGGGATGCCAGCAGCTCACGCGCGTACCTGTGCAGGTCGTCGTCCTGCTGGTAGCGCCAGCGGGGCCCGGAGCGATCCACCGCGAGCAGCCCGCGTGCGGTCAGTTCCCGCAGGATGCGCACCACCCGGACCGGCGCTATCGGCCCGCCGGCCACCATGTCGCGCACCAGTGGCAGTGCCACTGGGCCGTCCAGCACGCCGAGCAGGCGGAAGACCCTGGCCTCGTCGTCATGCAGCAGTTCGTAGCTGCCCTGGGCGATGGCCCGCAGCCCGCCCTCCCCCTCCGCGATCACCTCCGGCAGGTGGTCGAGCAGGTCGGCGACCGACATCGCGGCCAGTTGCGCGGCCACCAGTTCCAGCGCGAGCGGCACCCCGCCGCACCGGCGGCACAACTCGGCCACGAACGGCGCGATCTCCTCGCCGATGTCCAGCCGCCCGCCGCCCTCGCGCACCCGGTCGGCGAGCAGTCGCAGGGGCAGGCTGGCCAGCATCGCGGTGCGGCCCGGCCCGGCCGGCCCCGGCAGCGGGCCCAGGGCGATCACCCGCTCGCCCTCCACTGCCAGCGGGACCCGGCTCGTCACCACTACCGACAACAGGGGGCAATACGAGACCAGCGTGGTCACCAGGGACGCCACACCGTCGACGACCGCCTCACAGCCGTCCAGCACGAGCAGCGCCCGGCCCGGCGGCGCCAGCGCGGCCGCGAGCTGCGCCGTGGCATCCTCGGCGCCTGGCCGGATGCCGAGGGCCAGCGCCACCGAGGACGCGACCAGTTCGTCCCGCGCCACCAGGCCGAGCGGAACCCACATCCGGCCACCGGGAAACGCCGCGGAAGCGGCCGCGGCCTGGATGACCAGCCTCGACTTGCCGATGCCGCCGAGGCCCGCCACCGTGGCCAGGCCAGGCGCGCCGATCAGGTCCGCCAGGCGCGCCAGCTCGGCGGCCCGGCCGAAGAACGCCGACGTTGCCGGGGGCAGCCTGGCCTTTCCCGCCGTGCCCTGCTCCCCCAGGGCGGCCAGGTACGCCGCGGCCGTCTCCGGCCCAGGGTCCACGCCGAGCTGCTCGGCGAGCAGCGTGCGGCACTGCTCGTAGGCCTGCACCGCGCCGGCCCGGTCGCCGGCCAGGTGCAGCGCGCTGATCAGCGCCCGGTGTGCCCGCTCGTCCAGCGGCCACGCGGCGACCGCGCGGCGGCCCGCGGCGACCGCCTGGTGGTGGTCCCCCGCCGCGCCGGCCGCCTCGGCGACCAGCTCAAGCGCCCGCAGCGCCACCGCGTCCAGCTCCCGGCGGTGCGGTTCAAGCCAGGGACCGTCCTCGCCGGGCAGCAGCCGCTCGCCGGACAGCGCGGCGGCGGGCAGCGCCGCCTCCAGCGCGGCCCGGTGCCTGCCCTGCCCGTTCAGCCGCACGGCCAAGCGCACCGCCGCCGCGGCGGCGCGGACGTCGACCTCGGCACCTGGGGCCAGCCGATACCCGGCCGGCGTGGTCGCGATGACAAGCTGGCCGCCCGCGCCGATCGCGGCCAGCGCGGACCGCAGCCCGCTGACGATCCCGCGCAGCGCGGCCGGCCAGGTGGCCGGCAGGTCATCGGCCCAGATGACGGCCGCCAGCCGGTCGGCGGGCACCGGGCCCTCGGCGAGCGCAAGCGCGACCAGGGCGACCCTGGCCCGGCGGCCGCCGAGCGCCTGGCCGGAGATGCTCAGGCCCCGGTGCGTGACGGCGACGGCATCCAGGACCTGGACGCCTGCCTCACCCCGCTGCGTACCAGGCATCAGTCGGACATTACACAGACATTACGCACGCGCGATGTACTCCGGGCAGTAGCCGGGGGAGCCGCCGCTCGGGGGCAGGCGGATGGCCCGGGACCACCTCAGATGCGAGGAGATAGCCGTGCCCGTCTCGTTCCGCATGCTGGCCGCGACAGCCGTCGCCGCCGCAGCGATGACCGTGCCGTTCTCCGGCGCGGTAGCCACCGCCGCCGCGCACGCCGGGGCCGCGCCGCGCCCCGGCCTCACCGCCGCGCCGATCACCCTGGCCGGCGACACCACCCTGGCCGGGGGATACGACGCTGCCACCACCGCGGCCGGCACCACCTACATCGCCTGGCTCGGAGACACGGGGACAGGCCGGATCGTGCACCTGTGCGTCCTGCCGGCCGGCGCGACCGGCTGTTCCGGCGGCGTCCAGAGCACGCCATCGCTGGGCACCTCGAGCGCGGCGGGAATGCAGGTGATCCTGACTCCCGGTGGCAAGGTCACGCTGGTCTGGTCCCATGACACGGTGAAATCGGGGAGCGGCCCGGAAAATTCCAAGATCGCGACCGCCACCGTGCAGAACGGCGTCCTGTCCGCTGCGCACGACCAGGAGCCCGCGCCCAGCTTCGGCACGCTCATGGACGCGGCACCGGGGCCAGGCGGGAGCATCTGGACCGTGAGCCAGCCGCCCGGCGCGGAGAGCCTGCAGGTCACGCCGGGATTCGGCGCCAAGCAGGTGAACCTGGCGCTGCCATACATGCCCGGGTCCGCGCAGCTTGCCTTCTCCGGTTCCACCGCCGTGCTTGCCATCCAGCAGGCCGGCGCGATCACCCAGCCGATCTCCTACGCGTCCGAGCAGGCCGGCAAGTGGACCGCGCTCAAGCAACTCGCCAATACCTGGACCGGACCCGCCAACCTCGGGCTGGCGCAAACCACGTCCGGGGTCCGCGTCGTGGCCAGCGTGGACAACAGCGACTACTCCCCCGTGGTGTCCCGCTGGACCGGCAGCTCGTTCTCGCCGCCGGAGCTCACCGGCGACAAGGGCTCCTGCGCCCCGTCCAGCCACGACCCGGTCGCCGATGCGAGCGGCCGGATGGCCGACATCTCCAACGAGTGCGAGGACGTGGCGGTGGCGAACCTGACCGACACCCTGCACGCGGCCGTCGTCCGGTTCCCCAGCGGGGGGACGATCGGCGGCGGCGAGCCGCAGCTCGCCACGGCGCCGCGCGGCCACGGCTGGGCGGTCTGGTCCATCGAGGTCAGCACCGGTGGTGACAAGCTGCTGGCCGGGCCGGTCCTGCTGCCCGGGCGCGACGTGTCCGCGCAGGCGACCGGGCAGAGCAACCAGGTGAAGCTGACCGGCCCTGCCTCGTGCCTGCCGCCGGTCGGCATCGCGGTGAAGGCCGCCGGCACCCCCGCCGCGGGCTGGACGGTGACCTCAAGCAGCCTGGCTCTCGACGGCACCGCGCTCAGCGGGACCACGCTCGACGGCTCCGCGCTGACGGCGGGCACGTCCCACACGCTCACCGGCACGGTGACGTTCACCAAGGGCGGGACCCACCTGCCGGTCACCGCCACGCTGAAGTTCACCTCCTGCCCTAATCCGTAGCCACGGGACCCTCAGGTGGCCCGGCGAGCCGGCCGGGCCACCTGGCCTCCGTATAGTGGCGCCATGCCCGTCGGCCCGCCGGCTGCCCCGGCACCGGTCACCACGGTCGCCGAGGCGATCGCGCGCATGGAGGCGATCGGCGCCGGGCTGCCCGCCAGCGACGGCTTGGCCTGCTTCAACCGGATGTACCTCGCGGTGACCCAGGCGGTGGGCGCGGATCTGGGCCAGGGGTTCTTCGCCGACCCGGCGTTCATGACCACGCTCGACGTGACGTTCGCCAACCTGTACTTCGCCGCGGCGCAGGCCACCGGGACCCCGGCCGCGGTACCGATGGCCTGGCGCCCGCTGGTGGAACTGCGCGGCGCCGCCGGGATCGAGCCGGTCCAGTTCGCCCTGGCCGGCATGAACGCGCACATCAACCACGACCTGCCGGTGGCGGTGGTCAGCACCTGCGCCGAACTGAGCACCGTGCCCGCCGACGGCTCGCACTTCGCCGACTTCCAGAAGGTGGACGCGCTGCTCGACGCGGCGGAGGAGGGCATCAGGAGGTCCTTCGAGTCCGCACCTGAGCTTGCCGTAGACCGGCATCTGCAGGCCGTGGACAACCTGGTCGCGTGCTGGTCGATCAACTCGGCCAGGGATCTCGCCTGGCACAACGCGGCCGTGCTCTGGGAACTTCGCGGCGACCCGCTGGCCCGCGGGCTGTTCCTCGACGGCCTGGCCGGTGCCACGGCGCTGGCCAGCCGCCTCCTGCTGACCGCCGTCTAGCGGTGCTAGCCCGGGGGGCGACCCCCGGAACCCCCGCTGGCCTGAGGCCCCGTTCCTCCGTCACGGAGCCTGGGCGGCAGTGCTAGCCCGGGGGGCGACCCCCGGAACCCCCGCTGGCCTGAGGCCCCGTTCCTCCGTCACGGAGCCTGGGCGGCCTAGGCTGGGCCGGTGGACGAACTACGCTACGACCTGGAACGGGACGCGGTGCGCGTGGTGCTCAGCGACGGCGGCGGGCGGGTCCTGCTCTTTCACGTGCTGACCCCGGACCAGGCACCGGACGGCTGGTGGGAACTGCCGGGCGGCGGGCTCGGCCCCGGCGAGTCATACCTGGAGGCCGCGATCAGGGAGATCCGCGAGGAGACCGGCTTGGTCCTCGACCCGGCGCAGGTGAGCCCGCCGTCTTGGCGGCGCGACACCACCTGGGTGTCACGTGGCAAGCGGCGGCTGCAGCACGAAGTGGTGGTGCACGCCCGCATCGCGGCGGACCAGCCGGCGATCATCGACGGCGGCCGGACGCCGCAGGAGGTGGAGGATTTCGTCACGTTCCGCTGGTGGCAGGTGCGCGAGATCACCGGGAGCCGGCAGCGTTTCTACCCCGGCCGCCTGCCGGAACTGCTGCCGGTGTTCCTGGCCGGGGAGGCCATCGACGAGCCGTTCGAGCTGTGGAACTAGTGCATCTGCCTATAAATACGGGTGTGTATTTATCAGGCTCCTCGCCGGGTGGGCGAGCGACTCCCTTTACTTGGCCCTGGATGGGGCTGGGTGGGGCGGGCCGGTGCGGGCCAGGGGACCTTCGGGCGCGGCGTTGATGGGCGCGGCGCCTGGGGTCACGTCGCGCCGGTGACACCCCGGGGAGGTGCGTCCCGGCGCGGCGGTGCAGGACACCGGCTGGGGGGATGGCCGGTGTGGTGCCGCCGCCAATTCTGGCAGCGATGAGGGCGGCCGCGGACAGGTCGCGGTGCCCGCGGTGCCCGCACTGCGGGCAGGACAGATTCCGCCCGGCGGGTTTGGGGATCCGCCGGGCGCAGGCGGGGCAGGTGGAGGAGGTACCCCGCTCATCTACGAGCTGGACGGTGATTCCGGCGGCCTGGGCCTTGTCGGTGAGTGCGTGGAGCAGATGGCCGATCCGCCAGTCTCTGGTCCGCTGGTTGTGGCGCCGCCCGGCGTCCAAGGCGAGTACGCCGCGCGGGTCACCTACGGCGAGGGTGCCGATCCGCTGACCCACAGCCCAGGTGATGAGGGTCTTGGCGGCTTCGTGCTGGGCTTGGCGGATCCGCCGCCGGTGCTGGGCCTCTACCATCCGCTGGCGGCGCCGGAACTGCCGCCACCGCCGCGACCCGCGCTGGCCGGGCTGGGGCGCCCGCCGGGCAACCGCCCGGGAGCGGGCCTTCCGGTCGTGCAGGTGCTGGTAGTGCTCGGCGCGGATCGCCCGGCCCGAGACCAGCAGCCCCTGGCCTGCAGGCCCGGCGACCGCGTACGGGTGGATGATCCCGATATCGACCCCCGCCACCCGGGCCGGGTCCGGCCCCTGCCCAGGCGGGTATTGTGCGACCGGAACCTCCGCGGTCACATCTGCCCACAACCGGCCCGCGTCGTAGACCAGCGTGACCGACCGGACCTGTTCGGGCGGATAGGGCAGGCCACGGTCCAGCCGCACCCACAAGGGCGGGCGGCCCTTGGTGACCGGAACCGGAAATCGGATCGACCCGCGGCCCGGCCGGCGCGAGGATGGCTACCGTGGCTGAACTGCGCACGGCACATACCGCTGACCTGGATCCGGCCGACCTCAAGGCGGCCCGCGCCCTCCTCGACGAGGTCTTCAACGGGGAGGTGACCGAGGCCGACTGGGAGCACGCCCTGGGCGGGGTGCACGCCCTGGTCTGGGACGGGCCCGCGCTGATCGGGCACGGGTCTGTGGTCCAGCGCCGGCTGCTGCACCAGGGCCGGGCACTGCGGGCCGGTTACGTCGAGGCGGTCGCGGTACGCGCGGACCGCCAGGGGCAGGGGCATGGCGCGGCCGTGATGGGCGCGCTGGAACGGGTGCTGCGCGGTGCCTACGACCTGGGCGCGCTTGGGTCCTCCGACGAGGGCGCGGGCTTCTACGCGGCGCGCGGCTGGCAGCTCTGGCGGGGCCCGTCCTTCGCACTCACCCCGGCGGGCGTCCGGCGCACCGCGGACGACGACGGCTGCCTGTACGTGTTCGAGCTTGCGGTACCGCTGGACCTGGACGGCGAACTGACCTGCGGCTGGCGGGACGGGGACGTCTGGTAGCTCAGGGCTGCAGCCGCTCGGCGAAGAAGGCCATCACCCGGTCGAGGGCGGCCCTGGTCGGGTGGCCGGGCGTGTCCACCAGGTCCTCGGTGAGCACCGAGTGCGCGCGCTGGCGGATGCCGTACGGGTTCCCCGGCGAAGAGTCGATCTCGATGGCCTCGAAGTTCTCGCCGAGTTCCCGGCGCAGCGTGGCGAACCGCTCCGACGGGGAGCCCTTGTCCTGCGAGAAGCGCAGCCCGAGCACGCACAGCCCGTCGCTGGTGCGCGCCTTCACGGTGGCCAGGTCGGCCGGGTCGAGACCGAGCGCGGCCCGCTTGCGCGCGGTCAGCGGCGCGGGCATCCCAGGCTGGCTGAGCACCGGCGCGAGCACGGCCGGCTCTACCGCCATGGCCAGGGCGTATCCGCCGGTGAAGCACATGCCCACCGCGCCCACCCCTGGCCCGCCGCACTCCGCATGCGCCTGGGCGGCGAGCGCCCGCAGCCAGGTCACCACCGGGCTGGTCCGGTCGGCCAGCAGGAAGAACTCGCGGGACACGCACACCTGCCGCAGCGTGTGGCGCATTTCGCTGCCGCCGAACGGCGCGCCGGGGCGCCCGAAAAGGGACGGCAGGTACACGCGGTAGCCGGCGTCGACGAGCCGCTGCCCGAACTTGGTCACGCCCGGGTGCAGCCCCGGCATTTCATGCACTACGACCACCGCGGAACCGGCACCCGCCCGGTACACCTCGTGCGTGCGTCCCCCGTGGGTGAACGTGGTGACGTCGAACCCTGGCACCGCATCGGTCATGGCACGCTCCGCCGGTCGTCGCGATGGGGCACGGCGTGAGCGGGCCCCGCTCTACTGTGCCAGAAGGGCCGCGGCCCACTGGAGCCGAAACGGCGCGGGAAATATATCCGATTGGCATCGGATGAGTGTGCGCGGAGATGTATCAGGACCCGGTGAAACGCATCATAATTACGGGACTAACGGGGACTGGGCGGCCGGGGATAGGCCGTCAGGAGAGTCAGGGGAGCACATCATGTCCGAGAATTCCTTCGTGCCGTTGCCCGGCAGCGACCGGCAACCTCTCGCCGGCGCTCAGCCGGGCAGCGATCTGGACGAATCCACGCAAATCGAGGTAACGCTGGTCACCCGGCGCCGCGCAGCGCTGCCGGCCGAGATGGTCACCGGCCCGGAGACGATCAGCAGGGACGAGCTGGCCGCACAGCACGGCACCGATCCGGCGGACCTGGCGCTGATCCGCAACGTGCTCGGCCGGTTCGGCCTCACGGTCACGGGGGCGGACGCCGGGGCCCGCCGGGTCACCGTGGCCGGTCCGATCTCCGCCTTCTCGCAGGCCTTCGGCGCGACGCTGCGCCAGGTCAGCGCGCCGCACCCGATGGCCAACGGCCGCGTGGCGCAGCACCGCTACCGGGTCGGCGGCCTGCACGTGCCCGCCGAACTGGACGGCGTGGTGCTCGCCGTGCTGGGCCTGGACGACCGCCCTCAGGCCTCGCCGCAGATCAGGCGCGCCCCCGGCATCGAAGCCGCCGCGGCAGGGCCGGCCGCGCCGACCTCCTACACGCCGCTGCAGGTCGCGCAGGCCTACAACTTCCCGGCGGGCACCGACGGGACCGGGCAGACCATCGCCATCATCGAGCTTGGCGGCGGATTCGGCGCCAACGACCTCGACAGCTACTTCTCCGGCCTGGGCATCGCCGTTCCGTCGGTGACCGCGGTCGGGGTGGACGGCGGATCGAACGCGGCCGGGCAGGACCCGCAGGGCGCCGACGGAGAGGTACTGCTTGACATCGAGGTCGCCGGGGCGGCGGCACCGGGTGCCAGCCAGGTCGTCTACTTCGCGCCGAACAGCGACCGCGGTTTCGTGGACGCGGTAACCACGGCGGTGCACGCCAGCCCGACCCCGACGGTGGTGAGCATCAGCTGGGGCCAGTCCGAGGACTCCTGGACCGGCCAGGCGCGCACCGCGCTGGACCAGGCCTTCGCCGACGCCGCCGCGCTCGGCGTCACGGTGACCGTGGCCGCGGGTGACAACGGCAGCGGTGACCGGGGGACCGACGGGAAGGCCCACGCCGACTTCCCCGCGTCCAGCCCGAACGCGCTCGCCTGCGGTGGCACCAGCCTGCGGGTGAACACGGCCACCGGCGCGGTGTCCGCGGAGACCGTATGGAACGACGGGTCCGGCGGCGGGGCGACCGGCGGCGGGGTCAGCGACGCGTTCGGCCTTCCCGACTGGCAGGCTCCGGCCGGGGTACCTGGCCAGGCCGGGTCCGGCCAGGCGGGCCGGGGCGTGCCCGACGTCGCGGGCAACGCCGACCCAGAGACGGGCTACCAGGTGCTGGTGGACGGGCAGTCGACGGTGGTCGGCGGTACCAGCGCGGTGGCCCCGCTGTGGGCGGCGCTCATCTGCCGGCTCGCGCAGGCCACGGGCAAATCGTTTGGACTGATGCAGCCCTTGCTGTATGCGGGGGTCAGCGCCGGGACCACCACGGCCGGATTCCGCGACATCACCCAGGGCAACAACGGGGCCTACACGGCAGGGCCCGGCTGGGACGCGTGCACCGGGCTCGGCGTGCCGGACGGCGCGGCGCTGGTGACCAGGCTCAGCGGCTGACGCCAGCGGGGGGTTCCGGGGGGTCGCCGCCGGGCGGGGAGTCCCAGTCGGCCAGGCGCGGCTCGACCCGGAGCCGCCATGACGCGTCGTTGAGGAACGACGGCTTGGGGCCGCGGACGAGGCCACCGAACGAGGCGAAATCGGTGGTCTGCCGGAAGGCGGGCAGCCGGTACAGGTCGCGGGCGTAGGCCCAGAGGCTGCCGAACTCGGTGAGCCGCCGCTCGGTGACGCCTGCCATCGGGTTGTACCCGGTGTCGAAGCGCGCCAGGGTCGGCCACAGCCGCACGTCGGCCTCGGTGATCCCGGCGCCGAACAGGTACCTGCGGCCGGCCAGGCGGCCGTCGAGTTCCTCCAGCATCGCGATCATCGCCTGCCTGAGTTCCTCGTAGTCCTGCTGTGTCGTGGCCCCGGCGACCCGGTAGGGGCCGTTGTTCACGTTGGTGTACACGCGCTCGTTCAGCGCGTCGATCTCGGCGCGCAGCGGCTCGGGGTAGAGGTCGGGCGATGGCGCGGCCTGCGCGCCGAACTGGGTGCCGAGGTCGATCGTGATGTCAGGGAAGTTGTTGCTGACGATCTTGCCGGTCTCGCGGTCCCAGAGCACGGGCACAGAGACGTGGCCGTCGTAACCGGGCTCGGTCGCCTCGTAGGCCTGCGCGAGCAGGGTGAAGCCGTTGACCGGATCCGGGCCACGGTGCTCGCGGAACGCCCAGCCGCGGCCGTCCCGCACGTCGTCCACGTAGGACAGCGAGACGACGTCGTCCAGGGCCTTGAGCTTGCGCACGATCGCGGTGCGCTGGGCCCACGGGCAGCCCCACGAGATGTACAGGTGGTACCGGCCGGCGACGGCCGGGTAGCCGCTGGACCCGTCGGCGGTGATCCGGCCCTGGAACCGGTACACCGGGCGCTGGAACGAGCTGCCCTTGTTGAACCCGCGTCCCGGCCCGTACATGCCGTAGGTGTCGTAGTCCACCGGGCTGGCGTACGGCGGGGCGGGGTAGATAGCAGAGCGCGGCACCGACGTCTGGGTCATGAGGTCCTCCCGGTTCGAACTGGCGCTCCTGCCTATTCTGCGCCGCCCCCGCCGATCGTGGCCGGGGCGCCGAACGGGCGCAGCACCTCGGGCACCGCGACCGTGCCCCCCTCGTCCTGGAAGTTCTCCATGATCGAAAGCAGCGCCCTGGCGGTGGCCCCGGTCCCGTTGAGCGTGTGCACGAACTCCAGGGCGCCCTCGCGCCGGAACCGGATGTTCAGCCGCCGCGCCTGGTAGTCGGTGGTGTTCGAGCAGGAGGTGATCTCCCGGTACCGCTGCTGCACCGGGAACCAGGCCTCGATGTCGTACTTCTTCGCGGCGGGCGCGCCCAGGTCGCCCACGGCGATGTTCATCACCCGGTAGGGCAGGCCGAGCGCCTGGGCGATCTCCTCCTCGTAGCCAAGCAGCCGCTCGTGGAACTCGGCGGACTGCCCGGGCAGGCAGTAGACGTACATCTCCACCTTGTCGAACTGGTGCACCCGGAACATGCCCTTGGTGTCCTTGCCCGCGGCCCCCGCCTCGCGGCGGAAGTTCGTGGTGTACCCCGCGTAGAGGGCGGGCAGGTCGGCCTCGTCCAGGCGCTCGTCGGCGTGGATGCCGGCCAGCGCGACCTCGGACGTGCCGGTCAGGTACAGGTCGTCCTTTTCCAGGTGGTAGAGGTTGGACTCCTCGGTCGGCAGGAACCCGGTGCCGTACATGGCCTGCTCGCCCGCGAGCACCGGCGGCAGCACCGGCAGGAAGCCCAGCCCGGCCAGCTTGTCCAGGACGAACCGGTACAGCGCCAGCTCGGTCATGGCCACGTCGCCGATCCGGTAGGCGAACCGGGAGCCGGACAGCCGGGCGCCCCGCTTCATGTCGATCCAGCCGCGCTTGGAACCGAGTTCGGTCGCGTCGCGGGGGGTGAAGCCGAACGACGGCCGATCGCCAACCTCGCGCAGGACCTGCGAGTCCTCCTCGGCCATGCCGTCGGCGGCGGTGGGGTCGGGCAGATTCGGGATGCGGGCGAGCAGCGCGTTCCGCTCGTGGTCGGCAAGCCCCAGGTCGGCCTGCGCCTCGTTCAGCTCCGCGGCGAGCCGCTTCAGCTCGTCGCGCTGCCCGGGCCCTGGCGGCCCGGCCTTGGAGGACCTCTTCTGCTCCGCGCGCAGCGACTCGGCGCGCTCGGTCAGCTCGCGCCACCTGGCGTCCGCGGCGAGCAGTGCGTCGAAGTCGGCCGCGGCCCCGCGCCGGTCCAGCGCGGCCCGGTAGCGATCCGGTTCCTGCCGGGCAGCCTTGAGATCTATCACCGTCGTAATCCTAGTCGGGCACGGCAGGCCGGTCGGCCGCTCGAAGCTGCCGCGCAGGCGGGTCAGGGGCAGGCCGCGGCCGGTCCGGCACGGGCAGGTCCGGTGCAGGTCGCGGCCGTGGCAGGCCGGACCTGGTTGCCAGCACCGAGCCGGACAGGATGAGCACGAACGCGGCCACGATCGCCGGGGTGAGTGGCTCGCCGAGCACCCCTACCCCCAGGGCCACCGCGACGGCCGGGTTCACATAGGTGATCACCGTGGCCCTGGCCGGGCCTGCCTCGGCGATGAGCTGGAAGAACAGAACGAACGCCAGGGCCGTGCAGAGCACGCCAAGCCCGGCAAGCGAGCCGAGCACCGCGGCCGAGGGCAGCCGGGATGGCCAGGTCAGCGCCGCGGGCGCGGCGTACACCAGCGCGGTGGCGGCCAGGCAGACGGCCGTCATGCCCAGGCCGGGCAGGTCACCGAGCTTCCTGTTGGCGATCAGCGGCCCGGTGGCGTAGCACAGCGCGACGAGTATCACCTCGACGACGGGCCAGGCACCGCCGCCCGCCAGGTGCGGGCCCGCCAGCAGCGCGACACCGGCCAGGCCGGCCAGCAGCCCGGCCCAGCGCACGGCGGTGAGTTGCTCCGGGCCACCGGTCAGCCGGGCCAGCACCAGCCCGATGATCGGGACCACCGCGATCAGCAGGCCGGTCAGCGAACTGGACAGGTGCCGCTCCGCGTCCGACAGCAACGCCCAGGGCAGCATGATCTCCACCACGGCGAACAGCGCCAGCCACCGCCAGCCGCCGGCCAGCACGCGGATCTGGCCGCGCCGGATCGCCAGCGGCAGCAGCACCGCCGAGCCGATCGCTACCCGGGCGAACACCAGGACGGGCACGGACACGCCGCCGTCCGCCACCTTGATGAGCAGATAGGGCACGCCCCAGATGACGCTCATCAGCCCGAACAGCACCCATCCCCGGCGGCTCACCCGCGGCCCCTTTCCTGCGGCACGTCCCGGTGCAGGCTACCGGGGCGGCACCGGGCGCACCTGCGGTGCGGTCCGGCGCTACAGGCACACGCCCACCGGGCCAACCGTGACGCAGACGCTCGGGCGTGGTGGGGGCGTGCTTGGGGTGGTCGGTCTTGGCGAGGGCACGGGAGAGGCCGTGGGCGAGGGAGCGGGCGGGGCCTGGGCCGTCGGGCCGGGGCCAGGTGCGCGCCGGTGGTGCTCACCGGCGACCCGCGGCGTGCCCTGGGGACCGTGCGGGTGCCGCGGCACGGGAACCGCCGGGCCTGCCGGGGCGACGCCGCCCTGGCGGGGCGCCGTGGTGGCGGGCATGATCCACGCCGGGAACTGGCCCCGCATCGCGGCAGGCGCCTGGCCCGGGTCCAGCATCAGCCGGACAGACACCGTGACGAACAGCGCGTAGAACAGCATCAGCCCCGCGAACCCCGCGGACAGCAGCGTGAAACCGATGGGGTGCCTGCGCACCGCCGCGCCCAGGTTGCGCAGCGTCCCGGCGCTGATGTGCCGGGCCACGGCCAGCGCCACGCCAGACCCGGGCAGCCGGGGCCCGTACCCCATCCTGGCGGACTGCCTGGCCCGGCGCAGGCTCAGCCGCCGCTGCTCGGCGGTCAGCCCGGGGCGCAGGTAGATGACCGTGCGCCTGCCGTGCGCCTCCGCCATGGCGTGTAAGCCCTCCGGCAGGTCGGCATACCGAATCGTGATCATGTCCGCCCCTGTGCGGATGCCGCCCGCGGCGGCACCCTTCCCGCCCTGAATACAGAAGGTGACGAGACTATCACGGACGATCACATAATGGGCGCGCTCTGTGCTAGCCCGGGGGGGCGACCCCCCGGAACCCCCGCTGGCCTCAGGCCCCGTTCCTTCGTCACGGGGCCTGGGCCCTGCTGGCCGGGGTGGCGAGCACCCGCTGGCCCAGGCCCTGCTGGCCGGGGTAGCGAGCACCCGCTGGCCTCAGGCCCTGCTGGCTCAGGTGCGCGGCGCGGTTACGCTCAAGGGCGCGGCTACGCTCAAGGTTTGTCGCGGTCGCCGCACGGCAGGCGGGAGGGTGATCACGCTGACCGGCCCGGAGAGTACCCCCCGTGGCCTGCCCACGGCCACGCCGGCCCTGGGCGAGGCGGGCACCGGGACGGTAGCCGGTAGCGCTCCGGCGCCCGATGGCGCGCCGGAGCCCGGCGGCGTACCGGTTCGCGGCCGGGGGCTGCCCGGTGACCCGCGCCTCGCGCTCGGCTGGGCCTTGCTGGCCGCCGTGGCCGGCGGGCTGGTCCTCACCGCGGCCTTTCCCCCGGTCGGGGCGTGGCCGCTGGCCCCGCTCGGCCCGGCGCTGCTCGTGCTGGCGCTGCAGGGCCGGAGCCTGCGGGCCAGCTTCGCGGTCGGGTTGCTGTTCGGGCTCGCGCTTTTCATTCCGCTGCTGTCCTGGCTGATCAACCTGGCCTGGTACGCCTGGGCGGCGCTGGCCATCGCCGAGGCGGTCATCTTCGCCCTGCTCGCCGTGGGCCAGCGGGTGCTGCTGTCACTACGGGCCTGGCCGGTGGCCGTGGCGGGCTGGTGGGTCGCCGCCGAGGCGCTGCGCGACCGGTGGCCGTACGCGTTTCCGTGGGGCAGGCTGGCCATGAGCCAGGCGGGCACGCCGACCGCGCCCTGGACCGCCATCGGCGGCGCGCCGCTGCTCTCCTTCCTGCTCGCGCTCGCCGGCAGCACGCTCGCCTGGCTGCTGCTGGCACCCGGCCAGGCGGGCCGGCTGCGCCGCCGCCTGGTCCCCGCGCTTGCCTTCGCCGGGGCGACGGGACTGGCCCTGGCGGGCGGCCTGCTGCCGGTGGACCCGGTGCCGGCCGGCACGCCGACCGCTACCGTCGCCGCCATCCAGGGCGACGTGCCGCACGCCAGGAACGTGCCCGACCTGCTCCGGGCCACCACCGTGACCGCGAACCACGCGGCGGTCACCGAGAAGCTGGCCGCGCAGGTCCGCGCGGGCAAGCGGCCCGCACCGGACCTGGTGATCTGGCCGGAGAATTCCACCGACCTGGATCCGCTGCTTTATCCGCCGGTGTTCGGCACGATCACCGCGGCGGTGCATGCCATCGACCGGCCGGTACTGGTCGGTGAGGTGCTCCAGAACCCGTTGCGCAACGCCGGGCAGCTGTGGACCCCTGACCGCGGCCCCGGCCCGCTGTACGTCAAACGGGAGCTTGTCCCGTTCGGGGAGTACATCCCGCTCCGCGGCCTGCTGTCGCACGTCACCTCCCTGGTGGCACTGCAGCCGGACAACTTCACCGCGGGGCGGCGCGCCGTGGTCTTCCATGTGGGGCCGATCCGCCTCGGTGACGTCATCTGCTACGAGGTCGGCTTCGACGGCCTGGTCTCCTCCGAGGTCAGGGCCGGAGCGAACCTGCTGGCCGTGCAGACCAACGACGCGACCTTCGAAGTGGACGGGCAACTCGGGGAGAGCCTGCAGCAACTGGCCATGGCACGGATCCGGGCGGTGGAATCCGACCGGGCCGTGGTGGTCGCCTCGACGACCGGGGTGAGCGCGATCATCGCGCCCGACGGCACCGTGGTGGCCCGCACCGGCACCTGGCGGCAGGCCGTACTCGAGTCGCGGGTGCCGCTGCTGCACACGATCACCCTGGCCGACCGGGTCGGCGCCGGGCCGGAATACCTGATCGTCGCGCTCACCGTCGCCGCGTTCGGGTGGGCAGCGTACGGCTGGGCCATGGCGTGGCGCCGCCGGCGATCGGCAGCGCATGCCCTAATCGCTACTGACGCGTGACCTGGCGCGGGCGCGCGCCCTCGTGCGCGGCAGCACAATGGGAGCATGTCGTTCTGGCGGCGGCTCGGCAGCGCCCTGGCCCAGCCCGCTCGTTACGGCGCTCTCGTCGCCGGGGCCCTGCCCGTCCTCGCCTTCCCCGCGCCCAACCTTGAGTTCCTGGCGTGGTTCGCCCTGGTGCCCGGCCTGCTGCTGATGCGCGGCGCGCCCTCGGCGCGCGAGGCCGTGGTCCGCGCCTGGTGGTTCGGTGCCGGGTTCATCGTGGCCGCGCACTACTGGCTGATCCCCAACATCGGCCCCGCTCTGCTGCTTGTGGCCATCGTCCTCGGCGTCTGCTGGGCCGGGGTCGGGGTGAGCGCCTGGGCGCTGCTAAGGGCGCCGATGACGGCCCGGCGCTGCCTGGCCGCGCTGGTGGTGGTGCCGAGCTTCTGGCTCCTTGTCGAGTGGATCCGGTCCTGGCAGGCGCTTGGCGGCCCGTGGGCGCTGCTCGGCGCGAGCCAGTGGCAGCATCCGGCGATGCTCGCGCTGGCGTCGGTGGGCGGCGTGTGGCTGGTCAGCTTCGCCGTGGTGGCGGCCAACACCGGCCTGGTCATCCTGATCGCCGCGCCGCGGGCTGCGCTGCGGGTCGCTTGGCGCGGCCGCGACGGCCGTCGCGGCCGGGGCCGGCCCGGTCGCGTTCGCGCTCACTCCGCCGCCGCAGCCGGCCGGGCAGGTGACCATGGCCTTGGTCCAGCCGGGCTTCCAGCCGCATCCCTCATCGCTGGGCACCGCCAGCCAGGCGCTGACCGCCAGGCTGAGGCCGCTGCACCCGGACCTGATCGTGTGGGGGGAGAGCAGCATCGGCCTCGACCTGCGGTTCCACCACCCGCTTCTGGACCAGCTCCGGCGGCTGTCCGCCACCGTCGGCGCGCCGATCCTGGTGAACCAGGACTCCTACACCCCGGTGGGGAAGTCCAAGGTCGCGGTGCTGATCGACAGCGGCGGGATCGTGGCCACCTACACCAAGACCCGGCTCGTCCCGTTCGGGGAATACATACCGTTTCGCCAGCAACTGGGCTGGCTGACGAGGATCAGCAAGGCGGCGCCAAGCAACATGATCCCCGGCGACGGGGCGCGGGTGATGACCGCCACGCTGCCCGGCGGGCGGCGGCTCAAGCTCGGCGTGCTGATCTGCTTCGAGGCCGCCTTCCCTGACATGTCCCGCGTGGACACGCTGCACGGCGCCCAGGTGATCGTGTACCAGACCTCGGACACCACCTTCCAGGGGAGCTGGGCGCCCGCGCAGCACGCCTCACTGTCCGCGGTGCGGGCGGCCGAGACCGGCCGGCCAGCGGTGCAGGCCGCGCTGACCGGGGTCACCGCCGCGTTCGACGCCCAGGGGCGGCAACTGGCCTGGCTCGGTACGGCGCGGCACGGAGTGGCTTTTGTCCGGATTACCCTGGTTCCAGGGTCACATCTCACCCTGTTTGACCGCATTGGTGATAGCGTCCCGTGGGCGGCAATAGCGATCTGTGTCCTAGCTGCCCTCGTCGCGTTGAACCGGACGCATCGCCCGCAACGTCTGGTTGGCATAATGGTGGATGGCAACCGCAGGCCCGTCTCGTCCGTCTCCCTATCGGAGGCTATCGACCGAGATCGGGTACCGCGCTCCCCAGGACCCGGGGAAGACGGCAGCGATTTGCGAGCTGGCGGCCCAGTACACCGCATCGAGGAGAGAGCCGTAGCCATGGGCCATGGCCGCGTGGTTTCGGATATTGGTACCACAGGAGGACCAGAGTGCGGGATAACGAGCGGACACTGACAGGCCGGCATCTGCTCAGGGGCCGGCGGGCTGGGCTGGCCATCACCGGGGTTGCCGGTGCCCTGTGCCTGCTCGTGACCGCCTGCTCGGGCTCGTCGACGTCGAACACGTCCACGGGCCAGCACGGGTCGACAGGCGCGACGAAGACCTTGGCCAAATCGGGCGCGGTGGTTACCATCAGCCCGAAGACCGGCAGCGCGGCCGTGAAGACCGACCGCGGGGTCTCGGTCACCGTGACGCACGGCAAGATCCAGAACGTCAGCGTGGCCGCGGGGCACGCCACGGCCGCGGGCACGCTCCAGGGCCAGACGGCGTGGCACACGGTGTGGCCGCTGCACGCGGCGACCCGGTACACGGTGACCGTGACCGCGGTCGGCACCGACGGCAAGACCACGACCGCCACGAGCACGTTCAAGACCGAGCGCCCGGCGGGGACGTTCACCGCCAGCACCGTCCTAGGCAATCAGGCCTACGGCGTCGGCATCCCCATCATGATCAACTTCAGCCAGGCGGTGGACCCCAGGTTCCGGGCCGGCATCGAGAAAGCGATCAACATCAAGAGTTCCAAGCCGGTGGTCGGCGCCTGGTACTGGGACGGCGGCCAGACCCTCGACTTCCGGACCAGGAACTACTGGCCGCAGTACACCAAGGTGAGCTTCGACGCGCACTTCAACGGGGCGCAGATCGCCCCCGGCGTGTTCGGCGCCACCAACCTGAGCCAGTCGTTCACGATCGGCAAGTCGCTGATCGGCGTGACCAGCACCCGCACCCACAAGACCCAGATCTACTGGGGTCACAAGCTGTACGCGACCTGGCCGGACAGCAGCGGCATGCCGGGTGACGACACCGCCAACGGGACCTACCTGACCATCGAGAAGGCCAACCCGACGCTGATGAGCGGGCCCGGCTACAAGAACGTCCCTGTGTTCTGGTCGGTCCGGTTCACCTGGAGCGGCAACTACTACCACTCCGCGCCCTGGTCGGTGGGCGAGCAGGGGTTCACCAACGTCAGCCACGGCTGCGTGAACCTGTCCCCGACGAACGCCGAGTGGTGGTACGCCCGCTCGAACCCCGGCGACCCGATCACGATCACCGGCAGCCCGGTGTCGGGCAAGTGGGACGACGGGTACACCGAGTGGTTCCTGACCTGGAAGCAGTTGCTCAAGGGCAGCGCGACCCATGAGGCCGTGGAGGTGAGCCCGACGGGCAGCACCTTCGTCAACCCGGACACGCTGCCGGCCACCGTGTCGCACTCCAGGCTGCACGGGTCCAAGTCGCACAACTACCTCGCCGGCGCCCCGGCTCGAGGTCTCAGTAGCGCGGCCCCGGTGACCCGGCTCGCGCGCGGAGCCGGGTCACCGCTGTTTCCAGGCCCCGTGCGGCCCATGCGGCAGGGCGGGGCGCGGCGCCGTCGGCCAGGCCGTTCCAGTAGATCGACCAGGTGCTGGCCACCAGGCGGCGGACGACCGGGGCGGTGACCAGGCGCATGCCCGCGGCCGCCGCCCATGGCCGGTGCAGCAGCGCGCGCTGCAGCGCGCTGGCGCCGGGCATATAGCGCCCGAACGCCGCGTCCAGGGCGCGGGCGTAGGCCGGGCCCGCCCGGCACGGATCCGCGAGCACCGCCTCCGCCGCCAGCCGGGCACTGATCATGGCGGGCGCGATGCCCTCACCCTGCAGCGGGTTGATCAGGCCTGCCGCGTCCCCCACCAGCAGGACGTTGCCCGCCGCCGCGGGCGTCCCTGTCCCGCCCATGCGCAGCCAGCCGCCGATGACCGGTCCCGGCTCCGCGGCGGGCCGCAGGTCCCCGCGCGATCGCAGCAGTGCGGTGAAGCGGTCCAGGTCCGCCCGGAGCGGCGCGGAGTGCCTGGTGCCGCCCATGCCGATCCCGATGCCCACGTTGGCCTGCCCGTCCGCGCCGGGGAACAGCCAGCCGTACCCGGGGTAGATCCGCCACGGCGCCGACTCCAGCAGGACCAGCAGCGGCAGTGGGACCTCGCCGGGGACGTAGGCGCGGACCGCGAACCCCCACAGCGCCGCCGCCGGGTCCAGCATCCCCGCCAGCCGGGCGACCGTGCTCAGCGCCCCGTCGGCGCCGATGATCACATCCCCGGCCAGGCGCTGGCCATCGGCCAGCACCGCGCGCACCGTCTCGTCCGGGCCCTTGTCCACGGCCGTGATGCGCGCCCGCACCCCGACCGCCCCGGCGGCCAGCGCGGCCTCGCGCAGCGCATTGTCGAACGCCACCCGGGGGACCACGATCCCGTGGCCGGGGTAGCCGCGCCCGGGGAAGGCAGGCAGCCGGCTGCGGCGGCCGGACGGGCCGACCGCGAGCAGGTCGGAGCCGTGGCCGACGTCCGGCACGGTCAGCCCGAGGTCCGCCAGCACCTGCACGCCTCGCGGCCCGATCAGGTCGCCGCAGGCCTTGTCCCTGGGGAAGGCCGCCTTGTCGGCCAGGGCGACCCGGGCACCGCCGCGGGCCAGCACCAGGGCGGCGATGCTGCCCGCGGGCCCGGCGCCGACCACCACGGCGTCGTAGTGGGGCCCGCTCACCGGGCCGCCAGCACCATGGCAACCGCGACGGCGCTGGTCGCGCAGACGAAGTAGCGCAGCGACTTCTCGATCGGGGCCAGCAGGTCGGCGCGGCCGAGTTCGGCCGTGGTTCCATCGGGGAACGTCAGCCGCACCGCGACCGCGCTGACCCGGCGGCGCAGCATCCGGGCTGGCGTGCTCAGCGCGCGCTGGCCCAGCGACAAGAAGAAGGCGGCCACCGCCGCCACCCCCGCCGCCACCGACAGGGTCCAGTGCTGTGCGTAGGCCCCGACCAGGACGGGGAACGCTCCCCAGGCCACCGCGAACCAGGCGTCGCTGTGCAGCACCCCGCCGAACAGTTCCAGGTTGTAGCCGTACACCAGCACTCCCCCCGCGATCACGAACGGGAGCAGCTTCCAGCCTCCTTCGACCAGGCCGAGCACCATCGCCGCGGTGATCGCCGCCACCGCAGTGACTATGAGCAGGGTGGTGCTGATGCCGGTGCCGAGCGGCCGGCCGTGCAGTTCGTCAAGTGCGTGCGCGCCGATGCCGACCGCCAGGAAGAACGCGACCAGCGTGCCGGCCAGCCGCCACAGCGCCAGCGGCGGCATGACCGCGGCACCGATCGCCACGTACGACAGATGCCACAGCGTGTAGGGCGGGTGCAGCAGCGTCACCCAGTCGCCAGGCCCGCCGGTGCCCCGGCCGACCGCGTAAAAGGCCGACCGTTCCCCGGATGACCTCATGAGGCGGATCCCTTGCGCCCCCACATGACCAGCCCTCCGCCCAGGCTCATCAGCTCGGTCCTTACCTCGGTCATGCCCGCCGCCTGCCAGGCGGCGACGTGCCACGCCAGCGGGTGCTGCCGGTAGTGCACGGAGATGCTCGGGCCGAGGAACCTGCCCACCCGGTACCACGCCGGGCCCCCGGTGAGGCCGCCGAGCACCGGCAGCGCCACCCGGGTGTAGCACCACCAGGCGGCCCGCCAGGCCGGCTGCGGCGGGACACTGAACTCCAGGCAGGCCAGCGTGCCACCGGGGCGCAGGCAGCGGGCCATCTCGGCGACCGTGGCCGCCGGGTCGTCCACGTAGCGCAGCAGGTAGGAGAAGGTCACCGCGTCGAAAGTCGCGTCGGCGAACGGTAGCTGGTCGGCGCGGCCCGCGGCGACCCGGACCCGGCCGCGCGGCAGCGTCCGCCGGATCCGCGGCAGGCCGGCGCGCAGCATGGGCTCGTTGAGGTCCACGCCCACCACGTTCGCCCCGGTCGCATCGGCCACGGCAAGCGCGATGCCGGCGGGGCCGGTCGCGACGTCGAGCACAAGCCGCGGCGAACCCGCAGCGGCGCGGGCGACCACCGTCCGGCGCCAGCGCCGGTCCTGGCCGAGCGAGAGGAGGTAGGCGAGCCTGTCGTAACGGCCGGGCAGGCCGGTGAAGACCTCGCGGGCCACCGGCTCGCCGCGCAAGTGCCGTTCGCTGGAGGCCCGGTCGGGCGCGGTTACCGGGTTGGGGGCCACTGAAGCAGGTTCGCATGCCCGATCATTCCGGGCAAGACCGGCACCGCCGTGTCACTCCTCCTTCTTCTCGAACCGGCTGACCGCGATGAGCCCGGCCACGACGCGACGACCGGGCCTGCGTCTCGCCGCCGGGTTCCGCCATGGCGGTATCCGACCAGATGCGGGCATTTCCGGCCGCCCGCCCGAGGGTCGTGCGAAAGGAGTAATGCTGCTCACCTGGCCGGCCGACCCCGGGCGCGGGGCGCCGCCTTATTGTCGTGCCTAAGCCAGATGCTGGCTGCGGGGGGAGGCGTGAGGAGCATGCGCGGGGAGGACCGGACCGGCAGGCGCACCGTGCCTTGGCGCGCGCGGGCGGCCACCAGCGCACTGACGGCGCTGATCATGATGGTGCTCGCCTGGTTCCCGGCGCCCGCCCAGGCCCAGGCCGCGCCCGCCCCGGCCGCCACCGCATCGGCAACCGCCCATCCGGGCCGCCCGACGGTGGTCACGCTCACCTTCGACGACGGTACCGCCGACCAGCTCGCAGCCGCGCGGGTACTGCATAGCTACGGCATGCACGGGACGTTCTTCATCATCACCGGCGCGGTCGGCGCGCCGCACTACATGTCCCTGGCGGACCTGCGCCAGCTCGCCGCGAACGGTGACGAGATCGGCGGGCACACGGTATCCCATCTCGACCTGGTGAACACCACCCTGGCCGAGGCGCGCCGCCAGGTCTGCGCGGGCCGGGACATCCTCACCCGGTGGGGCTTTCCCGTCACTTCGTTCGCCTACCCGGACGGTGCCGTGAACCGGCAGCTAGAAGCAACGATCGCGGCCTGCGGTTTCAACGCGGCGCGGATCGTCAGCGGGCTGGCCGGCCCGGGCTGCCCGGGCTGCGCCGCGGCGGAGAGTCTGCCGCCCGCGGACCGCTACGCCATCCGCTCACCCGCCGAGGTGGTGTCCGCGACCACCCTCGCCGACCTGGAGCGGTCCGTGCTCACCGCGCAGCGGCACGGCGGCGGCTGGGTGCCGTTGATCTTTCATCACGTGTGCCCGGCGAACGGCTGCGGGCAACTGTCCATCAGGGACACCACGTTCCGCGCATTCGTGGCCTGGCTCGCGCAGCAGCGCGGCCACGGGGTCACGGTCGAGACCATGCATCAGGTGATCGGCGGGCCGGTGCGGCCGCCGGTGCCGGTGCCGGCGGCGCGGCCGCACGGCGTGGTCAACTCCTCGGTCGAGCGGGCCGGGCCGTCGGCGGTGACCAACCCGTCCATGGAGACCCCGGACCGCTCCGGCGCCCCGTCCTGCTGGATGGAGGGCGGCTACGGACAGAACACCGCCCGCTGGCAGCGCGTCCATCGGGCCCGCACCGGGAAATGGGCGGAGCGGCTGACGGTGACCGGTTACCGCAGCGGCGGCACGGAGTTCCTCCAGCTCTTCGACCTCGGCGAGTGCGCGCTGCCGGCCCGGCCCGGCCGGTCCTACGAGCTGAGCGCCTGGTACCAGGGGACGGTCACCACACAGTTCTCCGTGTACTACAGGGACGCGGCGGGCCGCTGGCAGTACTGGACCTCCAGCCCTTACTTCTCGCCATCGTCCCAGTGGGCACTGGCGGACTGGCGGACCCCGCCGGTACCGGCCGGCATCACCGGGCTGAGCTTCGGGCTGTCCGCGTTCTCCAACGGCACCCTGATCACCGACGACTACCACTTCGGACCGGCGCCCGCGGAGACCGCGCAGGTGACCCTGGCCAGGGTCGCGCTGCTGGCGGGGCTGCTGGCCGTCGCCGTGGCGCTCGGGCGGTGGCTGATCCGGCGGCGCCGGACCGTGCGGCCGGTGCCGCCGGCGCCCAGGCAGCCGGCCGGCGGCACCCCGGCGGGCCGTCAGGCCCGGGACCGCTCGGCGCGGTCGTCGAGCAGCCGGTAGCGCACCGCGAACGACGCCGCCTCCAGCCGCGAGTGCACTCCCAGCTTGGTCAGCACCGACTGGACATGAGTCCGGACGGTGGTGCGGGAAACGCTCAGCTTGCGCGCTATCGCGGTCGTGTCGAGCCCCTCCACCAGCAGCGCCAGGCATTCGCGCTCCCGGTCGGTCAGGTGCGAGGCGAGCCGGAGCGCGTCGTTGTGGCCGGCCTGGGCCGGCCACCGCCGCGCGGCACATCGACCACGACCTCACCGCGCAGCACCCGGGTGATCGCGGCGGTGAGGGCGGCCACGCCGCGGGTCTTGTGCAGGTACCCGGAGGCGCCGGCGTTCAGCGCCGCCAGGATGCCGGCGGTGTCCGGATCCGCGCTGAGCACCAGCACCTTGGTGTCCGGGCTGGACTCGATCATCGGGCCGATCGCCGCGACGCTGTCCACGCCGGCGAAGTGGCGGTCGATCAGGCACAGGTCCGGCCGGCTCGCGGCAACCGCCGCCACGGTCTCCGGCACGGTGCCGGCGATCGTGATGGCGTAGTCCTGCTGAGCCAGCACCGCAGCCAGGGCATCCAGGAAGACGACATGGTCGTCCCCCACCACCAGGCTGGTCACCGGCCCGCCTGCGCGCTGGCCGGGGTGGTGATCTCCGCGGGCAGTGCCACCAGCACGGTGGTGCCCCCCTGCGGTGGCGCCTCGACCGCCAGCGCCCCGCCGCAGGCCTCCAGCAGCGAGGCGACTACCTGCATGCCGAGGGAGGCGTGCCCGGGCGGCCCGGCACCGAAGCCGGGGCCGTCGTCGGTCACGTCGATGACCGTGGTCCGGGCCTGCCGGATCGCCACGGTCACCGTGCCGGAACGGCCCGCCGCGCGGGCGGCGTTCTCCACCACGTTGGACAGCACCCGCCACAGCAGCACCGGGCTGATGGTGATGACCGCCGCGGGCCCCGGCAGCAGTCTGACGTTCGCCGGATAGGCGGCCTGGGCCAGGTCGGTGAGCTGGGCCGCCAGTTCCCGCACGTCGACCGGGCCGGCTTCGCCGGCCACGTCACCGTTCAGCCCGTGACGGATGATGTCCTGCAGCCGGGACAGCTCCAGCGCCAGCAGTTCCAGCCGGTACCCCGAGTCGTCCGGCAGGGACACATCCCCGCGGACCGCCTCGACCAGATACGACAGCGTCGTCACCTCGTGCCCGAGATCGTGCAGCAGCCCGCGCATGGCAAGCGCGTCCCGGTGGTCCGAGACCCGCCGGCCCTCGCTCCGGCGTCGTTCGAGCGGCGACCCCATCGGCTTCCCCCATCCGGGTCCTGCCGCAGTTGCAAGCGCAACATGCCACATAACGGCGCCGATGGAACCCCCGCCCACCTGCGCCTTTGTTATGGATGTTACCTCAAGCGACCAAACGACTACCATCCGTGTCATTGCTATCAGGGGTGGCGTAGGCGGCTTCCAGCGCGTCCCGCAGGGCGGGCACGGTGTACCGGGTGCCCAGCCGGGCGCGCGCCGCGGCGGCCATCCGGGCCGCGTCGGCGGGCGAGTCGAGCAGCGAGCGCATCGCGCCGGCCAGCAGGTCGGGGCGCCGCGGCGGCACCAGCAGCCCAGTCTCCCCTGGTATCACCAGATCGCCGACCGCGTTGACCGCCGTCGCGACCACAGGCACCCCGCACAGCATGGCTTCGACCACGGCCGTCGGCAGGCCCTCGTACCGGCTGGGCAGCGTGAACACGTCGAAGGCGGGCAGCAGCGCGGGCACGTCATTGCGCTCCCCGGTGAGCAGCACCGGAGCGTGCGGCTGCGCGGCGGCCAGGCGGGCCACCCACCCGGCGAGCTCGCCCCCGCCCACCCACACGCCGATCACGCCAGGACGGCGCAGCGCGCGCAGGGCGGCAAGAAAGTCCTCCGGCGCCTTCTGGTAGGCCAGCCGCCCGACCGCCCCCACCACCGTTGCGTGTTCGGGCAGGCCAAGTAGCCTGCGGGCGCGCCTGCGCGCACCCGCGTCGGCGGCCACGGCCAGCGATGCGTCCACCGCCACGCCGATGGTCCGGATCCGGTCGGGCGGGATGAGGCCGCGCCGGACCGCCTCCACCGCCACCCCGCTCCCGACGCACAGCGCCAGGTCGGTGATCCTGCCCAGCCGCCGTTCCAGCGCCACGTACGCACCCCGGCGGGCCGGCGACTGGAACTCGTGAAAGGGAAACCCGTGATAGGTGTGAATGATCCGGCCTGCCCCGGCCCGGCGGGCGGCGAGCCTGCCCACCGCCCCCGCCTTGGCCGTATGCGTGTGCACCACGTCGAACCTGCGCTGGCGCAGCAGCGCGCTCAGCCGCCGCAGCGCGGTGAGGTCGGCGACCGGGTCGATCGCCGTGCGCAGCGACGGCTCCACCACCACCTCAAGCCCGGCGGCCCGGGCCCGTGCGATCAGCGCGGTGCCGCTGCCGGTGATGACCGTCATCTGGAACCGCGCCGGATCCAGCGCTGTCGCCCCGCGCAGGGCCAGGATGCCCGCACCGCCCTCCAGCCGGGTGATCATGACGGCCACTCGGACCGGGCCGCCGCCCATGGCCCAATCCCTCATGCGAACTGCGCCGGCGCGCGAAGCCCTGCCGTCCGGGCCACTCGCACCGCCTCCAGGCGGCTATGCACATCGAGCTTGGCGAAGATGTTACGGATGTGGGTGCGCACGGTGTCGGCCGAGATGGTGAGGTCGGTGGCGATCTGGCCACCGGGCTTGCCGTCCATCATGGCGAGCAGCACCTCACGCTCCCGCTTGCTGAGCACGCCCAGCGAGTCGGGCTGCCCGGCGCGGCCCGCGTCCGCGCGCAGTTCCCGCAGGATTTCGCCCAGCATGTGCGGCGGGAACCAGGATTCACCCTTGATCACCCCGCGCAGCGCCGCCTCGAATTCGGCCGCGCCCTGCTCTTTCGCCACCCATGCGGCAACCCCGGCGCGCGCCGCCTCGACCGCGTGGGCGACATCGCGGTCGGAGGTCAGCACCATCACCTTGGCCTGCGGACGGGCTGCCATCAGCTTGCCAAGGATGTCGGCGATCTCGTGGCCGAACGGCGCGACCTCGATCACGATGACGTCCGGGCGTAGCCCGCGGACGATGTCGATCAGGTTGGGATCGGCTGTGGTGCACCGGCCGGCCACCCACAGGTCCATCGCGGCGGACAGGCGCGAGGCCAGCGCTTCAGTGATCATCAGGTGGTCATCAACAAGCATCAGGCGGGTTGGGCTCATGCTCAAACTCTGCCCGGTCGCCTGCCAGAAGTCGTCATCCCGATGCATGAGCACCCTCTCCTGCAAATGCACGAGCCGCCTGGACCGCGGCCGTCCCGCGCCGGCCGGTGCGGACCGGGATGCTCCGCGGCCCGGGTGCGGCGGCGGGCGAGACCGCGCGCCGGGCCGGACTGCGCCAGCGCCCGTTCGCGCGGGTCAGCCAGGCGACGGGGATCGCCGACAGCCCGATCGCCGCGTCCACCAGCCGCATGACGGGATAGAACGGGGCGAACAGCAGCAGCCGGGGCTGGCGCTCGGCGGCCGCCGCTACGCACGTCAGCGCCAGGTCAGGGATCAAGATGCCGAACAGCACGCTGGAGAGCCGCACATGCAGCGTGACCACGGCGTACACCTGCGCGAACATCGGCCACGCGGGCACGCCGCCGGCCACGTCAGGGATGAGCAGGACGGTGAGCAGCAGGGGCAGCAGGAGGAACAGCATGCTGGAGGTGACCAGTTCGAGGAGCAGCACGGTCAGCATGGCGGTGAACAGGTTCGCCCGGGGCGGATGGCGGCGGACGGTCTGCCACAGCCCCACGGCCCACCTTCTGGTCTGCCGGACATAGTCACCGAAGTTGTCCGGATCCTGGGTCACGGCCACGGCCCCGAGAGTGAAACCGACCTTGCCCAGCTTCTTCTGGTAGACCTCGAACGTCATGTTGAAGTCCTCGATCACCAGGCCGGGCGGGTTCATATCGATGTACGGCAGGACCTCGGTGCGGTACATGCTCGCGAACCCGGGCACGATGGGGGTCGCGTTGGTGCGGGCCCAGGTCTGCCCGAACTTGAGCACCCGCTGGCCGATGGCATAGATCCGCTGCCGGTGGCTCACCAGCAGGTTCCCGGCGAAGCCCAGCTTGCGGCCGCGGGCCGTCCGCACGCACCCGGCGACGGCCACCACATCGGGGTCGTCGAACATCGCCAGCCCGGCCTCGAAGTACCCGGGCTCCACCCTGGTGTCCGCGTCGAGCAGCAGGATGACGCGGAACCGCGCGATCAGGCCGAGCCGCTCGATCGCCTCGGCCAGGGCGCCCGCCTTGCCGACGTTCTCCCGCGTCGCGATCACCTTCGCCCCGCTGCGGCGGGCGATCCGCACCGTCTGGTCGGTGGACCCGTCCGACACCACATGCACGTTCGCCCGCGGCGCCAGCGCCATGATCGCGGCCAGGGTGTCCCCGATCACGACGGCCTCGTTGTGGGCCGGAATGAGCACCGCGACATCCTTGACCGTCAGCCGGGCACCGGGCGCGGCCGGGGCGCTGCGGGCACGGAGCGCGGCCGGGGCGCCACGGGCACGGCCCCGCCGGGGCATGGTCCCGGCCAGCCGGCACAGGCTCGCCGACCCCCACAGCAGGAAGTTGACGCCGAGGATTCCCACCGCCAGCCCCCACCAGGGAATCATCGTGCCCGGCCCGGCACGGGCAGCGCGGCGTGCAGCGCGCCCCAGGTCCTGGTGTCCTCGTAACCGAACATCCACAGGAAGATCCCGCCTGCCCCCGAGCCGGCCGCCGCCTCGAACTTCGCCCGCGAGCTGGCCTGGTTCTCGAACCATACGACGTGCCGGTGGCCGGCCGCGGTGTAGCCGAACCACGGCTCCTGGGCGGCGGTGTCGTAGGACGGGCGGGCGTGGTAGCGGGTGGCGAGCTGGAAGGCCCGCAGCCAGGACACCGCGCTCCCCCGGCCACCGGACCAGTCGAATCCGTAAAGCGGGATCCCGAGGATGATCTTGTTAGCCGGAACCTGGGTCTTGGCGTAGCGCAGCACCGCGCGCACCCAGCCGATCGGCGCCACCGGCCCTGGCGGGGACGCCGCCCAGTGGTAGTTGTAGGCCATGATCCGCACCTGGTCCGCGGCGCGGCCGAGGGCGGCGTAGTCCTGGGCCAGGTTGGCCCCGCCGTAGCCGGCGTTGGCGGTCTTGGCGAACACGGCGACCGAGAGTGTCTTGCCGTGGGCATGCAGCGCGGCGGCCAAGCTGCTGATGAACGTGGTGAACGCGTGCCGGTCCGCGGCATGCAGGTTCTCGTAGTCGATGTCGATGCCCGCGTAACGGTGCGCCAGCACCAGCGCCACGATGGCCGAGACGTGCTGCTTCAGCAGGGCCGGGTGGTGCAGCATGCGTGCCACCGGCGGGTAGGACCAATTGCCCTTGGTGATGTTGGCCAGGGTCGGGACGACCGCCAGGCCGGCCTGCCCCAGCCGGGTGATGTCGGCGTTGATGGCGGCCGCCTGAGCCGGGTCGTACTGCGTGTCGATCCGCCCGCTGGCGGCCAGCCCGTAGATCCACGGCGAGACCTCGGTGAAGTCCCCGCGGTGGGCCAGGACCGTTTGCGTGCCGTTCTTGATGTCCCAGAAGGGCAGGGCGGCCACCACGGCCCGGGCCGGGCGGGCCGGGACGGAGTACGGCAGCATCGTCAGCCCGGCCACCACGGCGCCGGCCAGCACCACAACCAGCCACGGCGCCCCGGCGAACAGGCGAGCCGCCCGCCGCCGGGGCCGGCCGGTGCTGGCCCGCTCGGGTGCCAGGCCAGTACCGGCGTGGTCCGGCAGCCCGGGGGCCGCCCTGCGGGGAGGTGCCAGGGTGAGGCCGCCGGGCTGCCGAGTCTGGTTTCGCATCGTCGCTCAACCCGCCGTCACCTGGTGACGGCGGCGGCCGTCAGCTGATCTTCGATGACCGCGCCGATGATGTCGTCGAGCGTGCGGACGGACGCGAAGCCCACCAGGCCGCGGGCCAGCGTGCAGTCGGGCACCCGGCGCTCCATGTCCTCGTAGCCGGCCCCGTAGGCCTCCAGGTAGGAACTGCGCACGATGCCACCGCTGGATCCGGTCGCCGCGATGACCCGCTCCGCGAGCCCGGCGATGGACACCTGCTCGGAGCTGCCGATGTTCACCGCGCGCCCGCGGGCGTCCTGGGTTTCCAGCAGCGCGATCAGGGCCGGGATCACGTCGTGCACGTGGCAGAAGCAGCGCACCTGGTCCCCGGTGCCGAACAAGGTCAGCGGCTCCCCGCTCAGCCCCTGCCGGACGAATCGCGGTATCACCATGCCGTAGCGGCCGGTCTGCCGCGGGCCGACCGTGTTGAACAGCCGCGCGATGACCGCCCACAGGCCGCGCTCGGCGACGTAGGCGGAGACCAGGCTCTCGTCGATCGCCTTGGCCTCGGAGTAGCTCCACCGCGACTTCAGTGGCGAGCCTGCGATCCTGTCGTCGTCCTCGCGGAGGCCGACCTTGCTGTTCTTGCCGTAGATCTCGCTGGTGGAGGCGACGAGGATGCGCGCGTCGTTGCGGTGCGCCGCGTCGACGACGTTCTCCGTGCCGTGGATGTTGGTGCGCAGGCTTTCCAGGGTCCGGTCCATGATGACGAAGGCGCCGACCGCGGCGGCCAGGTGGAACACCCGGTCCGCGCCGTCGCACAGGTCGTCCACCAGGTCGGCGTCCAGGATCGAGCCGAGGACCAGCCGGAACCGCGGGTGCGGCGTGACCGCGGCCAGGTTCTCCAGCCGGCCCGTGCTCAGGTCGTCCAGGCCGGTCACCTCGTGACCGGCGTCCAGCAGGGCCTCGGTCAGGTGCGAGCCGATGAACCCGGCGGCGCCAGTGACGAAATACTTCATGACAGTTCTCCTTCCAGCACTGGTTGCGGTGTCGCCGCCGCGGTGTCGGGGCTGCCCCAGATCGCCGCCGCGCGCGCCTGCCGGCGGCCGCGCCAGACCCGGCTGCGGGAGGCCGCGAGCCGCTCGTAGAAGTCGTCGATGCGGCAGGTGACCCCGTCGATTCCGTAGGCCTCGCGGATGGCAGGAACGCTCACCCGCTGCCGTGGCCCCGACCGCTGCTCGGCGGCCATGGCCTCGCGCAGGCCGGTCACCGTGGACGGCACCTGGCGGGCCCGGTCCACGCCCAGGCCATCCAGCGCCGGGCAGGTCGTGTAGAGCACCGGCGCCCCGTTGGCGAGTGCCTCGAGGACGGACAGGCCGAACGTCTCCTGCTTCGAGGAGGCGACGAACATGTCCATGGCCGAGAGCATCGCGGCCACGTCATGGCGCTCGCCGGCGAAAACGACCCGGTCGGACACGCCGCACATCCTGGCCACCTCCTCCAGGCGCGCGCCCTCGTCGCCCTTGCCGACGATCAGCAGCCGGGTGGACGCGTCGAGCAGCGGGGCCGCCGCCTCGATCACCATGTCGAACTGCTTGTTCGGGTCGAGCCGGCCCAGCACGCCGATGACGTACTCGTTCTCGCCCAGCCCGAACTCCGCCCGGACGCTGGCCCGCGCGGCGGGGTCGAACGCCACCCGGCCCAGGTCCACGCCGTTGGGAATGACGATCATCCGGCGCGGCCGGATCCCCCATTTCGCCATCCGGTCCCGCACCGTCCCTGACACCGCGATCGTGGCGTCGGAGAACCGCTCGGTGGCCAGGTACAGGGCGCGGACCCCGAGCGTCATCTTGCGCCGCTCCAGGTGCGTCTCGCCGATGGAGTGCTCGGTGCTCACGACCACCGGGGTCCCGGCGAGCCAGGCGGCGGGCCGGCCGTAGATCTGCGACCGGTACAGGTGCGCGTGCACCACGTCGTAGCCGCCCTCACGGATCATTCGGTGCAGCCGCACCAGGGCACCCAGCTGGGTGTTGCGGGTCATGCCGAGGCTGCGGACCTCGCGGCCGTCGGAACGGATCATGTCCGCGACCGGGCCGGGGTTGTAGAGAGTGATGACGTCGGCGTCGTGCCTGGTGTGCTGCAGAATCGACCGGAGCTGTAGTTCGGCGCCACCGACGCCGAGCCCGGTGATGAGGTGAAGGACCTTCATTGCTGACCTCCTCGGCCATGGATGGGCGGTGAAACAGGGAGCAGGACGCCGTGCGGCGCGGCGCGGGCGGACCCGGCGGGCGACCGCAGGTGGCTGGCCAGCTCGGCGGCGGTAAGCCAGGCCGTCCGGGCCAGGATCACCAGGTCCAGCCGGAGCGACCAGTTGTCGATGTAGGCGTTGTCGAATGCCGCCCGGCCGGCCAGGGACGTGTCACCGTTGAGCCCGTGCACCTGCGCCCAGCCGGTGAGGCCGGCCTTCATCCGGGCCCGGCCGGTGTAGCCGGGGATCTCGGCGGTGAAGCGGCGGGCGAAGTAGGGCCGCTCGGGCCGTGGCCCGACCAGCGACATCTCCCCGCGGAGCACGTTGATGAGCTGCGGCAGTTCGTCGAGATGGCTGGCCCGCAGCAGCCAGCCCAGCCTGGTGGACTGGCCGGGTACCGGCGCCCAGCAGCTCCCGGAGCCGGTGTCGGCGCGCAGCGTGCGCAGCTTCAATATCACGGCCTGCCGGCCGGGCCCGGTGACCCGGACCTGGCGGAACAGGGCCGGGCAGCCGAGCTGCCAGCGCATGCAGGCGCCGAGCAGGAGCATCGGCAGGCCGAACACGGCCAGGCCGGTCAGCGCACCGAGGATGTCGATGGCCCGTTTGGCGGCCAGCCCGGCCCGGCCGGCCCGGGCTGGCCCGGCGGCCGGCCTGTCCAGGCCGGCCAGGGCCGGAGTCGTGTTCACCGTGCCGCGCCTGCCGTCACGGTGCTCCGCCGCCATGCGGTCGCGATGAGCGCGGGCGCCATCCCCCGGGCGGCGTGGTCCGCCCCGTAGACGAAGCGCATCACCGGGCCGAAAGTCGGCGCCACCGCGGGGCCCATGAAGTACAGGCCCGGCACGGAGGACTGGTAGTCCTTGCCGACCGCCGGTGCGCTGGCCACCGTCCTGATGCCGGCGCGCAGGTGCTCGTCGAGGAAGGTCAGCCGGGACACATTCGGCCGGTAGCCGGTGGCCGCGATGACGTGGTCCACGTTCAGCTCCTGGCGGCTCCCGCTGGAGTCGGCCAGGCCGAGCGTGATCCCGTGGGGCGTGCCCTTCGCCCAGCGCAGCTCGCGGTCGCCGAGGATGGGGATCTCGCCCTCCACTCGCGGGCGCAGCCAGCTCGCGCCGGCCGGGCCGAGCGCGGTGCGGGCCCGGTAGATGCGGGTGGCCTCGGGCAGGTGCCGGTACGCCCGCGGGTGACGCGAGTAGAACCAGGTGCTCCAACCGGACCCAAGGCCGGCCTCGGGCTCCTTGAGGCGCTGCGGCAGCGGCCGGTCCGGGGCCAGCGGCGCCCCGTTCCATACCGGCTGCTCCTTGCGCATCACGATCTGGACATCGGTGCCCTGCTCGTGCAGTAGCGCGGCTGTCTCCAGCGCGGACTGCCCGGCGCCCAGCACCACCACCTGCTTGCCGCGGAAGACGGACAGGTCCACGTGCGCGCTGGCGTGCGTGCAGATGTCGGCGGGCAGGCCGATCAGCTCACCGGGCAGTTGGGCGAAGTGCTCGACGCCGGCGGCGATGACCACCCGGCGGGCCCGGGCCCGCTCCCCGGTGGCCAGGGTCAGCTCGAAGCAGCCCGGCTCGGCGGTGATCCGGGTGACCAGGGTCTCCTCCACGTCTCCCGCGAGCTGCGAGGTGAACCACTGGCCGTAGGCGATGAAGGTGTCCAGCGGGACCGGCAGGCCGTAGTCGGCGTAGGGACGGCCGGTCGCCGCGGAGAACGCGGCGAGGGTGTGCGTGCCGTCCGGGTCGGAGAGGTTGGACGCGAATCCTTGCGACTTCAGGAACATGCCTGCCGGCATGGCGGTCCGCCATAGCTGCATGACGTGCCCGAACTGGCGCATGCTCACGCCGGCCTTGCGCAGGTGCGCGGCGAGCGAGAGCCCGTAGGGGCCCGCACCTACGATCGCGACGTCGACGGCCTCATTCATGATGTTTCCTCTTTCGGCAATGAGCGAGCCAGCCGGGCGGCCGGCTCGGTGGGGCGCCGGGCACCGGCAGATCGCCGGCCCGGCGCGCGGACGAACGCGCGGCCTGCGCGCGCCGCCATGCGCACGCACATCAGGCCGAAGGGGAGCAGGTCGTCCCAGGCGAACCAGGCGGTCTCCTCCACGCCGTACAGGGAGCGGAGCCACGACACCGGGCCAAGCTCACCGGCCCGCCAGTAACTCAGCGCGGCGAGCGGGTCGTAGTTCTCCACCAGGAAGCGGCGCCCGCTCACCTGTCCCCTGACGGCGAACTGCTGGCCGGTCAGGTCCAGGTAGGCGGCGGTCACCATGTCCAGGCCGGCCCAGTCCTTGAACAGCCGGAACTGCGCGCCGAGCCGTGGGTTGAAGTCCAGCAGCTTGTAGCTGTCGTCCCTGGGGTCCAGGCGCAGGTCGAGATCGGCGATGCCGCGGTACCCCAGCCGGGTGAACAGCCTGGTGGTCTCGCCGCGCAGCCTCTCGTTGGCGACCGCGCGGCCGAAGCTGGTCAGGCCCGCGTGTGCCGGGTAGGACCGGATCTTCATCCCGGTGAACAGGGGCCGCGGCGCGCAGTTCGCGTCGCCGTAGGCATGGACGAACCAGTCCCCGCCCGGGTGGGCGGGAATGAACTCCTGCAGCATCAGGCTCGCGCCCGCGCGCTCGGCGGCGGTCCAGGCCGCGGCCAGGTCCTGCTCGGACCGGATGACCGAGGTCGGCCGCAGGCCGGCCACCGCCGCGGTCCACGGCGTGGCGAGCTTGGCGATCAGGGGGTACCCGACCTCGGCGGCGAAGCTCCGGCCCTTCTGCGCGGAGTCGGTCAGCAGCACCGCGGCCGTGGCCACGCCCAGCTCGGCGCAGAGCAGGGCCAGGGTGTGCTTGCCCGCGAGCCGCCGTGGCAGCGCCGGAGGCTGGACCGGGAATAGGAACCGGTCCCGCAGGCTGTCGCCCTGCTCGGCGAGGAAGATCGCGCCCGCGTCGTCGGTGGGGATGAGCACGGCCCGGCGGCCGATCCGGTCGGCGAGCCGGTTCAGCCCCGCCCGGGTCCGTTCCGCCTGGTCCGGGTCCGGCCGCCAGGCGAGCCGCCCGGTAAGGTAGCGCGACCGCGCCGCGGGGGCCCAGGGCCTTTCCACCACCGCGTACACCGGGACGCCCCGGCGGCCGAGGCTGCGGATGGCGCCCAGCGCGCCGTGGTGCATCACGTTAGGGTCGAACTTCAGCACCACCGCGGGGGTGCTGGTGTCGATCCCGGTCAGCTCACTGATCATCGCGGGTCACACCACTTCACGGTGCGGGGCGGCGTCGAACCGGTAGGTGCCGTCGAGGACCTGCTTGCATGCGGCGACCCAGCCGTAGCTGACGCCGGGATGCACCGTGTGCACGATGGCGAGATCGAAGTCCTCCCCGCGCGGCGCCTCGACGGTGCGCATCTCCTGGCCGGAAGGCAGTCGGAGGATGGGCGCCAGAGGGTCGTAGAAGGACACGTCGGCGCCGCGCTCGATCAGCCCGGTGATGATCGGGATGGCCGGCGACTCCCGTACGTCCGCCACGCCGGTCTTGTAGCTGATACCGACGACGACCACCTTCGCGCCGGCCAGGCCGCCCCCCGCGGCCATCTCGGCCGCGCGGTCCACGACCCGGGCCGGGCGCAGCGCGATCGAGCGCATGGCCTGTTCGATCAGCGGCGAGCGGCGGCCGCGCTTGTCCAGTTGCCACAGCAGGTAGTACGGGTCACACGGGATGCAGTGACCGCCCACCCCGGGCCCGGGGAACACGCCGAGGAAGCCGTAGGGCTTGGTGCCCGCGGCGAGGGTGACCTCGATCGGGTCGAGGCCGAGCGCGGTGCACGCGTCGGCGAACTCGTTGGCCAGCGCCAGTGAGACCGCGCGGAAGATGTTCTCGTACAGCTTGGTGGCCTCGGCCGCTTCGGGGGAGCTGAGCACGAAGACCTGGTCGGTGAGCAGGCTGATCACGGCTGCCGCCCGCTCGGCGCAGGCCGCGGTGACCCCGCCGGCCACTCTTGGCGTCTCCCGGTGCTCGTGGTCGGGGTTGCCCGGGTCGATCCGCTCCGGGCTGAACGCGACGAACACGTCCTGGCCGGCCCGCAGCCCGCGGGCCGCCAGCGGCTCGGTCAGCAGTTCCTGCGTGGTGCCGACGTAGCTGGTGGAGGTGAGGATGATGGTCTGCCCAGGTCGCGCCGCGGCCACCACGGACGCGCACGCACCGCGCAGCGCGGTGAGGTCGGGAACGTAAGCCTCGTCCACCGGAGTGGGGACGCAAATGATGACGGTGTCCGCAGCGCTGAGCGCGCCGATGTCGCTGGTGAGTTGCAGGGCGCCACTGGACAGCGCCGCGTCGAGGACCGGCCGGTCGGTTTCGGCGAGGTCGGCGTCACGAGCGGCGATGACGCCCAGGCGCTCCTCGCTGATGTCGATGCCGAGGATCCGCGGGCACCGGCCGTACAGCGCCAGCGCGGTCGGCAGGCCCACGTAGCCGAGCCCGAGGATCGCCGCGGTCCCGATGCCGGCGCCGGCGCCGTGCCCGTTGCCGTTACCGTTGTGCGCGGCTGGCGGCTGGTAGGCGACCAAGTTGCCGGAAAGCTTCCGCTCCCGGCCGTTGATGGCCAGTGAAAGCGTATCTCCTGTCACGGTGCCGTTCCCCCTCGACCAACTGGCGTTTAACCCCGTTGTGGTAGTGGTGCGAGCCTTGACTCTGCCAGCGGCCTGCCCCGCCTACCTCGGGCATCGGGGGTAGGTGGGCTACGCAGAGTGAGGGAGAGATGACGCCGTGGGCGTCTTCGCCGGCCCCGGTGCCGGGGGGTGCGCCGGCCATCCCGCGGGAACGGCGTAGTCCCAGGTCAGCCGGTGCTTGACCGCTTTCGCCCAGAGCCGCCAGGGGGAATCCGCATCCCCGACGAAGGTCCGCGGCAGGGCGTGCTGGCTCGTGTGCGGGCCGCGCCAGATGGCGCAGCCGTAGGAGTAGCCGGCCGTCCGCACGGCCGCCACCACGCGCATGTCGGCGTCCCCGTACGGGTAGCAGAACCCGGCCACCGGCTGGCCGCTGGCAGCCTGGAGCACGGCGCGGCTGTTCTCCAGTTCCGCGGTCAGCGCCGCGCCGCTGGCACTGGGCAGCGAAATGTGGCGCAGCCCGTGCGACCCGATCTCCATCCCGGCCTCGGCGGCATGGCGCACCTGGCGGGCGGTCATCAACGGTTTGCGCGGGCCAGCCGGATCCCAGGTGTTCACCCCGCCGAGGCGGGCCGCCAGCGGGAACACGGTCGCGGCGAAGCCGTACCTGGCCAGCACCGGCAGGGCGTAGTGCATGAAATCCGCGTAGCCGTCGTCGAACGTAAGGCCGACGAGGCCGCGCGCGCCGTCCGCGGCGCGGGCGGCGAGCAGTTCGGCGACGCCGACACCGCGTAGCCCACGGGCCCGCAGCCAGGCCATCTGCTGACGGAACCGCGCCGGGCTGACGGTGACCAGGTAGGGGTCGCTGGAGTAGGGGCTGACCGAGTGATACATGAGGACGGCAGGCATGATGCCGCCGCCCCACCCGACGTGCCGGGTGACGAAGTTCGCGGTGCGCTCTGCCATGGTGGACCCCCAGTTGCCGTGCCCAGACTGCGGCAGGCTACGGGGAGAAGGGCAGCGGGCTGCTCCGCTCTTTGGGCGCTTTGTGCTACCTCATCGGCAGGTCAGAGGTCGACCGAGGTACCGGGCTCCAGCCGGGTGTACTTGGCGTCGTGAGGCCCTGCGGCGAGGCCGATGAACATGTCGAGCACGGCCAGCCCGGTCTCGGACAGCAGCGCCTCGTGGATGATGAAGCCGCGGCGCGGGGCCACCGCGCGGGCGTAGTCGATCATCGCCGCGGTGCTGTGCCACGGCCCGCTGCCCGGCAGCAGCAGCGTCGCGGCCGGGTCCTCGGGCACGGTGTAGGAGTCGCCGGGGTGGAAGACCTCGCTGTCGACGAGGAAGCCCACGTTCGCGCACGTGGGGATGTCGGGATGGATAATCGCGTGCTCGGAGCCGTAGACGTTTACCCCGAACCCGGCGGCGGTGAACTCGTCGCCGTGCGCCACCGCCTTGACCCGGTCGCCGAACTCGGCGAACTGCTCGGTCACCGGGGCCGGTGCCCACAGCCGCAGGCCCGGCTGCGCGGCCAGCGCGGCGCGCATGCTGTCGGGGACCACGTGGTCGAAGTGCTCGTGGGTGACGAGCACGGCATCGGCGCCGTCCAGGGCATTGTCACCGCTGAAGGCCCCGGGATCGATGACCAGGACCCCGCCGTCCTTCTCCAGCCGCACGCACGCGTGCCCCAGCTTGGTCAACTGCATTGTTCCTCCTCGCTACCGGCGCGAGGCCAACCTACTCCTGCCCGGCGCCGGGGCCCGCCTTCAGGTCAGGCCAAGCACGCTGGCCAGGGTGCGGGCGGCCGCGCCGCCCGCCTCGGCGGCCAGGTCAAGCGCGGCAGGGACGTTCAGGTCGGTGGCCAGCAGGCGGCGCAGTTCGGCTACGGCGGCAGCGTCGTCCGGGACCTGCCGCGCGGCCGCACGGTACAGCGATTCCAGCCGGGCGGCGGCGGCCTCGAGCAGTTCCGGCCGGTAGTCCCAGCCCTGTGCCCAGGGCCGGTCCAGGATCATCAGCCGCACCGCGCCCGCGGGATGCTCCTTCAGCAGGTCGCCGAGCAGCACCAGGTTGCCGGCCGACTTGGCCATCTTGGCGCCGTCGATGGTGACCACGCCGGTGTGGAACCAGGCCCGCGCGTACGGGCGCACGCCGGTGAACGCCTCGGCCATCGCGGCATGGTAGGCGTGATGCGGGAAGCGCAGTTCGGCGCCGCCCGCGTGCACGTCCACCGCGGGGCCGAACACCGACATGGCCATCGCCACGCACTCGGCGTGCCAGCCGGGGCGGCCGGGCCCCCACGGCGAGTCCCAGGCGGGGTGGCCGGGCTCGGCGGGCTGCCACACCGCCACGTCCAGCGGGTCGTCCTTGGCCGGGTCGTCGGGCCGGCCGCCGAACTCCCCGGACAGGGCCAGCGCCGCGGCCGGGCCCAGCCCGGCCCGCTCGGCCACGCCCGCGCCGCGGAAGTAGACGCCGCCGGTGCGCTGGTAGGCGGCGCCGACGTCGATCAGTCCCGCGGCGAGCCTGATGACGTGCGCCACGTACCGGTGCGCCCGCGGCTCGTGTTCCGGCGAGCGGACCCCGATCGCGGCCATGTCCCTGTCGAAGCCGAACTGCTGGATCGCGGCGAACTCGTCGTAGTCCGCGCCCGCCCGGCCCGCCGCCACGTCGAGCACGTCGTCCACGTCGGTGACGTTGCGGCACACCTCCGGCTGGACGCCGAGCAGGCGCAGCACCCGGCCGAGCGTGTCGATCCACACGAACGTGGCCGCATGCCCGAGATGGGTCACGTCGTAAGGGGTGATGCCGCAGGCGTAGACACGGGCCCGGTCCAGCAGTTCCACTCGCTGCCCGGCGATCACGGCCCCGGCCGCGCCCTCGGCTGTCTGGGTTGTCATGGTCTCAGTCTGGATCACTGGCCCTTGCTCCCGTCACCTGGCGTGCCCGGCGTGCCGTAGCCGCCCCCGCCGGGGGTCTCGATGACGAACAGGTCCCCGGCGCCGACCGCCACACTGTCGCAGCCGCGCATCGCGACCACGCTCCCGTCGGGCCGCTGCACCCAGTGCCGGCCGAGCGCACCTGGCCGCCCGCCGGCCATCCCGTAGGGCGGCACCCGCCGGTGGCTGGCCAGCGTGGTCACCGTCATCGGTTCGAGCAGGCGCAGTTCCCGCCGGCCTCCGTCGCCGCCTGCCCAGCGCCCGGCGCCGCCGCTGCCGCGGCGGATCGCGTAGCTTTCCACCCGCACCGGGTAGCGCCACTCCAGCACCTCGGGGTCGGTGAGCCGGGAGTTGGTCATGTGCGTCTGCACCACGTCGGTGCCGCCGAACCCATTTCCGGCGCCGGAGCCGCTGGCCACGGTCTCGTAGTACTGGTGCCGGTCGTTGCCGAGCGTGACGTTGTTCATGGTCCCCGAGCCCTCGGCCTGCACCCGCAGCGCCGCGTACAGCGCCCCGGTGATCGCCTGCGAGGTCTCCACGTTGCCCGCGGCCACCGCGGCCGGGTAGCCGGGGGCCAGCATCGACCCCGGCGGGATGATCACCTTGACCGGTTTCAGGCAGCCGGAGTTCAGCGGGATCTCGTCGGCCACCAGCGTGCGCAGCACGTAAAGCACCGCGGCCATGGCCACCGAGGACGGGGCGTTGAAGTTACCGGGCAGCTGCGCCGAGGTGCCGGTGAAGTCGATCTCCGCGGTCCGGGTGGCCCGGTCCACCCGGACCGCCACGCTGATTACCGCGCCGCCATCGGTCTCGTACCGGCACTCGCCGTCACGCAGCGTCCCGAGCACCCGGCGCACCGCCTCCTCGGCGTTGTCCTGCACGTGCCCCATGTAGGCGTGCACCACGTCCAGCCCGAAGTGCTCCACCATCCGCCGCAGCTCGGACACCCCGCGCTCGTTGGCGGCGATCTGTGCGCGCAGGTCGGCCAGGTTCACCTCGGGGTTGCGCGACGGGTAGGGGGCACCGGCCAGAAGCTGCCTTGTCTCCGCCTCTCTGAGCGCTCCGTCCCTTACCAGCAGCCAGTTGTCGATCACCACCCCTTCCTCGTTCACCTCGGTGCTGAACGCGGGCATTGACCCCGGGGTGATCCCGCCGATCTCGGCGTGGTGCCCCCGCGACGCGACGTAGAACAGCAGGCGGGCGCCCGCCTCGTCGAACACCGGGGTGACCACGGTGACGTCGGGCAGGTGGGTGCCGCCGTGGTAGGGGTCGTTCAGCATGTACACGTCACCCGGCCGCATGATGCCGGCGTTGCGGGCGGCGACCATCGCGATGGACTCCCCCATCGAGCCCAGGTGCACCGGCATGTGCGGGGCGTTGGCGATGAGCCCGCCTTGTGCGTCGAACACCGCGCAGGAGAAGTCGAGCCGCTCCTTGATGTTGACCGAGTGCGCGGTGGCCCGCAGCCGGGCGCCCATCTGCTCGGCCACCGACATGAACAGGTTGTTGAAGATCTCCAGCAGCACCGGGTCCGCCTCGGTGCCCGCCTCGCTGCGCCCGGGCCGCGGGGCCACCCGGGTCAGCAGCAGGTCCTCGGCCGGCGTGACCTCGGCGCGCCAGCCCGGTTCCACCACCGTGGTCGCGAAGTCCTCGGCGATCAGCGCCGGCCCCTCGACGCCCGCTCCTGGCCGCAGGTCCCGTCGCCGGGCGAGCGGCACGCGGGCCCACCTTCCGTCCACATACATCGAAACGGCCGGCCCCCGGCCGCCCGCCGTCCCAGGCGGCAGCGTCCGCCCACGGGACACCTCCCCGCTGGAGGCGGTGCTACCCGGGGGGTTCCGGGCCATCGGGGGTCCGGGGGTGTCCCCCGGGAAACGCTGTGCTCCCCCGGGTAGCACTGCCTCGACCGACACGGCCTCCACATCGATCGTCTTGTCCGGCATCAGGAAGGAAAACTGCTGCCGGTAGGCACGCTCGAACGCGGCGATCATGTCCTGGGCCCGGCCGAGCGGCACGGGCAGCGCGGTGTCAGTGCCCGCGTACCGCAGGTGCGCCCGGTGCACGCTGGTCACCCGGGCCGGATCGGCGCCGCCGCCGGCCAGTTCCGCCCGCGCGTCCGCCTCAAGCTTCGCGGCTGTCGTGACAAGTTCCGGTAGCAGTTCCCCACCCCCCACCCAACTCCCCGTTCCCCCTTCACCGTCCCCCTTCACTAGCGGTGCCTCGACCGCCTGCTCCCGCATGGCGGTCAGGTCGGCCAGGCCCATGCCGTAGGCGGACAGCACCCCGGCGAGCGGGTGGATCAGCACGGTTTCGATGGCGAGCGCGTCCGCGACCGCGCAGGCGTGCTGGCCACCGGCCCCCCCGAACGTGGCGAGCACGTACCTGGTCACGTCGTAGCCGCGCTGCACGGAGATCTTCTTGATCGCGTTGGCCATGTTCGCCACCGCGATGGCCAGGAACCCGGCGGCCACCTCTTCCGGCCGCTGCGGCTGGCCGGTCGCGCTGGCAATCTCGGTGGCCAGGGCGGCGAACTTCTCCTTGACCGTCGTTGTGTCCAGCGGCTGGTCGCCGCCCGGGCCGAACACCGCGGGGAAGTGGCTCGCCTGAATCCGGCCCAGCATGATGTTCGCGTCGGTGACCGTGAGCGGCCCGCCGCGCCGGTAGGCCGCCGGGCCTGGCACCGCCCCGGCCGAGCCAGGGCCGACACGGAACCTGCTGCCGTCAAAGCCCAGAATGGACCCGCCGCCCGCGGCCACGGTGTGGATGGCCAGCATGGGCGCGCGCATCCGCACCCCGGCTACCTGGGTCTCGTACTGCCGCTCGAACTCGCCGGCGAAGTGGGACACGTCGGTGGAGGTGCCGCCCATGTCGAACCCGATCACCCGGCCGAACCCCGCCGCCTGGGCGGTGCGGGCCATGCCCACGATGCCCCCGGCGGGACCGGACAGGATGGAGTCCTTGCCGCGGAACGACCGCGCGCTGGCCAGCCCGCCGTGGGACTGCATGAACTGCACCCGGACTCCGGGGAGTTCCTTGGTGACGCTGGCCACATAGCGAGCCAGGACCGGGGAGAGGTAGGCATCCACGACCGTGGTGTCGCCGCGGGAGACCAGCTTCATCAGCGGGCTTGTCTCGTGGGACAGCGACACCTGGGTGAACCCGGTGTGGCCGTGGCGATCTCGCCGATCTTGGCCTCGTGCCCGGGTAGCGGTATCCGTGCAGGCAGACGACCGCGACCGCGCGGAACCCGTCGTCGTAGGCGGTCTTCAGTTCCCGTGCCACGGCGTTCTCGTCGAGCGGTACCAGCACCTCGCCATGTGGGCCGACCCGTTCGGTGACCTCGATCACCCGGGAGTACAGCATGTCCGGCCGGACGATCTCCCGGTCGAAGATCTTCGGCCGGTCCTGGTAGGCGATCCGCAGGGCGTCGCCGAAGCCCTTGGTGATGACCAGGACGCACGGTTCGCCCTTGCGCTCGAGCAGGGCGTTCGTCGCCACCGTGGTACCCAGGCGGACCACGGCGATCCGTTCGGCCGGAATGTCCTGCTCCGGCGCGATGCCGAGCAGGTGCCTGATGCCGGCCACCGCCGGGTCGTCGTAGGCGCCCGGGTTCTCCGACAGCAGCTTGTGCACGGCGAGCGTGCCGTCGGGGCGGCGCGCCACCACGTCGGTGAACGTGCCGCCCCGGTCGATCCAGAACTCCCAGCGCCCGTCCATCGCCCTCTCCTAGCCCCGTCCCTTGTCCCCGCGCCGCATGAATGTGAATCTGGGGCCTCCAGGGGCCTCGTTGTCACGTTCACGCCCTGGCTTGCGACCACCAGCCGATGTTGCGCAGGGCGGCGACGGTGTGGCGCAGGCCGGGGATCGTGTAGGGGATGCCGGCCTGCGCCATCACCTCCCTGGTGTAGGTCGTGATCGGCTGCATCACCTGGCTCACGCAGACCACCGGGGTCTTGGCGCGGGCCGCCCCGGCCCCGATGGCGTCGGCGAGCACCTGGCCCGGCCACGGCCGCCCGTCGCCGTGCCAGGGCAGGCCGTTGATGACCGCGACCACGCCGACCGACGGATCCGCGGACATGACCTCGATGCACCGGGTGAAGATACCCGGGTGGATGACTGCCGCCCCGGTGATGTCCAGCGGATTCTGCACGGTGGCGTAGTCCGGGAGCACCCGGGCCAGCGCGGCGCGGGTGGCCGGGGCCAGCGCCGGCAGCGGGGCGCCGAGCACGGCGGCGTGGTCGGCGAGCATGTCGCACGCCCCGCCGGAGATCGACACCACCCCGATGCCGGGCCTGGCCAGCCGGCCCAGATGCGCCGCCGCGCCCGCGGTGAGGATCAGGTCCTCGATCTCCTCCACCCGGATCACACCCAGGTCGCGCAGGAACTCGTCGATGTGGCGGTCGTCGCCGACCGCCGCGCCGCTGTGCGCGGCCGCCGCCCGGGCGGACAGTTCGGACCGGCCGGACTTGAGCACCACGACCGCCTTGCCCGCCGCGGTGGCGCGCCTGGCCGCGTGGGCGAACGCCACCGGGTCGCGGATGGCCTCAAGGAACAGCGCCACCGCCCGCGTGTGCGGGTCCCCGACCAGGTAGTCGAGCACGTGCCCGGCGGCGACCATGGCCTCGTTGCCGAGGGTCACCAGGTAGGAGAGCCCGACGCCGGTCATCGTGGCGAAGTCGAGCATCGCGCTGGCGGCCATCCCGCTCTGCGACACCAGGGCGACCGGCCCGGCCGCGCGGGGCAGCCCGGGGATCGCGGTGACGGGGACCTGGTCCACGAAGTTGGCGAACCCCAGGTGGTTGGGGCCGACCAGGAGCACGCCAAGCGCCTCGGCGTGGGCGACCAGGTCCGCCTGGGCCCGCTGCCCGGCCGCCCCGGCGTCCGCGTACCCCGAGGAAAGCACCAGCGCGTGCCTGATGCCCGCCGCGGCCGCGTCCGTGAGCGCGTCCAGGGTGGCGGCCCGCGGCACCATCATGAACGCGAGGTCCACCGGTTCGGCGATCTGCGTGCAGGAGGTGACCGTGGCCCGCCCGTGGGCCGCCGCGCCGCGCCGGTTCACCAGGTGGGTGTGCTCGCCCAGGCCGAAATCCACCAGGTTGCGGTAGGCCATCAGGGAGAAGCCCGACTTGTCCGCGGCGCCGACCAGCGCCACGCTGCGCGGCCGCAGCAGCGTCCCCAGCCGCTGCGGGGTGACCTGGATGGTCATGCCGGCCTCCCGCTGTGCGACCCTGACCGTGGCGGCCAGCGCGGCGATGTACTCCCGGCGGGGGAAGAAGCCCTGGTGCACCTTGGCCGAGACGCAGGCCAGCCAGCACTGCCAGGCGGACAGCCACAGGATGCGAATCCACAGGACGCCCTCGAGGCGGTCGAGTTCGCCGGGGGTCAGCTCGACGTGCTCGCGGTAGCCGGCCAGCGCGGCGGCGGCGTGCCGCGGGCCCGCGCTGTGCAGGAGGCCGGCCAGGGAGGCCAGGCGCGGGCCCGTTCCGGCGCCGGTCCAGTCCACCAGTACCGGGCCGCCCGGCGCGATCACCACGTTGTTCCGTACCGGGTCGGGGTGTATGAACGCCTCGGGCAGGCCCTTGGCATCGTCGCCCTCGGGCAGCAGTTCGGCGATCAGCTCGTAGAGCTGCCGGTGCTCGGCCGGGACACGCCCGTCGAGGTCGGCCAGCAGCGCGGCGGCCGCGGCGAGATCGGCGCCCGGGCCGCCCTCGTACTGCGGCAGGTGGTGCAGTGCGCCGGCCTGGCGCCGAGCCGGGCCTGGCTCGGCGGGCAGGGTGTGCAGCCGGCCAAGCAGGTCGCCGAGCTTGCGCCACACGGCGGGGCTGCCGGACGGGTGCCTGCCAGGGAGGTACTCGGTGACCAGGACCGCACGGCCGCCGAGTTCGGTGACCGGGTTGGGGGCCGCGCAGCGCTCGGCCGGGAATTCCCGGCGTTCCAGGAAGCGGAGTATCTCGGCGTCCTCCTCGGTGCGGGACTGCGGCCGGCCGGTCAGCATGAACCGTGCGACCCAGGGCGGGCCGGCGTCACGGTCCACCCGGAACACGCCCTCCGTCAGCCTGGCCGTGCCGGTGACCCGGATGCCATAGCGATCTGCCAGGTGGGCCGGCAGGGCGCCGGCGCCCGGCCGGTGGTACACCTCTCTGATCACCGTGCCGATCCTTGCCATCCCCGGCCCTTCTGTTAGCGCTGCAAACCCCAAGGTAGCGATACCTCGTGCCTTGAACGAAAGTACGAATGACCGTACATTTAAGGCTCCGGCGATGGCGCTGAGAGGGGCAGACATGGCCGAGGTACTGCCGATCGAGACACCGGGCCTTGGCGACCGCAGCTACCTGGTCCACGACGGCAGCGCCGCCCTGGTCATCGACCCGCAGCGGGACACCGACCGGGTCACCGCGCTGGCCGCGGAGCACGGCGTGCGGATCACCCACATCGCCGAGACGCACATCCACAACGACTACCTCACCGGCGGGCCAGCGCTCGCCGCCGCAACCGGCGCGGCGTACCTGGTCAACGCCGCCGACCCGGTCGCCTTCGACAGGACGCCGGTCCGCGACGGCGACACGGTCGAGGTCGGCGACGGGCTGCGGCTGCGGGTGCTGGCCACCCCCGGCCACACCTTCACCCACCTGAGCTACGTGCTGGAATCCGCTGGCCAGGCGGCCGCGGTGTTCACCGGCGGATCGCTGCTCTACGGCACCACCGGGCGGCCCGACCTGCTCGGGCCGCAGCACACCGGCGCGCTCGCCCGGGCGCAGTACGCCTCCGCCCAGCGCCTCGCCGGGTTGCCGGGCACCACCCCGGTCTTCCCGACGCACGGTTTCGGCAGCTTCTGCTCGGCCGGGCAGTCCGGCGGCCAGTCCTCCACGATCGCCGCCGAGAAGCTGGCGAACCCGGTACTGACCCTGGATGAGCGCGCGTACCTGGATGGCCTGCTCGCGGGCCTGGACGCCTGGCCCTCCTACTACGCTCACATGGGCCCGGCCAACCTGGCCGGGCCGCCGGGCGCCGACCTGTCGCCACCCAGCCAGGCCGCCGCCGGGGAGGTGCGCCGCCGCCTCGACGCCGGCGAGTGGGTGATCGACCTGCGGGACCGGATCGCGTTCGCCGCGGGTTTCCTCCCCGGTTCTGTCAGCTTCCCGCTGGAGGGCAGCTTCGCCAGCTACGTGGGCTGGACCGTGCCGTGGGGCGCGCCGCTGACGCTGCTGGGCGAGACGCCGGAGCAGGTGGCGCAGGCACAGCGGGAACTGGCCAGGATCTGGGCCGACCGGCCTGCCGCGGCGGCCAGCGGGGGCCCGCCGCGGTGGGCGGCCGGCACCAGGCTCGCGTCGCTGCGGCTGGCCAAGTTCGGCGACCTGGCGGCGGCGATGACCGCAGGGAACCCGACGGTGCTTGATGTCCGGCGGCCGCTGGAGTGGGCCGAGAGCCACATCGCCGGTGCCCGGCACATCCCGCTTTACGAACTGGCCGGCCGGGCCGGCGAGCTGCCACCGGGCGAGTTGTGGGTGCACTGCCACAGCGGGTACCGCGCGATCGTGGCGGCGTCACTGCTGTCTGGCCGTGGGCGCCAGGTGATCGGCGTGGACGACGACTTCGGCAACGCCGCCGCGGCCGGCCTTCCCGCTCCAGCCCGCCTGACACAATGGCCGGGGCGGTTACCCCGCCATGGGTGATGACGCGCCCGCCTGTGTCGGGCATCCTCGGGCTTTCGGAGGACGGGATGACGCCTGTGAGCCGCATCCGGCTAGTACCGTACGGCAGAATCTGACGGTCGGCGATGCACGCGCTTGCCGCCACCGGCTCGTCGGAATCCGGCGGCTTCCTGGCGTACCTCGTGCTTTTCGCGCTGGTCACGCTCGGGTGGGCCGGAATCCCCGGCATCGGCGCGACCGTGCTCGGTGCCGCCACCGCGCTCGCCAGCCAGGGCCGCCTGAACATCGCCGCCGTCCTGCTCGTTGCGGTCATCGCTGTCGAGGTCGGCGGCGTGGTCGGGTACTCGGTCGGCGTTCGCTGGGGCCGCGCGCTGCTCAGCCACCCCGGCCCGTTGCTGGACCGGCGGCAGCGGGTGCTCACCGCCGGGGAGGCCATGTACGTCAAGTGGGGGCGCCTGGCGGTCTTCTTCACCCCGTGCATGGTCTCGGGGATCGCCAAGATGAAGTACTCCCAGTTCGTGGTCTGGAACCTCCTCGCCGGCACGGTCTACGTGCTCTCGGTGGGCCTCACCGTCTACGGCGCGGGCAAGATCACCACCGGCCAGCACGACCCGGGCAGCGTGGGCTCGCTCATCGGCGGCATCGCGATCGGCGTGGCCGCCTTCCTGCTCGGACGGCGCTACCACCGCCGCCGCAAGGCGCGGCGGGCGGGCGCACCGGCCGGCCCCGGGACGGCGACGCCGGCACCGGCGGCCGCCGATGAGGAGAACTAGGGCGGTCATGGCGGGCATCACGGCTGGTGGCGAAGTCCACACGGGACCGGCTGCCGGCAACGCGGGGCGGCGGCGCGCCGCGGGCATCTACGGGGCCATCATCACCGCAGCGATCTTCGCGGCGGCCGGCGGGCACCTGCCCACCGTTGCGCTTGCGGTCTCGGTCGTGGTCACGTTGCTGGTGTACTGGCTGGCCGAGGAGTACGCCGAGCTTCTCGGCGAGCAGGGAACGGGCGGAACCCTGCCGAGCAGGGCGTATATACGGGCGGCACTGGCCGCCACCTGGCCGATGGTCAGCGCTTCCTACCTGCCACTGCTGGCGCTCCTGGTGGCCCGGGCGGCGGGGGCCTCCGCGCTCGTGGCCGCCAACGTCGGGCTGGCGGCCACGATCCTGGTGCTGATCATGCATGCCTGGATCGCTGGGCGGGCGGCCAAACTGCACGGCTGGCGACTAGCGGTCGCCGTCTCCGTGGCCGCGGCGCTGGGCCTGACGATGGTCGCGCTCAAGGACCTGGTGCTGATCCACCTGCACTGACGCCGGCGCCGGACCGGCCGTTACTCGTCGGCGACGATCGAGCCCACCCGGCCGGCCAGTTCCGGATCGCGCCTGTTGAGCACGAACGCGATCACGGCGGCGACCACCACGACGATCAGGGCCGCGTAAGGGAACCAGTCGTACGGCGTGGGCTGGCCCGGCTTGGCAAGGTAGTACAGCGGCACGATGATCGCTATCGCACCCAGCACCGGGAGCACGGCGTGCTTGACCGGATGGAACTCCTGCGGCCGGTACTTGCGGTAGTAGACCGGCAGCGCCAGGTTGGACAGCAGGTAGACGATCAGCACCAGGATCGTCCCCATGGTGGCGGACTCGGCGAAGAAGTTGACCGGGTCCAGCGACCCGGTGGACCCGTTGATCACGTGCAGCAGCGCCCAGCCGCCGATGATCGCCCCGGAGATCCCGATGAACGTGAAGATGGCGTTCATCGGGGTGAGCCTGCTGCTGTTGACGCTGCCGATCCAGCGCGGGATCAGGCCCTCCCGGCCGGCGTTGAAGACCAGCCGGGCCTGGGAGTTGGTGCCGGCGATGAGCGCGCCCAGGATGGAGGTCATGCCCGCCAGGTAGGCGAAGAAGGCGAGCGCGCCGAGGGTGTCGTGCGCGACCGTGATGAACGGGATCGCCGAGGAGCTCAGCTTGGTCACGCTGTACCCGAAGCCGCTGACCGTGGCGTAGGCGAACAGCACGTAGCTGACGCCCATGATGAGTATGGAGGTGAACACCGCGCGGGGGACGTTGCGCCGCGGGTTGTCGGTCTCCTCGGCCAGCGCCGCGGAGTTCTCCCAGCCGATGAACAGGTAGATGGCCAGCGGGAACCCGGCCGCCAGCCCCTTGAAACCGTTGGTGATGTGGCTCGGCTCGAACGGAGTGAGGTTCAGGTGCCCGCCGTTGGAGATCAGCGCCGCGACCGACACCACGACAAGCACGAGCATCTCGAACGCGAAGAAGAACCCGGCGATCCTGGTGGACACGCTGACGCCGCGGATCATCATGACCACCGCGAGCGCGGTCAGGATCACCGTGAAGATCCCCCACGGGATGTTCCAGCCCAGGTAGTAGTTGAGCGTGATGGACAGGAAGCCGCCGGAGATGGCGATCACCGAGGACATCGCGATGATGTAGCCGACCCCGGCCAGCAGGGCCGTGGTGACCGCGCTGGTCCCGCCGAACGACTTCCCGACGAACGTGATGAACCCGCCGGTGGAGGGCTGCGCCCGGGAGAACTGGGCCAGGGTATTGCCGAGCAGGGCGATCGCGATGACCGCCGCGATGATGGTCAGCGGCGAGGCGACCCCGGCAGTGATCGCGAGGAAGGCGAAGCCGAAGTAGAAGCTCATCGCCGGGCCGATATTGGCCATGGTCGCGGCCGAGATATCTACGATCCCGAGCGCGCCGCGGCGCAGCCGTTGTTCCTGGCCTGGGCCTGCGACCAGCGGGCTCTTGCTCTCAGCGAAGGGAGCGGATCCTGTGCTCATCCCGGTCCTCCACGTCCTCACCATGATTAGGTGCCCGAAAGGTAACTCATCGGGACGACCGGCACAAGGATGCGAATTCGAACCGTGACATTAAGATTTGGCCAGGTCAGGAGACGATGTCTTTGGCGCGGAAATGCCGGAACGCCAGGGCAAACAGAATCAGGGCGTAACTGACCGACACCGCGGCTCCCTCGAGCATGCCGCCCCAGGAGATCTGCGGCTGCATCGCGTCCAGCCAGGCGAACTGCCAGTGGGTGGGCAGCACCTGGCGCCATCCCCCGAGCGCGGTCACCGCGTCCAGAATGTCGCTGACGATGACCAGGCCCACGGCGCCGCCCACCGCGCCGAGCGGCGAGTCGGTGGACACCGAGAGCAGGAACGCCAGCCCGGCCGGCACCAGCTCGGTGACCAGGACATACCCAAGGACGATGCCCATCCGGTCCAGCGCCGCGCCCTGGCCGAGCACCGCCCCGGTGCCGGGCAGGCGCAGCGGATGCCAGCCGAACGCCACCGTGCCCGCCACCAGCGACATCAGCGGGAAGCTGGCCACCGCGACCGTCGAGTAGGCCAGCGCCACGACGAGCTTCTGCCGGAGCAGCCGGGCGCGGGGCACCGGCGCGGCGAGCAGGTACCGCAGCGAGGCCCATTGCGCCTCGCTGGCCACGGTGTCCCCGCAGAACAGCGCCACCGCCACGACGAGCAGGAAGCCCACCGAGGCGAAGAAGCTGAACGCGGCGAAGTTCAGCCCGCCGGTCGTGGCGAGATCGACGAGGCCGGGCGCCCCGGGGCCGGGCTGCGACGACCCGCCCAGCTCGAACGCGCCGACCAGGATCCACGGCAGCGCCAGCAGGATGAGCGCGGCCACCATGGTCCGCCTGCGGCGCAACTGCCGGAGCGCCTCCACCCGCAGCGGCAGGGTGCGCCGCGGGTTGTAGCCCGGGGCGGCGGGCAGGCCGGTGGCCGTCACGACGTCCCCTCCTTCGCCGGGTCCGCTCCCGCCTCGCCGACGGGCGGCCCCTGCCCATCGATCAGTGCGAGGAACGCGTCCTCCAGCCCCCGGCTCGGGCCGACCCGGTCCACCGGTATCCCGGCCCCGACCAGCGCGGCGACCACGGTGGCGGCGGGCACGCCGTTCGGCTGCACCTGCACGCCGTCGGCGTGCCGGCGCACGGACTCGATCCCGGTCAGGCCGCGCAGCACCGACACCGCGCGGTCGGCCTCGGTGGTGCCGACCAGCAGGGCCGCCCCGTCGCCGATGATGTCCGCCACCGGCCCGGCCGCGAGGCGGCGGCCCTGGTTCATCACGACCACGTGGCTGCAGGTCTGCTCGACCTCGGCGAGCAGGTGGCTGGACAGGATGACGGTGCGCCCGCCGGCCGCGTAGCCGAGCAGCGCGTCGCGCATCTCCCTGATCTGCGGCGGGTCGAGGCCGTTCATCGGCTCGTCGAGCACCAGCAGGTCCGGCAGGCCGAGCATGGCCTGGGCGATGGCCAGCCGCTGGGACATGCCGCGGGAGTAGTTGCGGACCGGCCGGTCGATGGCGGGCCCGAGGCCGGCCAGGCCCAGCACCTCGTCCAGGTGCCGGCCGTCCAGGGGGCGGCCGGTGGCCCGCCAGTACAGCTCCAGGTTGGCCCGGCCGGACAGGTGCGGCAGGAATCCCGGCCCCTCCACGAACGAGCCGAGCCGGGACAGGGCCGGGGATCCGGGGTGCACCCGCCGGCCGAAGATGGTGATCGTGCCCTCGTCCGGGTGCATCAGGCCCATCAGGGCCCGCAGCGTGGTCGTCTTGCCCGCGCCGTTCGGCCCGAGCAGCCCGAGTATCTGGCCGCGCTCCACGCGCAGCGACAGGCCGTCCACCGCGAGCTGGCCGTCGCGGTACCGCTTGACCAGCCCGGTGATCTCCAGCGGGACCTGGGCCAGCTCTGGTACGAGGTCCTGCGCGCCGCGCCGCCGGGCGGTCACCAGGATGAGCACCGCAGCGGCCAGGGCGCACAGCGGCGCCGCCCAGGCCCATCCGGGCGGCCCGCCACCGGCCAGGGCCAGCGCCGGGTCGCCGGGCACCACGACGCCGGGCCCGGCCAGCGAAACCCGGTACACCGCCGGGGCGGGAGGAGTGGCGTAGCCGAAGTCGGTCGTGGTCAGCACCAGCCGCAGCCGGTGGCCCGCGGAGAAGCTGTAGTCGATGGCGGGCAGCGCGACCGTGACGACCCGGCCCGCCTGGGCGCCGGTGACCCGAAGCGGCGCCACGAGCTGGTATGGCAGGGTCGCGTGACCGGCCTGGTCCACGTCGTAGACCTTGGCGAACAGGGTCACCTGCGGCGCGCCGCTGACCCGGATACGGACCGTGGGGGACCCGGTGACCTGGAGCGCGGCGGCCAGCGGGGCGGAGGTGAACGCGGCGCTCTGGCCCGGCATGTCGAAGGTGAGCCCGCTGGTCCCCCCACCCGTGGCCCCGCTGAGCGCGCCGAGGCCGGGGAACCCGGACAGCGACGGGGGCGCGCCGCCGGGCGGGTGGTCGATCGCCTGCGCCGGGCCGGTCAGCCGGACCAGCGTGCGGGTGGTGCCGCGCAGCCCCGGGTAGGCCACGGCCGTCGCGGTGCCGAGCGTCACCCCGCCGGTGTTCGGGTCGAAGCCGAGCACCCGGGTCACCGCGAAGCCGGGCTGCCCGGTGCCCGCCCGGGCAGGCGCGCGCCCGGGCGCGAGCCAGCGGGTGAACCAGGCCGCGGTGAGCGAGTTCACGTAGCCGGTCTGCTGGTCGCCGCCGTCGTGGCCGCCGGCGAACCAGACCACGGCGGCGGGTCCGCCGTTGCGCCGGATCGCCTGGTAGTTCGCGTTGGCCTGGCCGAGGCCGAAAAGCGAGTCGTGCTCGCCCTGGATCAGCAGCGCAGGGGCATCCATCCGGCCCGCGACGCTCGCCGGGCTCGATCGCTGCAGCAGCGAGATCGCCGCCGGTGTCGCCTGCCCGGCCTGGGCGACCTGCTGGTACATCGCGCAGATGCTGGGCAGGAACCGCCCGCACAGCACATGCTGGCGGACCGCCGCCACCCCGCTGCCCGGGCCAGGCAGCGGGGCGCCGAACCCGGCGGAGCCCTGGGTGAACAGCAACCCGGCCCACTGCCTGGCGAACACGCCGCTTGCCGGGCCGCCGGACGCCGCGTTCGGGAACAGCGCGCTGGCCAGGTTGTTCCAGGCGCTCTGCGCCACCACCGCGTCGATCCGGTGGTCGTAGGCGGCGGCCAGCAGCGCCAGCCCGCCGCCATAGGAGGTGCCGGCGATGCCAGCCCGGGGGTCGCCCGGCCGGTCGAGCAGCACCCGGGGCTGGCGGGCCAGCCAGGTCACGAGCTGGCTGGTGTCCTTGACCTCGTAGTCCGGCGAGTCCAGCCCGATCTGCCCGCCGCTGGCGCCGGTGCCGCGCGGGGACCAGGTGAGCACGGCGAAACCGGCCCGGGCCAGGTACTCGGCCTCCGGCGCGACCGCGTACTTGGTCTCCCCGAACCCGGGCGCGAGCAGGATCGCCGGGAGCCGGCCCTGGCCTGCCGGGGTGTAGAAGCTGGCGTCGAGCACCACGTGCTGGTTGTCCCGCGGCCCGTCCACGGCCGCGATCCGCACGGTGCGGACGGTGACCGGGGCTGGCTGCCGCAGCACCGCGGCCAGCGTGATCGCGCCCGCCAGAAACAGCACCACGGCCGCGGCCGCGCTCAGGATCCGCCCCCGCGGGCGCCACCGCACGCTCATGGGAGGGACGCTAGCAATGAGCGCGGCCAATCCCGGCCCGCTCTCAGCGCGGTCTCAGCGAAAAATGGCCGCTGATCGCGAACCACTGCACCCTTGCCGCCGGTTTCACCACCACCTGGGAGGCGGGGCTCAGTTGCGGCCGGCCGCCTCGGCGAGCGCGCGGGCGGTCAGCACCCGGGCCAGGTGCTCCCGGTAGGCCGTGCTGGCGCCGAGGTCGGCGACCGGGCTGGCGCCCTCGGCGGCGTGCGCCGCCGCGTCGGCCAGCCCCGCCCCGGCGGCCAGGGCCTGCTCTACGCCGATGGCCCGCATCGGGACCGAGCCCATGTTCACCAGGGCCACCTGGCCGCCCTGCACGGCGACTCCCACGATCGCCCAGTCGATGGCGCGCTTGGTGAACTTCTGGAACGACCAGCCCCGCTGCGCCGGCTTGGGTATCCGGATCTCGGTGAGCAGTTCGCCGGGCTCCAGGGCGGTCTCGAACAGCCCGCTGAAGAACTCCGTCGCGGCGATCTCCCGGCTGCCCGACGGCCCACGGGCGACCAGGGTCGCGTCCAGGGCCAGGGCCACCGCGGGCAGGTCTGAAGCGGCGTCGCCGTGCGCGAGCGCCCCGCCGATCGTGCCCCGGTGCCGGACCTGCGGGTCCCCGACCTGCCCGGCGGCGTGCGCGAGCAGCGGCAGTTCGGCGGCAAGCAGCGCAGAATGCTCCAGGTCGTGGTGCCGGGTCAGCGCCCCGATCGCGATGTGGCCGTCCTCGTCGCGAATGTAGGAAAGCTCCGCGAGCCGGCCGATGTCGATGAGCACCTCGGGCACCGCGAACCGCAGCTTCATCAGCGGCAGCAGGGAATGCCCGCCCGCCAGGTACTTGCCGTCCTCGCCCGCGCCGACGGCGAGATCGAGTGCCTCCTCGACGGTGTCGGCCCGCCGGTAGGAGAACGGCGCCGGGATCATGACGCCTCCTGCGCCGGCTGGCCGCTCCTGGCCGCGGCGAGCACAGCCCTGACGATGTTGTGATAGCCGGTGCACCGGCAGATGTTGCCCTCGAGCCCGGTCCTGACCTCTTCCTCGGTGGGGTCGGGGTTCTCCGCGAGCAGCGACACGGCGGCCATCATCATGCCCGGGGTGCAGAACCCGCACTGCAGGCCGTGCTCGGCGTGGAAGCCCTGCTGCACCGCGTGCCACCGGCCGTCGGCTCCGGCCAGCCCTTCGCAGGTGGTGACCTCGTGCCCGTCCGCCTGGGCGGCGAGCACGGTGCAGGATTTCACCGACTCCCCGTCCAGCAGCACGGTGCACGCGCCGCAGGAGGTCGTGTCGCAGCCGATGTTCGTAGCGGTCAAGCCGGCCACCTCGCGCACGAAGTGCGCGAGCAGCAGCCGGTCCTCGACCTCTGCCTCTACCTGCCTGCCGTTGACGCCGATCGCCACTTTCACCGGACAGCCCTCGCTTCGTTGATCGCGGCCCACACCTTTTCCGGTGTGGCCGGCATGTCGATGTGCCGTACGCCCAGGTGGGACACGGCGTCGATGACGGCGTTCAGCACCGCCGGGGTCGATCCGATGGTCCCCGCCTCGCCGATCCCCTTGGCGCCCAGCGGGTTGATCGGTGTCGGGGTCTCGCTGGCGACCAGCTCGAACGAGGGAAGCTCGGTCGCAGTGATCGCCGCGTAGTCCACCAGCGTGCTGGTCAGCGGGTTTCCGTCGGCATCGTAACGCACCTCTTCCAGCAGCGCCTGCGCAACACCTTGTGCTATGCCGCCGTGCCGCTGGCCCTCGGCGAGCACCGGGTTGAGGATCCTCCCGGCGTCGTCCACGGTCACGTGCCGCACCAGGGTCGCCTTGCCGGTCTCGGTGTCCACCTCCACCACGGCCAGGTGCGCGCCGAACGGGAACGTCGGCGCGCTGGCATTGAAGCGGGCGTCGGCGGCCAGGCCGTCCGGGCCGGCCCGCTCGGCGATCTGCCCCCAGCCCAGCGCGGACGCCGGGTCGCCGCGCACCTGCCAGGTGCCGCGCACCGTGTCGAGTTCCAGGTCCGCCTCTGCCGCCTCGATCATCTCCGCGGCCAGGCGCCTGGCCTGCTCCTTGACCACACCCGCGGCCTGCACCACCGCGGTCCCGCCGAGCTGCAGCGACCGGGACCCGAAGGTGCCGATCGCCTCGGGTATCGCGTCGGTGTCGCCGTGCACGACGGTGATCGACTCCATCGGGATGCCCAGCTCTTCCTGTACCAGCATGGCCCAGGCGGTGTGATGGCCCTGCCCGTGCGCGGAGCTGCCGGTGAACACGGTCGCCGCGCCGGTGCCGTCGACCACCACCCGGGCCGTCTCCCCGCCCATGTCCCCGGCGGTGATCTCCACGTAGACCGAGATCCCGAGGCCGAGCTGCACGGTGTCGCCGCTCTCCCGGCGGCGTGCCTGCTCGGCCCGCAGCGCCGGATAGCCGGCCGCGGCCAGCACCCGCTCCAGCGCGGCCGCGTACTCGCCGGTGTCGTAGGTGGCGCCGGTCGCGGTGGTGAAGGGGAACTTGTCCGGCGGCACCACATTGATCCGGCGCACCTCCGCGGGGTCCATGCCGATCTCGGCAGCGAAGTCGTCCATCGCCCGCTCGATCGCCGCGGCCGCCTCGGGCCGGCCTGCCCCCCGGTAGGCGGCGATCGGCGTGGTGTTGGTCACCACGGCACGAAACGAGGCGCCCGCGTGCGCGAGGTCGTACACCCCGGCCGCCATCAGGACCGTGAGCTGCGCCAGGAACGCACCGAGGCGGTTGAAGGCACCGCAGTCCTGTACGACGTCGAGCTGGTAGGCGAGCACCTGGCCGTCCCTCGTCCCGCCGATCTTGTAGGTCTGCCGCTGGGCCCGGCCGTGCACCATGCCCACCATGTTCTCGCTGCGGGACTCGATCCAGCGGACCGCGTGCCCGGTGTGCTTGGCCGCCCAGGCGACGGCGATGGCGTCCCTGTCCACCGCGACCTTGGCGCCGAACCCGCCGCCCACATCCGGCGTGATCACCCGCACCGTCGCCGGGTCCATCCCCAGGGTCCCGGCGATGGCGCCGCGCGCGAGCTGTGCGTTCTGGGTGCTTGACCAGATCGTCAGCCGGTCGCCGGTCCAGGCTGCCGCCATCGCCCGCGGCTCCAGCGGGACCGGGGCGAGCCGCTGGTTCACGATCGTCCGCTCGAGCACCACGTCGCAGCCGTCGAAGCTGGTGTCGTCGCCTTCGCCCGCCGTCCCGGTGCCGAGGACGTTGCTTTCCGTGCCGGGGAACAGCAGCGTCTCGCCGGTCAGGCCCTCCTCGATGCCGGGGACCGCGGGCAGCGGGTCGTAGTCGACGCTGACCAGTTCCGCCGCGTCCTCGCCCTGGTAGCGGCCCTCGGTCAGGACCAGGGCCACCGGCTCGCCGACGTAGCGCACCCGGTCGGCCGCGAGCAGCGGCTCGGCCGTGGCGTCGCGGTCCTCCGGCGGGGCGGGAAGATCGGCGGAGGTGAGCACGGCGACCACCCCGGGCAGGCCGGTGGCGGCACTGGTGTCGATGCCGGTTATCAGCGCGTGCGCGATGGGGCTGCGGACGATGGTGACGTAGGCCGCACCGGTCAGCTCCGGCACGCGCAGGTCGTCGGTGTAGACGCCACCTTGGGTCAGCAGTCGTGGGTCCTCGGTCCGCAGAACCCGCGTGCCCATGATGCTCATCGGCTCTCCGTTGTCTCTGGCGTTCCCCTGGCCGTGGATCGCCGGCTGCGGGGAAGACTAGCCTGCCCCACAGCCTGCCACGACCGGGGCTTCAGCGCCTCATTGGCTCGTCACCAGCCACGGCGCCACCGCGGCCAGCCCGGCCAGCACACCGTCCGCCGCGGCCAGGTCGCCGTCAAGCGGCCGGTCGGCGGTGGCCCGGTCCAGCGCGGCATCGGCCAGGTCGTAGGCCTCGCGCAGGCCGCCCTCGGCCGGCACCTGGGCCTGCAGCCGCAGCGCCCGGGTCGCGGCGATCAGTTCGCAGGCCAGCACGGCCCGGTACGCGGCCACGGTGTCGCTGGTGGCCCGGGCCGACTGGGTGGCGAAGCCCGCGTGCTCCTCCACCCCGCGGGAGAGCACCGCACCGCCCAGGGCGGCGGGCGCGGCGAAGCGGCGTATGTCGGCGACCGCGGAGTGCGCCACGTACTCCAGGATCATCACGCCCGAGCTGGCCCGGTCCTCCGCGAGGAAGGCGTTCAGGGTGGTCAGCGAGGGTTCCATCAGGGTGCCCAGCCTGGCCACCGACAGCGCCGCGGTCTGGAACAGCGCCGCGCGGATGGCGTCAAGGGCCAGGCCCACATAGGCGGCGTGGAAGTTCCCGTTATGCCACGCCGCATGCCCCGCCACGTCGATCAGCGGGTTCTCGGCACTGCCGTTGAGCTCGGGCTCAAGTACGCCTGTGGCGTGCTCGACCGAGTCCAGCGCGGGGCCGTGGACCTGGGGGAACGCCCGGTACCCGTAGGGGTCCTGCACCCGTGCCGCGGCCGGCGGCCCCGCCGCGAGCAGCGCCCGCATGCTCGCCGCGACCCGCTGCTGGCCCGGGTGCGGCCTGGCCAGCTGCACCGCCTCGGCGTACGGCTCGGCCGAGCCACGCACCGCGAGCAGCGACAGCCCCGCGACCGGGACGGCGGCCCGCAGCAGGGCGGCCAGGTCGTGGCAGGCCAGCGCGGCCTCGCCCAGGGTGGCCGCGCTGCTGTTGATGAACCCGAGTGCCTCGCTTGTGCGGATGCCGAACCGCGGCGGCGGCCCGGTGCCGCCCTGCCAGTCGCGCTCGCCGAGCAGGCAAAGCCCGGTGGAGGCCAGCGCGGTGAGGTCGCCGGTGCCGATCGCGCCGTAGATCGGGACCGGCGGGGTGAAGCCGCGGTTGATGGCATCGGCCAGGACGGGCAGCAGCGCCGGATCCACGCCCGAGCCGCCGGCGCCGAGCTGGTTGAGCCGCACCGCGAGCATGGCGCGGGCCACCTCGGGCGCCAGCAGCGGGCCGGTGCCAGCGGCGTGGCTGCGCAGCAGCCGTATCCCGTGCTCGGCCCGGTCACGCTCGCTGAGGTCGACCACGTGATTGGCGCCCACTCCGGTGTTCCTGCCGTACACCGGCTGCCGCGCGGCCAGGTCCTGCCCCGTCAGCCAGGCCGCCCGCGCCGCGGCCACGGCCGGCTCGCCGACGGCCACGCCCGCCTGCTGGCGCGCCACCGCCGCCAGCGTGGCGCAGCTCAGCGACTTCCCGTCGATGACCACGACTGTGCTGGTCACGGCTCGTGTCCCCTTTCCGTGCACCCCGCCGCCGCGCCCGGCCTCTGTCCCCCGCGCGCGCTGCCGCCGCGCACCGTGCAACGGCCCTGTCTCCCCGCGCACGTTGCTGCCACGCACCGCGGGAAAAGATCCGGCGTAACGATACGTTCCCCGCAACTGCCAGCCCGCAGCCAGGCCCTGCTCCCCGGGGCTTTCGCGGCCGTCTGTGTGGCGCTAGCTTGTGCAGGTGAGCCGCGCTGCCCCGGGCCCGGAGGACCGGCAAGCCCAGAACCGGGGCACCGGCAGCGGCGGTGCGTCCACCGGATGCGCCGAGGTGGCCGTCCCGGCCCGGCCGCCCGGACGGGCCCGGGCCGCCCTGGCCGGGCTTCGCGCGCCGGTCGTCTGGGTGCTGCTCGCCATCGCATACTTCACCGCCATCTCCGGCAAGCCGGTGGACGGTGTGCTGATGCTCATCGTGGCGGTGGGGCTGGCCTGGGACGCGGGCCGCCGCGCGCTGCGCCACCCCGAATCGGAGAGCCCTCCCGTGGCCCGGCCGGCCCGCCTGCCCGGCGGCCGCCGACGGCTTCTGATCATCAGCGCGCTACTGGCCGGTGGCGCTGTCTACGCCGCGGTGGTGGGCTCGTTCAGCCGCTACTCCTGGCCCGCGACGGCGGGCATCATCGGCCTCGGCACGATCGTGGTGGTGATCGGCTGGCACGGCCCGCTCCGGGTCCGCCCGGCCGGCGGGCGGCTGCCGGTGGCCGGCACGCTCGCCTGGGTCGCCGTGCTCGTCGCGGGCTGCCTGTGGGAACTCGGCGCGCTGCTGCAGCAGCCGTCGCTCACCACGGACTCCTACAGCCACCCGACGGTCAGCACCCTGACCGACCCGGTGCTGGCCAACTCCCCCGGCCGCGCGGTGGTCCTGCTCGGCTGGCTCGCCCTCGGCTGGTACCTGGTGGAGCGATGAATTCCCACGAGGTGACGATCGCCGGGTACCTGGTGGTCCTGGCCGGGATAGTGCTGCTGCAGGTGCTGGCGACCAGGACCCGCGCCCCGATCCCCTCTCTTGGGGACCTGCTCACCCGGGCCATGCGCAGCCGGACCGGGCGGGTGGGCGTGCTGGTCGCGTGGGCCTGGATCGGCCTGCACTTCTTCGCCAGGTAGCAGATGGGGCCCGGCACGGCGTTGTGGGGCCCCTTCACATGGCTCCCCACCGGCTTTCCGGGCCACCGGCAGGGAGCCCTCCGCTACCTCTGGTCCCCGCTGGCCTGTGCCTCGTCCGCGGGGCGCTGCTGTGCCGCCACGAGCAGCGGCACGATCGAGATGACATCTTCGCGGCCGGACTGGCAGCCCGCCTTGAAGGCCTCGGCCTCACGGGCAACCCGTGCCGCCTCGGCGTTGGCGCGGGCCGCGGCCTCCTGCCAGTGGTTCACTTCCCTGTGCATGTCCACCCGGGCGCGGGCTAGTTGCCGGCGCGTCTCCGCACGGCCCTGTGACCGGGCGGCGCGCCAGCTGATCACCGGGGCGACTGCCGCCCCGATCGCAAGAAGGGAAACGATCACGGGGCCACCTCATTCGCGGCCGGCGCGGCCCACTTCCCCGTGCTGGGAGCGATTCCGCAGGTGAAATGGCTGGTCTGGCCCTTGCATGCTGCGTGGTTGAGGGTAATGCTCATCATTACCAGGTCTCCTTGGTCTGTTGGTTCAGGATGGGGAGCTTGGTTTACCGCTGGGCTGGCGGGGTCCGACCGCTGGCCCAGCAGCATGTCCGGGGACGGAATGGTAGGCGCCCCTGCGACGCGATTCCATCGCGATCTTGGGCGGGGGTTTCCCCGGGCGGGCCTCGTGCGCGGTGGCGCGGTCCTGGCTCCGACGCAGTGGCGAGGGCGGGACCGATCCGGCGGGCCGATGGCCCGGCGGGCCCGGCCGGGGCAAAAGGCGGTGGCACTCTCCGCCTTTGCCCCCTGGCGATCATGTGGCCCCCTGTGTATTACTGGCCGCAACTCCATTGAACGACAGCGTTTTGCTGTATGCAATGGGCAAAAGTGCAAACTGCAGTGCAGATCCCTGTGCAGTTAGCCCTCCGGGCCTTCACCGCAGGCCACACCAGGCACTACGCTGCAATGAAGTCACACCCTCCCGGGGTCCCCCAGAGACCGAGAGGAGGCCAGATGCGTGCCTGAGCAGGGCACTTCCGTTGGCGGCCGCCGGCTCGCGGCAGAGCTACGGCGCCTGCGCGAGCATGCGGGCCTTACCGGCGAAGAGGCGTCCGAGCGCCTCGGCTGGTCCGGGTCCAAGCTGAGCCGCATAGAACTGCACCGCATCGGCGTGAAGCAAGCCGACCTGCGCAAGCTTCTGGCTCTCTACGGAGTGGACGAAGGCTATCGTGACGAACTACTTGCCCTTGCCAGCGAGTCGAGGCAGAAGGGCCTGCCGCAGAAGGCCGCGGCCAGATTTCCTCAAGTCGCGACATATGTCTACGCCGAGGCCGAGGCCGAGTCGGTATGGAACTGGGAACCGCAGGTTGTTCCCGGCCTTCTCCAGACGCCCGAGTACGCCCGGGCTATAGCGGAGCTCTGGCCGCGCATGTTTCCTGGCCCGCGCGACCGAGACCGACCGGCGGGCTGAGGCCAGACTTCTGCGCCAGCAACTCCTCGCGAGGGACCCGCCACTTCAGTTGTCCGTGGTCATGGACGAGTCCGTACTCCGGCGCAGATTCGGCGACAGCACCGTCATGCGCCAGCAATTGGAGCACCTGGCAGCTGCCTCGCACTTGCCGAACGTCGAGGTCAGCGGTATTTACCCCTTGATAGGGAGCGCCCGGCCCTGCCGACTGGGGCATTCTCCTACATGCAGTTCCCGCAAGTCCACGAGGTCCCACTCGCATGACATCGTCTCCGTTGAACATCTCGAAGGCACTTACGACCTCGAGGATGAAGAGAGACCTATCATGTATCGGGTGGCATTCGAGTACCTAATGAACCGGGCCTTGGACCCAGCGCAATCACTTCACTCATATCGGCCACAGCAGCCGCATTCTGGGCATAAATAAACCCGGGCCGGCCTTGCGTGTCCCGGCCCGGGGTCGGTTGAGAGGTCAGGTTCCTCCTTCACGCCATCGATGAACGACCCCAAGCCGGACTGTCGAAGACGAGAACGGGCCCATGACCGTCGTCATTTGGTGTCACGGACACCAATCAGCCCGCTGGGAAGGTCGGCAACCTCCACGCAATTGCCGTTCATGGCACTCCATGAGCTCTTACGCCACGTGGCCCGCGCGAAGTCGGCGCCATCTGGCATTCGTGGCCGCTACCAACCAACCCTCCCGCGGCGTTAACTCTATGTAGCCGGTTCCCAGCACTCATGCCCTCGTGGCTCCATTCAGACGAAATGGTGGAGCCGCCTTCGGCTAGCTACAGCCGAAGGTTCCGCTATTGAACCCTCAACCAGTGCCGAGCTAGCCGGGCATCCCGACCGCTAACCCGGATTTACGCAACGTGCCCCCTCCGGCGGCTAACCACGCCGAAAACGGCAGCAGCCCACTCCCCGTGGCGAGGCGTGGCGCTATCACGGGCAGCCACTCTATCGATGGGACCAGCTAGGCGCAAGCCCAAACGCATAGCGTCGCCCAGAGGCTTTCGGGTGACGATGTGGCATGATCGGGCAAGCCGGATGACGGAATGGCTGTGTGCCGGTAGAGACCAAGCGTCAGCCCATGACCCAGCGTTCCTGGCTGCGCCTTACGAGGCGGGGACGGCCACCTTGACCTTGGCGCCGGGGGCGCCGCCGAGGAACCCGTGCAGGCCCTGCTGGAGCAGGGACAGGTCCACGATCCGGACGGCGGTGGTGGTGCTGCCGCTGACGGTGGCGTCCACCATTACCTGGTTGCCGTTCTTGATCGAGCCGATGCCGTCGCGCTGGGCGTTCACCATGGTGGAGCTGGTCACCTGGTAGGTGTGGCTGTAGCCGTCGGCGCTGCGCAGGGTGATGGACGTGCTGGAGACGGCGGTCACCTTGCCGTTCTGGAACGCGACGGTCTGGTAGCCGCCGCCGGACTTGGGCACCACGACGGTGCCGTGCACGGCACCGAACAGCCCGCCGCCCAGCAGGCCGGGGCCGGCAAAGGCGGGCCCGAACGGGCCGGGCGCGCCGTGGATGCGCCACGCGTGCCTTGGGCAGCAGCCCGCGCAACGGCGGCCTCGCGGACGGCGCGGGCGGCGACGCGGTGGGAGTGGGCGATCGGCGAGGGCGAGCTGGTCGCGGCGACCGCGACCCCGGCACCGGCGAGCACGCCCACGGCGATGACGCCCGCCAGGACCGCGACCCGGCGGGAGCCGAGCCAGGCGGCCCGCAGGCCGGGCTTGTCCGGTGGGGTGTGGTGATCGTGTTCTGGGCCTGCCGGCATGCGAAGCCAACTCCTTCGGGCAGTCAGACGTGCCCGCCTGGGCACAGTCAGTGGCAGAATCCCATGCCAACTTGAAGGAAAGCTAAGTGGCAGCGCAAAGTTCCGCGTCAGGGCGGCGACCGGCCTGCCTGCTGTGCGTCAGGCCGCCCGCGACGTCTCCCCGCGCGTGGTGGCACGTGACGCCAGGTTCTTCACCACCGCGCCGGTGATGCCACCGGCCGGCACCCGCCGGACCATCTGCTCGGCCAGGACCATCGCATCGGACGCCATCTTGCGCACCTCGGGTGAGGACCTGATGGCTTTCACCGACGTCTTCAGCCGTTCCAGGCCGGCCTTTCCTTCACGGGCCCCGACCAGGTAACCAGCCAAGAACCCAATGATCGTCTCCATTAGTCGCTCACCCACCTGATGCGTACCTGAGCCTGTGCGCGACCACGCACGGGCTCATCCTCTGCCGAGCGCGGTCGCGCCCGGCGCCTGGGGCCTTGTCACATCTCGCGGAGTTCGAGATAGCGCTTGATATCGGGCAGCGACTGCACAATCAACGCCAGCACCGCCGCGATCAGCGCAGCCTTGATGAGGTTGCCGATCATTGTGTTTCCTCCTTCCGGTACTCGCTGTCGTCACCGTTTCCGCCGCCGGCCGCGGGGACGGGCTCTATCTCGTCGGGGGCGAAGTAGAGGAACCTGCCGTGATTGCGCTGCAGGTCGGCGAGTGGGTCGCTGACCGGGCTGACCGCGACGTGCACCTGGCCGTCCACGTCGTGCAGGACCGCCTCCACCAGCGCCTCGCGCCCGGTGAGGAAGATGTCCTGGGCGTCGGCACGGCGAGTGCCAGGTCGCATCACAACCCTGCTCCCCCGGGCGACCCGCACCCCGGCGACCAGGACATGGTCGGTCTCCGGGGAGACCGAGGTGTCCGCCCCCGGATCCCACCAGGGCTGCGCTGGCGTGCCCGCACCCGGAAACTCGGCCGGGAACCCGGGCGGTTCGGTGAACGTGGGCGGAGTCTTGGCTGCCTTGCCGGGGGCCGGTGACAAGTAGCGGATGGCGCCGTGCATCCGCTCCAGCATCTCGGGGGGCAGGCCGTCCAGGCGGTCGATCAGATCGGCGGCGCGCGGGTCGGTCGCCCGCGCCTCCTGACGCTCCGCGTCGGTCAGGGCCAGCGTGCGCAGGGTGAGGATCTCGTCGATCTCGGTGGCGTCGAACAGGTCCCCGGCGCTTTCCGGCGCCACCTCGGGGTGGTCGTAAAGGATGACCGGCGAGGACAGCATCAGGTCGCGGCACTCCGCCGGACCGGCCAGCACCGGCCAGGTGCCGATGTTTTCGCACCCGGCCACCTCGCCCGCTGCCCACTCCGGGGGATCTGTCATGGACAGGAACGTGGCGCCGGCAACGCCGATCAACAGGTGCGCTGCGATCAGCGAGTACTTCAGGCCGTCGTCCCGGCTGCGCAGCGGGACCTGGGGCACGGTGCGGTTCTCTGCCCGCACCCGGAGCCGCAGCACGCCGTAGGGCCCGGGGGCGCGCTCGGCCCGGACCACGAGGGCACCGGTCAGCGGCGCGCAGCGGCGGACAAGCCGGCCCGGCGCCCCGCCCGGGCCGGTGAGTTCCTCGGCCTCCTCCGACGCGGGGATGTCGAAACGCAGTTCCACATCCGCATCGAGCAGGTCGGCGATCCGGCCAGACAGGTGCTGCTCCCGCTCCACCGCCTCGTCGAACGAGCCGTACTCGGTCCCGTCGACCAGCACCGTGTCCACGTCGCTGGCCTGGCCGGTGGCCGGGTCGATCCGCTGCGCGGTCCGGTGCTGCAGGTGGAGGAAGCGCAGGCCGATGTCGACCCCGGCATCGTCGCGGCACTCGAGCAGGCATTCGGTCTGGCTGGCCGACGGCTCGTGCTCGTCCACGGCACGGTAGGGCGGCGGCATCAGGACGCCGAACTGGAACCTGGTGCGGTTCTTCTGCGACGACCGCCGGTACGGGTAGAGCAGATACCCCTCATACAGCACGGCGTCCGCCACCTTGCGGGCGTGCTCGAGGTGCGCCGGGTCCGCGGTCATGGCTGGTCCGTGGTATCGGCGTCGGCCCGCGCGAGCAGCGCGGCCAGCGTTGTGTCCCAGGTCGGCAGCGCGTGGGCGGACTTGAAGCGCTGCAACTCCTCCAGGGTCTGCCTGCTCATCTTGATCCAGGCGCTGTTCGGGAAGTGGGCGTCGATGGCCTCGCGCCAGACCGGTACCGGCAGCCGGTAGGCGGCCTCCTTGCTCCAAGGCACCTGCTGCACCTGCATGCGGCCGTCGGTGACGATAAACACGGTGCCGCTGAACAGCAGCAGCAGCGGGATCTCGCCCGCTTCCAGGCTGTCGAAGTACCGGGCGGAGCCCACCTCCAGGTCATAGGTGAACGGGACCGGCAGGTCGATCTCGCATCTGCCGGAAAACCCCGGCACCATCGTCGCCACGGTGCTGAACTGCATGGGCTTCAACGTGTCCGCCCAGCGTTCGGTATCGCCAAAAAGATCGTTCAGCCGCTCCGCCTCCACGGCCGAGTAGCGGCGCCTGGCCGGCTCGATCCTGATCTGGCATCGCAGCGCGATCGCTTCCACCTTCTGGCCGCTGGTCTCGCTGATCGACAGCACCAGGGAAAGGGCCGGAACCACCGCATACCGGTCGACCCGGGCCCCGATGCAGTCGAAGGCAAGCTCGGCCACGTCAGGACTCCCGCACTGGTGCTAGCCCTGACCCCGCCACCCCGCCCAAGGGCCGGGCCCGCGAGCGCACTTGTTCGAGGAACTCGGCGATGCTCTGCCGTGCCTGCTCCCCGCCGTCGAAGCCGCGCCAGTACAGGCGCATCCGTCCGGCGAGTTCGTAGCAGACGTCGACCGGCACGAGGAAGTGCTCCACGCTGTGGTCGGTGCGGCAGATCAGCGCCGCCTCCACGTCCGGTGCCAGGGCCGCCAGCAGCGGGTGGTCCACGGCGAGCCGGTCCCAGGCCGCCAGGTCGAGACGGCACTGGGTGGCGCCCGCGGGGCTCGGATAGAAGCCGACCACCTCGTTCGCCGCCGAACTGCGCAGGAAGAACGCCAGCCCGACGGGGATGTCGAGCATGTCCCACTCGGCGGCCGTCATCGGCCGGTCCGGGTCCACGGCGTACCGGTCGGGCACCGACCGGTACCTGCCCCGGCCGGCCTGGCCGTGCGTGAACAGCAGATAGCACGCGCGGCAGGCGCACATCAGGCTGGACTGCTCCAGGTCCGCGACATGACCGTGCTCGTCCGGGATCTCCGCCGCGCAGAACTCGCACTTCTCCTCGGCCTGCGAGGCGGCCCCGGCGCGGCCCCCCTCCGTGCCCACGCCGGGGCCCTCTGCCGGGGTGCCCGCTGGGGCGCCGGTCGGCGCAGGCGAGGCCGGTAGTTCGGTTACGAACCGGCGCAGGCCCGCGGGCCCGCTCATGAAGGCACCGCCACCGGCACCGCCACGCGCACGCCCTGGCTGTCGGCCAGCAACGGCAGCGGGTCGAGATGGGCGGCCATGCCGTCGAGGCCCGCGCCGGCCCGGCAGATGTCGTACCTGCTGCCGCACGGGCAGGTCAGCACCTCACGGTTGAGCGTCCCCTCGCCCAGCGAGGAACCGCAGGAAGCACACTGGTCGCGGTAGGCGTACAGGGTCCCGCGGACCGAGCAGACGAGCACCGCCAGGTCCCCCGCGGCCGCGGTCACCGGGCGGGAACTGGGCGGGCCGATGTCCGGCAGCGGGATCCATGACCCGCCAGCCGTGCTGGCCGGCGCGCCGCCGCCCGGCACGGTGTCGGGGCGCGGCCCGATCTGCAGCAGCTTCGGCTCGGGCGGGGCGGTCATGCCCTCCACGACCACCTCGGTCACCTCGGGTGCCGCGTCCTGCACGGCTCCCTCGATCGCGAGCTGGACCGTGACGGTCGAGGACGGACAGCCGTGGCACGAGCCTTCCAGCCGGAGCCGGGCGACGCCGTCGCTCACGCCCAGGTACTGCACACCGCCGGCGTGCGAGCCGAGGTAGGGCCGGACCTGGTCCAGCGCCCGCTGGATCCGGGCATCCACGTCCAGCGGGTGCAGCCCGTGCAGCAACAGCAGGCCCTCGACGAGGGGGTCCGCGGCGAGCCGGTCCATCACGGCCCTGCCCGGCTCGCCCTCTTCGGCCAGGGCCGCCATGATGGCGGCCAGGCCGTCCCCGTACATGCCGACCAGCAGGCGGACAAGCTCCTCCGCGGTCGCTGCGGCTGTGCCGCCGCGTGCCCGCAGCGAGGCCAGAAGTTCCTCGATCCGCTCGCCCGTCTGCGCAACGCTGGTCATCGGGCCTCGCTTCCCCTAGGCGGCCGCGGCGCCGCCGCCGTGACGGCGCCGCACATCCTCAGGCGTCAGGTTGCCAGGGTGACCCCCATCGGCGTATGCACCTTCTCCAGCTTCTTCCCATCGCCGAGGTACATGTGCACGCCGCACGGCAGGCACGGGTCGAAGCTGCGGACCGCCCGCATGATGTCGATGCCCTTGAACCTGTCGGGAGGGTTCTCCTCGAAGATCGGCGTGTTCTGCACCGCGTCCTCATACGGCCCGGGGGTCCCGTAGACGTCGCGGACACTGGCGTTCCACGGCGTCGGCGGGTACGGGTGGTAGTTCGCGATCTTCCCGCCGCGGATCACCATGTGGTGGGACAGGACGCCGCGGACCGCCTCGGTGAACCCGCAGGAGTTCGCCTCGTCGGGCACGCTGAACGGCTCCCAGGTCTTGGTCCGCCCGGCCCGGATCTCGGCCAGTGCCTTCTCGGTGAAGTGCAGCGCGCACGCCGCCGCGTAGGCCTGGAAGTAGGTGCGGGCGCGGTCGCGCTCGATCGCGTTGGACAGCGGTGCCCCGGACTTGTCGGTGGGGATCTTCCACTCGAACGTGACCTCGGGCTTGCTGACCGTCCGGGGCAGGTTGATCAGCACGCTGTTCCCGGTGGACTTGACATAGCCGAAGTCCACCAGCCTGCCGAGCGCCGTCGCCCAGAGCCGGGCGATGGGGCCGCCGCCGGTGTCGGCCGCGAGGTGGTTTGTACCGTCGAACCAGCGCGGGGACATGACCCAGCTGTACTTGCCGCCGAAGTCGCGCTTGGCCGGCTTGGGGATCGTGTGCTGGTTCCACGGGTGCCTGCGGTCCACCGGGTTGCCCAGCGGGTCGCGGGTGACGAACATCTCCTGGTCTTCCCAGTCCTCGTAGTACGAGCTGCCGAGCAGGATGCGGATTCCGAGGTTGATCTCCACCAGGTCGTTGGTGAGCAGTTGGCCGTCCCTGATCACGCCGGGGCTGACGAACATCTTCCGGCCCCAGTCGGTCATGTGGTCGTACCGGAAGTCGCAGTGGTCGGGGTCGTTCAGGCTGCCCCAGCAGACCATGTCGGCGCGGCGCCGGCCGACCTCCTCATACCCGGGCATGGCCTCGTAGAAGAAGTCGAACAGGTCGTCGTGCATCGGCACCACGCGCTTCATGAACTCCACGTAGCGCATGAGCCGGGTGAGGTAGTCGGTGAAGAGCTGAACGGTCGCGGTCGTCCCGACGCCGCCCGGGTAGAGCGTGGAGGGGTGCACGTGGCGGCCCTCCATCAGGCAGAACATCTCCCGGGTGGACCTGGAGACCTGCAGCGCCTCGCGGTAGAACTCGCCTTCGAGCGGGTTCAGCGACCGCATGATGTCGCCGATGTACTTGTACCCGTGGTCGGCCGCGTGCGGGCACTCGGTCCGGTTCGCCAGTTCCAGCACGCCCGGGTTGGTCTCGCCGACCATCCGCTCGCAGAAGTCCACCCCGACCAGGTTCTCCTGGAAGATGTTGTGGTCGAACATGTACTCCGCGGACTCGCCCAGGTTGATGATCCACTCACCGAGGTGCGGCGGGCGCACGCCGTAGGCCATGTTCTGGTTGTAGACCGAGCAGGTCGCATGGTTGTCACCGCAGATGCCGCAGATGCGGCTGGTGATGAAGTGCGCGTCCCGCGGGTCCTTGCCCTTCATGAAAATGCTGTATCCACGGAAGATCGACGACGTGCTGTGGCACTCGACGACCTTCTTCTGCTTGAAGTCAATCTTGGTGTAGATACCGAGGCTGCCGACGATCCGGGTGATCGGATCCCAGGCCATCTCCACCAGGCCGGTGTCTTCGGCCGTCGTCATGGCACTCCCCTTTCCTCCCGGGCGGTGCCGCCAGGGCGCCCAGCCCGTCTGAGTCAGTCGATCACCAGGTCTTCTTGTAGCCCGTCAGGAGCTCATCGCCCCGCTTGCGCCACTTGGGCTCTTCGTCGGCGGTCCTCGCGGTGAAGCCGCGGAGAGTGCGGATCACGGTGCCGTACATCGTGCTCGCGGTGGTGGAGACCTTCGACCCGGGCGGCTCGTCCATGAACGGCATGAACTTGTCAGGGAAGCCGGGCATGGTGCAGGCAATGCAGATGCCGCCCACGTTCGGGCAGCCGCCCACGCCGTTGATCCAGCCGCGCTTGGGCACGTTGCACTTGACCACCGGCCCCCAGCAGCCCAGCTTGACCAGGCACTTGGGCGAGCCATACTCGTTGGCGAAGTCGCCCTGCTCGTAGTAGCCGGCCCGGTCGCAGCCCTCGTGGACGGTCGCCCCGAACAGCCAGGTGGGCCGCAGCGCCTCGTCCAGCGGGATCATCGGCGCCTGCCCCGCCACCTGGTAGAGCAGGTAGAGGATGGTCTCCGACAGGTTGTCCGGGTGAATCGGGCAGCCCGGCACGCAGACGATGGGCAGACCAGCCTTGGACCGCCAGTCCCAGCCCAGGTAGTCAGGTACGCCCATCGCGCCGGTCGGGTTGCCTGCCATGGCGTGGATACCGCCGTAGGTGGCGCAGGTGCCGACCGCGAGGATCGCGGTGGCCTTGGGCGCCAGCCGGTCCAGCCACTCGTTGGTCGTCATCGGCTGCCCGGTGGCCGGGTTGTTGCCGAAGCCGCACCAGTAGCCCTCTTCCTTGATCGCCTCGTTCGGAATGGAGCCCTCAACCACCAGCACGAACGGATCGAGTTCGCCGCGGTCGGCCTTGTGCCACCACTCGATGAAATTGTCGGCCCCGGTTTCCGGGCCGCATTCGTAGTCGATCAGCGGCCAGTGCACGGCGACCTTCGGCAGGCCCGGCAGAGCGCCGAGCGCGATCTCCTCGATGCTCGGCTGGGTGGCCGCGGTCAGCGCGACCGAATCCCCGTCACAGCCGAGGCCCCCGTTCATCCAGAGGATGTGCACCACCGGTTCATCCCCGCCGCCTGCGCTCGACACCGCTTCGCTCGACGTGGCTGTGGCCATCCGCGGCCACCTCCTGACTTCTGATTCGAGGTTCGTGATGCGCGGACGGTCGTCATGTTAGACCGGGCTGGACCTGCCTTCAAGACCAAGCGGGCGGTTGACCGGACAGAAATGTCCAGATCCTTGTCACCGGACAGCTACGCTCCGCCTCAAAACGGTCACGACCTGCCACACAAGATGTCCATAAGACCAGCCATGTCACCCGTCAGCACTGGCTTGAGCAGGCGGGATGGAATACCCTGACGTGAGCCTGGACTGCCCTGCAGTGCGGGGCAACCACGAAGGAGAAGTCCGGTGACCGAGATCATGACGGGTCCAGGTGAGGACCCGATCCAGGTCACGCCGGTCGTGGTGCTGGTGCAAGTGTTCCCGGCACGGCCCTCCTCGATCCCCGACATCCGGGACTTCGTCCGCCGCTGCCTGGCCGAGTCACCGCTCAACGAGGAGGGCACCCGCGAGGTCGGCGAGACCGTGTTCCGCGCGCTGCTGGACGCGGCCGGGCCGACCGGGTACATCCAGGTGGCGTTCCGCATCTTCCCCGAGCACGTCGAGGTGGACGTGCTGCACTCGGACAACCAGATCACGCCGCTCAAGGCAGCGCCGAACGGGTCGCAGGCCGGGGACCGCGCCGGAGCCGATCGCACCGTCACCAGCACGGCCGCACCGGCGGCCGGGCCCGGAGCAGTGTCGGCGGACACATCTGTCGCCGGCGACGTCACCGAGGCGCCGGGCCAGTTCGCGGGCGCGGTACCAGGGACGCCCGGCCACCCCGACACGTTCGCGGACTGGATGTCCACCGCGCTGCGCCGGGAGGGCCTGACCCAGGAGGCCGCCGCCCGGATGCTCGGCGTGTCCGTCAAGACGGTCAGCCGCTGGGTGGGCGGCGCCACCGAGCCGCGCATGCGTGACCTGCGACGCATCCAGGAAGTGTTCGGCGAAGTGCCCATCTCCTAGCCCCCGCGCGGGGGCTGCTCGGGGCACCCGCGCACCCCTGGCCCCAGGGCGGTAACCGGCAATGAATCAGACTTGTGTGTCCAGTCCACTGGACGTCCCCCCAGAAGTGTCCTAGCGTGCTCCCATGGCGGTACTTGCTGGTCGCCACCAATTTGGCCCCGACCGAGGTCGCATCATCCTGCGCACTTTCCGTGACGGACTGGCTGCGCAGGCAGGTCATGACCTCACCATCGAGGCCACCCGCTGGTCGGGAGCGCTCGACGTGAACGACGACCTCAGCCCGGCCGATCTCGATGTCCGCATCGATATGGGCGCGCTGGTGGTACGCGACGGTACCGGCGGCGTCAAGCCGCTCAGCGACCGGGACCGTCGCGAGATCGCCGTCACGGCGCGCAAGGTGCTGGCCTCTGACCGCCACCCGGAAGCTGTTTTCGCCGCGGCCGGCTTCGAGCCTGTAGCCGGGGGGGGCGGCGAAATCAGCGGGACCTTGACGATTCGCGGCCAGGCGCGGCCGCTCAAGGTACACGTCACACAGACCGGCGACGACCGGTATCACGCGGAGGCGCAGGTCTCTCAGTCCGACTACGGGATCAAGCCCTATACCGCGTTCCTCGGCGCGCTGCGCGTCCGTGACGCCGTCGATATCGTGGTGGACCTTGACCTGTCTGACCAAGCCGCAGATTCGGGGGCAGGTTCGTGACCAGCGGCTACGACGCGGAGACCGCGGCCAGGCTGGCCACGGCCGGCGACGAGGCCGGCAAGGCGTTTGCGCGGCGTATCGAGCCCATGGCCAGCCTGACCGCGCAGGCCGACGCGGTGGCGCAGGCATGCCATGCCATGGCGGTGCGGTTCCATCAGGGCGGCAAGCTGGTGGTGTTCGGCACCGGCGCGGCCAGTACCGACGCACAGCACGTCGCGGTGGAGTTCGTGCACCCGGTCATCGTTGGCAAGCGCGCGCTGCCGGCCATCTCGCTGACCACCGACATCGCCACCGTGACCGGGATAGCCGAGCGGGAGGGCATGGACGCGATCTTCTCCCATCAGCTCCGTTACCTGACGGCGCCTGGCGACATCGCGCTCGGCATCTGCGCTACCGGGCACTGCGGCAGCGTGCTGGCCGGGCTGGCCACGGCCAAGGAACTCGGCCTGCTGACGATCGCGCTCACCGGCCGTGCGGGCGCCGCGGTCGCCGGCAGCCCGGCCGCGGACCACGTACTGGTGGCGGATTCGGACGACCCTCGGGTGGTCAAGGAGATGCACGTCACCATGTATCACCTGTTGTGGGAACTGGTACATGTGTTCCTCGAACAGCCGGGCACCCTGAGTCCGGGGGTGTTCGCGTGACCGGGCCACGAGGGAGGGTATGGACATGACTACCCACAGTGGCCAGTCGTCCCCCGGGGCCAGCACGCGCGATGAGGCCTGGCCGCTTGCGGCCCAGGCGTCATCGACGCCCTGGGGGGGGGTCGTCCCCCCGGGCCAGCACGGCGGAATGCTACGGCGATGTCTGCATCACCTGCTCCGACACCGCCGTCGAGGTCACCGTGCTGCGGCTGCTCGGCGACGGCCTGGCCGTGGTGGACACCGGCCAGGACGAGGAAGAGGTCAGCGTCGCGCTTGTCGAGGCACAGCCCGGCGACACCATCCTGGTGCACGCCAAGGAAGCCATCGCGATCGTGGGGAGGTGACATCGCGTGTCACATGACGTCGAGCACGGCATGAGCGCGATGGAAGCGCTCTACCCGTTCCTGTACTCCGACGCCTCGGATCTGGCCGACCTGATGGCCGAGATCCGCGAGTCGACGCTGGCGAAGACCCGGGAGATCGCCGAGCCTGCGCAGCGTCGTGGCCGCGCGCGAGTCGACCAGGCTGGCCAACTGTGCCGAGGACATGGCCGCCCGGTTCGCCGCGGGCGGGCGCCTGTTTGCCTTCGGCAACGGCGGGAGCGCCACAGATGCCCAGGAGCTGGCGACCCTGTTCCTGTCCCCCGGCGGCGACGCCCCTTCGCTGCCCGCCTTCGGGCTGGCCAACGACACCTCCGTGGTGACCGCGCTGTGCAACGACGTGGGCGTCGAAGTGGTGTTCGCGCGGCAGCTCGCGGCGTTCGGCCGACGGGAGGACATCGCGGTCGGCCTGTCCACCAGCGGCAACTCGGAGAACCTGGTGCGCGCGTTCGCCGAGGCCAGCCGGCACGGGATGCTCACCGTGGGGCTGGCCGGTTACGAGGGCGGGGCCATGGCCGAGCTGGACAGCATCGACTACCTGTTCGTCGCGCCGTCCACCTCGGTGCACCGGATCCAGGAAGCCCAGACCACCATCTACCACGTGCTGTGGGAGCTCACGATCGCCGCCCTGGCCCCCCGCCGGCCAAGCACGTGACCGGGCCGGGCGGCACATGACCGACCGGGGAAGCAGCCCGCCGGGCCGGATGCTCATCGCCGGCATCGGCAACATCTTCCTCGGTGATGACGCCTTCGGCCCCGAGGTCGCCCGGCGGCTCGCCGCCGAGGACCTCCCCGGCTGGGTCCGGGTGGCCGACTACGGGATCAGCGGCATGCACCTCGCCTACGATCTCGCCGAAGGTTACGAGACGGCCATTCTCATTGACGCCGCCCCGCGGGGGGGCGAGCCTGGCACTGTGACCGTGCTCAGTGTGGAGGCGGAACACCGGCGGGACCTGGCTGCCGCGGTCGGCCCACTGGGTGCGAGCCGGCTGTTCGACTCGCACGGCATGCAGCCCGACGTAGTCCTCGGGGTGCTGGACATGCTCGGCGGCGGCGGCCCGGCGCGCATCCTCGTCGTCGGCTGCGAGCCGGCCACCGTCGACTACGCGATGGAGCTGAGCGAGCCGGTCGCCGGCGCGGTGGACGAGGCGGTCCAGGTAATCCTGGGCCTGGTGGCCGAGGCCGGGCGTGCCCGCCAGAGCGCCGGGAACCCCGCGAGCGGCGGGCCCCGAGACCCCCGGGGCGCAAGAGCCCGGGCCCCCCGGGGCAGATGACCCCGAAATCCCTGAGACCACTGGTGAAGGAGTGTCCCATGTGCCTTGGCATTCCCGGTGAGGTCATCGAGTTCCTGCCGGAACAGCCTGACCTGGCACGCGTGGACGTCAGCGGGGTGCGCCGGGTCATCAATGTCGGCCTGCTCTCCGACGAGCCCCCCGAGCCCGGCGAGTGGGTGCTGATCCACGTCGGCTTCGCCCTCTCCAAGATCGATGAGGCCGAGGCCGCCGCTGCCCTGGAGTTCCTGGAGGGGATCGGCCAGGCCTACGAAGACGAGCTCGCCGCGCTGCGAGACTCCAAGATCGAGTAGGAGCTGGTGACATGCGTTTCGTCGACGAGTTCCGCGACGCAGACAAGGCGCACGCGCTGTCCGCCCGCATCGCGGCCCTGTGCGAGCCAGGACGCCAGTACAAGCTGATGGAGGTGTGCGGCGGGCACACCCACACCATCTACAAACACGGGCTCGAGGACTACCTGCCGGAGTCCGTCACCCTGGTGCACGGTCCGGGCTGCCCGGTGTGCGTGATCCCGATGGGCCGGGTGGACGACGCCATCCACCTGGCGTCACAGCCAGACGTGATCATGACCTCGTTCGGGGACATGATGCGGGTCCCTGGCAGCAACGGGGCGTTCTTCGACGCCAACGCGCGCGGCACCAACATCAAGATGGTCTACTCGCCGCTGGACTCGCTGAAGATCGCCAAGGCCAACCCGGACAAGCGGGTGGTGTTCATGGCGATCGGGTTCGAGACCACCGCGCCGTCCACGGCGATGACCGTGCTCCGGGCCAGGGCGCAGGGCATCAAGAACTTCTCGGTGTTCTGCAACCACGTCACGATCATCCCGGCCATCAAGGCGATCCTGGACTCCCCCGACCTGCGCCTCGACGGGTTCATCGGCCCCGGCCACGTGTCCACGGTGATCGGCTGCCGGCCGTACGAGTTCATCGCGAAAAGCTACGGCAAGCCGGTCGTGACGGCCGGATTCGAGCCGCTGGACATCCTGCAGTCCATCTACATGCTCATGCTGCAACTGCACGAGGGCCGCAGCGAGGTGGAGAACCAGTATTCGCGCGTGGTGCCCTGGGACGGCAACCCGGTGGCACTCAAGGCCATCGGCGAGACCATGGAGCTGCGGCCCTACTTCGAGTGGCGCGGTCTCGGGTTCATCTCGCACTCGGCGCTGAAGATGCGTGAGGCCTACGCGGACTTCGACGCCGAGTTGCTGTTCGAGGTGCCCGGCGTGCGGGTCGCCGATCCCAAGGCGTGCCAGTGCGGCGAGGTGCTCAAGGGCGTGCTCAAGCCCTGGGAGTGCAAGGTGTTCGGCACCGCGTGCACCCCGGAGACCCCGATCGGCACGTGCATGGTGTCGCCGGAAGGCGCCTGCGCCGCGTACTACAACTACGGCCGGCTGACCCGCCAGCGGGTGCCCGAGGCGATCTCCATAGAGCTGAGCAGGCCATGACGACCGGGCGGGTGCTGCCCACGGGCGACCGTGAGCAGCAGGTGCTCGACCGCATCGAGCGGGCCCGCCGGCGGCGGCCGAAGCTGCGGGAAGAGCGCATCACGATGTCGCACGGAGCCGGCGGCAAGGCGACCCACACCCTGATCGAGGCGATCTTCCTCGACGCGTTCCGCAACCCGCTGCTCGAACCGCTGGAGGACGCCGCCCGGCTGCAGGTCGGCGGGGCCACAGTGGCGCTGACCACGGACTCCTTCGTGGTGTCCCCGCTGTTCTTCCCCGGCGGCAACATCGGCGACCTGGCGGTCAACGGCACGGTCAACGACCTCGCGGTGGCCGGCGCGACCCCGATGTACCTGTCGGCCGGCTTCATCCTCGAAGAGGGCTTTCCCGTCGCCGACCTGACCCGCATCGCCGAGTCCATGCGCGACGCGGCCGCCGCGGCCGGGGTCGCCGTGGTCACCGGCGATACCAAGGTGGTGGAGAAGGGGAAGGCGGACGGCTGCTACATCAACACCGCCGGCGTCGGCGCCGTCGCGGAAGGCGTGGACCTGGGCGTGGCCAACGCCCGGCCAGGGGACGCGATCCTCGTGTCCGGGCCGATCGGCGACCACGGCGTGACGATCATGCTGGCCCGGGGCGAGCTGGACATCGAGGCGGACGTGGAGTCCGACACCGCCCCGCTGGGGGAACTGGTGGCGGGCCTGCTCCGCGCGGTGCCCGGGGTGCGCGCGCTGCGCGATGCGACCCGCGGCGGCGTCGCCACGATCCTCAACGAGATCGCCAAGGCCGCGGACGTCGGCGTGTTCATCTCTGAGAACGCCATCCCGGTGCGGGACCAGGTCCGCGGCGCGGCGGAACTGCTCGGCATCGACCCCCTCTACGTGGCCTGCGAGGGCCGCCTGGTCGCCGTGGTGGACGGCGGCCAGGCGGCGCAGGCCCTCGCCGTCCTGCGCGCCCACCCGCTCGGCGCACAGGCGGCCATCATCGGCGAGGTGACCGCCGAACCGGTCGGCCTGGTCACGATCAAGACCGCGTTCGGCGGCACCCGCATCGTCGACCTGCTGGTCGGCGACCCGCTGCCGCGCATCTGCTGACCGCGCCGGGGAGGGCCGCGTGCACGAACTGGCGATCGCGGAAGGCGTCGTCGACACGGTGACGCAGCGGCTGCCCGGCGCCCGGATCACCAGCGTGCACCTGGAGATCGGGGCGCTGACCGGCGTGGTGGCCGACTCGATCAGGTTCTGCTTCGACCTCGCCACCGAGGGCACCGGCCTGGAAGGAGCCACACTGGAGATCACCGAGCCGCCCGCGCGGTGCCGGTGCCGCTCCTGCGGCACCGAGTTCCAGCCGGACTCCCCGATCGTGCTGTGCCCCTGCGGGAGCGCGGACGCGGCCGTGCTCGCCGGGGAGGAACTCCAGATCCTCTCGGTCCGGGTGGCCTGAGATGTGCGCGACCTGCGGCTGCGCCGACGGGGCACAGATACGGCACCAGCACGACGACGGCACCTGGCACGAGCGCGGCGCGCACCAGCACGACGGCGCCGGGCCCGGCCACGGGCACCCGCACGACCACGGCCAGACGGTCACCCTCGAAGAGAAGGTGCTGGCCCGCAACGACACCCTCGCCCGGCAGAACAGGGACTGGCTGCGCGGGCGGGACATCCTCACGCTCAACCTGATGAGTTCGCCCGGCGCGGGAAAGACCACGCTGCTCGAACGCACCGCCCGTGACCTGGCCGGGGAACTCGCCATCGGGGTCATCGAGGGGGACCAGGAAACCGCGCTTGACGCGGACCGGATGCGCGCGGCCGGCTGCCGGGTGGTGCAGGTCAACACCGGGACGGGCTGCCACCTCGACGCGCTGATGGTGCGCGAGGCGCTCACCGCGCTGGACCCGCCGGACGGCTCGGTGGTGGTGATCGAGAACGTGGGGAACCTGGTCTGCCCGGCCCTGTTCGACCTGGGCGAGGCGCACCGGGTGGTGCTTGCCTCGGTCACCGAGGGAGCCGACAAGCCGGTCAAGTACCCGCACATGTTCCGCACCGCCGACCTGGTCCTTGTCAGCAAGACCGACCTGCTGCCCTACCTCGACTTCGACCTCGCCAGATGCACGGCGGACCTGGGGACGATCAGCCCCGCCGCCACGGTGCTGCCGGTCTCCGCGCGGGCCGGGGACGGGATCGGCCGATGGTACGACTGGCTGCGCCAGCGGGTGCCCGCGCCCCGCTAGCCCGGGGGAGCGACCCCTGAACCCCCCGATGGCCTGCGGCCCCGCTCCTCCGTCACCGGGCCTTCGCCGCGCTAGCCTCGACGGGTGACCGCCTGGGAAGAGGTGGCGGACGGCGTCTACCGGCGCCGGTACCAGCCCCATGACGTCAGCGTCTGCGCCGTGCGCGGCAGCGACGGCCTGCTCATCGCCGACACCCGCTCCTCCCACCGCCAGGCCGACGAGATACGCGCCGACCTGCGGGAACTGGGCACGCTGCCGGTCCGCTGGGTGGTCAACACGCACGCGCACTTCGACCACACCTTCGGCAACGCCCGGTTCGGCCCGGCCAGCGACCTGGATGCGCCGATCTACGCGCACGAACGGGTGCCCGCGCACCTGGACGCCTACGAGCGGCCGATGCTCGCCGAACTGATCGCGGCGGGCGAAGAACCGGCCGACGAGTGGCGCGAGATCGTCATCACCCCGCCTACGGTGCTGGTCGGCGACGCGATGACGCTCGACCTTGGCGGCACCACGGCCGAACTGCTGCACCTGGGCCGTGGCCACACCGACAACGACCTGCTTGTGCACCTGCCGGCCAGCGGGGTGTGGCTCACCGGCGACCTGGTCGAGGAGTCCGGGCCGCCGGTGTACGGTTCTGGCAGCTTCCCGCTGGACTGGCCGGCCACCATCGGCCGGCTCCGGGCGGCGCTGCGCGAGGGGGACGTCTTGGTGCCCGGGCACGGGGCGGTGGTCGACGCCGCGTTCCTGGCCGCGCAGCACGAGCAGTTGGCCGCCGCGGCCGCGCTCATCGTCGAACTGCACGCGGCCGGCGTGCCCGCAGGCCATGTGGAGGCCGCGGCCGGCGACCGCTGGCCGTTCCCGGAGGGCCTGCCCGGCGCGGGCCTGGCCGCCGCCGCGAGAGACGGCTACCGAGTGCTGGCCCGGGTGGACGACCCCCCGGAACCCCCCGCTGGCCTGCGGCTCTCGTGACTCCGTCACGAGTGCCGCGGCCCTGGTGGCTGAGGACTTAGCTCCCCAAGGCCCGGTCCCGGGCACCTGCCACTACCGCCTGGCCGAGGCTGATGCCGCCGTCGTTGCACGGCACCCGGGAGTGCAGCAGTACCCGGAAGCCGCGCGCCTCCAGCCGCGCGGCCGCCCGTTCGGTCACCAGCAGGTTCTGGAACACCCCGCCGGACAGCGCCACGGTGTCCAGCCCGTGCCGCTCGCGCGCAAGCATGCACCCCTCCTCGATCAGCGCGGCGATCCCGTTGTGAAATCTGGCCGCGATGACCGGCGCCGGCGCCCCCTCCGCCAGCTCGCCAGTGACCGCCCGCACCAGGCTGGCGCCTTCGATACGAAACGGCTCTCCCTCGTCGATCACCGCCCGGTAGCCGCCCGTCTCGCCGGGGTCGGCCAGTTGCTCTAGTTCCACGGCGGCCTGGCCCTCGTAGTTGATCGTGTCCCGGACCGACAGCAGCGCGGCGACCGCGTCGAACAGCCGCCCGGCGCTGGACGAGAGCGGGGCGTTCACTCGCCGCTCGGCCAGCGACACGATCGCCGCCCAGTTCCGCTCGTTGCGCTTGACCACATCGAGCCCGGACGGCGGCCCGCCGGGAAAAGCCGCGCGCAGGTAGGCGGCGGCCATCCGCCACGGCTGCCTGATCGCGGCGGCGCCGCCCGGCATCGGCACCGGTTCGAGGTGCCCGGCCCGCTCGAAACTGGCCAGGTCCGCGACGAGGAACTCGCCGCCCCACAGGGTGCCGTCGGTGCCGTACCCGGTGCCGTCGAAGGCCACCCCGATGACCGGGCCTTCGTGACCGTTGTCGGCCAGGCAGGAGGCGATGTGCGCGTGGTGGTGCTGCACCCCGCAGGTGTCCAGGTCGAGGTCGAGCGCGTACTTGGTGGACAGGTACTCCGGGTGCAGGTCGTAGGCGACGACCTCCGGCTCGATGCCAAACAGCCGGCCGAAGTGCTCGATGCCCTCGGTGAACGAGCGCAGCGTCGCCGCGTTCTCCAGGTCGCCGATGTGGTGGGACACGAACGCGCGGTCGGCCGACGCCAGGCAGAACGTGTTCTTCAGCTCGGCACCGCAGGCCAGCACGGGCCGCGGGAACCGGTGCGCCGTGGTGACCGGTTCGGGGACGTACCCCCGGGAGCGCCGGATGAGCATCTCCCGGCCGCGCATGTTAGCTCTGACCCCGCCACCCCGCCCTCTGCTAGCTCTGACCCCGCCACCCCGCCGCCCCATGCCCGCACCACCGAGTCGTCGGTCCTGATGTGGATGGCCCGGTCGTGGGTGAGGAACGCGTCCGCGATCGCCGCCAGCCGCTCGAAGGCATCCTCGTCGCGGTAGGCGATGGGCTCGTCCGAGAGATTGCCGCTGGTCAGCACGATCGGGCCGCCGACGGCTTCGAGCAGGAGGTGGTGCAGCGGGGTGTACGGCAGCATGACCCCGAGCGCCCGGTTCCCTGGTGCGACCGCCGCGGCGACCGTACCTGGCCGCCGGGGCAACAGCACGATCGGCCGGCGCGGGCTGGCCAGCAGGCCGGCCGCGATGTCGTCCACCTCGACCAGATCGCCCGCCGCGGCCAGGTCGGCCGCCATCACCGCGAACGGCTTGTCCTCCCGGTGCTTGCGCGCCCGCAGCACCGCGGCCGCCTCCTCGCTGCGCGCGTCCACGGCCAGGTGGTAGCCGCCGAGCCCCTTCACCGCCAGCACCTGCCCGTCCCGCAGCAGCGCGGCGGCGGCCGCCAGCGGGTCGCCGGCTTCCCGCGGGCTCGCGTCGGCGGAGCGCAGGCTCAGCCGCGGCCCGCAGGCGGGGCAGCAGACCGGCTGCGCATGGAAGCGCCGGTTCGCCGGATCGTGGTACTCCGCCGCGCACGGTTCGCACATGGCAAAGGGGGCCATCGTCGTGTTGGGCCGGTCGTAGGGCACGTCGGTCACGATGGTGAACCGCGGTCCGCAGTTGGTGCAGTTGATGAACGCGTACCGATGCCGCCGGTCCGCGGGATCGAGGAGTTCGGCCAGGCAGTCGGCGCACATGGCGCTGTCGGCCGACACCAGGGCGGTGCGCTGGGCGCCTGGTGCGCTCGGCGCAATCGTGAACCCCGCAGTGCCGTATGGCCGCATGCTTGTGGACACGACCTGGTCGATCCGCGCCAGCGGCGGGGCGTCACGTTCCACCGCGACCAGGAACTCCTCGACGGCGGCGGGAGACCCTTCGATCTCGGCGAACACGCCCTCGGAGTCGTTGCCGACAAAGCCAGCCAGGCCCAGCCGCGCCGCCAGCGAGTAGACGAACGGCCGGAACCCCACCCCCTGGACCGTCCCGGTGACCCGTACAGTCATGCGCACTTGCGGGACTCCCTGGCTGGCGCTCACGATCTCAGTCTGCCGTCGGCGGCGGAGGCAATCCGAGATCCTCGCGCAGAAACGCCGCGACATTGTGCCCGGCGGCATCGGCCCGGTCAGCCGTAGGCTCTACGACCTGCCAGGCGATGCAGACCTTACGAAGCAGGTCCCTTGTCTTCTGGGTGTCACCGTCGAACGGGCCGGCGATGCCCGCTCTGGTCTCGTTTGCCCGGCTGGCGCATTTCTCTGCTACCCGGAGCAGGACAGCGCGGTCCCGCCTGCCCCACAACTCGTCGATCGCCTCGGACCGGGGAATGTTGCTGAGGTCGAGGCTGACCACATCGTTCAACGCGGCCATGTAAAGCGCGAGGGCTACCCCCCACAGGCTCGCCGCCTGGTACATGGTGTCATCGGGGCGCCACGACAGGGACCCGGCGTAGCCCCAAAGCGCGCCGCTCCACGCCTGGGTCAGCGCGGCCGTTCTTTCTCCGCTCGCCGGGCGGCCCAATGCCACTTTGGCCAGGTCAATGTAGGCGCCGCCGAGATTGAACCAGGCACGATCGATGTGATGGTCGGGATCCGGCACCGAGCGGGCACCCAGGGCGGCGGCCGATGGCGGGGCGGTCTCGCGGGAAATTATTTGTGGCCGTGGCGGTGGCTCCCAGCCGAGCGCTCTCGAGCGTTCCTCGAACGAGCTGACCAGGGCCTCGATGATTTCCTGCAGCAGTGGCAGCGCGCCATCGTCGCGGTCCCGCAGCAGCCGGCTGGCGCGTTTCCTGAGCAACAAGGCTCGCATGGCCTCGGTGCGGCCCCGGATGAGCTTTCCTTCGTCCGACTGGTCGGCGGCGAGCCGGCCCATCAGTTCTTCGCACATGGCCAGCGCCGAGGACAAATGTTGCTCGTCCGCTTTGCCGTCCCGGAAGACACCGCGCACCACGGCGAGCATCGGTGTCGCCCTCATCCTCCAGTGCGCTTCGCTGTCGCCGGGGAAGACGCTCAGCGTGGCGCGCGCCAGCGCGGCCGCCCGTTGCACATCGTCGTTTCCCCTCGGTTCGAGCGAGTCAAGGATTGGCAAGATCGCTTCGGGCAGCGCGGGATCTGCCGAATGGGAGGCGGCTTCCTCCAGCAGCGCTGCCAGCATGTGGAGGTCGTCCCTGCTCCTGACCGGCCGGGGAGTCAATTTGGGTTCGCGGAGCAAGACCTGGCAGACCAGCGACTGCACCTGCGGGCGCGAGACGTCCACATAGGTGTCGAGCACGGCCGCACGGACGAGCCGGTGCAGCCAGAAGGTGCGCCGCTCCGGAGTCCTGGCGTCGCGGATACGGCGGCTCGTCTCCAGGACGCCCATCTCGGCCAACCGGTCGATCGCGCCGGGCACCTCCGCGGGACTGGCCACCGAAGCGCTGAGCCAATCCTGTCGCACATCTTCCGGCGGCATGATCGCGGCCGCGATCAGGCTGGCCGCGGTCATGTCGGCCGACAGCCTGGCGGCAAGGTCTTGCGGATCCCCGAACAGGGCACGCAGCATCTGCGGTAGATCGGAGGCATGTGACCCCTTGGACGCCGCGGCCAGGCCCAGCCGTAGCACTCCGGGGAGCAGTAGCTCACCGGGCAATGCCATAGCCTGCTCGTCCGCAGCGAGATCGCTGCCGTCGAGCAGCCCTAGCTTGATAACCTCCCAGCCTGCCCCGGTGGCGTAAGCCTCCCACTCCCGGTTCGCCGAAGTGATGATCACGAGTTGTCCCGGACCGGGGCGTGGTACCAGGTCCGCGATTTTCCCTGGCTCTCCGTCGGCGTTGTCCACGACGATGACCCATGGCCTGGTAGCCGCCGCCAGCCGGCGCCGGGCGAAGGCACCAAGGGTGTCGAGGTTTTCTTTCTGGACGTTGTCCAGGCCCTTGCCCAGGCATTGGGCCTCGGCCGCAGCGAACGAGGTTCGCAACGCGGCGCGGTCACTGCCATCAAGAAACCATCCCCGACCAGACGCGGCCTGATGCGCTCGCAGCAAGGCAAGCGTGCTTTTGCCGACACCGATGTCTCCCAGGACGACCACGGTGCCGGTGGCGTCGTTAAGTTGCTGGATTTTGTCCGCACGGCTGCCGAACTCGCGGACGTCAGCCGGGAGGTCAGGGAGAAGGGCGGTGATGCCAAGCGACCGAGGCCGCTCGGGAGGCTCATAGAAGGTTTTCTGGCCACGCACTGCTTTCTGTACGAACACCACGTATACCATTCCCTGATGTTCCGGGGAACGGTTGTCCAGTAGGATCGAACGCGCTGTTCTTTCGCCTGGCGTCGGATCTACCATCTTATAGCCGCGGCCTTCGACCATCTTGCCCATGAACTCGTCGATGGAAACGCAGTCGTAAACGGGCTGATCATGATCCGAGGGAATCGTCAGAAATGCATGAGCGGGAATGCCCTCCTGCCCTGTTACCACCATGCACAGGCAGACGTCCACTCCTTCGCGCACGCACCCCGCGGCAACCGCCACGGCAAAGTCGACGCAGGTTCCCTCCCCTTCGAGAAGTTCGCTAGCAGTCCGGATGATCTGGAGCCGCGAACCAGCCGGGTTGAAGGGCTCAAGGGTGTAACCACCGGCTCGAGCCTGAAGTTGCTCACTGAGCTTGTTCGCCACATCCGCTGGGCTGGAGCCCCGCGATCTGGTGACGTTCCCCGCGCCGATGCCGAGCATTGCGAGCATGTCCGGGTTGGCATACCGGGCCAGGTTGCGCATGCTCTGCTCGACGGCCGCTTCGTCATCGCTGGCCAGCCTGTTTCGCCAGTCGGGCCAGGTCATCCCATATTCAGTCTGCATCGTTCCCCCTGGCGCCTTGCCCACTGGGCGGGCGCGCCGTCATTCCGCGTTTTCGAGAGCTTGCCAGGTCGTCAGCAGGCGATCCGTCCACGCCCGGGCGCGGGCATCGGGCGTTACCGCGCCGGTCAGAAGAAGTTCGACCTGATCCCTGTAGATGCTCATGTACTGCCGTGCCCGCACCGCGGCCGGGTTCTGCCTGCCGGAGGCGGCGCGATCTCGTATCCATTCCAGGGTGGCGGCCGAAGGCTGCCCGGCGCCGCCGTCTTGGGCGCTCCCCCGGGCCGGCCGCCAAGGCTTAACTTCGATCTGCTGGAGGAACTCAGCGATGCCCGCATATGACGGCAACGGGACACAGACAATCCCGGGATGCTCCGGCACCTTGGCTCCGGCTACGTGGAGATAGAAGATTGCGCGAGCCCGCTTGAGCGCCTGGTCCGCCCAGTCCAAGAGCACCTTGAAGGTCGGGTCAGTTATACCGGCGCCGACACCTACGGTGACCACCGCGTTCGCAAACAACATCTTTTCGAGACCCTCGAAGGCGGTCTTGGTTGCGGAAAGTGCCGCGTAGGAGGCGGAACCGAACACCACCGAGGAGGGCCGCATCCAGTAGCCGTGAATATGGATAACGGCTTTTACATGCCGGGAGAACGCATCGACGAGGACGGCTTCGTCGTCTTTCCACGTGACCCGCTCGAAGTCGAGATGCTTGGCAAGGAGGCCGTCATAGTTGGTAGTGACGACCACCACGTAGGGGTGGCTGGCGAGCCGCTTGACCTGGTCCAGTAATTCGAAATGTCTAGGCTCAAGGGTCCCCACCGTTCCTCTGAGCCATTTGGCGAATTGCGGGCTCGTGGGCCCACCCAGGCCATAGGTGACTTTTTCCGCCGCCGCCAGCATGTCCCACGTCTCCCCGGTGCCCACATCTGCTGCGACCCGGTCCACCCACGGCAGGTCCCGACGGCCGTTCTCCTCGCATGCGACCGCGCCGCGTTTGATCAGTTCCGGCCAGGAGTTGGCCAGCTCGCCGGTGGCGGAGATTGTGAGCCCGGCCCCCGCCAGCAGGCAGAGCCCGGCACCGTCATCCAGTGACTCCTGCAACTGCTCGATCACGGCGTCCGGCCGGACGTATTCGGCCATCATGGCTTGCTCACCCCCCGTGCAATCCCCGGCACGCCCGCTGGCGCCTCCAACCAGCACGCTACCGCCTTTCCTTCCCGACCAGGCCAGGCCGGAGATATGCCCACAGACACGAGATCGTCAATGCCCGGCCTCGGACCGGCGGGGTAAGGTGCCCCCGGAATCGCCACCTGCCGGTGGCTGAAGAACCAGCAGCGATCATGAGGAGCGGTGCGATGCGATTCGAGCCCGTGCCCTTGCCGTCCCCGCCACCGGGAGGGCTGTCCGCCGCATGGCTGGAGACGGCGCTCCGGGAATGGGTGACCTCAGCACCGTTGCGGGCGCTGGCCGATGCTTCGGGCTGGACATGGCCAGCAGGAGACGACCTCGGTGCGCTGCTGGCGCAGTTGGCCGAGCTTTCCGCGGACTGGGATTTCCGCGCTCAGCGGGAGCGGAACTTCATCGAATCCGACCCGGCGGAGGTCAATGGCAGAGTGATCCCTGACGATCTGGTCACCGCCGCCGCCCGAGCGCTCGGGCTGGTCGATGCCACCCCGCCCCCGGCAGGCCGTTTCTCGGCGGTACTGGTGTTGTCTGGCCTGGTGAGCGCGTGCGTGAACCGTACCCGCCGCACCGCGGGCCTGCTCGATGAAGGCCTCGACACCCGGACCGTCGCGGTCCTCGGCGGTCACAGGAAGCTGGGTGGGCGGGAACCTGACCAGGCCAGAGAACTGGGCTTCGGTGAGTTGTTCGACGAGGCGGACGCGTTGCTGGCGGCGACCCGCTCGGCGTTCGGGCTGGGTGAGCCGGAGATCTCTGAGCGATCCGGGCCCCGTCTGGCCGAGTGGGATGACAGCCTGTGGGCGGCCTCCGGCCGGTATCGGTGGGCTGCCGCGGGACAGGGCCCTGGCATCGAAGTACTTATCGTGCCGTCCGCCGACCCGGCGAAGAGGCGGGTGAACACCGCCGACCAGTTGAAGGACTGGGCGGAGGGCGCCGGGATCCGCGCGGCCGACCGGGTCCTTCTGGTGACGACCCAGATCTACGTGCCGTTCCAGCAGTTCGACGGGCTGCGCAAGCTCGGCCTGGACCGGGGCTGCGCCGTGGCCTGCTGCGGAGTCGATGCCGGGACGGCCTACCTCCCGATGAAGGACTTCGGCGGGCGCAGCTACCTGCAGGAGGTCAGGTCCGCCCTACTTGCCGCGTCAGATCTTCTGGCCGCTGCCCGCCAGGAGAGGCACTAATATCCAGACGATGACCGCACCAGCCGCGACCGCCTATGAGTTCCGCTCGCGTGGCAGCCTGGAGACCCTGGCCTGGCCCGCCTTCGACGGGTTCCCGGTGGACGTCATGGTCACCACCCGGCACGGCGGGGTCTCTTCCGGCGCCTACGCCGGGCTGAACCTCGGCCTTCACGTCGGCGATGAACCTGCTGACGTGCTGGAGAACCGGCGCCGGGCCGCGAAGGCGATGGGCGCCGACCCGGGCGATTTCGTGTTCTGCAACCAGGCGCACGGCCGTGAGGTGCAGGTCGTGACCGCCGCCGATCGTGGTCGGGGCGCCTGGACCCTCGATGACGCGATCGGCAACGCGGACGCGCTGGTGACCACCGATCCGGGCACGGTCCTTGTGGTGATGGTGGCCGACTGCGTGCCAATCGTCCTCTACGACCCCGCCGCGCATGTGCTCGCCAGTGTCCACGCTGGCTGGCGCGGCACGGTGGCCCGCGTGGTGGACGCTGCGCTGGAGGCCATGGCCACCCTGGGCGCCCGGCCTGAGAACGTCATCGCCGGGCTCGGGCCGGCCATCTCCCCCGATGGCTACCAGGTCGGTGACGAGGTCGCCGACGCGGCGCGGGAGTCCTTCGGCGCGGATGCGGAGAGCGTCATCCGGCCCGACGGCACCGGCAAGTGGCTCTTCGACCTGTGGGCGGCCAACCTCGTGATCCTGGGCCAGGCTGGCGTGGCGCGAGAGCGCACCCATGTGGCTGCCGTTCCCACCGGTGCCGAGCCCGGTCTTTTTTTCAGTGACCGTGCGGTCCGGCCATGCGGCAGGTTCGCCGCCATCGCGAAGCTCCGGCCACGAGGCGACTAGTGCATGAGACCAACGATCTCCTGGTCTGACCTGCGCGGTACCCGGGCCGGCGTCTGGGGCCTCGGCGTGGAGGGCGCTGCCAACCTGCGCAAGCTCAGCGAGCTTGGGGTGGATCCGGTACTGGTCGACGACCGCCCGGCCGGGCCGGGACCGGGCGGCCGCCCGGTACTCGCCACCGCGGAGGGCGGCCTCGATGCGCTGGCCGCCTGCGAAGTTGTGGTCAAGACACCTGGGATCAGCCGCTACCGTCCTGAGGTCGCGGAGCTGGAAGGCCGCGGCATTCCCGTGTCCGGTGGCCTCGGCCTGTGGCTGGCCGAGGCAGACCGCAGCCGGGTCGCGTGCATCACCGGGACCAAGGGCAAGAGCAGCACAACGGCCATCGCAGGGCATCTGTTGCGCCGGTGGGGCTACCCGTCCGTGATCGGCGGCAACATAGGCCAGCCCCCGTGGGACCCGGCGGTGCCGGATGCGGATGCCCGCTGCTGGATCATCGAGACATCCAGCTATCAGGCCACCGACCTGGCTTTCTCGCCCGCCGTCGTGGCAGTGACGTCCCTGCATCCTGACCACCTGACCTGGCATGGCGATGTGGAGACGTACTACGCGGACAAGCTATCCGCCTGCTCGCAGCCCGGCGCGGACCTCACCATTGCCAACGGGGACAGCGATCTGCTGCACGAGCGCGCCGCTCTGCTCGGCCCACGGGTGGAGTGGGTCAGCGCGGACGACGAACCCGGCAGCATCTGGATGGCCCCACTGGGCCTGCTCGGCGCGCACAGCCGGCGCAATGCCCTGATCGCCCGGGCCGTCCTGCGCGCGCTCGGCGTTCGCGAGGCCGACGACGAGGAGGCGCTGGCGCGGGCCGCGGCTGGATTCGTCCAACTGGCCAGCCGGCTCCAGGTGATCGGCGAGGTCGGCGGGGTGACGTTCGTGGACGACAGCCTGTCCACCAACGTGCTGCCCACCCTGGCCGCGCTTGACGCCTTCCCCGGCCGCCGGGTCGCGCTCATCGCGGGGGGCCACGACCGTGGCATCGACTACGCGCCGCTCGCCACCGGCCTGGCCGCGCGTGACTGGCCGACCCTGGTGCTCACCATCCCGGACACCGGGCCCCGGATCCTGGCCGCGATCGAGGCGGCGGAGCCTGCCAAGGTGGACGTGGTCCCTTGCGCCGACCTGGACGCCGCGGTGGAGCGCGGGTTCGGCTGGGCGCGCCCGGACGGGGTCGTGCTGCTGTCGCCCGCCGCGCCGAGCTTCGGCGCCTTCCGCGACTACGCCGATCGTGGCGCGGCCTTCGCCCGCGCCATGCACGCCTGCCGGGGTTAGCATGCCCCGCCCGCCAGCCATCGCGCGCCCGTCACCCGCCGCCACAGCGCCCTGTTCCGCCTACGTTTGTGGTCATTGGCACAACGACGACATTCTTTTGTGGTCAGCATGCCAACGACCACAATTGGGGTGACATGAGCGACAGCGGGCTTCCCGGGGCGTTGTTGGCCGAGTTCGCTTCTGTGGTGGGCGATGCGCATGTGCTGACCGGGGATGCCACCGCCGGGTACGCGGTGGACTGGACCGGCCGCTTCCGCGGGCATGCCCCGGCCGTGCTGCGCCCCGCGGACACCGCTGAGGTCGCGGCGGTGCTGGGGCTCTGCCGGGAGGCGGGCGTGCCTGTGGTCCCGCAGGGCGGGAACACGGGGCTGGTGGGCGGGGGCGTCCCGCTCCACGGCGAGGTGGTGCTGAGCCTGGCCAGGCTGGACCGGCTGGGGGCGGTGGACGCCGACGCGGCGCAGGTCACGGCTGGCGCGGGGGTGTCGTTGCAGCGGGTCGCGGACGCGGATCCGGGGCTTGACCTCGGGGTGCTGATCGCCAGCAGGGACAGTGCCACGGTGGGCGGCGCGGTCGCGACCAACGCGGGCGGGCTCCGGGTGCTGCGCTACGGGCCGATGCGGGCCCAGGTGCGCGGCGTGGAGGCGGCGCTCGCCGACGGCACCGTGGTGTCGCACCTGGCCGGGCTGGTCAAGGACAACACCGGGTACGACTACGCGGGCCTGCTGGCCGGCTCGGAGGGGACGCTGGCCGTGGTCACCGCGGCCCGGATCCAGCTCGTCCCGCGGGCGGTCGATCCGGTCACCGTGATCATCGGGCTCGATGGCCCCGGCGAGGTCCACGAACTGACCAGGGAGGCGTTGCGCGCCGTCCCCGGCCTGCTGTCGGCGGAGTTCTTCACCCGGGCCGGGCTGGACGTGCTGGCCGAGCATGCCGGGCTGGCGCCGCCGCTGCGTGACCCGGTTCCCGCGTTCCTGCTGCTGGAGGCCGCCGGGCCGGGAGCGGACGAGGACCTGGCCGGGGTGGCCGGAGACCACCCGGTGGCTGTGGGCAACACGGCGGCGGACCGGGCCAGGCTGTGGGCCTGCCGGGAGCGCCATCCCGAGGCGGCCGGGTTCCTCGGGGTGCCGCTGAAGCTCGACGTGTCGGTACCGGCCGCGCAATGGGTCACGCTGGCCAGCGAGGTCGGCGCGGTGGTCCGGTCCGTGGACCCCGGCGCGAAGGTGATCATCTACGGGCACGTCGCGGACGGGAACCTGCACGTCAACGTGGTGCCCGCGGCAGAGGCGGACGGGCGGCACGAGGACGCGGTGTTTGGCTTCGTGGCCTCGCTCGGCGGGTCGATCTCGGCCGAGCACGGCATCGGCGCGCTGAAGGCCCGCTGGCTGCCGCTGGTCCGGTCCGCGCAGGAGCGCGCGCTATTCGCCCGGATCAGGTCGGCGTTCGACCCGGACGGGATACTCAACCCGCACGTGCTCCCCCGATGACCGGAGAGGGCCGGTCCTGCCCACCGCGGTGGCCGACATACAGTTGATCTCTCAACCAGGGTGGGGCTGCCGGAGGTGCGATGACCGCGCGTGAGGTGCTGGGCGTGACGCCGACCCCGGACACCGGCGAACGGCTCAGCACGGCCCGGCTCTGGGACGAGTCCGCCCGGCCGGCCGGCCCGCAGCCGCCGCAGGACGCGGCCTACTCGGCTCACGGCCGGGCGGTCGCCCGCCATCTCGTCGAGATACACGACCACCTGCGTTCCGAACTCGCCCAGATCCGCGACCTCATCGGCCAGGTCAGGGACGCCGCCAGCGCCGCGCGAGTGCGTTCGGCGATCAACCAGACAACGCTGCGGCAGAACAGTTGGACGCTGGGCGCGTACTGCGCCTCGTACTGCCGGATCGTGACCGGGCACCACACCCTGGAAGACCAGGCGGTGTTCCCGCACCTGCGGGCGGCTGAATCGGGCCTGGCACCGGTGCTTGACCGGCTGGCCGACGAGCACAAGACCATTCACCAGGTACTTGAGGACGTGGACGCCGCACTGGTCGAGCACCTGCGCGACCCGGACGGGTTCGACGGGCTGCAGGAGGCGGCCGACATCCTGACCGATGTCCTGTTGTCCCACCTGGCCTACGAGGAGGCCCAACTGGTGGAGCCGCTTGCCCGGCACGGCTTCTACGGCGGGCAACTGTGAGCCCCGCCACGAGATGATGGCCCGGTGAGGGTGATCGCCGGCAGCGCCAAGGGGCGGACCCTGCGGCCGCCGCGCACCTCCGCCACCCGGCCGATCACCGACCGGGCCAAGGAGAGCCTGTTCAACATCCTCACGCCGCGGATCGGTGACAGCCGCTTCCTTGACCTGTTCGCGGGCACGGGCAGCGTCGGCATCGAGGCGCTCAGCCGGGGCGCGGCCAGCGCCACGTTCGTCGAAAGGGCCGCGCCTGCCCTGGCGGGCATCCGGCACAACCTGGAGGTCACCGGCCTGGCGGCACGGGCCGAGGTGGTCGGCCGGGACGTGTTCGGCTACCTGCGGGAACCGCCGGTTCCCTTCGACGTGATCTTCGTGGCCCCGCCACAGTGGCGCGGCCTGTGGCCGCGCGCCGTCGCGCTCCTCGACCGCGAGCCCGGCTGGCTGGCCGATGGCGCGGTCGTCGTCGCGCAGCACGACCCGTCGGAGAGCGTCCCGCTGGACCTGGCGCACCTGGAACTCGCCGACGAGCGGAGCTACGGCCGGGTCCGGTTCACCTTCTTCGCCGCGGCGGCCCACGAATGAACACACCCTGGCCGGACATCGCGCACACCTATGACGTGGCGGCCGAGCACTACGCGGCCACGTTCGCCGGGGAACTCGCCGGCAAGCCGTTCGACCGCGACCTGCTTGACCGCTTCGCGGCGGCGCTCGCCGGGCGCGGCGAGGTATGGGACGTGGGCTGCGGCGCGGCCGGCCACCTGACCAGGTACCTGGCTGACCGGGGCGTCACGGCGTCCGGGGCGGACATCTCCCCTGGCTCGGTGGCGGTGGCGCGGCGGTGCCAGCCCGGGCTGACGTTCCGGGTGGCGGACATGTGCGACCTCCCGGCCGGTGACGGCGTCCCTGGCCGGGATCGTCGCGTTCTACTCGATGATCCACCTGCCGAGAGCACGCATCCCCGATGCCATCGCGGAGTTCCGCCGGGTACTGGCTCCCGGCGGTGCGCTATTGGCCGCCATGCACGGCGGTACCGGGGAGACCGGCTCCGATGCCGCGTTCGGCCTTCCGGTCCAGGTTCGCGCGACCCTCGTATCGCTGGACGAAATCGCGGCGATGGCGGAATCGGCAGGCCTTGCGGTACGAGAGCGGCACGAACGGGCTCCCTACTCCGGCGAGTACCCCTCGCCGCGCCTGTACCTGTGGGCGGAGGTTCCGCTACCGCCGTGAGGCCGGGTCGTCATGCCAGGTCTCGCCGTGCTCCTTGGCATACCGCCGCTGCTGGCGCGGGGAACCGGCGTACTGGTCGTACATGTCCTCGGCCCGGCGATTGCTCCTGCGGGCCGATCAAGCGCGTCTGCCAGCCGGTCAGCACGGCGAAGCAGTAGATACCGACGATAAACAGGGCCACGATGGCGACATCGAGCCACATATGGGTCACCCCATCCGCGCGGGCGCCTCGCCCGCCAATGACTTGCGTACCCAGAGAGCCGGTGGCAAACATTCCATCCGGGCCGGCACCGGCCGTCAACCGCCGTGCTCCGGCGCACGTCTCACCTGTGGATGACGCCGCCCCTGCGACGACAGTCAGCGCGGTGGCCCAGGGCGAGCCGGCCACCGCGCACCGTCTGACGAGGAGCCGGGCCATGCGAACAGCCAGGTACCTGATCTGCCTATCCCTGCTGACCGCCGCGACGATGGCGCCTGCGGCGGCCGGCGCCGCGGACACCTCCCAGCAGGTCGTTGCCACGATCCCGGTGTGCTTCCATCCGATCGGAGTGGCGGTGAACCCGGCGACCGACATGATCTACGTGCCCTGCGGGGGCGACGGCACGGTGTCGGTGATCAACGGGAAGACAAACACGGTGACCGCTACCCTCCATCTCGGAGGTAGCCCCTGGCAGGCCGCGGTAAACCCACGCACCGATCTGGTGTACGTCACCAATCCGGGCGGGCGGTCGATAGCGGTGATCAACGGCAAGACGAACAAGATCAGCGCCACGATCAAGGTGCCGTTCCCTGCGGCGGGCATCGCCGTGAACCCGGGCACCGGCAAGGTCTACGTCGGCCGGTTCCGAGGCCACAACGTGGCGTTGATCGACGGGAAGACCAACACGGTCATTGCCACGATCCGCGTCGCCTACGACCCGCTCGGCGTGGCGGTGAATCCGCTCACCGACACCGCCTACGCCACCGGCCAGACGGCCGTATCGGTGATCAGCGGGCGGACGAACAAGGTCATCGCCAGAATCGGTGTCCGCGGCCTCGGCGTCGCCGTGGACCCGCAGACCGACACCATTTACGACGTGACCGTCGCCACCGGCCAGGCCGGCCCGGTAGCGGTGATCGACGGAAAGACCAATACGGTCACCGCGACCTTCACCGTCCGCAACCCATGGGGGATAGCGGTGAACCCGCTGACGGACACGATCTACGTCGACAGCTTCTGGCATGCCCAGCTCCTGGTCGCCGACGGGACGACAAACACCGTCACCGGGACGGTCAAGGTCGGGTCGCTGCCATCCAACGTCGCGGTGAACCCGCAAACCAGGCTCGTGTACGTCACCAACCAGAACGACAGCACGGTATCGGTGGTCGGCCCATAGCGGGGCGCTTAGGTCGCGCGGACGAAGTCGGCGATCACGGTACCGAGCCGCTCGCCGGCGTCCTCCTGCAGGAAGTGGCCCGCGCCCTCGATGACAGGGTGATCCAGGCCGGCCGCGCCTGGCACGGTCCGCTTCAGTATCGGCGCCATGGCCCCGGTAATCGGGTCGGAGTCGCTGAACGCGACGAGGAAGGGCTTGTCCCAGGCCGCGAGCTTCTGCCAGGCCGCCCGGTTGGCCGCCGAGGCCGGGTCGTCGGGGGTCGTCGGGACCAGCGTGGGCATCGCGCGTGGGCCGGCCTTGTAGCTCTCGTCGGGGAACGGGGCCTCGTAGGCGGCGAGCACCTCGGCGGGCAGCACGGTCCGGCACCCGGCCTGCAGCAGCCGGGAGATGCCCAGTTCCGGCGCAGCCGCCACGACGTCGCGGAACCGCAGCCACACCTCGGGCATCGCCTGGTCGCCGGTGGGCAGCCCGGTGTTCGCCGCGACCACCCGGGCGAACCGGTCCGGGTGCTCGGCCACCAGGCGCAGCCCGATCAGCCCGCCCCAGTCCTGGCCGACGAGCGTGAGCCCGGTGAGGCCGAGGGCGTCAAAGGCCAGGGCACGCATCCACTCGACATGCCGGGCGAAGGAATGGTCGCTCATCTCCGCGGGCTTGTCCGACCGGCCGAAGCCGATCATGTCGGCGGCGATCACCCGCAGCCCGGCGTCGGCCAGGACCCGCATCACCTTTCGGTACAGGAACGACCAGCTCGGCTCGCCGTGCAGCAGCAGCACCGGCGCGCCGTCGGCCGGGCCGTCCGCCACGTAGGCCATCCGCAGCCCGCCGACGTCGGCGTACCGCGGTGCCCAGGGGAAGCCGGGCAGATCGGCGAAACGGTCATCGGGGGTTCTCAGCGCGCGCACCCGCACATGCTCCCACGCGGCACAAGGCGGCCGCCGCCCGGGGAGCTGGCGGCTCATCTCGCACCGCCCACGGGCCGTCTGGTCGGTCACCGCCGCCCTGCTCGCCGTCGCGTCGCTGGGCCTGATCGGCTTCAAGGTGGGCACGCTGACCACAGCACAGTCGTTCCGCGGGCATCCGCAGTCGGTCACCGCCGAGGCGGCACTCGCCCAGCACTTCCCGGCCGGGGCAGGTGAGCCGGTCGCCGTGATCGGCAGGGCCGCGACGGCACCCGGCTGGCCAGCGCGCTCCAGGGTGCGGGCGGGATTCAGGCGGTGAGCCGCCCGGCCATCAAGGACGGCCTGGTCTTCCTGCAGGGCACCCTGACAAGCAAGCCGGACAGCCCGGCCGCGCTCGGCCTGTCCGCGCTGGCGTTCCGCTCCCTGTTCGGGTTCGCGGGCGCGGACGTGTCGATGCCGCTGTTCGCGTTCGTGTTCCTGGTCGCGCTGGGCATCGACTACAACATCTTCCTGATGACCAGGGTCCGCGAGGAGGCCAAGCGCTCGGGAACCCGCCAGGGCGCGCTCACCGGGCTGGCGGCCACCGGCGGGGTGATCACCTCGGCGGGCCTGGTGCTCGCGGGTACGTTCGCCACGCTCGGCACCCTGCCCCTGGTGATGTTGACGGAGATCGGCTTCTGCGTCGCGATCGGCGTGCTCCTTGACACCATCATCGTCAGGTCGGTGCTGGTCACCGCGCTCAACCTGGACATCGGCGACCGGATGTGGTGGCCGAGTCGCCTGGCCAGGCCGGCCGGCCAGGTCACCGGCGTGCCGAGCACGCCGGTGACCACCGGGCATCCCTAGGCCGGGGTCCGGTTGGCGTCGATCTGGTCGAAGTCACCGAACCCGTTGAAGGTGCCGCCGCCGCCGGACCATTGCCACATCACGGCGTTGCTGTCGGAACTGGTCACCCCGCCGTAGAACTGCGCGCAGGTGCTGGTGTTCCGCAGGCACCAGCCGTCGGGGGTATGCGACAGGCTGCTGGTGTCAGCGAGGTAGGTCCACTCGAAGGTGTGCTTGATGTGGGAGAACCCGCCGGTGCCGAAAATGCCGGTCCACACCGGCGCGGAGGAGTAGACGCCCGGCGTGAAGCTGGAGTTTTGCGCGATTTCGTCGAAGAACCCGTTGAAGTCGGCCCGGTCCACGCTCGCCGCGATGCCGTTCTTGCTGACCTTGCCGCTGCACGGTGAGGTGTAGACCGAGTTCCAGCCGTTGTCAGGGGCCGGGCTGATGCCCGGCGCGTTACCCGGTATCTCCACGTCGGCGAAGATCACCGGGTAGGTCACCGTGAGCTTGGCGACATCGGAGAGCGTGCGGACCGCCTGCTGCTGGCCCCACGCGTACGCCTCGGCCGTGGTGCCGTTGTAGTGCGGATCGACGCCAGGTCCGCCCATGAACCAGTAGACGCCGGTGCCGACGCCCAGGTGATAGGTGCTGAAGTTGGTGTCGGCGTCCGCGGCGTTGGTGTCCGACCAAGCGACCTTGTCGCCGCAGTGCTGCCACGTTGCCCAGTTCCCAGTCATGCCGATGTAGCCGCCGTACTTCCCGCCGATCTGCGGCTCGGAGTAGGGCGCGGAGCCGCTGACCGTCATGGGAAAGCTGTCGGTGCCGTACCAGAAACCCGGCGGCCCTGGCTTGCCGCGAGGGCTCGGCCGGCTTGTCTCGCGCCCGCGGTTCGCGCCGGCCCCGGCCTGGGCAGGGGCGTTCGCAGCCGCCGTCAACCCGAGCACCACTGCCGCCACGCCGACCGCCGTGAGCCAGCCTTGCGGGCTGCGGGCCCGGGCCCATCTGTTCATTCGCATGCCACCTGTCTCTCTTTGCGGGGGTTATCTCGGTCTAGCACCTGATGCCGTGCTTAACCTGAATGTTCCCTGCCGGCGCACCGGACGCTCAGCCCGGCGTTATCTAAGACGGTCAAGCCGGCCAGTTGGTGGCGGCGGATCGCGCAGAAAGACCGCGAGCGGGCATCTTCGCCGGCATGCGCGGCCCTGTCAGCCCGGGGGGCGACCCCCGGACCCCCGCTGGCCTGCGGCCCCGTTCCTTCGTCACGGGGCCGCGGCCCTGTCAGCCGAGGCGGCCGACGGCCGTCTGAGCCCGGGCGAGCCGCCGCTTGGCCTCGTCCGCCGCCCGCGCCGCCGCTTCCTTGCCCCGCTGGGCGTCGCGAGCGGCGCGGTTGGCCTGGCTCTCCGCCGCGATGGCCAGGCTGAGTTCCTTGTCGAGCCGCTCGACCTGCTGCCTGGCGGACTCCTGGGCGCCCCGGGCGCTGGTGAACCGCGCTTCGGCCTCGGCAAGGCCGGCCTCCGCGGCCGCCACGGCATCCGCCGCGCGACGGACGGCCTGCTCCGCCTCGGCGATCTTGGCCGCCCGGCGCTCCGCCTCGGCCGCGGCCTGCCTGGCCTGGCGTTCCGCCTCCGCGGCAGCCAGCCGGGCCTCCCGTTCGGCCGCGGTCTCCGTGCCCCGCCGGGGGCTGGCCCGCTCCCGCGCTGGCGCCTTCTGCCTGGCCGGCGCTTTCTTCTCAGCCGGGGCCTGTCCCTCCGCCGGCGCCTTCTCCCGGGCCGGCGCTCGCTGCCAGGACACCGCGCCGGCCTCATCCCCCACGCCCAGCCCGGCATAGGACAGCGGGCTGGCCAGGCAGCCCGCACGCACCGCGGCCGCCGCGTCGGCGTCGGCCAGCGCCGCCTGCAGGGTGGCCTCCACCTCGCGCTCAACCTGCAGGCCGACCGCCCTGCCGTCCCGCTCCGCGAGCCGCTTCGCCTCGGTAACCAGGGCCCCGACCAGGCGCCTGCGCTGCGCCGACAGTTCCCGCACCTGCTCCCCGGCCAGGTCCTGCTGCGCCCGGCGCAGCGACTCCCCTAGCGCCAGCAACTCGCCCACCTGGTCCCCGGCCTCGCGGGCAAGCTGGTTGACCAGCCACGCGCTCACCGTCGGGCGGCGCAGCGCCCCGATGGCCCGGGCGAGATCCCGGTCGCCTGACGTGCGGGCCTGCGCCACCCGCTCGTCACGGGCGGCGGTGAAGTCGCTGGGCGAGAGCGCGTACAACTCCTCAGCCGCGCCCGCCAGGTCCGCATCCGCAACAGCATCCTGCACGGGGGGATGTTGACTTCCGCTCCGCCCTGAAGGGCGGAGATTCCCGCCTGTCACGCCACTTCCCGGCGTGACATCGCGCGGGTTCCTGCTTCACCGCGCTGCGCCGGGGAGCCCGAGCATGTGCAGTTGCTGGTGAACTTCCCGCCCACGGTGGCGATCTCCCGCCTAGTCAACAGCCTCATAGGCGTATCCTCCCTCAGGCTTAGGCAGGAGTTCCCTGACCCGCGGCCAAACGCCTGTCGACGGGGTCGCACTTCGCCGGATCGGCCGACAGCATCAGCGGCGTGGCCGTGCCCGGGTCGGCGGGACCCATGAGCGAGACCATCGTGCCGCGATCGGCGGGACCAAGCAGCGGGATAACGGTGGCCGGAGCGGCCGGGCCCATCAGCGGGGCCGTGGTGCCCACGGTGGCCGGGCCCATCAGCGGCGTTGCCGTGCCCGGGTCGGCGGGACCCATGAGTGGGACCGCTGCACCTCGCTCATCGGCTCGGTCAAGGACGAACCTCGGCTGGGAGATCTCCAGGACCTCGGCGACTGGGTATGGACTCCGGGTGTTCATTGCGTTTCCTTTCCATTGACCGGGCCCAAGCCCCGCGTACAGTCGCGCGGGCGGATGGCCCTCCTGGTAGGGCTCGGCGGCCATGAGCTGGCTGGTGAGCAGGACGGGGGTGCGCCTGCCGGCGCACGGCCAGGCGGCCGCCTCTTCTTCTCCTCTGCGTTGGGTACTTTCACCGGGCGCGGGCTCCCGGGCGTGGCGCCAGAGCAGCGCGCGGCGTGGCGCCGGAAATGAGCGGGCCGGTGGCTGACGGCGCTGGTCGTGGGGCTCGGGCGAGCGTGAACATGGACGTGATGTGCAGGGCGAATAGCAGCGGCACGGTGGCTGTCGGGATCAGCGCGAGCGGTAGCTCGGTGATCGGCGCGCTGGAGGGGGTGACGTTGAGCAGCTGGAATCCGGTGAGGGCGCCGAGGGTCAGGGCCACGACCAGATCGGTGAGGCCGAACGCGTTGAACCACACCGCGGCGCGGCGGCCGGTGCCCCGCGCGAGCCTGAGCGCGACCAGCGGCGCAGCGATACCGGCGGCGATGTCGCCCAGGCCCGCGGGCAGGGCGAACAGCGCCGGCAGGTGGCCGAGGGCCAGGTAGAGCAGGAAGGCCACCCCGGCCACGCGGGGCGCGTGCGGAAGCTCCAGGCGGCTCACCATGCCCGGCGCCGCCAGGGCGCGCGCCACCATTGGGATCCGGCTGAGCGCCAGCAGCAAGCCCAGGTAGCCAGTTATCGCGACTGGAAACCACGGCAGCGTGTGGTACCAGCCGTGATCCGCGATCACCGCGCTGGCGGTCAACCAGCCGCCGAGCACGACGGCCGCGGCCCCGGCGAGCAGCGCCGCACGCCTTCGGCCCAGGCCTGCGCGTTCTGCACCGCCGTACAGCACGATGCAGGTCAAAGCCGCGACCGCGGTGGGCCCGGCGATGATGATCGCCCACAGATAGGCAGGCGGGTCGTACATGACGTCCTCCACTAGGAGATGGGTAGCTCGGCTCTTGGGGGAACGGTACGAATTCCCGCCTGCGTGGGGCGTCACCCAAAGGTGCCTGCCGGGTGGAATATCGCGGCGTGGCGATCGGTCACCCGAAGGTGCTACCGGGGCCGCCCAGCGGTGTCAGGGATCAGGTCACCATTCGGGCACTGGATCCCTGGCGCCGGGGCGCTCACTGCCGAGGCCGCCCAGCGGCACGCGCAGGACGGCGGATGACCGAACGGCCACAGCCAGCCGCCGCGCAGCCGCGGCGGCCGTCAGCCAGCCGTTACACTGATCGCACACAGCGGCTGGAGCGAGGATCGCTGGTGGCGCTGAGCGGTAGGTCGCCGATGGCTGACCAGCCCGTGATGGCAACGGCCGGGGCTGCCATGTCCCGCCAGGATGTCCTGCTTGCTACCAAACTGCATGTGCCCCGTCGGCGGCCGGGTTTTGTGCCCCGCCCGAGGCTGGTCGGTCAGCTGGAGGAGGGGCTAGCGCGAGGGCTGATCCTGGTCAGCGCCCCGGCCGGGTCCGGCAAGACTGTCCTGCTGGCCGACTGGGCCCGGCACGGCGGCCGGCCGGTGGCCTGGCTGTCGCTAGACGTCGGTGACAATGACCCAGCGCGGTTCTGGCGGCACGTGGTCGCCGCGCTAAGCCAGGCACGCTCAGGGATAGGCGAACTGGCCGGACCTGCGCTGGGTCCCCCGGAGGCGTCTTCCCCCGATGGGCTGGTGATGGCACTGATCAACGAACTAGCAGCCGACCCCCGTGAGGACGAGGTGCTGCTGGTCCTGGACGACTACCACCTAATCGACTCCCAGCCAGTCCATGAGTCGCTGTTGTTCCTGCTGGAGCACCTGCCGCCAGGGCTGCGGATGGTGCTGGCGAGCCGGTCCGACCCGCCGCTGCCGCTGGCGCGGCTGCGGGCTGGTGGTCAGCTCGCCGAGCTTCGTGCCGCCGAGTTGCGCTTCACCGCGGACGAGGCGGCGGCGCTGTTGCGCGAAGCGATCGGCGCTGACCTGCCCGGCACGGCGGTGGCGGCATTGACGGCCCGCACCGAGGGGTGGGCTGCGGGGCTTCAACTGGCTGGCCTGTCGCTGCGGGGACAGGCGGACACCGCCGGGTTCGTGGCGGCGTTCAGCGGCAGCCATCGTTACGTCTTGGACTACCTGACCGGGGAGGTACTCGAGCGGCAGAACCCGCAGGTACGAGAATTCTTGCTGGAGACCTCGGTGCTGGAGCGGCTGACCGGGGAGCTGTGTGATGCGGTCACCGGCCGGGCAGGCAGCCAGGCGATGCTGGCCGACATCGAGCGGGCGGGCCTGTTTCTGGTGCCGCTGGATGAGGTGCGCGGCTGGTGGCGCTACCACCACCTGTTCGCCGATCTGCTGCGCGCCCGGCTGCAGGCAGAGCAGCCCGGCCGGGTGCAGGCGCTGCACCGGGCCGCGGCCGCCTGGTGCGAGGAGCATGACCTGGCCGATGACGCGGTGCGGCACGCGCTGGCGGCCGGGGAGGCGGCCTGGGCGGCGCGGCTGGTGGAGCGGCACGTCGAGGAGCTGCTCGGCCGCAGCGAGGGCGTGACCCTGCGCCGCTGGCTTTCGGCGCTGCCGGCGGAGTCGGTACGCGCCCGTCCGCGCCTATGCCTGGCCCAGGCGTACGCCGTCGCCCAGGGATTCCAGTTGGAAGCACTCGAGGCCCTGCTCGATGACGCCGAGCGCGCCTTTGCGGTCAGCGGCGACGAGCCATATGAACCGTCCCTCGGACCGCCACAAGGCGATAGCGTGCTGGCCAATGTCCCCGCCGGGATCGCGTTCCTGCGCGCCTCGCTCGCGCGGCTGCGCGGTGATGCCGCCCTCGCGGCCGGCTACAACCGGCAGGCCCTGGCCCAACTGGGCGAGGACGACTGGTTCATGCGCTCCTTCGTGCACTGGAACCGGGCGGCGACGGACTGGCTGGACGGCCGGCTCGAGCCAGCCGAGCGCGGCCTGGCAGAGGTGCTCGCCGAGCGGCGGGCCGCCGGCGCGCTCTTCGCTGGCTTTCTCCCCATGCGCGTTTGGTACGACCTGGGCGAGGTGCAGCGGGCCCAGGGCCACTTGGATGCGGCGCTGGCGACCTACCGGCAAGCGCTGGACACCTTCGGTGAGAGCAGCCAGACAGCCCTCACGGGTCCAGCGCACGTGGGCCTGGCCCAGGTCTTGTACGAGCGGAACGAGCTGGCCGCCGCCCTTGACCACGCCACCCGCGGGGTCACGCTGTGCCGGCAACTTGCCTTCACCCCGCCGCTGGCCACCGGCCTGGCTGTCGTGGCCCGGATCCGGCACGCGCAAGGTGACGCGGCCGGGGCCCTGGAGGCGATGGGCGAGGCCGGGCAGGCCGGGCTGAGCCCACAAGTGATCACCCTGTTCAACCCGGTGCCATCGCAGCGCGCGCGGCTGCTCCTCGCCCAGGGCGACACCGCCGCGGCTGCGCGCTGGACCGAGCAGCGCGGCCTCCGCCCAGACGACGAACCGGGCTACCCGCAGGAGCGGGAATACCTGGTGCTGGCGCGGGTGCTGCTCGCGCAAGACCGCCCTGGCCAAGCCCTCACGCTGCTCGATCGGCTGCTCGCCCAGGCGGCAACCGGGGGCCGCATTGGCAGCGTTATCGAGATACGCGCGCTGCAAGCGCTAGCACACCAGGCCAGCCGCGACGAGCCCGCCGCGATGGCCGCGCTGGTCGAGGCACTCACCCTCTCGTGCCCGCAGGGCCACGTGCGGGTCTTCGCCGACGAGGGGCCGCCGATGGGTGCTCTGCTCGGTCGGCTGGCCGCCGCCCACCGGGCAAAACAGGCCCCCGCCCGGCGCATCCCGCTCCGCTGCCTGGCCCGGTTGGTGCAGGCCTTCGACGGCAAACTTAACGCCGCGGCAGCACTTCGGCCTGAGCTCGGCACGGTGCCGGGCCTGATCGAGCCGCTGACCGGCCGTGAGCTGGAGGTGCTGCGGCTGGTCGCAGCGGGCAAGTCCAACCAGCGCATCGCCTACGACCTTGTCGTGGCGCTCGACACGGTCAAAAAGCACGTGACCCACGTCCTGGGCAAGCTCGGCGCCGCCAACCGCACCGAGGCCGTAGCTCGCGCACGCGACCTGGGCCTGATCCCCTGATACCGCAACCCCGCTCAGCCGGCGAACCGAGCTCCTGCCCTGGTCGTAGCCACCCGGCGCGGCCACTTGCCGGGGCGATGGGTAGCCCCGGTGCGCGGCCCGCTGGAAGCCATGTACGTCGGTCCTCCTACGGTCCCTGCCAGTCCTGGATCTCCCAGACGGCGATCCGGGTCGGCGTGCCTGCGGCATGACATCCCGCGCGGAAGGCAGAAACCCGCTCAGTCGTACCTACCTGGGATACTTAAGTCATGCTGCAAGCCCCGGTC